>JAKFYH010000012.1 GCA_021730945.1 Acidobacteriota bacterium | reverse complement strand
CGCCCCATCTGCCCCAGGGGGCGGCGGCGGACAGAACCGCCGCGGCCCTGTCCAGGTGCTGTCGTTGACGTCCACGGCGTGGAGTGACGGCGGTGCCATCCCGGCCAAGTACACCCAGGCGGGCGCGCAGGTCTCGCCGCCGCTGGCCTGGACCGCGCCGGATGATGCGGTCAGCTTTGTGCTGATCGCGCGCGACGCCGACGCCGCGATCGGCAATGGCACCGATGACGTCCTGCACTGGATGCTGTGGAACATCCCGAAGGGCACGCGGATGCTGCCCGAGGGCGTGCCCCAGGCGAATCAGCTGCCCGATGGCACGCGGCAGATCAGCGCGAGCGGCCCGTACTACCGCGGCCCCGGCGCCCCGGCGTCAGGGCCGGCGCATCACTACGTGTTCGAGATCTACGCGCTTGATTCGACCATCGACGTGCCGGCGGTCGGCCAGTCGCCGCCGCTCACGCGCGCGGCGGTGATGGCGGCGATGGCGGGCAAGGTTCGCGGCAAAGGCGCGCTGGTGGGGTTGTTCAAGCGGTAACCCGCGATCACTCCGGCGGGGCGACGAAATATCCCGGGCGCGCGATGACCTCACCGCGCGCCCCTTTCAATCTCACCTTGACGTCGTGCCAGCCATCGCGCGCGGTGTTGGTGGGGAAATAGGTCAGCAAGTAGCGCGACCGCAATTCCTCCAGCACCTTGGTGAACAGGTCGCGGAGATCTGACGGGTCGGCGGCCGGCCAGCGGCGGCCGCCCCCGGCCGCGGCGACATCGTTCAACACCTCTGACGCGGCGCTGCTGCCCCTGTCGCGAAATCCCCGCGGCATCAACTCAATTACGTGCGTGACCACGCCCGATCGCCGGGTCGCTTCGACCAGCTTGTCCGGCGGCAGCCAGCTCGTCGTATCGCGGCCGTCGCTAAACGCCAACAGCACCGGCCTGGCGTCGGTCATGGTCTGCGGACGCATTTGCAGCGCCAGAAACATGGCATCGTGCAGCGAGGTGGCGCCAAACGCCTGGAGCCCGGCCAGTGCCTTGAGCAGCGCGGCCCGATCGCCGGTCATTGGTACCGCCAACTCGACCGAGTCGGCGAAGATGATGAGCGCTGCGGAGTCGGCCGGCTTAAGCGACTGCACCAGCGCCCGGGCGCCGTCGACCAGGTGGGTCATGCGATCGCCAAGCATGCTGCCGCTGCTGTCGAGCACCAGCATGATGTTGAGCGGCACGGTGTCGACCGTCACGCTGTCAATGTCCTGCGCGACGCCGTTGTCGGTGAGGGTGAAGTTCTCGGTGGCCAAGCCCCGTACCGGCCTGGTCCCGCGCATCACCGAAACATCCACCCGAACCGCATCGACGCCGCTGCGAAAGACGGGCACCTGCGCGTGAATACCCGCTGAGGCCGCGCCGGCGACCGCCACCGAGAGGCACCATCGCCTCATCGCCGCACCTGCTCACGCAGCCAGGCCAGCGAAGCCTGCTCCAGACCGCCATTGCGGTAGGCCCACCACGGGTCGGCGGCGGCCGGCTGCGAAAGCAGGCTGCGGGCGAGCGCGTGCGCGCGATCGGCACGGCCGGCCATCACTTCGAGGTAGCCCAGCGCCGCCGTGGCGGCGTGACTGGCCGGGGCGATCGACAAGGCCCGCTCGAACGACTCGCGGGCTTTCGCCAGGTCACCGCGATCTTCGTGCAGACTGCCCAGGAACATCGCAGCCAGATACTGCTCGGTCGAGTCCTCGGCGTCCTGCTGCGCGCGCTCCAGTTCCGCTTGTGCCTCGACGGTCCGGCCGACGACCGCCAGCACTCGACCCAGTCGAACCCGCGCCCGTGCGAACGACGGTTGCTCGTTGAGGATCCGGCGATACTCCTGCTCGGCGGCCAGCAGCTCCCTGACGCGCTGCAGGCTCCCTCGACGCAACCCCGTCGCCGAAACGCTCCAGGCACCCGATTCGGCGCCCATCGCGTCCAGTTCGACGGCAATGCCGCGCAGCAGCACGAGGCCCACCGACGCCGGCGCCAGTTGCAGCCCGTGACCGATCAGTCGACCGGCGCGAACCGTGTTGTTGACCGTCAGGAACATCGAGGCGGCGACGCCGTACCAGCGGTCAGCGAACGCCGTGACGGCGGCCTGCGGCAGCCGCTCGCGGGCGCTGCGGATGAGCGACTCCCCCAGGTCGAGATGGGTGGCCGCCAGGCCCGGGGCCGCCACTACGGTACGAAGAGCGATCTCAAGTTGCAGGACGGCCGCCTCGCGCAGCGCGGCATCCGGCCGCACGGCGTAATTTGGGATCGCCACTTCCAACTGCTCCACCGACCAGCCGCGGATGCCATCGAGCGCCCGCGCCACGTCGCCGGTCGACACATATCTCCGCACGGCCACGTCGTAGGCCTCAATCGGATCAAGCTGCGGTTGAGCTGGAGCGATGGCCGGGCGCACCGTCAGCAGGAGGATGACCAACGTCAGCACGCGCACGGGCCGGATTCTATCGCAGCGAAATGAGCAGGGTGAAATCGGAAGTGCGAGGAAGGAACGAGGCTGCTGGTGAATTTCACCAGCAGCCTCGTGTTGTTCAGGGCCTGGTCTGCGTCATCCGCGTCATCTGCGGCCCTGGAATCCGCGTTAGAACTGCAGGCGGACGCCGACGCGCGCGGTGCGCGGGGCGAGGACGGCGGTCGGACGCAGGAACGCCGTGCCGGTCGCCACGGTGCGAGTCTCGACAGCGTTGGTGTTGGTGATGTTGAACAGGTCGAACATCGTGCGCAGGCGGACCGAACCGCCCAGGTTGAACGACCGCTCGGCGCGGATGTCAAACACGGTGATGTTGTCGTGACGGCGCGCGTTCAGCGGTTCGGCGTTGATGGTGCCGCTGTAGATCGCGCCGGCCGCGGTGGCAAACGCCGAGCCCACCGAGATGGTGCGGGCAAAGTTGGCGCCGGCCTGGTGCCGGACGAGCGGCGAGACGCGAATCTTGAGCGGCGCCTCATAGGTCCCCGACAGCTTGAAGTCCCAGCGCGAGGTGTCCTGGTCGAAGGTGCCGTTGGGGTCGTTCGGGTAGGCGCCCGGGAAGTCGTGGGCCCAGGTGTAGCTGCCGCCGACCTGCGCCGACCAGCGGTTGCCCTGCCGCTTGACGAGCGAGGCTTCCACCGTCTTGTAGCGCGAGAAACGGCCGGTGTTCATCACCACGTTGGTGACCGGGAAGTTGGCAGCCTGGGCCGAGGGCACGCCGTAGAGCGTCAGGATCTTCTCGTCGCCGGTATTGGCCAGGCCGTCCGCACCAATGTCGGTGAACGAGAACGGCACCGAGTAGGCGCTGATTGGCCGGCTCGGGTTGTACTGCGCAATCAAGTCGTCTTCCGACTTGTAGACGAAGCCGACGCGCGTCCCGATGGTCGAGACGATCTGCCGTTCGAGATAGAACGAGGCGTCGTGTGAGAACGGCTGCGAGGTGTTGGCGTCAAACTGCAGCGTGCCGGCCAGCGAGGTGTTGGTCAGGGCGCCCTCTTCGCCGGCCTGGTAGCGGCGGTCACCGTTCAGGTCGTTCCAGTTGTAGGTCACGCTCTTGTTGGTCTGGTTCTGGTTGGCGCCGGCACTGACATCGGGGCCGGGGTTGTGCCAGAACAGACCGTAGCTGGCCTTGATGACGGTCTTGCCGTCGCCGGCCAGGTCGAAGGTCACGCCAATGCGCGGGGCGAACGAATCCCAGGTGTAGAAGGTGCGCTCGGGGAAGGTCACCTGGGGCACGCTCACCGGTCCGTTGGTGAAGGCGAGCTGGTTCTGCTCCGGCATCCGGCCGGTGTAACGATCCCAGCGCACGCCGGCGTTGACCGTGAGCCGGCCCATCGCCCAGGTGTCGTTGAGGAACAAGTCGGTGGTGTCGAGGTTGTTGACCACCAGCAGGTCGCCATCGTCACTCGCCTTGCGGCCGCTGACCGACAGCGCCGTCGGCACACCGAACACCACGGTGCTCGACCGGCCATTGGAGTAGACGTGCTCGATGTTGCCGCCAACGTTCTGCTGGCGGCCGCCCCACTGCGTTTCGCGGTAGATCTCGCCACCGAACTTGAGGGTGTGGTTGCCCATCTTGGTGTCGAGGAAATAGGTCGCCGCGCCGGTGAACTGCTTGCGATCACGGTCGGTCTGGCTCTGCGCATGCGCGCCGGTCAACTGCAGCAGGCCGCTGTCGCGCCAGAAGTACTGTTCGTTGCTGTTGGTGCGACGCGGATCGTAGTAGCCGAAGTCGCCGAAGCGCGCCTCGATGTAGACCTTGTCGCTCAGCGTGCTGTTCCACTCGCCCTTATAAACCCAGCTCGGCGATTCCTGGCGCACGGTCTGGCCGGGGTCGGTGTAGGTGTAGCCGCCAAGTGGCAAACGGTCGGGCTGAATCTTCATGTTCCACTGGTAGTAGCCGATCAGCTTGTTGCGCTGATTCATCTGATAGGTCACCTTGGCCGAGGGGTTGGTGTTCCAGGTGTCAAAGGTCTTATCGAAGGTGAACAGCGGCTGCTGCACGGCGTTGAACTGCTTGCGCCACGCGACGTGGAACCACGCCTTGTCCTTGACGATCGGACCGCCGAAGTTGACGTTGGTGTCGTAGTACTTCTCCACTTCGTTGCTGCCCAGTCGCAGGCCCTGCGCCAACTGGCTGTCCGACAGGTTCGAGGTCTGGAACGAGTTGTTGTAGAAGTCCTGGTAGAGCTCGCCAGAGAACTTGTTGCTGCCCGACTTGCCCAGGAACTGCGATTGCACGCCCGGGGTGGCCGCTTCGGCGCCCTGGCCGGCGACGCCGAGGAACACTTCCTCAAACGAACCGTAGTCGAAGTAGAACCCGGCGCCGCCGGTGCCCTCGGTGGTGTTGATACCTTCGACCGACACGCGCACCTGCCCGGTCAAGCCGTACGAGGTGTAGCCGGTCTGGGTACCGGCGCGGTTGCCGCCGACGTCAATACGGCTCATCACCACGCCCGGCGTCGCCGCCAGCAGCGCCCACATGTCGCGGCCATTGGGAATCGAGTCCAGCTGCTCGAGCTTGAAGTTCTGCTGCACGCGGGTGGCGGTGGTGTCGATCACCGGTGAGGCGCCGGACACGGTCACCGTCTCCTGCAACGTTGCCAGTGCGAGGTCGGCATTCACGTTGGCCGTGAACCCGAGCGAAATCTGGATGCCGTCACGTTTGACGGTGCTGAAACCAGACAGCTCGAAGCTCAGCGAGTAGACGCCGGGAGGCACCGCGGGAAACCGGTACGAACCGTTTTCGTTGGTGACCTGGGTCTGCGCGCCGATCATCGATGGGCTGGTCGCCGTCACGGTCACGCCCGGCAATACGGCGCCGCTCGAATCAGCCGCGCGGCCCTGGATGGTGCCGGTGCTGCTGGCACCGCCACCCTGGGCAGCAACCGCGCTTGGGAGTAACAGGCTGAGGGCCATGACAGCCGCCAGTCTCCGAATCATCTTTTCGATCATGTAGGGTAGTCCTCCAACTTACGTGTGAGTCAATCAAGGCAAACGACAAGGGAGGAGTATCGTGACCCGCTTTCTTGCCGATGTAAACAGTCCACTCCGGAGATGTCTCCGAATGTGCGCAAGCGGGGACGAACGGTGGGTCTAGCCACCGGTGATGGTGACCGGATCGCCCTTCTTGTGAAAGACGATGGCGAGAATCTTCGCCGGCGCGGTGGCGCTGGCATTGCCCGACACCGCATGCACCTGGCCAGGCGCATCAAATGATTCGAAGAACATCTGCCCAGGCGACAGTACTGATGGCGCGTCGTTGTTCACCGCGAACTTGTACTGGCCTTCCAGCACGTAGCCAATCACGAACCCGGGGTGGCGATGTTGCCCTGAGGATTCACCTGGCGGGTAGGTCACCTCGCTCGCGCTGATCTGCCAGCCATCGAGGTTCACGGCCGGCGTCGCCTTCTGCACCAGCACCTTGCTGCTCGGCGCCGCCGCGGCCTCGTGGGTGGCAATCAATGATGCGGCCAGCCCCATCAGGCTGGCGGTGAGAAACTCGCGGCGATCATTCATGGTGACTCCTCGGTCAACGGGCGGGGGCATTCTAGCGCGGCGGCGGGCTGAAGTGGTACTGCGCCGCCAGGCCTTCCACCGTGCCACGAATGAGGTCGCCCCCCTCGCGGCGCAGCGCGGGGGTCACGGCCACCGCCACGCCCGGCACCGCGCCGTCGTCGATCTCGAACGCCAACTCGCGCCGCTGGATGGCGTCGGCCACATACAGCCGGGTGGCGCCGTTGAGCAACGCCCCATAGACACTACCGTAACTGGCCGCGACCATGCGGTCGCGCACCGGTCCGGGCGGTTCGCCCGGCAATCGCGCCAGCGATTCACCAAAGAACGGTTGCGGCGCGACCGGCTGGTGGCCGAGCAGCCGATAGAGGGTCGGTGTCAGGTCGGTGGTGTAAGCCGGAGCCCGCGGATCCCACTCAAACCGGTCGCGCATCGCCGCCGGCACGTGCATCAGGAGCGGCACCCGGACGATCTCGGGGTAGAGCGTGTAGGCGTGGCCGAAGCGGCCTTCCTCGCCGAGCGAGTCGCCGTGGTCCGAGGTGACGATGACCAGGCTGCGATCGTATCGGCCGCTGGCCTTCAGGTCGTCGATGAAGGCGCCGAAGCAGGCGTCGAACCGGCGCACGCGCGAGGCGACCGGCGCGTAGAAGCCGTCATAGCGTTCACTGTCGACCGGCTGCGCCCCCTCTCGCGTGATGACGGAAACATGAATGTCTTGCGGCAGCGAATAGGTAAACACCGGCGCGGCATCGGGTGCGCGGTCGCGCAACCGGCTGCGGACCTCGTCCAGCGTGCGGCACAGGCCGAAGTCGCGCACTGACAGGTGTGTGTCCAGAGGTTCCTGCGCCGGCGTCGCCGGCAGGATCACGTCCAGGATGTTGTCCATGCTGATCCACTGCGCGTACTGCTCGTGCGTCAGCAGCCGGGCGAGCGCGTTCATCGGCGCGAAGGGCACGACATACTGCTTGTGCAGGAGCGGTCCTCCCATCCAGATCGACGGCACCGACAGGCCGGTCGCTCCGTACTGGGTAAACACGCGGGTGAACGCCAGGCTGTCGCGCGCAAACGCGTCGAAAGCCGGCGTGAACGTGACCGCCGGGTTGTACGGCGACAGATAGTCACGGCGCAGGCTGTCGATCACGAACATGTAGATGTCGGGACGCTCGGCCGCTGGCGGGCCGGCCAGCGGCGACCACTCCACCGTCACCGGGTCGACGGCGCGCGTGCTGGGAATGTTGGTGTGGCGCGGCAACAGGTCGAACAAGTCCGAGGCATTGGTCGACGAGACCGCCAGCAGGTCGCTGGTCCAGCGGCTCGCGGTCGTGCGCGCGTCGGCGGCGGCCGGCGACACCAGTCGCTCCACCGCGACGTGCCCGGCCAGCACGACGAGGGCAAATCCCAGGAACACGGCCGGTTCTCCACCACGCGGCAGCCGCACCAGCCGCCGTGCGGCGCCCAACGCGAGCAACCCGATTATCACGATGCCCAGACGGGCGCCGACGGCGTTCCAGTCTGAGGTCTGGGTCGCGCGATTGATCACGTAAGCGATGATGGCAAGCAGCGCCACCCAGAGCGCAAACCCGGCGCCCCCGCTGGCGAACCGCGGCGCCAGGCTGCCGATCACGCTGCCGGCGCCATCGTCGGGATATTCGAAGCGATGCGCCGCTTGCGCGGTCATGGCCATCGCGATCGCCACGCCCGCCCCATAGCCGGCCACCGCGGCCCAGGCGCCGTCGACCGAGATCGACGCCAGCACCAGGCGGGTGATGAACCAACCCAGCAAGAGGCCGATTGCAATCACAGCGCCAGCCGCTTCGGCCAATACCGGCCGGCGGAAGAATGCCGCGGCTGCGCGAATGCCCGTGAGCAGCAGAAACACCGTGAGGGCCGCGAGCAGCGGTCCGCGCGCGATCATCCACACCTGGAGCGCGGCGTCTGGCAGGGACCAGGTGGCGCCGGCGGCCGCCGCCACTCCCCCGTCGATCGCGGCCAGCACCGCCGCCGCCAGCAGGCACGAGAAGAAGTCGGTCGCGGTACTCGGGCGGGGCGCTTCCACACGTGGACGAGCGTCGGGCCGCTCGGCGATCGCCAGCGGCACCAGGGCCGCCGCCGCGGCGGCGGCGTAGCCGAAGGCAATGGGTCCGGGGACGAGGTCAAGCAGCGAACGGCCAGTCCAACCGGCTGCGATCGCGACCAGCCACCACGCGGCAGCCAGCCAGGTCGAGAACATGGGGCGGTGCCAAGGCAGGCCGCGCGGCAGAAACCAGATCACGCCGGTCACGGCGGCCACTGCCGCCCAGTGCCGCGCGAACCACGCCAGCGGCGGCAACAGTTCAGGCTTGAGGAACTGTTGATAGATAAAGTCCTGAGAGGTGAGCAAGGCGTAGAGCGCGGTGGCAATCCAGAACGCCACACCCGTGACATAGGTCAGGCGATGCCGCATGCTCACTTCGCCCGCCTGGTTCGGGTCAGCCACGACGCCACTTCGGCCCGGCGATCGGGCGCCAAGGCCAGGAAGCGCTCGAAGCTGGCGCGCGCCAGTGGCGGCTGACCATCCGCGAACTGGCGGATGCCGAGCAACAAATGCAGGTCGGCATAGTCCGGCGACAGGGCCAGCCCGCGCTCGAACGCCTGGCGCGCCTCCGCCGGACGGCCGGCCCGCAACAACGCCTGCCCCAGGAACAACTCGAAATCGGGATTGGCCGGCTTGAGACCGGCGCACCGCTCGAGCGCCGCCAGTTCCAGATCATCACGCTGGTTGCGCCGGTGTGCGTCGGCCACCATCGGACAGGCGTCGATCGGCGTCGGCGACGCCGCCATCATGGCCTCCCACTCGCGCGCTTCATCCGCCGGCCGTTCGAGGCGCTGAAGAATCAGGGCGAGTCGTTCGTGATAGAGCGCCTGCGACGGCAGTTGCCCAGACACGCGCTCGGTCGGTTCGAGGGCTTCGGCGTAGCGGCCGGCATTGAACAACCGCAGGCTGGCCTCGATATCGCTCTGCAACTGCGCTTCGCTTGGGTCGACCGCGGCGGCCGGGCTGATGAAGAGCGCCCAGTAGTACACGGCGAGGACGATCGCCGCGCCGGCCAGCCGCGCGCCTGGGGTGTGCATCAGAATCGAAACGTCAGGCCGCCACCAAAGGTGGTCTGCCACAGCGGCTCGCGGAAAGCGCGTTCCTGGCGGCTGGAACTGCCGCTCATCGAGATGGCGAGGAATTCAGAGAGATCGATGTCGGCGCGCGTGCGGATGGTGTCGCCGTTGACGCGAACCAGGTCGCCGCTCCCGCGGGGTTCCTCGCGGCTGTAGCCGTGGCTGTAGCCGATGCCGACAAAGCTGGTGCCCGCGGCACCGAAGTAACGCCGCGCATTGCCGTGATACGACCACGAGTTGCCCAGCGCGGGATCAGGAACGGTGAACACCTTGCCGGTGTACATCCAGTTGCCCAGGTACTTGGTGAGGGTGGCGACGTAGATGTCGGTGGTCTCCGAAAACTGCAACCGGCGAAATCCGGCCGACGCTTCGAACCCGCGTCCGAGCGACTGGTAGAGATCGACCGACAGCCGCCGCTCGGGATAGAGCACCTGGTCGACGCCAAAGCCGAGGCCGACAAACGCATAGGTGCCGGCACGAAAGCTGGGATAGAGATCGACGTCCACCTGCTGATCCTGGTATCCGAAGCGGTTGGCCTGGCTGCCGCGGACGATGATCGAGCCGACCGGCGTCTGGCGGCCAATCGACAGGGTCCGCTCCTCCCAGGGCTGGCGGTCATCGTCGAACGTGTCGCGCGTGTAGCCGGCCGCGAACGACCACGGCCGGGTCTTGGCGTCGAGGCGCTGTTGGACGAGACGGGCCTGCGTGTGGCCGGGATCGCGCGTCAGGATCGCATTGACGATCAGGCGGGCCTGCTTGACGTTGCCGGACCACCATTCGATGTTCATCAGCGCGACGCGCGCATCGAGGTAGTTGGGGGTCTGCGCCAGGACGGCGTTAAGCTCCTGGCGCGCCTCGTCGTAGCGGCCATCCCACGACAAGATCAGTCCCAGCACCAGCCGGGCATCGACGTCGCGCGGCGAGGTCTGGAGGTGCGCCTGGAGCAGCGCGATGCCCTCGGCGCGGCGGCCGTCGGCCGAGGCCGCCCGGGCGCGGGTGATGACGTTGCCTTGAGCCGCCGCCTCGATGGGCAGCAGCAGCGCCATGACACCGACGAGGAGTAACCGCCCAAGCCATGACATGACGGCGATGATAGCAGTTCCCTGCTATGCTCACGGACACCTCAAGCCCGTGATGGATCAGACCCCACCTGACGCTGCAACCGACGAAGCGTTACAAGCGCTGCGCGACGGTCGATCGCGATTCGTGGCCGGCTTCAGCCAGCGTCATCGCGCCATGGGGCGGCTGCTCACCACCTGGATGGAAGGACACGCCGGGCCGGCCGGCCCGCTCCGCGAGTCGGCGCACAAGATGGCAGGCCTGGCCGGCATGTTGGGCTTTCCGACCGTCAGCCAGGAAGCAGCGGCGCTCGAAGCCATCATCACTGTCGAGCCGCTCGACGGCCCGGCTGCGATCGCCGCGCTGGCGCGGATGGGCGCGGCGTTCACCGGCGACCTGTCGCGCGAAATGCCGGAGTGGGCCGCCACGGCCAACGACCTCGCCGAGTCACAAATCCTGCTGATCGAAGACGACCATGAGCAGCGCCAACTGGTCGCCACCGGTCTGCGCGCGGCCGGATTTCGTGTCATCACCGCTGAATCGGGTCCGGCGGCCATTGCGGTGGCCATCGCGGAGCGTCCCGACCTGGTCCTGCTCGACATCGACCTGCCGGGCCTCGACGGCCTCGCGGTGTGCCGGCGCCTGCGGCTCGATCCGGCGCTGGCAACGGTGCCGGTGATCTTCTGCACCGCCCGCGGCACCTCGATCGACCGCCTGTCGGCCTTCGCCGTTGGCGCTGACGGTTACGTCACCAAACCGTACGAGCCGGCGGAACTGATCATGCGCATTCGGCGCCTGTTGTCGCGTCCGCCCGCCTCCAGCGCCGCGCCGGCGGCCGCCGAAGACGACCTGCTGACGTTCGATCTGTTCGTCAGTGCCGCCCGTGAAACGCTGACCGAAGAGCCCGCCTGCCTGGTCCTCATGCGTGTGCCAACGCCTCACGCCGCCTTCATCATCGCGGGGCTGACCAGCGACTTGCGGCGCCGCGACCTGCTCGGCCGCTACGACGACAACCACCTCGTGGTGTTGATGCCCGAGTACAGCAAGTCCGAGGCCCGGGCGGAATTGATGGCCATTCTGACCGCCCTCAAGCCGCCGCCTGAAGGCGTCGCGATGGGCATGGCCGATGCGGCGATCGGCGGCTCGGTAGAGCAGCTGATCGAGCAGTCCGACCTGGCGCTGGCCGCCGACCGTGTCGCCCGTGCCGGCGGACAGGTCGCGAAAACCACCCTCGTGATCGCCGACGACGACCCGGATGTGCTCCACATCATCGACGCGCGCTTGCGGGCAGAGGGGTTCCGCACGGTGCTGGCCCTCGACGGCCAGCTCGCGCTCGAGGCGATCGGCAAGGAGGCGCCGGCGGTCGTGATCCTTGACCTGATGCTGCCCAAGCTGTCCGGGTTCGACATCCTGAAGCACGTCAGCGCACAGCCTGAGGCCTTGCGCCCGCAGGTCATCGTGGTCTCGGCCCGCGGGCGGGAAGACGACGTGGCACGGGCGTTCGAACTGGGCGCCGAGGACTTTCTGACCAAGCCGTTCAATCCCGACGAACTGGTGGCGCGAGTCGCACGGCTCATCCGGTAGGCCCACGTGCTGATCATTGCCGAGGGCGTGCGGCAAGTGCTGGTGCCGTTTCTGATCGCCGGCACGGCTGTCCTGCTGGTGCTGCTGACCGTCCTGATCGGCCAGCGCCTGTTACGCGCGGCCGCCGAAGTGCGCCGCACCCAGGTGGCGCGGCGCTACCGTCCCCACATCGACGCGGCACTCCACGGCGATGCCCCGATCGCCGGCATGGTGAAGATCCCGATTCGTCACCGCGGGATCGCCGCCGGCCTGCTGCTCTCCACCCTCCGCCTGGTGCGCGGGTCGTCGACGGCACGCGCGGCCGAGGTGGCCGAATCGCTCTCGCTGTCGTCGCAGTGGCGCGCTGACCTCAATTCGCGCCGGTGGTGGCACCGCTCCGAGGCGGCGCTGGCGCTCGGCCTGGTGCACGATCGCCAGTCAGTACCGGCGCTCATTGGCCTGCTCGAGGATGAGCACGAGCAGGTGCGCGCGGCCGCGATCGACGCGCTGGGCGAAATCGGCGACGCCGCCGCGGTGCCGGCCCTGCTCGCGCACATGGATGAACCGACGCGGCTGGAGCGCACCCGGGCGGTGCAAGCCTTGCGGGCGTTAGGTCCGCCGGCCACCGGGGCCCTGATCGAGTACGGCGAAGCCAGGCCGGACGCGCGCCGCGAGGTCAGTGATGTGCTGGCCCAGATCGGCGGCGCGGCGGCCGCGGTCCCCCTGCTCAGTTGGTCGACCTCCGGCAATGCCGAGACCTGCGCGGCGGTGTGGCGCGCGCTGGCGCGCGTCGGCCTCGACGATCGTTCCTACTACCACGCCCTCAAGGCGCTCAACCACGAGTCGCCGGCGGTGCGGGCGGCGGCGGCACGGGCGCTGACCCGCTCCGGCCGCGAGGATGCGGCGCCGCACCTGGCGCGCCGGCTCGACGACGAGTGGGAGGTGGCGGCGCAGTCGGCCCGGGCGCTCGCGGCGCTCGGGGCGCCGGGCCTGACCGCGCTCAGCCAACGCGCGGCGGCCGGTCCTGGCCTGGGTCACGACCTGGCGCAGCAGATGTTGTGGGAGCAGGGCCCGGCATGAGGGCCTGGATCTCGCAAGCGCTGATGACCTTCGAAATGGGTGTGCTGGCCTACTTCCTGGTCATCAACGCGCTCTATCTGGTGTTCTCGGTGGTCGCGTTCTTCTCGCTGGTGCAGCATCGCCGGCGCTGGACCAGCCGCGCCCTCGACATCATCATGCGCTCGCCGGCCACGCCGGCCGTCACCCTGATCGTCCCGGCCTACAACGAAGAGGCCACCATCGAGCAGAGCCTGCGCTCGCTGCTGTTCCTGAACTACCCGCGTTTCGAGGTAGTGGTCGTCAATGACGGGTCGAAGGACGGCACGCTCAAGGCCATCCTCAAAGCGTTCGGGCTGTCGCGGGCGCCGATTGCCTACCAGCAACCCCTGGGCACCCAGGAGGTGGCGGGACTCTACCGCTCGCTCGACTATCCCGACCTGGTGGTGATCGACAAGCACAATGGCGGCAAGGCCGATGCGATCAATGCCGGCATCAATGCCGCGCGCCATCCGCTGGTCTGCGTGATCGACGCCGATTCGATTCTGGAGCCGGAAGCGCTGATGCGCGCGGCGCTGCCGTTCGTGGAACATCCCACCACCCTGGCCACCGGCGGCATCATTCGCGTGGTGAACGGTTGCACGGTCGACGCCGGCCAGGTGGTCCGCATTGCCATGCCGGACAGTTGGCTGGCGCGCTTCCAGGTTGTCGAATACCTGCGGGCGTTCCTGAGCGGACGGGTGGCGCAGTCGGCCACCAACGCGCTGCTCATCATCTCCGGGGCGTTCGGCATGTTCAAGCGCGAGGCGGTGATCGAGGTCGGCGGTTTCCGCCACGACACGATCGGCGAGGACATGGAAATCGTCACCCGCCTCCATCGTCACTGGCGCGAAACCAGGCGGCCGTACCGGATCGTGTTCCAGCCAGACCCTGTGTGCTGGACCGAAGTGCCGGAGAACCGGCAAATCCTGGGCAACCAGCGCAATCGCTGGCAACGCGGCACCTGCCAGGTGCTCAGCTACCACCGCAAAATGATAGGCAACCCCAAGTACGGCAGCGTCGGCTGGTTTGCCATGCCCTACTTCCTGATCTTTGAGGCAGCCGGACCGGTGATCGAAGTCACCGGCTACGTGATCACGATCATCGCCGTGCTGTTCGGCATGATCGATGTCGTGTTCGCGCAACTGCTGTTCCTGGCGGCGGTGGTGTTTGGCGCCCTGATTTCCCTGACCTCGGTGCTGCTCGAAGAGATGTCGTTTCGCCGCTACCCCAAGGTCCGGCACCTGTTGTTGCTGTCGGCGCTCGGCGTGCTGGAGAACTTTGGCTACCGGCAGCTCGCCACCTACTGGCGGCTGAAAGGCCTGATCGACTTCTTCCGTGACAAGAAGGGCTGGGGCGCGATGACGCGCAAGGGGTTCGAAAAGGCCTAACCTTCGCGCGGCCGGGCCATTTGTTCCGGCCGCACCCACTCGTCGAACTGCGCCGCGGTCACCTCGCCGGAGGCGACCGCCGCCTCGCGCAGGCTGGTCCCGTTGCGATGGGCGGCCAGCGCGATGGCCGCCGCCCGTTCATAGCCGATGTGCGGCGCGAGGGCGGTGACGAGCATCAGCGACTGCGCCAGGTGATCGGCAATCCGCGCCTCGTCGGCCTGCAGGCCTCGCGCGCAGAAGCGGTCGAACGAGGTCGCGGCATCGGCGAGCAGGCCGATCGACTCCAGCACGTTGTGCAGGATCACCGGCTTGTAGACATTCAACTGCAACTGCCCCTGCGAATTGGCGAACGCCACCGCGGCGTCGTTGCCGTGCACGTGCACCGCCACCATGGTCAGCGCCTCGCACTGGGTGGGGTTGATCTTTCCCGGCATGATCGACGAGCCGGGTTCGTTCTCGGGCAGCCGCAATTCGCCCAGGCCGGCCCGCGGCCCCGAGGCGTAGAGGCGGATGTCGTTGGCCATCTTCATCAGCGCGCCGGCCAACCCTCGCAGCGCCGCGCTGCTGGCGGCCATCGCGTCGTGACCGGACAGGGCCGCCACATGGTTGCCG
Source organism: Acidobacteriota bacterium (assembly GCA_021730945.1). Classification (GTDB taxonomy): domain Bacteria; phylum Acidobacteriota; class Vicinamibacteria; order Vicinamibacterales; family UBA2999; genus 12-FULL-67-14b. Next base: position 60,550 of record JAKFYH010000012.1, on the reverse strand, counting down.
GTCTCGTGAAACGGCTGGCCGGTGGCCGCCGCCAGGTGCCGCGCGGCCACGGCGCCGAAGTGCGGGTGCGCATTGAGTCCGGTGCCGACGGCGGTCGCGCCAAGCGCGAGGGCATGCAGGCCCGGCAGCGTGACCGTGACACCGGCCAGCGTGTCGTCGATCTGGGCCACCCATCCGCGCACCACCGCGCCGAGCGGAATCGGGACGGCGTCCTGCAGGTGCGTGCGCCCGACCATGGTAATGGGGTCGAAGGCGGAAGCCTTCCCGGCGAGGGTGTCCCGCAGCGCCGTCACCGCCGGCACCAGCCGCCCGACGATCTGCTCGACGGTGGCCAGGTGCATGACGACGGGGAATCCGTCGTTGGAGGATTGGCCGCGATTGACGTGATCGTTGGGATGCACCGGCGAATGCGAGCCAAGCGGCTGGCCGGCCAACTGGTTCGCCCGGTTGGCGATCACCTCATTGGCGTTCATGTTGGACTGCGTGCCCGACCCGGTCTGGAACACCACCAGCGGGAATTCGCCATCAAGCGTGCCGGCAATCACCTCGTCGGCCGCTTGCGTGATGAGCGCCGCCCGCTCGGCCGACAGTTCACCGAGCTCGGTGTTGGCCAAAGCGGCGGCCCGCTTCAGCAGTCCGAGCGCGCGGATCACCGGCCGCGTCCAGGTCAGGCGCTCGACACCAATTGCGAAATGGTGCCGCGACCGCTCGGTCTGCGCGCCCCACAGTCGATCGGCGGGCACCTCGACCGGTCCGAGTGCGTCGTGTTCGGTGCGGGTTGGCGGCATCGGCTGCCCCTCAGGCGCCGGGCGCCGCCAGCGCCGCGCGCACCGCCGCCATCAGCGCCCCGTCGGCCGGGAAACCCCGGTGATCCTTGTGTGCGACCTTCTGGCCGTTCACCCAGACGCTCAATTCTCCGCGCCCACCAACCTCGAGTTCGGCGGCCAGCCCAGTCTCCTGCTCGATCAGCGCCGCCACCCGGGAGGCGCGCGGCAGGTAGTTTCAAGCCTCGCAGTAGCGAATGCGAATCATGCGTATGTCCTCCCCGCACTTTAGCACCCCAGCACCCCAGCACCTCAGCACCTTTCCCTTGATAGAATGGTGAGATGGCCGCACTGATGGAAGCGATCGAGATCAAGCGCAAGGCGTACTTTGAATACGAAAGCGCCCCCTACCACTGCCTGGACGTCGAGGTGTCAAAGCCGACCGCCCGTGGCGGGCAAACCCTGGTCAGGCTGAAGATGCGCAACCTGCTCACCCGCGCCGTGTTCGACAAGACCTTCAAGGCCGGGGAGAAGTTCGCCGAACCGGATCTGGTTATGTCGGCGGCCACCTTCTCCTACGCCGATGGCGACGGCTTCCACTTCATGGATCAGACGTCGTTCGAGACCCTGACCCTCGGCGCCGATATCCTCGGCGAGGATCGCGGCCTGCTGGTGGACAACGTGGAAGTGCAGATTCACCGCTACAACGGCCAGCCGATCGGCATCATCTTTCCGCCGCACGTGGAACTGAAGGTGGCCTCGACCGAGATGGGCGTGCGCGGCAACACCGCCAGCGGCAGCGTGACCAAGCCCGCAGTGCTCGAGACCGGCATGGAGATTCAGGTGCCGCTGTTCATCAAGGAAGGCGAACTGGTGAAGGTGCACACCGAGACCCGCGAATTCGCCGGCCGGGCGTGAAGACTACAAGAGATCAGAAGATAGGGAGGAATGGACTCTTTCTCTTTGTCTCCTGATCTCTTGTGATCTACAGGCGAAGTAGCAAGCCGATCGTGAACCGCGAATAGCTGATGCGCCGCCCCACCCGGGCCAGCGACCCATCGTCACCCGTGAAGCTGCGAACGTGGCGGAGATCGAAGCGCACCCCAACGTTGTTGGTCAGCAGGCCCTGGGCGCCGATGCCGAGCTTGAAGCCCGGAACCGTCCGGCGAATCACGAACACCTCCAGCAAGTCGGCCGCCTGCGCATTGATCAGGCCTACCGCGCCGACGACGTAAGGCCGCAGGCCGCCGCCGGTGACGCCCGCCGGCAAGGCGGCGATCACCCCGCCGCTCAGGTCGAGCGCGTAGCTACCAGGCTTGATCAGCGGCAGGCTGGCCGCGCGCTTGAAGTAGTTCGGCACATAGCCAAAGTCGGCCTCGTAGCCGACGATGCCGTCGCCCAGCACCACGACCGAGGCACCCATGGTGAGGGCCTTCTGTCCGGCCGCGATCTCCAGGTCCACGATCGAGGTGCCGCCGCCAAACTTGATGCCCATGAAGGGCGTGGCGAAAATATCCTGTGCGCGCGCGGGTGTGGCAAATGCCATCAGCGCCAGGCACAGCACGGTGGCGCGAGGGAAGGCTGGGGGCATGCCGCAGTCGCAGTCTAGATGAAGAGCCGCAGGAAGATCTTCACAAACGGCGAATTGGCGATGTCGCCCTGTTCGAGGCGGTAGGTGTCGGCCAGGCCGCCGCTGTTGGCGAGCAACACCAGGGTGAGGCGTTTCGACGGCATCTTCAGGATGAGGGCGGACGCCGCGTCGGGGATGTGGCCGAAGGTCCACACCAACCGCACGTTGGACGACGTCTGGACGAACCAGCCCTGGCCGGTGGGCGTCGCCACGCCGTCGCTCGAGACGAAGGGCGTCCACATCTTGGTGAGCGTGCTCAGGCTGAGCGGCACCCCGTTGTCGTCATCGAGCTCGGATTCAAACAGCGCGAGATCGCGTGCCGTCGACACCATGCCGCCCGAGGCGTCGACGCCGTAGTCGGGATACTCGGATCGCACGGCGCGGCCCGATCGATCGATGCGGTACGGCACTGCAACGCGCGCCAACTGCCGCTGGTAGCGGCTGATGCGGTCGGCGTCGAACAACTCGCGGGCCGCCTGGCCGGACGCCTGGCCCAGGTCGAGGCCGGGCACCGATGCGGTCAGCGCCAGGCGTTCAAGCAGCTCGTCGGCGACCGCCACGCGATACGGCTTGCCCAGGCACTGTTCGACCACGGCCGTCAGCGCCAGGTAGCGCGCCGCGTCGAATACGAAGCGGCCCTCGGAGGCGTGGGCCAGAACCTGGCGCACGGAGGCATCACTCGGAAAGGTGGGCACCCAGCGGCGGATGCCGGTATCGACGTCAAGCAGGTGCCGGTCGGTGCACACGCCGAGCAGCACCGCGGTCATGGCTTGGGTGACACCGCCAATCGGATAAGGGGTGTCCGGGGTCGCCGAAATCTTGTTTTCGAGGTCGGCGTGCCCGTAGCCCTTCTCCCACTCGATGCGGCCGTTGCGGACGATCACGGCCGATAGCCCGGGCATGCCGATCTGTTGAGCCAGCGGTTCCAGGTAGCGCTCGAAGATCTGGTAGGGCAATTCCTGGGCAGATCCGGCCGGAACCAGCAAAATGCTGGCGCCGAGCGCCGCGATCAGCGAAAATAGGCGGAGTTTCATTAAATTCCGGGCTTGATCTGGATCATATCAGTCCGAATTAGCCGTTTCGTGTGCTAAAGTCTGCCGGAAGTTCGATTTAGGTGATGAACCCAACCCGTCCGTACTACGCCCAAAACCTCGTGAGAGCGGTCTGCCTGCTCGGCATGCTGATCGTGTCGGCGGTCCCTGCCGCGGCCCAGCCAGCCGAAACGCTGCGTGTGCGCCCGTTGATTCGCGACGGCCAGGTGCTGGTGACGTTTTCTCTGGACGGCGGCCTGACCGACGAGATGAAGGCCGTCGTGCAAAGTGGCCTGCGCACGGTGTTCACCTACTCCGTCGAGCTCAAGCTCAAGGTACCGGCCTGGGTCGATCGCACGGTGGCTTCGGTGGTGGTTTCGACCAGCGTCGACTACGACAACCTCACGCGCCGCCACACGATTTCGCAGTCCCTTGACGGCCGTGTGGCCGAGTCGTTCGTGGTGGAAGACCCCGACCAGGTGGCGCAGATGGTCACCCACTTCGATCGCCTGCCGCTGTTCGACACCAAGGTGCTCGAGGCCAACCGCGAATACTACGTCCAGGTCCGAGCCGATGCGCGCCCGCGCAGCACCGCCTCGCTGTGGCCCTTCTCGGGCACGGCCAGCGGTTCCGCCAAATTTACCTTCATCAAATAGAGCGGCCGGTCGAGACATTTCGCGATCTCGTGGTCTCGTGATGTGATGATCGAGCAGTTGATCGCTCGATGTGACGAACTGTTGACCGGTCTGTCGATCGCAAGATGGTTCAACAGACCACCAGATCGATCGATCCTGAGTTCGATCATCACATCACCAGCTCACCAGTTCATCAAATCTGATTTATTCATCTAATGTCCCGCCTCGTCTACTCCACCGATAAGACTCAGACGTGCCCGAAGTGCGGATGGCCGGTGGGCAACTGCCAGTGCAGCAAACAGAAGGGCATCGACCAGCCGGTGCCGCCGCGCATCGTCGCCAAGATCCGGCTTGAGAAGGCGGGACGTGGTGGCAAGTCGGTGACGGTGGTCTACGACCTGCCACGCAACGCGGCGTTCCTGAAAGAGCTGTGCGGAGAGCTGAAGCGCGCCTGCGGCAGCGGCGGCGCGGTGCGCGACGACACCGTGGAGATCCAGGGCGACCTGCGCGACCGCGTCCGCGACGTGTTCCGCCAGAAGGGCTACGCCATCAAGGGCTAGCGCCTCGCCGTGGCTATTGCGGATTGGGCAGGTACATCGACATGACCTGCACCGGCGAGGTGAGATCGACGAACTGGTGCGGCACGCCCGAGGGCACCATGATGAAGTCGCCCTTCTGGAAGGGGTTCCGGGTTCCGCCCTCGATGCCGGTTCCCGACAGGTTGGTGCCGTTGCGCGTCGGCGCCACCAACGTCCCACCAGTCAGCATGGTCGCCGCCCCCTCGATGACGTAGAACAGCTCGGCCTGCGCCTCGTGCAGCGATGCGCCCTGCGGCAACGGCATCCGCCGCTCCACGCCGACATTGTAGGGGGCCAGCGAGAACACCCGGACCGACGACGCCGGCCGATCGGCCGGCAGCTTGGCCATTCCGGCCTGCAGTTGGGCGGCGGTGAAGACCGTGGCCTTGGTGCGGTCGGTCGGTGGTGGCGGCGCGGGCGCCTGCGCCCGCATGGCTCCCGTCAGGATCACGATCGCGATGGCAATGCTGAACATTTTCATAGTTACTCCTTGGTGCGCGCCCGCCAGGGATCGCACTGGCTCGCTCCGAGCGTTAGCGAAGGAGCGGCTTGAACCCGAGCTCTGGCGGGAGCGCCGACGTCGCAAAGCGAGGTGGCGCGCCCGCCAGGGATCGCACTGGCTCGCTCCGAGCGTTAGCGAAGGAGCGGCTTGAACCCGAGCCCTGGCGGGAGCAGCCAAGTCACGAAGTGAATTGGCGCGCCCGCCAGGGATCGAACCTGGGACCCCCGACTTAGAAGGTCGGTGCTCTATCCAACTGAGCTACGGGCGCGTCTGGCAATCTTAGCAGGGGCAGGCGGCTGGAATCCGTCCTGTGACCACCCTTAACAGGCAATTCCACCTGGTCTCGCTGACGGGCAAGAACTTCGGCCAGCAGCAGCTATCACGAGCCACACGACTGCCTTACACGCTGGCGATCAACGCCAGGACCAGCAGGTGCTGCGTGGCCTTGCGTCCGGCGTCACCGCGAAAAAAACCGCCGTCAGGCCCGCGCGAGACATCGACCCGGTGCTCAAGTCTGAGCTGTGCGCCCGCTCGAGGAAACGAGGCGCGATATTGCAGCGTGGTGGTGAGGGCGATCACGGTCTGACGAGCCAGCGTCCAGCGGCCCTGGGAATCCCAGGCCAGTTCGGGGCGCAGGGCCATGCTCCACCGCTCAGACGGTATCCACTGCATGGGCGCCTGCGCGGCGAGCCACCACGCCCGGTCGCCGGCCGGCGAGTCGATTCGCTCGGTGGCCACCTGCCATTCCAATGCCGCCACTGCCCGTTCAGTGCGGCGTTCGACCACCGTGTCAGAGAGAAAGCGCCAGCGCGACGGCGACGTGGCGGCCTGATGCGGCCCGGCCAGGATCGTCTCCTTGAGCAGTAGTTGGGGCGAAATCTGAAAGGCCAGTTGAGCAGAGCCGTTCGGGACGTTGTTGGCGTGGGCGAGGTGCCAATACCCATTCGTCACCGCACCCGTGAGTGTGAGCCGCGGCGACAACGGGTAAGCGGCATTCACGCCCATCATGAGGAACGGCGTGAAATCGGCGCTCCAGGGCCGCGTGTAGCTGGCGTTGTCCCTGGCATACAGGGAATCGTAGCCAATCAGGCTGGCGAAGATTCCGGCTTGAATCGTCAGCCCGTGGCCGGCCGGCGCGAGATACGAGACGTTGGCCAGCCCGACATGTCGCAGCCACTCGTGTCCCGCGAGACTGGGCGCCGTCGCCGAGAGTGCAAACAGTTCGCTGTCCTTGCCGGCCTGCGCCAACAGTTCGGTGCCCCAGCGTGAGAGCGGTGAGGGCTTGCGCTTCACCGCGACGGCGGCCATGTTCAAGTGTGGCTGGCCGAGGTGCCAGGTGGTGCCGCGACCACGAAACACGGTGTTCTCGGGATCGGCCAGGTCGAACAACGCGCCGACATCGGCAAAGCCGCCCCACTGCCACGACGACTCCGAGGGTTGGGCTTGTTCGGCCGACGCAGCAGCTGCAGAACCGAGAACCAGGAGCGCCACCACCGCCGCGGTTCCCGCCCGCCGTCCCAGGTGGAACGGCACGCTGGTCACGATCACGTTCGGCTTGAACAGCAGCGCGCCCTTGATCAGCAACGCGTGCTGGTTGTGGAGCAAGTGATGCCAGAGACGCCGCGGCATGAACTCCGGCAGAATCACGGTGAGATAGCCGTTCGGGCTGGCTGCCTGCACCTGGTCGAGATAGCCAAGCAGCGGCTCCATCAACGACCGGTACGGCGACGGCAGCACGACGAGCTCCACCCCGTGCCCCCACCGATCCCACTGTTGCCGCAGGCTCGCCGTGGCCGCCGGATCGATGTCGACATAGACCGCCCGGACGTCGGCCGACAGGGTGCACGCGTATTGCAGCGCCTTGACGACGGCCCGCTGGATGCCGCCAATCGGCACGATGACCGTGTGGTGCCCGGCCGGTTCCTGGTGCCAGTCCTGCAGTGTCAGTTCGGTGGCCACGTGGTCGTAATGACGCCGGGTCACCGTGAAGATCATGACCAGGGTCGGAATCATCACCAGCACAATCCACGCGCCCTCAAACGCCTTGGTCGTCGCCACGATCAGCAGCACGATTCCGGTCACGATCGCGCCAAAGCCGTTGATGGCCGCACTGCTGCGCCAGCCGCTCGTCCGCAGCCGCCACCAGTGCACCACCATGCCCGACTGCGACAGCGTGAACGACACGAATACGCCAATCATGTACAACGGGATCAGCGAGTGGGTGTCGCCGCCGAACACCACCAGCAACAGGCCCGCCAGGACGCTCAGAATGACGATGCCATTCGAGAACGCGAGCCGGTCGCCCTGGTTCATGAACTGCCGAGGCAGGAAGCCATCGCGCGCGACGATCGAGGCCAGCCGGGGGAAATCAGCGTAGGCGGTATTCGCCGCCAGCACCAGGATCAGCATGGTCGCCGCCTGGACTGAATAGTAAAGGGGGCTGCCGGCGCCGAACGTCCCGCGCGCGATCTGCGACACCACCGTCTCGGTGGCACTGGGGATGATCCCGTATGCGTGGGCCAGCAGCGTAATCCCCATGAACATGGTGATCGACATCACCGCCATGGCGACCAGCGTGGCGGCGGCATTGCGGCTCTCGGGTGGGCGGAACGCCGGCACCCCGTTCGAGACCGCTTCGACCCCGGTCATGGCGGTGCAGCCGTTCGAGAACGCGGTCAGGATCACGAACAGCCCCAGCGCATCGACCCCGCCCGACCCCAGGGGCAACGCATCCGCCGGCAGCGGCATCGGCACCAGGCTCCCCGCCAGGTAGCGCCACGCGCCGACACCGAGCATGGCGAGAATGCTGACGATGAAGAAGTAGGTGGGCGCCGCAAACAACCGTCCCGACTCGCGGACGCCGCGCAGGTTGCCGATGGTCAGCAGGGCCACGAAGGCCAGCGAGACTTCCACCGTGTTCAGGTGCCAGGCGGGCACGGCCGAGGTGATGGCCGCGACCCCCGCGGCAATGCTGACGGCGACGGTGAGCACGTAATCGATCAGCAGTGCCGCCGCTGCGATCAGGCTGGGCATGCGACCGAGATTCTCCTTGGCGACCATGTAGGCGCCGCCGCCATTCGGGTATGCGTGAATCGTCTGCCGGTAGGAAAACACCACCACCGCCAGCATGGCGGCGATGATCGCGCCAATCGGCGTGACCAGGCTCAGCGCGGCAATGCCGCCCATGGTCAGGACGCGCAGAATTTCCTCGGTCGCGTAGGCCACCGACGACAGCGGATCCGATGACAACACGGCCAGGCCGGTGACCCTGGAAAAGCGCTCGCGGTGCGCGAGATGCGACGGAATGCGAGCGCCAACGATCAGCCGCCTCACCTGCGACAGGAATGACTCTTCGAACACGGTTCCTCCAGACGCCGACGGGGTTAGCTGGCGGGCTCGAGGTTGGAGTCCTCTACCGGTCACGCCGACCGGATTCGCCCCGGGGACGCGCCATGCGTCCCATTGGGTCCCCCGTATCGCGCCATGGCGGCGCGAATTAGGCTGCTGTTCCTGTTGTAGCCCCGAAAGACGTAAGAAATTCGTAAGGGCGCGCGCCGCTCGTGCCGGCCGTATCATCTCTGTAGAGATGAACGAAACGACGGCCGCGTTGTTGCTTCTGTTGGCAGTGCTCGCCGTCGCCGCGGTGAGCAGCCGGGGAGGCGCCATTGTTGCCGCGCTGCTCGCATTCGCCGGCTTCAACTTCTTTTTCCTGCCACCGGTGGGGACCTTTGCCATTGCCAGCCAGGACGACCTGATTGCGTTGTTCGTGTTGCTGGCGGTCGGTGTGATCGGCAGCCAGTTGTCGCATGTTGCCAGGCGCCGCGCCCAGGAGGCACTGGCGCTGGCGCAGCAGCGCAACCAGGCCGAGCTGGCCCGCAAGGGCGCCGAAGCGCGCTCCGCGCTGGTGGCCTCGCTCAGCCACGATCTCAAGACGCCGCTCACGGCGTTGACGGTCGCCACCGGGAACCTCGCCAATCCCGATCTCCCCGAGAGCGAGCGCGCCGAGCAGGCGCAGATCGTGCGAGCCGAACTCGCGCGCCTCAAGCGTCTGTTCGACAATGTCGTTGACATGGCCAGCGTCGAGACCGGCGCCATGCACACCGAACTCGAGTGGGTCGAGGCGGCCGACCTGGTCGCCGCGGCGCGTCACCAGGCCGAGGGCACGCTGCAGTCGCGCTCCATGGCCGTGTCCGACGAGGCCGGGGAAAAGCTGATCCAACTGGAGCCGCGACTGACGTCGGCGGCGCTGGCGCATTTGCTCGAGAACGCCGCCGCCTACTCTCCTGCCGACGGCCCGATCGCGATCCGTGCGCGGCTCGAGCCGGGCATGCTGGAGATCGCGGTCCGCGATCACGGCCCAGGCGTGCCGCCTGAAGATCTCGAGCGCGTGTTTGATCGCTTTTACCGGGGCGCGACCACGCAGAACCGGTTCGGCAGCGGCCTCGGCCTGGCCATTGCCCGCGGGCTGATCGCCATCCAGGGCGGCCAGGTGACGGCGGCCAATCACCCGGACGGTGGCGCCATCTTCACCATCCGCGTACCGGTGCGCGCCCGCGACAGCGCCGCGGTGGGGGCGGCGTCATGAGTCCCCTGGTGCTGTTACTCGTCGACGATGACCCGTCGATTCAACGGGCGGCGGCGACCCTGCTTCGATCGCGAGGCTACGCCGTGACCGTGGCCGGAACCGGCGCGGAGGCGATCAGCCTCTTCGATCGCGACCGGCCGGGGCTCGTGATTCTCGACTTGGGTCTGCCCGATATGGACGGCACCATCGTCTGTCGGCGCCTGCGTGAGCGGGCCGACGTGCCCATTCTGGTCGTCTCGGTCAGAGGCGAGGAACGCGTCAAGGTCGAGGCGCTCGATGCGGGCGCGGATGATTACATCACCAAGCCCTACGGCCCCGAAGAGTTGCTGGCGCGGGTGCGCGCCAGTCTGAGGCGATCGGCCGGCCGCGGGCAGGAAATGCACGGCCGGCTCGAACGGGGCGACTTGTCGATCGACTTCGACCGTCGGTCGGTGCGCCGCGGCGAGGCGGAGATCAAGCTGACGCCGAAGGAGCTTGAACTTCTGACGCTCCTCGCGTCCCACGACGGGCGCGTGCTCACCCATCGGGCGATCATCAAGAGCTTGTGGGGCAACTCGGGCGGCAGCGGGCAGGAGCACCTGCGGGTGCTCGTTGGGCAATTGCGGAAGAAGATCGAACCCGACCCCGGCCGCCCGCGCTTCGTGATTACCGAGCCCTGGGTCGGCTACCGGTTCGCCGGCGAGTCGACGGGCGCCCCGTGAACGGCGCCCGCGCAGGAGGGGTTAGGCGTCACGCGACGCTCTGGTCGTGGCGCTGATCTGCAGATCGAGCCCGTTGGGCGTCGTCGTGTGATAGCTCTTGTAGGGCGAGGTATGAATGTCGCCGCGGCCGCCGGTATCCTCGCGGGCGTTCAGTCCGCGCTTCTCGAGCTCGGCCTTCACCGTGTCAGGATCGAACGACGAGATGCCGTACGAAATGTGGCCGATCGACGCTGGCCGCGGCGGTGCGCCGGGCGGAATATTGCCGCGCCGGATGATGATGTCGCCGACGTCGCCAATCCGCATCTGGCTCTGGCTGCCTTCATCTTCTCCGGGTGTCCAGCCAAGCAGCGCCGCATAGAACGCCACGGTCTGCTTGTAGTTCGAGACCTCAAACGAGATGTGATCCAGCCACACCGTGTTCCAGCCGGTCGGCGCAAACGGCGCCGGCGCTGAAGTCTTCCCGGTGGCCGGCCCCTGGCGCCGGTTCTTCACGGTGCCGTTGCTGATTTGCAGGTCGAAGCCGCCGGGATCCTTCACGTGGAAGCTCTGGAAGTCGCCGTGGTTGTCAGCAAGCGGCGAGAGCCCGCGCGCCTTGAGGGCGGCTTCCACCTTCGTCGCATCCCACTGATCGATGCCCCAGCAGAAACCATCGAAGGCCGCGGTGCGCGGCACGCGCGGGCCGCCGCGGCCGGCGGAACCGGCCGGCGGTGCAGCGGCCGCGGGTGGTGCCGGCGGCGCCTGGTAGCCGCCGCGGAAGATCACGCCACCCCAATTGCCGATGTCAAGCACCGCTTGCCTGCCATCGTCGCTCCGGATCTTCCAGTTCATGAGCGCGGCATAGAAGGCGGCTTCCCTGGCGTAGTCGGCCGCCTGGCATGACAGGTGGTCGAGCATCACCGTCTTCCAGCCGGTCGGCGCAAACGGCGCCTTGGCCGGCGTGGGATCACACTCTGGCGTGCCCTTCTTCGCTCCGCCGCATTGGCCTTGCGCAAAGGCCGAGGCGGGTTGCACCAGCGCGGCCATGCCGAGCGCCTGCAGCAATTGCCGGCGTGACACGACACCGCGGTCGAAGTCGTTGAAGAGCTGCGCCAGGTTGTGATCCACGGTCTGCCTCGTTGCCCGCTTAGGCGCCCAGCACCTTCTTGAACACCACCATCGCCTGTTCCATCTGCTCCATCGTGCCGAGCGAGATGCGGGCGTAGGTCTTCTCCATCGGCGGGAAGTCGCGGCCGACCGCCACGCCCATCGCGCGGCAGCCGTCGCGGAACTCGACCGCGGGCCGGCGGATGTTGACGAAGATGAAGTTGGTCTGCGAATCGGGCGAGTCGTAGCCCATCGCCTTGAACTGGCCCTGTGTCCAGTCGCGCACGCGCTTGTTCTCCTGCTTCTCCCACTCCATGTGCGCGGTGTCCTTCAGCGCGGCGATGCCGGCCACGGCCTGCAGCTCGTTGATGCTGCCCAGGCCCCAGGCGCGCCCGACCTTCTCCACGGTCGCCTGCTGGCCGACGGCGTAGCCCATCCGCATCCCGGCCATGCCGTAGGCCTTCGAGAACGTGCGCGAGATGAATACGCCCGGCAGGTCCAGCGCCAGCTTGGCCATGGTCCCCGACCCGGGCAAGGTGGCGTACTCGAGGTAGGCCTCGTCGATCAGGACGCCGGTCTCGGGCGAACGCTGCTTGATGATGCGGACCGCCTGCTCGATGTCCGACATCGTGTGGACGCTCGACGTCGGGTTGTTGGGATTGCACAGGAAGACGAGGCCCGAGCCGACGGCGCCACGAATCAACGCCTCCAGATCGAGGCGCAGCTTGGCGTCCACCGGTGTCAGCTTGACCGGTGCGTTGATCTGGCGGGCGGTGCCGGCCGGCTGGGAGTACGACGGATCCGCAGTCACGAAGGCGCGGTCCTTGTTGCAGTACGCCATGACGGCCGCGGTCAGGATCTCACCCGACCCGGTGGAGAGGATGACGTTCTCGGGTTTGGCGCCCGAGAAGGTGGCCACGGTCTCCACAAAAGTGCTGAGCGCGGGCGGCGGGTAGCCGAGCCCCAGATCCTTCGAGGGGTGCTGCCGCAGCGCCTCAATCACCTTGGGACTGGGCCCGCGCATGTTCTCGTTGCTGCTGATGCGAATGGTGATGGGTGGCCCGGCCGGCCGGCCGCCGCCCCGCCCCTGCTCGCCGACAAAGGCCAGCAATTCTTCCCGGCCGTAGCCGATGATATGCGCCGCGGAGGCTGCTGCCACCCCGCCAACGCCAAACCTGCGAACGAACTCTCGACGTGAAAACGCCATGGCTGCCCTCCGTGTGTGGCGAATAGTAGCATCAACGGCGGCGAAGCCGCGCGGGCGTCACGCCGGCGGCGCCGTGGGCACGCCGGCCGCCGCCCGGCCGGCAAACTGGCTCTGGTAGAGCTTGGCGTAGCGGCCGCCGGCGTCCAGCAATTCCTCGTGCGTGCCCTGCTCGACAATCCGGCCCTGCTCCATCATCAGAATCACGCCGGCGTTGCGAATGGTCGAGAGGCGGTGCGCGATCACGAAGGTCGTGCGCCCCTTCATCAACCGGCCCATGGCCTCCTGGATCAGCACTTCGGTGCGGGTGTCGACGCTGCTGGTCGCCTCGTCCAGGATCAGGATGGCCGGGTCGGCCAAAAACGCCCGCGCAATCGTCAACAACTGCTTCTGCCCTTGCGACAGGTTGCTGGCTTCCTCGTTAATCAGCGTGTCGTAGTTGTCGGGCAGGGTGCGGATGAAGTGGTCGGCCTGCGCCGCCCTGGCCGCCTCGACAATCGCCTCCTCGCTCGCTTCGACCCGGCCATAGGCGATGTTGTCGCGAATGGTCCCGGAGAACAGCCACGTGTCCTGCAGCACCATGCCGAACATCCGCCGCAATCCGCCGCGGCCAAGTTCGCGAATGTCGACCCCGTCCACGCGGATGGCACCGCGGCCCACATCGTAGAACCGCATCAGCAGATTGACCAGCGTGGTCTTGCCGGCGCCGGTCGGTCCCACGATCGCCACCATCTGGCCCGATGCCACGTCCAGCGACATCTCGTCGATCAGCGGCGCCTCGGGTTGGTAGCGGAAGGCGACACGATCGAATTGCACGTGCCCGCCGGTCCGCACCGGCATGATGGCCGACGCCAGGTCGGCCGGCTCTTCGGGTTCGTCCAGCAGCTCGAACACCCGTTCGGCCGAGGCAATGGTCAGTTGAATGGTGTTGGCAATGCTGCTCAACTGCGCGATCGGCATCGAGAACTGGCGGCTGTACTGGATGAACGCCTGGATGTCGCCGAGCGCAATCGCCCGGCGCGTGACCAGGAAACCGCCGATCACCGCCACCGCGACGTAGCCGAGGTTGCCGACAAACTGCATGATCGGAAACATCACGCCGGTGGCAAACTGCGCGCGCCAGGCGCCGTCGTAGTACTTCTCGTTGAGATCATCGAATCTCCCGACCGACCGCGCCTCGTGGCCGTAGGCCGTGACGATGGTGTGGCCGGCATACATTTCGGCGACGTGTCCGTTCAGGTCGCCCAACGCCTTTTGCTGCCGCACGAAGAACGCCTGGGAACGCCGGGCAATGGCCGCCACGATCGCCATGCTGAGCGGCAGCGTCACGACCACCACGATCGTAAGGATCCAACTGATCGTCAGCATCATGATGATGATGCCGACGACTGACAGCACCGAGGTGATGAGCTGGGTCAGGTTCTGCTGCAGTGTGCTGCTGATGTTGTCGAGGTCGTTCACCGCCCGGCTCAAAATCTCGCCGTGGGTCTTGGTGTCGAAGAAACGCAGCGGCAGCCGGCTGAACTTGGCCTCGACATCGCGGCGCAGCGCGTAGACCGTCTTCTGCGCCACGCCCGACATCAAGTACTGCTGCAGATACAGGAACAGGGCGCTGACCAGGTAGAGCGCAAGCAGTGTCCACAGCATGTTGCCGACGTAGCCGAAGTCGATGCCGTCGGCCCCGCCCACCGTGCGCGCGAGATAGCCCTCGAAGATCCTGGTCGTGGCCAGGCCCATCAACTTGGGGCCGAGCACGCTGAACAGGGTGGAGATGACGCCGGCCGTCACCACCACGACCAGCGCCGGCCGATGCGGCTGCAGGTAGCCGGTCAGGCGGCGCAAGGTGCCCTTGAAGTCCTTGGCCTTCTGCACCGGCAGACCGAGGCCGCCCATCGGCCCGCGGCCGAACATGTTGGCCGACTGCGACGGCTGGCGCACCGCCGTGCGTTCGCCGCTCATGCCACCTCCTCGAGCGACGCCTGCGACTCGGCAATCTGCCGATAGACCTCGCAACTCGCCAGCAGGTCCGCGTGCGTCCCGGTGCCCGCCACCCGGCCCTCGTCCAGCACGACAATGCGGTCGGCGGTCATCACCGTGCCGATGCGCTGCGACACGAGAATCACCGTGGCGTGCGCGAGGTCCTGCTTGAGCGCCGCGCGCAGACGCGCGTCGGTGGCGAAGTCAAGCGCCGAGAAACTGTCGTCGAACACGTAGATACCCGCGCGCCTGGCAATGGCACGAGCGATGGCGAGGCGCTGTTTCTGGCCGCCCGACAAGTTGGTGCCGCCCTGCGACACCGGCGACTGGTAGCCGTCGGCCATCTGATCGATGAATTCGGCGGCCTGCGCCACCTGGGCCGCGTGCCGCACCTGGTCGTCGGTCGCCTCGTCTCGGCCGAAGCGAATGTTGCTGGCCACCGTGCCGGAAAACAGCACCGCCTTCTGCGGCACGTAGCCGATCCGGGCGCGCAGATCGGCCTGCGGCATTTCGCGGACATCCACGCCGTCCACCAGCAATCGGCCGCGGTGCACGTCGTAGAAGCGCGGGACCAATCCGGCGACGGTGGACTTGCCTGAGCCCGTGCCGCCGATGATGGCCGTCACCTGGCCCGGCAGTGCCGTGAACGACACGTCGCTCAGCGCGGGTTCCTCAGCGCCGGGGTACTGGAACGTGACATTCTGAAACTCGACGCGGCCGCGCCCGGCCACGGCCGTCTGCGGCGGCGCCGGATCGGTCACCTCCGGCGCGACGTCAAGCACGGCATTGATGCGTTCGGCCGAGGCCGCCGCCCGCGGCAGCATCACGAATACCGCCGTCACCATGAACACCGCGAACAGGATCTGGATGGCGTACTGGATCGAGGCCATCATTGCCCCGACGTGCATCTGGCCGGCGTCGATGCGGACGGCACCGAACCAGAGGATCAAGACGCTGGTCAGGTTCATCATGAAGAACATCGCCGGCATCAGCAGCGCCATCAGCCGGTTGACGGTGATGGCCGTGCCGGTGACGTCGAGATTGGCGGCATCGAACCGGCGGCTCTGATCGGCGCCGCGGTCGAAGGCCCGAATCACGCGCACGCCCGACAGCCCTTCGTCGAGCACCAGGTTGAGACGGTCAATCTTGTGCTGCATCGCCTGGAAGAGCGGCACCGCCTTCCACATGATGGTGAAGAAGACCACCGCCAGCACCGGGATCACCGCCATCAGCACCCGCGCCAGGCGCGCGTCCTGCGAGAGCGACAGCGTGATGCCGCCGATTGCCATCATCGGCGCGGGGATCGCCATGCTGAGCAGCATCAGCATGACCTGCTGGACCTGCGTGGTGTCGTTGGTGGTCCGGGTTATCAGCGAGGCCGTGCCGAACTGACCGAACTGGTGGACCGACAGGTGGGACACACGGTCGAAGACCTTGCCGCGAATCACCCGGCCGAAGCCGGTCGCGACCTTCGACCCGACGAAGCTGCCCGCGATCGCACAGCCGGTGCCGATGACGGCGACCAGCAGCATCAAGCCGCCGATCTCCAGAATCTTCGTGGTGTCGCCCGGGACGATGCCGAAGTCGACGATGTCGGCCATCAGGCGCGGCAGGTACAGAGTGGCCAGTGACTGCGCGAACGCCAGGACCAGGACAACCGCGACCGAACCGCGAAACGGCGAGACGAACCTCAACAACTTCACCATGCGCGGCTCACTAGCATACGCGAACGACGGCTCAGCTGGCGGGCGAGGCGTAGGGCCATCTCAGAACAGCAGCCTGTAGTCGGCGTAATTCACCGGCACGCCAACCACCAGGCTGCGGTTGTCAGCCGCGGCCTCGTGGACCGCGTTCGTCAACTCCGCCGGATCGGCCGTCCTCAGCGCCCGCACGCCGCAGGCCTCGGCCATCTTCACAGTGTCGATCCGCCCGAAGTCCATGCGGTGCGGCGGCAGCTTGCGGTTCTCCTGGGCCAGCTTGATCAGCGAATAGCTGCCGTCCTCGAGGACCACGGTGATGAACGGTGCGCCGACCCGTTCGGCGGTCTCCAGTTCCTGCGCGTTCATCGAGAAGCCGCCGTCGCCGACCGCGGCCAGCACCGGCCGATCGGGGTGCGCGAGCTTGGCGCCAATCGCCGCGCTCAGGCCATAGGCCATGCCCGACAACCCGTTCGACATCCAGAAGGTGTCGGGATGGCGGCTGGGCCAGAACTGGCCGAACAGGTACTTGTGGGAGCCGACGTCCGTGGTCACGATCGTGTTGGCCGGCACCGCCGCGACCAGCGCGCCGATCAAGTCACCGGGCCACATCCCCGCCGCGTCTCCACGGACGTCCGCGCCCGGCCGCGCCTGCAACAAGTCGAGCCGCGCGCGCTGAACCTCGGCGAAGGGGCGTGACCACCGGCGGGGCGGCGGCGCACTCGTCATGGCGTCCAGGAAGGTGGCGTGGTCGACCAGCTGCACACCCGCCGGAACCCGTCCCGCCACGTTGGGCGCCTCGAGGACCCACTCGATTGGCAATTCGGCATGCCAGGTCTTGTCGATCTCGACCGGATCCAGGCCGACACCAATCAGCAAATCGGAGGACTTGAGCGCCTCAACCATCAAACCATCGGCGGCCATGCCGCTGATCACGCCGACAAAATTCGCGCCGGTCTCGTCGACAATGCCCTTCAGTTTTGGCGTCACGGCAACCGGCAGATCCCACTGGTCGAGCCAGCGGCGCAGGTGCGCGGCGTTGATGGAATCGAAGCCAAGGCCGACCAGCACCAGCGGCCGCTCGGCCCCGGCCAGGCGGGTGCGAAGACGCGCGGCCGCGGCAGCCGCCGCCGGTGCCGCATGGCGCCGATCGGGCGCCTCGCCGCTGGCCGGCACCGACTCGCCGGACGATTGGCTGTCCTTCACGGCCTCTCGCGCCGGCAGGGTCAGGAGTGCGGCCCCATAGGGACGCTCCATGCAGGCCGCCAGCGCGCGCGCCACCGAAGTGGCGGCGTGGTCAGCGGTGATGGCATCGGTCAGGCGGCATACCGGTCGATAAATATCGTGGAGCGGCAGCAACTGGTGGGTGTGACTGGCCGGCAGTTCGGGTGGCAACTGCGCGGTGATGGCCAGCAGCGGTTCCTGATCGAGATACGCGCTCGCCACCGGCAACAGCAGGTTGGCGGCCCCGGGCCCGAGCGTCGCCAGCACGACGCCCGGCTGCCGCCGCAACTTGCCGTAGACCGCGGCGGCCATGCCGGCGTTGGCCTCGTGGCGCATCAACACGAAGTCGATGCCTGCCTGGCGCAACTCGTCGATCAGGACGAGCACTTCGCCGCCTGGCAAGCCGAACACCCGATCGATACCGGCTTGCGCCAGTGCCCTCGCCACTACCGCCGCTGTGGTCATGCGGCATTGTATGGCCGGAGACGAGGCACCGCCTACGCGAGCGCGTGCGCCAGGGCCTTGAGCAGGGTCTCGGTGGTGAAGGGCTTGGGCATGAACATCCGAACCTGTGGGCTGGCCGCGAGCGCCACCGGTTCGTTGGCGCTGATGCCGCTCACCGCGATGATCGGCACCGAACCGTTGATGCGCGCCATCGCCTGGATCGTCGGCACCCCGGCCAACACCGGCATGGTCATGTCCAGCAGCACGGCGGCGATCGCGCGGTGGTTGGCGCCGAAGGTGGCCACCGCCTCGGCGCCGTCCGACGCCGTGAGCACCCGAAAGCCGGCGCTCTCCAGCGTCCGCTGCGCCACCATCCGAATGGCCGCCTCATCGTCGACCACCAGAACCGTCTGTCCGTCACCAGACACGTGCGGCGCCGGCGCACCCATCGCTCGTGAGTCGCCAGTGCCGGCCATTACCGGCAGGTAGACGGCAAAGCAGGTCCGGCCCGGAGTGCTCGAGACGCGAATCTGCCCGCCATGGCTCTTGACGATGGTCAGCGAAGTCGACAGTCCGAGGCCGGTGCCCTTCCCCGGTTCCTTGGTGGTGAAGAACGGATCGAAGATTCGGTCGGCGATCTCGCGGGGAATGCCGGTGCCGGTGTCGGCCACCTCGATCCTGACGTACGTTCCCGCCGGCAGGTCGCCCCCGGGAGCGGCATCAATCAGCGCGACCGCCGCCGTGATCGTCAATTCGCCGCCCTCGGGCATGGCATCGCGCGCGTTAACGCACAGGTTGAGCAGCACCTGGTGATACTGGGTCGGGTCGCCGAGGATCGAGGGCAACTGGGCGGCAACTTCCGTTTGAATGGCGATGGTCTTGGGCAGGATGTCGCGTGCGATGCCGGCGACTTCGGCCACCAGGTCGGCCGGGGCAATCGGCACCCGCCGGCCCTCGAGTCCGCGGGCGTACGACAGCACCTGCTTCACCATCTCGGCGCCCCGCCCGGCACTGGCGCCCAGCATCATCAGCACTTCCCGATCGGCGGGCGCCGTCACCCGATCCTTGAGCAGTTCGATCGCCATCATGATCGGCGTCAGCACGTTGTTCAGGTCGTGGGCAATGCCGCCGGCCAGCGTGCCGATGCTCTCCAGCCGCTGGGCCCGGTAAAACTGCTGTTCAAGTTGGCGCCGGTCGGTGACATCGGTATTGATCGACAGCACGCTCTGGGGCCGGCCATCCCGGTCGCGGACCAGTGTGAACCGGCTCTCGACGATCACCGGCTGTCCGCGCCGATCGTGCGGGCGCAACTCGCCGGTCCACTCGCCAGTGCGAAGAACGGTCTCAAACGCCACCGCCGCATCGGCGGGATCCGTGCCGACAGCGAACAAGTCGCCAATGATCCGGCCGATCGTTTCGTCTGAGGTCCAGCCGTACAAGCGCTCCGCGCTCCGGTTCCAGTAGGTGATGCGCCGGTCGAGATCGGTGACGATGATCGCGTCCTGGGCCTTGTCGAGCAGCGAGGCCTGCTCGGCCAGGCGCTGGTTGGCGCGCTGTTGCCGGCCCAGCATCACGATGGCACCGGCGCTGACCAGCATGAGGAACGCGGTGGCGAGGCCCGCGGTCAGGAAGTTGCGCTGGGCGCGCCGGCGCACCGGCGCCATGACGTCGTCTTCGAGTGTCCCGATGGTCGCCAGAATCGGATAGTCGCGCATGCGGCGATAGTTGAACATCCGCTGCCGGCCGTCGACCCCGCCCGGCCCGGTGTAGCTGCCCACCGGCACGCGCGCGTATTCGACAAAGAGCTGCGCCCGCGAGATGTTCTCGCCAAATTCAAGCGAAGGTCCGCGGCGGCGGGCCAGGGTCACGCCGTTCTCCAGCACCAGCGCCATCACATCCAGCGGCCCCAGCGTCGAGGACTCGAACAATTCGGTGAGGTAGCGCGGCTCGATCGAGATGGCTACGATGCCGCCGAACGAGCGGTCGGGCCGGTCGAGCCGCCGCGTCAGGGTAATGGCCCAGCGTCCGCTGACACGGCCCAGCACCGGCTCCGAGACCAGCAGGCCCACCGCCTCGCCTCGCTGGTGCTGCTGGAAGAACTCGCGGTCGGCGACATTGGTGGGCGCAAACGGCTGCAGCGAGTCGACGATGTCGCCCTTTTCATTGGTGACGCCAATGAAGGTAATCGACGAGGAGCCGGCAAAGGCCGGCACGACCAATCGCTGGAGCGAAATCGGCGCGACCGCGCCGGCGCCCTCGTGCTGCGCCTTCATCAGCAGCAGGAACTGGTCAATGCCCTTCAGTAACTGGTTGGTGTGGAGGTCGAGAGCCAGGGCCAGGTTGGCGTTCTTGCTGAACTCGGCGGCGCTCGCTTCGCCCCGTTCGGTGCGCCCGCGATCGAGCGTGTACGCCCAGATCCCGGCGACGAGCAGGGCCGTGACGCTTGCGATCGCAAGCGTGCCATGGGGAAGCCCGGCGAGAAAAGGGGTCGGGGATCTTTTCCCGGCCGTGCTGTCGAAAACCACCCTACTTACCTCTACACCTGAGGCCAGGTCCTGACCCAGATTCTGAAATAAGCACCAATAAATGCGATGCCAACCGGAAAAAGATCCCCGACCCCTTTTTCAGGGCAGCGGCCCGACCGTCTTGACGGCGGCCGGCTTCGCCCCCGCCGCGCCGAGCGCGTCGTAGAGCGCCGGCACCGCCGCGATCAGATCGTTGGTATCGGCCACCAGCTTGACCATGTCGCCGCGCAACTCACCGGCAATGCGGACCTGCTGCACCGTCGGCATCGACGTCGAGCCCATGATCTGCCCCTTGGTCTGGCCGAGTTGACCACGCACGTTGGCCTGCTGGCCGCCAAAGCCGCCACCACCACCGCCTTGACCCTGGCCGAGGCCAAGCCGGCGGCGCAGATCGGCGATCTTGGTGTTCACGTCGGCCAGCGCCGCCTTGCCCGCCGCCGGCACACTTGCCGCGGTCTTCATCAGCGCTTCCGCCGCCGTCACTTGCGCACCGAGCGTCGTCACCCCCTCGGCAGCGGTGTTGGCGAGGCGCTGCAGGTGATGCAGGTCGAGCGCGGTGTCGTGCCAGGTCTTGCGCTCGGCATCGGTCATCGGCATGTCCCTGTCGCCGGACACACGCACCGGCTTGGTGGCGACGTCTTTGCCGTCCACGACCAGCGTCACCCGGTACTCGCCGGGCAGCACGTTGGGACCGTTGTTACCGCCGCCGCCAAAGCCACCGCCGCCACCGCCGGCCGGCTGGCCCGCCAGCGGGGCCAGCGGCTGGTGGCGCAGGTCCCAGTGCACGCGGTTGATCCCGGCCCCGCGCGCTGCGCTCAGTTCGGCGCCGGTGATCTCGCGGATCTGGTTACCGGCCCCGTCGCGAATGCGCAGCGTCACGTTGGTCTGCGGCTTCGCCAGGTAAAAGCTGATCGGCGCGCCGTAGGTGGGGTTCTTGCCAAAAAACGGCTTGTCGGTGACAAAGCCGCGATCGTTGGCCTGGTTGAACTGCATGCCGCCGCGCATGTCGAACAGGTAGGCGTCGGCCTTCATCGCCTCAGCCGCCTGCTGCAGCGGCGTCGCGTCATCGAGAATCCAGATGCTGCGGCCGTGGGTAGCGACAATCATGTCGTTGTCGCGCGGATGGAAGACGATTTCGTGGATCGGCACCGTGGGCAGATTGGACTTGATGCGCATCCACTTGCCGCCGCGATCGGGGCTGATGAACAAGCCGAACTCGGTGCCGGAGTACAGCACATTCGGGTTCCTCGGATCCTCGGTCATCGCGGTCACCGCATGGCCCTTCGGAATGCCCTCGCCAATCGACCGGAAGTTGTTGCCGCCGTCGACGCTGGCATACACGTAGGTGCCCATGTCGTCGTTACGATGATTGTCGAAGCTGGCGTAGACGACGTTCACTTCGTGATTCGACGGCGACAGCCGCGACACGTAGGCGTTCTTCGGCACCCCGGGGAACTTGCCGGTGATGTTGGTCCAGCTC
The DNA here is from genome assembly GCA_021730945.1 of Acidobacteriota bacterium. GTDB lineage: Bacteria > Acidobacteriota > Vicinamibacteria > Vicinamibacterales > UBA2999 > 12-FULL-67-14b. The sequence continues at coordinate 38,490 of JAKFYH010000012.1, read as the reverse complement.
TTGCCGTCCTTGGTCATGTGCACCTGGCCGTCGTCCGTGCCGGCATAGAGCACGCCGGCCTGCTTCGGCGACTCCACCAGCTGCACGATGTTGCCGTATGACTGCACGCCGTCGTTCTTGGCGATCTTGACGTCCTTCGCCGCCACCCCCATCAGCGCCAGGCCTTCGCGGTCGGTCGCCTCCGACAGGTCGGGGCTGATCGCGGTCCAGCTCTGGCCGCGATCGGTGGACTTGAACACCCTGTTGGCGCCGACATAGATCGTGTTCGAGTCGTGCGGCGAGATCAGGATCGGGGTGTTCCAGTTCCAGCGCAGGGGCGCGTCGCCGCGCGCCGGCAGCGGCCGGATTGACTTGCGTTCATTGCTGATGCGATCGACCCTCGAGATGTTGCCGTCCTGCGACTCCGCGTAGATCGTGCGGGTGTCCTTGGGATCGACCTGCGCCTCGAACCCGTCGCCGCCATGGATCGAGAACCAGTCGTCGTTGACGATGCCCTGGCGGCTGCGCACGGCACTCGGGCCACCCCACGTGTAGTTGTCCTGCAGGCCGCCGTAGACGTTGTAGGGCGTCTCCATGTCGTAGGTGACGTGGTAGAACTGGCCGATGTCCATGTTGTAGACACCCTCCCACGTCGCCCCCTTGTCATAACTGACACCGATGCCGCCGTCGTTGCCGTCGATGATGTGGTTCGGATTCGCCGGGTTGATCCACATGGCGTGGTGATCCGAGTGCATGGCGCCGTTCTCGATGAACGTCCTGCCGCCATCGTCCGAGATGTGGAGCTGCACGCCGAGCACGTAGATGCGGGCATCGTTGGTCGGGTCGATCCGGACCTGGCTGAAGTACATCGGCCGCGGATTGACGTTCGACATCTTCTTCCACGACCGGCCGGCGTTATCCGACCGGTAGGTGCCGCTTTCCGTCTCGTGCTCGATCCGGGCGTAGAGCACGTTGGGGTCCTTGCGCCAGACGTCCATGCCGATGCGGCCCAGCGGACCGGCCGGCACGCCTTCGGTGAGCTTGACCCAGGTGCGGCCGGCATCGCTCGACTTCCACATGGCGCTGCCGGGGCCACCGCCGTTGAAACCCCAGGTGGCGCGGCGCCGCTGGTAGGTCGCGGCGTAGATCACTTTGTTGTTTGAAGGATCCATCACCAATTCGGTGGCGCCGGTGTCGTTGTCGACAAACAGGATGCGCGACCAGGTCAGGCCGCCGTCAGTGGTCTTGTAGACGCCGCGCTCGCCGCCGGGCCCCCAGAGGCTCCCGAGCGCCGCCACGTAGACCACGTCGTGATCGATCGGGTCGACGATGATGCGGGCGATGTGCTTCGAGGTGGCGAGTCCGACGTTCTTCCAGGTGCGGCCGCCGTCGATCGACTTGTAGAGGCCGTTGCCCCACGAGCCGCTCTGGCGGTTGTTGTTCTCGCCACTCCCCACCCACACGGTGTTGGCGTCGTTGGGATTGATGGCAATGTCGCCAATCGACACCGCGTCGTCAAGGTCGTCGAACAACACGTCCCAGGTGGTACCGTTGTTGACGGTCTTCCACAACCCGCCGGTGGCGGTGCCGACGTAGAACACGGCCGGGTTCGACTCGAGCACGGCAAGGTCGTCGACCCGGCCGCCCATGGTGGCGGGGCCGATGTTGCGGAAGACCAGGCCGGCAAACGGATCGGCATCGGCCGCGGCGGCAGGCGGACGCGCCGCCGCCCCCTGTTCGGCACGAACGCGAGTGTCGCCGCTGATGACAACCAGGGCGGCAAGCAGAACAATCAAGCAGGGCTTTCGCAACATCCGGGGATCCTCCGTATACATGGCCCGCCTTCGCGGCCGGAGGCCGCTACGGCGAGGTCTCGCCGTAGCTCGCGACATTCATGAGCGAGCGGAGGCGGACGGAATGTACCACAAGGGGTGGTGCTGGGGTGCTCAGGTGCTCAGGTGCTCGGGTGCTCAGGTGCCGACATGCCTGGGACGCGGTGCCGGACGATGCGCTCCACTTCGTCGAGGGCGCGGACGATCGCGGCGCTGACTTGCGCCTTCTCTTCGTCGGTCAACGCCGACAGCAAACTGTGCGCGGCGGTGGTCCGGCTGCGGATGCCGGCCGACAGGTGATAGGTGCGGGTGTCGTCGAGAAAGCGCTCTCGGGCGATTTCCATTCCGAAATTATACGAGCGGTGCAAAACCGGGCAAGTTCGGTGGACCGTCGATCTAGGTATTGAGGCCCAGGCCCTGGAAACCGGCCGGCGCTTCGTCAAATTCAACCGGTGGCACTCGCGGGCGCATGACCAGGATCAGGCGCAGCACCACGAACACTACGGCCAGCGTGACGAGAACGGCCACCACGCCCGTGCCCGCCAACGCCGCGTGCTGCAGGCGCACGAAGACCGAGAGGCCGACGAAGAACGCGAGCGTGTAGATGGGCGCCATCACTTTGGCGTGCTCGCTGGGCACGTAGGTGCACGTGAACGGCACCTTGTCGTACTGCAACATCACGGCTTCAAGCAGCACGATCGCGCCGGCCAATCCCAGGGCGGCATGTGCAATCGCCAGCCGGGGACCAAGCGCGAACGCAAACAGCGGCCACAGCACGGCCAGTGCGGGCAGCACCAGGGCCACCACCGCGGCGCGCTTGACGCCCTCGGTGAAGGCGCGGTGGCGGCCCTGCCAGGCCAGTTGAAAACCCCAGTTGGCGCGTAGTTCGGCAGGCACGCGGATCAGGTGGCGGAACCCGACCAGCAGCGCGCCGTAAACCAACGGCTGCACCAAGAGGAGCCGCACCGAGGCCCCTCCTGACCGCGTCACCTCGGCGCCCGAAAGCGCGACCACCGCCATTGCCAGTCCCGCCGCGGCGGCACCCGCCAGGGTCAAGCGATGGGTGTTGCTGCGCCAGAGCGCCGCGAAGGTGAAATAGAACCCCGCCCGGGCCGCCGGATCGCGGACCAGCAGGACATTGGCGGCCCGCGCGCCCAGTCGCCAGCGCCGCCGCGTGGCCGACGGCAGCGCCGCGGCCAGCGCCGGCACTTGCCGCGCATTCCACGCGTAGGCCGTGATGGCCAATACCAACATCAGCACCAGGGCCAGGCCGGCACGGCCGGCCATCGCCGGAAACTGCGCCCGCCGCTCGGCATAAAGCCGGCTGGTGATGCGATCGTTGTTCGCCTGTCGCGGCGTCATGCGGCGGCGTGGCAGGTCGGCAATGATGCCGCCCGACGTCGCCTCGTAGATTCCGAGGAACCACATCGGCGGCGAGTGAGCCCGCCACCCGTCGAATCCGCGCCGGGCGATGCCATCCGAGGCGGGTGCCAGCAGCAGCAACGCGCTGCCCAACAGCACGATGAGCGCGCCCTGTGCCCACGGCGAGACGCGGGTGAAACCGCGAGGTCCGAACAGGGCGGCCAGCATCTCCCGGCACGCGATCACCGTGAAATAGCCAAACGCCGCCGCGGCAACCGTGACCACCGCATGGGTGAGGTTGAGTTGCAGCAGCCCGATCATGCTGATCTGCCTGAACCCGAACACCAGCAGCCACGGGAACAAAATACTTGGCGCCAGGTTGACCGTGACCGCCACCGCGGCCCCGAGGACGGCGACGGCCGTCAGCTTGGCGCGCCGGATGGTGCCGGGCGGAATCGGCAGTGGCTCGAGAATGGCGGCGTCGCGCGAGTCAATTGCAAGCACGTCCCACTGCGAGGCGGCGACCAGCGCGGTGGCCAGCATGGCCAGCGCCAGGTAGAAGAACTTGTCGTCGAGCGAGCGCACTGCCGTCTGCCCCGGCGTCAGCATGGCGCCGACGTAAGTGAACGACATGAACGTGCAGGCAAACAGCGTCAGCGACACGACCATGCCGCCGACCACGGCCAGCAACTGCAAGCGATCGGCGTCGGGCGAAATCAGGTCGTTCTCGAGAAACTGCCGCAGGAACAGCCGGGTCAGCTGGCGGTAGGGCGTCTGCAGGCGGGCGCCGGTCACCTATTCTCCCAGGGCCGAGATACCGGCCAGGTCGCGCGCCAGCCGCTCGGGGTCTTCGCGAATGACCAGTTCCGAGAACACGCCCTCGAGTGAGTTGCGCGACAGCAGCGTGCGCAGGTTGGCAATGGAGTCGTCGGCCACCACTTCGCCCTTGTGGAGCACGATCACCTTGTCGCAGACCCGCTCCACCACTTCCAGGATGTGTGAGCTGTAGAGAATCGCCTTGCCACGCGCGGCCAGCAACCGCACCAGATGGCGCAGCATCAGCGTGGTCGCCACATCGAGGCCGGTCTCGGGTTCGTCGAAGAGTACGACCGAGGGGTCGTGCAGGAGCGCGGCCGAGATGACAATCTTCTGCCGCATGCCCTTCGAGTACGAGGCAATGGCTTGATCGGCGGCCGATCGCAGGCCGAACACGTCGAGGAAACCCTCGATCTTCCTGGTCAGCAGCGCTTCAGGCATTTCCCGCAGGCGGCCGACCAGTTGCAGGTATTCGCTGCCGGAGAGAAACGGATACAGGTACGGCTCTTCGGGGATGTAACCGAGCTCGCGCCGAAAGGCCACGAGGTCGTCGCGGATGTCGCGGCCGCCGTACTCGACCGTCCCGGTCGAGGGTTCGAGCAAGCCCGCCAGCATCTTCGCCGTCGTCGTCTTGCCCGAGCCGTTGGGGCCGAGGTAACCGACGATCTCGCCCGGACGCAGCGTGAACTCCACGTCCTTGACGACCCGCACGCCGAAGTAATGCTTCGTCAGCCGATGGGCGTGGAGATCGCGCACGGCCGGCTCAGTCGATCCGCGGCACGCGGCGCCGCTCAGGCCAGCAGCAAATCATCGCCGGGGCCAGCGACAGCAGCGCGATCACGACCAGCGAGGCGCCCATGGCGGCGCCGGTCAACGTGGTGAAGAAATCGACAAACATGACCAGCATGGTCACGAAGTACGTGGCGGGCACCAGCGTCAGCAGGACAAAGTGCCCGGACGCGCCCGCCAGTTCGTCGCACAGCCCGCCGGCGACCGCCCGGAGCACGGCCGCCCGGTCCGATACTTGACGCGACCGCGACGTCCGGCCGGCAAACTGCAGGTCGGCCAACGCCGGCGCCACGATCAGTTGAGCGGTACGGTCGGACAGGAACCGCTCCGCGAACGCCAGGACGCCGGATTCGAACGTCATTGCGCCTCCGCCGGCTTCAAGGCGAGCGCTTCGCGCAGGGTGGCGAACGCTTCGTGCACCTTCAGGCCATAGGGGGTGGCGCGATAGAGGCGGCGCGGCAGGCCGCTGGCGCCAGGCTCGCGCTCTTCCTGCCAGGAATCGACGAAGCCCTTCTCTTCCATCCGGGCCAGCGTCACATAGACGGATCCGCGCTTGAGCGTCCCGCCAGAAGCGTCCACCAGTTCCAGGCCGTATCGCTCGGCACGACCCAGCAGGGCCATCACCAGCGACTCGGTCCGCGACATCGAGGGCAGCCGTGGGTCGGTCACGGCGCCACTCTTACATTTTGTCAGCTTGCTGTCAAGGCCACGACGGGCAACTACATCTGGGTGACGCGCAGGTGCCCATCGTGGACGTCCACGACAATGCGGCCGCCATCTGGAACTTCGCCAAACAGCAGCAATTCCGACAGCGGCTTCTTGATCGACTTCTCCACCAGCCGCGCCATCGGCCGGGCGCCGAAGGCGCGGTCGAAGCCTTTTTCCGCCAGCCACGCCCGCGCGGCGGGGGTGAGGTCGATTTGAATCTTGCGGCCGGCCACCAGCGCGCGCAACTCATCGACGTGCTTGTCGACCACCAGCTCAATCTCGCGGGCGCCGAGCGGCAGGAAGTGCACGGTGGCATCCAGCCGGTTGCGGAACTCCGGCGCGAACATCCGCTCCAGCACGCCGGTTGCCTTGGAGCCCTCGCCGGCTTCCTTGAAGCCCATGCGGCGGCCCGACAGATCGCGGGCGCCGGCGTTGGTGGTCATGATCAGGATCACATGGCGGAAGTCGGCGTGCCGGCCGTGGGTGTCGGTGAGCGTGGCGTGATCCATCACCTGCAGCAGGATGGCGAACAGGTCCGGATGCGCCTTCTCGATTTCATCGAGCAGCAGCACGGCGTGCGGCGCCTTGCGGACGGCATCGATCAGCAGCCCGCCCTCTTCGTAGCCGACATAGCCCGGCGGCGCGCCGATCAGCCGCGACACCGCGTGCTTCTCCATGTACTCCGACATGTCGAAGCGCAGGAACTCAACCTTGAGCACGCGGGCCAGTTGCCGCGCCAGTTCGGTCTTGCCAACGCCGGTAGGGCCGGCAAACAGGAAGCTGCCCATCGGCTTATCGGCGGCGCGCAGTCCCGAGCGCGACAGCTTGATGGCCGACGCCACTTCATCGATTGCCGCGTCCTGCCCGAAAATGGCGGCGCGCAGCTCGCTCTCGATGTTCTTGAGCGCCACCTTGTCGTCGCTCGACACCGCCTGCACCGGCACCCGCGCCATCTTGGCGACAATGCGTTCGACATCGGCGACGGTGACGATCAGGGATCGGGGATCAGGGATCGGGGACGGCGGCGGTGCCAGCTTCAGCGCCGCGCCGGCCTCATCCAACACGTCGATGGCCTTGTCGGGCAGGTGCAGATCCTTCAGGTGCCGGGTCGACAACGTCACCGCCGCCTCGATCGCCTCGTCCGTGTAGGTCACGCCGTGGTGTTTCTCGTACGAGTCCTTGAGGCCCTTGAGAATCTCCATGGTCTCGGCCGCCGACGGCTCGAGCACTTCGATCTTCTGGAACCGTCGCGACAATGCCCGGTCCTTGTCGAACGACTGCTTCACGTCGGCGAACGTCGACGACCCGATGCAGCGCAGCGCCCCCGATGCCAGCGCCGGCTTCAGCAGGTTGCCGGCATCCATGGTCCCGCCTGAGGCCGAACCGGCGCCGACCATGGTGTGAATTTCGTCAATGAACAGGATGGCGTGCTGGTGCTTGGCCAGCGCATCGAGCACCTGCTTGACCCGCTCTTCGAAGTCGCCGCGGTAGCGCGTGCCGGCCACGAGCGACCCCATGTCGAGCGCGAACACCCGGATCCCCTTGAGCGGCGCCGGCACATCGTCCTGGTGAATGCGCAGGGCAAGTCCTTCGGCCAGCGCCGTCTTGCCGACACCGGGCTCGCCGACCAGCAGCGGGTTGTTCTTGCGGCGGCGGCAGAGGACCTGGATCATCCGCTCGAGTTCCAGGTGGCGGCCGATCAGCGGATCGATCCCACCGGCCGCGGCCTTGGCGACCAGGTCGGTGGCGTAGGCCTCGAGTGGGTCCCTCGCCACGCCGGCCTCGCCGCCGTCGGGCGCCAGCGCGCCGTCCTGATCGCCACCGTGCGAGATGGCTCGCAACAGCGTGAGCCGATCGACGCCCTGCTTGCGCAGGAAGTAGGCGGCGTGGCTGTCTTCTTCCTGCAGCAGGAAGACCAGCAGCGCGCCGCTCTCCACCTGCTGCGCGCTCGACGAAGCGGCGTGCACCACCGAGCGCTCGACTACGCGATCGAAGCCGAGGGTGGATTCGGGCTTGACCGCCTTGCGTCCCGGCACCGGCGTAAACGCGCGATCGAGGACTTCTTCCAGGTCCTTGCGCAACGCCACCAGGTCGACGCGGCAGGCGCCCAGAATCGCGCGGGCCTGCTGATCCTCGATCAACGCGTGCAGCATGTGCTCCAGGCTGACCAGGTCGTGCCGGCGATCGGCCGCGACGCGGAAGGCGCGCCGGATGCTCTCGAGCGTGTCGGGGGCGAACGGGACGGGCGTGCGGCTCATGCGCGGGCTCCCTCGGGGTCGGGTTCGATCGTGACCAGCAACGGGAACTCGTGCTGCTCGGCCAGTGTCTGGGTGGCCTTGACCTTGGTTTCGGCGACATCGCGGGTAAAGTGGCCGGCCACGCCAACCCCGGCCTGGTGCACGTGCATCATCACCGAGAAGGCCTCCGCCGACGGCAGGTTGAAGACGGTCTCAAGCACCCACACCACGAACTCCTGGGTGGTGTAGTCGTCGTTGTGCAGCAGGACGCGCCACAGGCGCGGGTGCTCCACTCGCTCGTCGGCGCGGGACTCGGTCTGGACCCCGTCCGCAGTCTTCGGCACAGCCACGCTCTGATAATACTGCGGGGATCAGCCGGACGGGGAACGGCCGCCGCCGGCCGGCGGCGCCGCCAGGTCGCGGTCGAGCGTCCAACCCGGCGCCGGCTCCTGGATCAGCCGTGCCAGTTCCGCCACAAAGCGCTGCCGCGGTACGGCGGTGGCGCCGAGCGACAGCAAGTGCTCGGTCTCCATCTGGCAGTCGATCCACGGGAAGCCCCAGCGATCGAGCTGCGCCGCCAGGACGGCCAGCGCAATCTTCGAGCCGTCGGTGCGGCGAGAGAACATGGACTCGCCGAAGAACATCCGGCCCAGCGCCACGCCGTAAATGCCTCCGGCCAGCTCGCCGTCCATCCACACTTCCATCGAATGAGCCAGACCGGCGCGGTGCAGTGCCAGGTAGGCCTGCTTCATCGTCGCGGTCAGCCAGGTACCGCCTTCGTCTGGCCGCGGCGCCGCGCAGGCGTCGAGCACGGCGGCAAACGCGGTATCGATTGTCACTGAGAAACGGCGTTGTCGCAGCCGCTTCTTCAGGGAGTGCGAGACGTGGAAGGCGCGTGGCGCCAGCACCACGCGCGGGTCGGGCGACCACCACAAAATCGGATCGCCGTCGTTAAACCACGGGAAGATGCCCTGGCGATAGGCGTCAATCAGCCGCTGCGGCGACAAGTCGGCGCCGGCCGCCAGTAACCCGTCGGGCTCGTCGAGCGCCTCGGCCACCGGTGGAAAGGGGTCGGCGGGACCCAAAAAAGGGATCATGCCTCGAAATTTGCTACAATCATGAACTCCGACCCCATGGTGAGTGTAGCTCAGGGGTAGAGCCCCGGATTGTGGATCCGGCCGTCGCGGGTTCGAATCCCGTCACTCACCCCATTCTTCAATTAGTGAATTCGTGATTTGGTGAACGGCTGATTGCTGTTTGATGATTGGCTGACTGGATGATTGAAGTACAGGTTGACGACTGGTTGCGCGAACTCGAGGCGCGGCACTTTGCCAATCTCCGCTTCAGCGAGGTCACGCGGGCGCTGCGGGCACTGTCGTCGGCCTACGTCGAGCGCCGCGAAAGCGCGCTCGCCGATCACCGCGCGCTCGATGGCGCCGGCAAACGCGCCGCCTTTGCCCTCTACTACGGTCCCATTCATTTCGAGTTGATCCGCGCGATAACCGAGCGGCTGACCGCGGCCAGCGACGCCGCGCGGCTCGCGCCGGGGCTCGTACTCGACCTGGGCTGCGGCACCGGTGTCGCCGGCGCTGCCGTGGCCACCCTCACCACGCCGCGCTCGCGGGTGGTCGGCATCGACACCCATCCGTGGACACTCGATGAGGCCCGCTTCACCTATCGCGCGCTCGGCCTCCAGGGCGAGGCCCGGCGCGGCTTTGCCGGCCGCACCCGGATTCCCGATCACGCCACGTTCGTGGTCGGCGCCTTCGTGGTCAACGAGCTGAAGCCGGCCGAACGCGACGACCTGCTGCGCGAATTGCAGGCGGCCACCGCACGCGGTGCCGCGGTGCTGATTGTCGAGCCGATCTCGCTGCGGATTTCGCCGTGGTGGGAAGAGTGGGCGGCGGCGTTCCTGCTCATGGGCGGGCGCGCCGACGAATGGAAGTTGCGGGTCGACCTGCCGCCGATCGTCAAGCGCCTGGCCAAGGCGTCAAGCCTCAGGCCCGACGCCCTGACGGCGCGCAGCTTGTTCGTGTCAAAACCCCGCTAGCCGCCCACCTTCAGGGGGTCGGGATTGGGCGCGGTCGGCAGCGCCAGCTCGCCCTTGGCGTGCAGTTCGACCGCGGCCTTGACCACCACCGGATCGAACGCCTTGCCTTCGAGCTCAATCACCATGGCCAGCGCTTCTTCGAGCGGCAGGCCCTTGCGGTAGGAGCGATCCGAGGTCAGCGCGTCGAGGAAGTCGGCGACGCCGAGCAGGCGGCCGAGCAGCGGGATGCTCTCGCCGGCCAGGCCTTCCGGATAACCTTTGCCGTCCCAGCGCTCGTGGTGATACTTCACGCCCGGCAGCAGGTTCACCACTTTCTGGCTCTGGATGTTCGACAGGATGCGGGCGCCGTGCAGCGGATGCAGGCGCATCTCGCCGAACTCGGAATCGGTCAGCTTGCCAGGCTTGTTGAGGATGGCGTCGGGCACGCCAATCTTGCCGACATCGTGCAGCAGGCCCGACAGCTCCACCACCGCCCGGCTGTCGGCGTCGAAGCCCAGGTGATGGGCCAGCCGCACGCCGAAGGCCGCGACCCGCTCCGAGTGCTTGTGGGTGTAGCCGTCCTTGGCGTCGATGATCGAGGCGATCGCCTTCATGACGTCGAGGAACAGCCGCTCGACCTCGGCCATCAGGCGCGCGCGGTGCAGCGCAATGCCGGCCTGGTTGCCCACCGCCGCCAGCAACTCCAGTTCGGCCTCGCTGAACTCGCGGGCCACCTGGCTGTCGACATACAGCACGCCGAGAATCTGGTCGGTGGTCCGCATCGGCGCGCACATCACCGAGCGAATGCGCTGCCGGACGATGCTTTCGCCGCCGCCGTAGCGCTCGTCGGCGAGCGCATCGTCGGTGAAGACCGAAATGCCCTTGTCCAGCACGTCCTTGACCACCGTGCGCGACAAGGTCACCGCGCCGCCGGCGCCGCCGTCCTTGGTCCGCACTGCTACCAGGTCGACCTCGGCACCCTCACCCTCGGAGGGGCGCATGAGGATGGCGGCCCGATCGCCGCCGCTGACCTCGAGGATGGCCATCAGGATGGAATCAAACAGCGCTTCGACGCTGCTGGCGCGCGACAGGATCTCCGACACCTTGTGCAGCGTGGTGAGGTACTTCTGCGCCGACGCCAGCAGGCCGGCCTCGTCCTTGCGCTTGGAGACCTGCGACAAAAACTCGAGCTTGGTCGGATCGACCGCGCGCTGCACCATGGTCTGGCTGCTGGCTTCGACCAGGCTGAGCGAGGTGGTGCTGTGCATGCCGCGCACCGCCGTGCCGGGCACGTTGACGTCGATCAGCTCGAGCACGGTCGAGCCGATGCGAACCTTGTCGCCCTTGGCCAGTTCGGTGGTGGTGATACGGCGCTCGTTGACGAAGGTGCCGTTGGCCGATTGCAGGTCGGCAACCACGCACACCTCCGCGCGCGCCGTGACCGTGCAGTGCCGCCGCGAGGCGGCCTCGTCATCCACGACCACGTCACAATCCTTGAGGCGCCCCAGGGCGATGGTTTGTCCGGTCGCGAGCACCACGGACCGCCCGGCCTCTTTGCCGGACCGGACGACGAACTCAAATCGCATGGGCAGATGATAATGAAGAAGGCGCTGGTATTACCAGAATCCGACGCGATCCCGGCTCCCGGCTCCCGACGGCCGGGATAACATCCCTGAGAGATGTTCATCGCGAAGGACCTGCGGCCCATGCTGGCGACCCTGCCGGCGCAGCCGCCCTCGCTGACGGTGGCGGGGTTTGTCTACGAACCCAAGTACGACGGCATCCGCGCGATCGTCGAGGTGGTGCCGGGCGCGGCCAAGGCGGCGAGCGTCCGGCTGTGGTCGCGCAATGGCAACGAGAAGACCGCGCAGTTTCCAGAGATTGTCGCCGCCGTTGGCGCCTGGGGGCGCCGGCTGCCAGGCGCCGTCGTGCTCGACGGTGAGGTGACGGCGCTTGATGCCGGCGGCCGGCCCACCGGCTTCCAGCGGCTGCAGCACCGCATCAACATCAGCGTGCCCGGCTACCGATCGACCAAGGCCCAACTCACCGCCGACCAACAGCCGGCGGCGCTGATCGTGTTCGACCTGCTGCGCCACGATCAGGACGATCTGCGCGCGCTGCCGCTCACCGAGCGGCGCGCCAGGCTCGAAGCGTTATTCAAGAAACACAAACCGACCAGCGCCATCCGCCTGATCGAACACAGCGCCGGCAGCGGCGAGGCCCTGATGGCCCGCGCGGTGCAGGAGGACTGGGAAGGCCTGCTGGTGAAGCTGGCCCGCGCACCCTACCGCGCCGGCAAGCGCAGCCCCGAGTGGATGAAGCTGAAGCTGCAGAAGCAGGATGAGTTCGTGATCGGCGGCTGGACCGCGCCGCAAGGCACCCGCCTGCATTTCGGCGCGCTCCTCCTCGGCGCGAAAGGCGAGTCCGGCGGGCTGGAGTACGCCGGCGACGTCGGCACCGGCTTCACCGGCGCCGAGCTCGAGCGCCTGATGGGCCTGCTCAAGCGGATCGAGACGCCGACCTGTCCGTTCGCCGTTAAGCCGAAGGTCAAGGACACTGTCCATTGGGTCAAGCCGCTGCTGGTGGCGCAGGTCCGCTACACCGAGATGACCGACGAAGGACGGCTGCGTCATCCCTCCTACCTCGGCCTGCGCGACGACAAGGCGGCCAGGATGGTTAAGGTGCCTAGGGTGCGTACGGTGCCTACGGTGCCAAGGGGGTTGGTGCCAAAGGGGTTGGTGCCAATGGTGCCAATGGTGCCAATGGTGCCAATGGTGCCGATAGAGACCGTCACCACGAAGGGCGTGGACTCGCTGATCGAGCAACTCGATGCGATCGAGAAGGCGCGCAAGAACGGCACGTTGCTGCTGCCCGACGGCGACACGCTGGAGGTGACCAACCTCCACAAGGTGTTCTGGCCGCAGGGCAAGCACACCAAGGGCGACCTGATCCGTCACTACGCGCGCGTGGCGCCGTCTATCCTCCCCGTGATTCACGATCGGCCGCTCGTCATGAAGCGGCTGCCCAACGGCGTCGACGCGCCGCACTTCTACCAGCACCGCGCACCGGAGACTCCGCCGGCTGGCGTCCGCAGCGAAACACTCCCGGACGATGACGTGCCGTCGCGGTTGATTGGCGGCTCGCTGAAGACGCTGCTGTACATGGCGCAACTGGCATCGATTTCCATGGACCCGTGGTTTTCGACCATGTCCGACCTGGCTTCGGCCGATCAGGTCGCCATCGATCTCGACCCGCAGCCGGGTGCCACCTTCGCCCAGATCCTCGACGTGGCGCGGTGGGTGCAGGACGAACTCGACCGCGTCAACGTTCCCGGTTTTCCCAAGACCTCCGGCTCCGAGGGCCTGCACATTTTCATTCCCCTCCCCAAGGGCACGCCCTATCAGGCCGGCATGCTGTTCTGCCAGATCATCGCGACCATGGTGGCGATGAAGCACCCCACGGTGGCGACCGTTGAGCGGACGGTGCGCAAGCGGAAAGACAAGACGATCTACGTCGACTACCTGCAGAACATCCAGGGCAAGACGCTGGCGTGCGCCTATAGTGCCCGCGCCAGCGCCTTTGCCGGCGTGTCCACGCCGCTGACCTGGACGGAAGTGCACGACGCGCCGGCGCCGCAGGACTTCACCATCGACACCATCGCGGCGCGACTGCAACAGAAGGGCGATCTGTGGACGCCGCTGCTCACCCACACCGGCGCCGACCTGCTGGCGGCCATCGACAAGTTGAGCAAGTGAGCATCACCGGCATCGTGCTGTGCGGCGGCCGCTCGACGCGAATGGGACAGGACAAGGCGGCGCTGCTCTTCGCCGGCGAGACCCTGCGCGCTCGCGCCGTCCGCGTGCTCCAGGCATTGACTGGCGACGTGATCGTGGTCGGCCGGGCGGATCAGGACGTGTCGGGGCTGGCCGTCCGCGTCATCCACGATCCGGTTGAAGGCCTGGGGCCGCTGGCCGGCCTCGCCGCCGGCCTGGCCGCCTCGCCTGGTGACGTCAACCTGGTGCTGGCCTGCGACATGCCACTGGCCAGTCCGCTCGTCCTGCAGCGGTTGATGGAGTTGCGGGGCGATCATGACATCTGCGTCGCCGTGATCGACGGCCGCCCCAGCCCGCTGTGCGCGGTTTATCGGGCCGGCGTCGCCCGGGTGGCCCAAGACCTGCTGGCCGCGGGCGAACGGCGCGTGATGGCGCTGCTGGATCGGGTAGAAACGAAACGGGTCGATGCCGCGGTATTTCGCGACATCGACCCGGATCTGGTGAGCTTCCTCAGCTGCAATACGCCGGACGACTTGGAGCGGGCGGCCCTGAAGCGCCGCCCTCCTGGCACTTAGAGCATCTGCGTTATCGGTGTCATCTGCGGCCCGTCATCTGCGGCCCTAGAACGCGAAACGCAGCTCGCCGAGCACCTGACGCTTGAGGATGTCGCCGAACACGTGCGACTGGATGTCCTGGTTGGTCAGGTTGATCCCCTTGATGGTGGCGGTGATCTTTTCCCGCGCAAACTTCACGCCGAAGGCGCCGTTGATCTGCGTGTAGGCCTCGGTGGGCCCGGAGAAGCGGGAGTCGAGCACATCCTGCCAATACGCGGCGTCGACGTAGCTCAACGAGACGTTGCCCAGGAAGCGGCCCTCGCTGAAGCTCAACCCGGCGTTGAAGCGGTTCTGCGGCGGCAGGTTGACTTCCGACAGCGCGAAGTCGGGGTCGGGTTCGGCCTGGTAGGAGTAGTTGGCAAACAGGTTCAACGCCTGGTTGACGGCGCCGTCGATGCCAAGCTCGAAGCCCTTGTTCTTGACCGTGCCCAGGTTGCGATAACTGAACTCCGACGGCAGGCCGCCGCTGATGCAGGTCGCGGTCACGCACGCGGGCGGCAGCACTTCGAGGACCACTGCGGGCAGCGGCCACCCGGGGGGCGGACCGGTGGCGCGGTAGCGGCCCACCTGGGTGAAGAAGATCTCGTCCTTGTTGGTGGTGAAGTAGACCGAGGCCGACACCGTGGCCCGGTTGGCAATCACGCCGGTGTAGGCCACCTCGAACGACTCGGTCGACTCCTCGGTCAGCGACTCGTTGCCGTTGGCCGCCACCGGGAAGTTATAGATCACGCCGTTGAGCGCCGGGTTGATCGCGCCGAGGTTCAACTGGTTGATGATCCGCGTCTCGAGGTAGTTGTTGATCAGCGACGGCGAGCGGAACGCCTTGTTGAACGAGACGCGCACCGCGTGGTCGGCCGCCGGCTTCAGGATCACGGCGACGCGCGGCGAGAACACCGGGTCGTCGATGTTGCCGTACTTGTCGACGCGGGCGCCGAAGCTGAAGCGCAGGTAGTTGTTCAGGAAGATTTCATCCTGCACGTAGCCGCCCATTTCCGTGCGGTTGTCGCCGCGCGGCGCAATCGACAGATCGAACATGTTGAAGCGGACGTTGCCGCCGTAGCTGACCACGTGGCGGCCGCCGAAGGTGTTGATGTTGCCGACCTCGAAGTCGTAGGTCTTGGTGTCGAACTTGAAGAGGATCGGCTTGCCATCGACGCCAATGGCCAGCAGGCCCGAGGCGTCGCCGTTCAACATGTTGGTGAAGAAGTTGAACTTGAAGGCGTTGCGCGTGTAGCGCATGGTGCCGTAGGTCACGGCGACGCCGGTCATGTCAAACGGGCCGATGCCGGTGTGGATGATGCCGTCGGTGCCCGAGTAGCCGCCGGCGAAGACCACCTTGGACTGCCCGTCGGCCGCGTCGTAGTCGACCCGGCCGTCCACCTTGGGCTGCGTCGTGCCCTGGTTGGCGAACGACGGGTACTGCGTGCCGCTGCCGTTGGGGATGGCGCCGGTCGGCCGCGGGAACGGATCGGCGGTGTAGCCACCGGCCGAAATCTTGTACGCCCAGCGATCATTCACCGCGCGGGCGTGCGTGCCGTTCATCCCGAACATGGTGCCGGCGTCGAGCTTTTCGCCGTTCTTGGCCGTGCGGTCGAACGAGCCGAAGGTGAAGGTGGCGCTGTTGCCGTTCAGCTCGCGCGGCGTCTTGGAGATGAAGTTGACCACGCCGTTCATGGCGTTGGCGCCCCACACCGCCGAGGCCGGGCCGCGGATCACTTCGATCTGCTTCAACTCGTTCGGATTGACCGGCAGCAGGTCCCAGGCCACGAAGCCGAAGAAGTCGAGATAGAGGCTGCGGCCATCCAGTAGCGCCAGCGTCGAGGTCGCCAGCGTCGAGGTCGCCCCCCGCATGGTGATGTTGAAGTCGCGTGCCGAGGTCTGCGACAAATTGACGCCGGGCACGGATCGAAACAGCTCGGCGTAGTTGGTGGCCGGCGTCGAGGCAATCACGTCGGCGGTCACCACCGAGACGGTGGCCGGCGCGTTGACGAGCTGCTGCTCGACCTTCGAAGCGGTGACGACCACCTGCTCTTCGTAGACCGGCTTCTCCTCAGGCTTGGGCTGTTGCGGGGTGGTGGGTGCTTGGGCGAACACAGCGGTCGTGCTGGCCAGGGCGAAAGCCAGGGTCGAGCAAACCGCCAAACGGCGAGCCGTCATGGAGCCTCCAGGGAAGGAACGTGCATGGAACACACTGCGTATTCTAATCCGGTAACGCCTTGCCGATGAGTTTCAGGTAGTCGGGCCGGTCGGCCGGCGAGCGGTGCCGGTATTCGGCCACCACTTCACCCCGCTTCAGCACGAACACCCCGGGCAGTTGCCGCATCAACGCCGCCGGTTGCGAGCCGAACCCATGCGAGAGCGCGCACACCGCGCCGCGCGCCCACACCACCGGATCCACCAGGGCCTCGACGCCGGTTCGTCCCAGCGCGAAGGCGCGATAGTGGTCCAGGCCGGGATCGCTGATCTGGACGGCGTCGGCCAGGCGGTACTTGGCGAACCAGGGTTCCGCCTCGGCCGGCGACCCGCCATGGACGAACGCCACCCGGGCGCCGGCGGCCGTCAATTGCGGCAGGATCGCGGCGACATCCGCCATCGCCTCGCGGCAGAACGTGCACCCAAACGATCGCAGCAAGACGACCAGGGTGGGGGCGCCGCCGAGATCGTTCAGCGGCGAGCCGGCCGGGAGGTTCACGGGGCCTGACACGGTCCCCTCCTAACTCCGGGCAATCGAATCAGACACCTGCGACAACGCCCACTGCTCCAGCTTGCGGCCATCGTCGTAGAAGCGGCGGATGCCGTCCGACAGTTTCTCCACCGCCATCGCGTCCTGGTTGTGCAGGAAGCGGTAACGCGGCTCGTCCAGCGTGATGCGCTCTTCGGCCGAGGCGCGGGCCGCGTCCGGGGTCAGGCGCGGCGTGATCTCGCCGGTAGTGGCCTGGAGCGTCTCGAGCAGGTCGGGGCTGATGGTCAGCAAGTCGCAGCCGGCGAGACCCGTGATCTGCTCGACCTTGCGGAAGCTGGCGCCCATGACCTGGGTCTGGTAGCCGAACTTCTTGTAGTAGTGGTAGATGCGGGTGACCGACTGCACGCCAGGATCCTGGTCGGCCTCAATCTCGGCGCCGCGCTCCTTGCGGTAGTAGTCATAGATGCGGCCGACAAAGGGCGAAATCAAGGTGACGCCGGCCTCGGCGCACGCCACCGCCTGCGCGAAGCTGAAAAGCAGCGTCAGGTTGCAGTGGATGCCTTCCCGCTCGAGCGTGGCCGCGGCGCGAATGCCTTCCCAGGTGCTGCCCACTTTGATCAGGATGCGCTCGCGGGCGATGCCGGCCTGCTCGTACAGGCCGATCAGTTCCCGCGCCTTGGCCACCGTGCCGGCGGTATCGAAGCTCAGCCGCGCATCGACCTCGGTCGACACCCGGCCGGGCACAATCTTCAGGATCTCCAGGCCGAAGTTGACCGCCAGGCGATCCATGAACGCCTCGGTGCGCCCGGCGCCGGCGAGCCCGGTCCGGTCGGCCGCCCCGAGCGCCGCATCGACGAGCGGACGGTAGGCCGGCTGCTGCGCGGCCTTCAGCAAGAGTGAAGGATTGGTGGTGGCGTCCTGAGGCCGGAACTGGCGCATGGCCTCGATGTCGCCCGTATCGGCCACCACCGTGGTCACCCGCTTCAAGGACTCAAGCAATGTCATACCAAGAAGAATAACGCTATTCTTTATTCGACATGCGCGTCCTGGTGATCGACGTGGGCGGCACCCACGTGAAGCTGATGCACTCCGGCAGCGACGAGTCGCGCAAGTTCGATTCGGGCGACGGCTTCACGCCGGAGCAGGTGGTAACCGGCACCAGGGCACTGACCGCCGACTGGCGCTACGACGCGGTCTCGATTGGCATTCCCAGCCCGGTGATTCGCGGCGCGGTCGTACAGGAACCGTGGAACCTGGGCACCGGCTGGGTCGACTTCGACTGGGCAGCCGCGTTCGGCGTGCCGGTGCGGATCATGAACGACGCGGCCATGCAGGCGCTCGGCAGCGACGAGGGCGGCCGGATGTTGTTTCTTGGCCTGGGCTCGGGCCTGGGCACGGCGCTGGTGGACGAGGGCCGCGTGGTGGCGCTCGAACTGGCCCACCTGCCGTTCAAGGATCAAACCTTCGAAGACCTGATGGGCCAGCGCGGACTGGGCGCTCTGGGCGTTGAAGCGTGGCGGCCGCTGGTGCTCGAAGGCTGCGAATTGCTGCGTGCCGCGGTCGCGGCGGAGTACATCGTGCTCGGCGGCGGCAACGTGCGGCTGTTCGACCAGTTGCCTCCCACCATCCGGCGCGGCAGCAACGACAAGGCGTTCGAAGGGGGCTTCCGCGCCTGGGATGCGGCCGAACCGGCGGCGGCCGCCGAGGTCACCGGCCTGCGCGCGCTCGCCGCCTTCGCGCCCCGTCCGCACCTGCGTGAGCTGTTTGCCACCGACCCGGAACGCGCCACGCGCATGTCCCTGAAGGTGGGCGACCACCTGCTGATCGACTTCTCGAAGAACCTGGTCACCGATGAAGCCATGACCGCGCTGGCGGCGCTGGCGCGCAAGACCGGCGTCGAGCAACTGCGCGACCAGATGTTTGCCGGCGTGCCGATCAACCTGACCGAGAACCGCGCCGTGCTCCACGTCGCCCTGCGCAATCGTTCGGCGCGGCCGATGCTGGTGGACGGGCGCGATGTCATGCCCGAGGTGCGCGCGGCGCTCGATCACATCCGCCGCTTCTCCGACGCCGTGCGCAGCGGAGCGTGGCTTGGCTACACGGGCCTGCGCATCACCGACGTGGTGAACATCGGCATCGGCGGGTCGGACCTGGGCCCGGCCATGGTGACGCAGGCGCTGGCGCCTTACTCGCACGAAGGTCCGCGCGTGCACTTTGTCTCGAACGTCGATGGCACCCATCTCGCCGAGACGCTGCGCCTGCTCCACCCGGCCACGACCTTGTTCACCGTGGCCTCGAAGACCTTCACCACCCAGGAAACCATGGTCAACGCCCACTCGGCGCGCGAGTGGTTCCTGGCCCGCGCCAGGGATGAGGGCGCGGTGGCGAAGCACTTTGTTGCCATCTCGACCAACGAGGCGGCCGTGCGCCAGTTCGGCATCGCACCCGACAACATGTTCGTGTTCTGGAACTGGGTGGGCGGCCGCTACTCGCTGTGGTCGTCGATCGGCCTGCCCATTGCCCTGTCGATTGGCTACGGCCACTTCGAGCAGATCCTCGACGGCGCGCACGAGATGGACGAGCACTTCCGGACCACGCCGGTCGAGCACAACGTGCCGATGGTGCTGGGGATGCTGGGCGCCT
Source organism: Acidobacteriota bacterium (assembly GCA_021730945.1). Taxonomy (GTDB): domain Bacteria; phylum Acidobacteriota; class Vicinamibacteria; order Vicinamibacterales; family UBA2999; genus 12-FULL-67-14b. Next base: position 19,025 of record JAKFYH010000012.1, on the reverse strand, counting down.
GGTATGCCAGCGTGCTCGGCGCCGAAACCCACGCGGTCCTGCCCTACGAGCAGTACTTAAGCCGCTTGCCGGCCTACCTGCAGCAGCTCGACATGGAAAGCAACGGCAAGCGCGTCGATCGCGAAGGCCGGCCGGTGGAGACGCTGACCGCGCCGATCGTGTGGGGCGAGCCGGGCACCAACGGCCAGCACGCCTTCTACCAGTTGCTGCACCAGGGCACACGCCTGGTGCCGTGCGATTTTCTTGCCGGGCTCGAGTCGCTCGAGCCGGGCGACCATCACCGCCTGTTGCTGGCCAACTGCTTTGCCCAGACCGAAGCACTCATGCGCGGCAAGACCGAGGCGGAAGTGCGAGCCGAACTCGAGGCGCAGGGACTGAAGGGCGAGGCTCTCGAGGCGCTGGTGCCCCACAAGGTGTTTCCCGGCAACCGCCCGTCGACCACCATCCTCTATCGCCGCCTCGGCCCCCGCACCATCGGCATGCTGCTGGCGATGTACGAGCACAAGGTGTTCACCATGGGCGCGCTGTGGAACATCAACTCGTTCGACCAGTGGGGCGTGGAACTGGGCAAGCAGCTCGCCGCAACCGTGGCCAGCGACCTGGCCTCGCCGAGCGAAACCACCAGCCACGACAGCTCGACCAACCGCCTGATCAACGCGACCAAGCTGCATCTGCGCTAAGCGGGGAACGAAAGTGAGGGGGCGGGGACGGCCATGAGCACGTCGGGGCCGGCGATGAGCGAGATTCGGGGCCTGCCATGAGCGAGATGGCGGGTCGCGACGCGACTTGCCATCGAGTCGAATGGTGCGCCCAGTAAGACTTGAACTTACAACCTTTGGCTTCGGAGACCAACGCTCTATCCAATTGAGCTATGGGCGCAGGACTCACCATCATAACCCAAGGCGCGGCCCGAGGGCTGGGATGATCTGTTGCTCGACTAAGTCGTAGATGGCTCCCAGGTGGTCGCGCCGCTCGGTGCTCACGTCCGACCGCGAGGTCGTCACCACCACCAGCTCCAGCCCGGGGACGATGAAGATGAACTGGCCGCCGTAGCCCCAGGCGTAATAGCTTGGGTGGCCGGCGAAGTCACGAATCCAGAACCCGTAACCGTATTCGCGGTCGCTGCCCCAGCGTGACTTGCCTCTCGGCACCTGTGTCTGCGCGATCCACTCCCGCGGCAACACCTGCACGCCGCCGGCGCGTCCGTCGTTCAAGTACAGCTCGCCAAAGCGCACCATCTGCCGCGGCGTCATCGACATCTCGTTGCCGCCGAAGTAGACCCCCTGCGGATCTTGCAGCCAGCGCGGCAGCGAGAACCCGAGCGGCCGGGCCAGCGCGTCCTGCGCGAACTGCCAGGTGCTGACCTTGGCAGCCTTGGTCAGGATGGCCGACAGCAGGTGCGTGGTCCCGGTGCTGTACTCCACGCGCGTGCCCGGCGGATCGATCAGCGGCCGGGTGAGCGCATAGCGCACCCAGTTGGCACTCTGCACCCAGGCGCCATAGCCGCGCCCGCTGGTCGAGGCCAGCCCCGACCGCATGGTCAACAGATCCTCAACCGTGATCGCGCGCTTGCGCGCCTCGGGATCCTTCGCCAGTTCCGGGAAGTAGGTGGCGATCGGTTGATCGATCGACGCAATGATCCCGCGCGACACGGCAATGCCGACCAGTGCCGAAATGATGCTCTTCGACGCCGACTTGATGTTGGCCGCCTGCGCCGCCCGCGCCCCGCCGAAGTAGCGCTCCAGCACCAGCTCGCCGCGATGACTGACGAGCAGGCTCCGCAGCCGCGGCAACGCCGACGCTGACTTGGCGGCGGCCTCCAAACCCGGGGCGGGCACTTGCGCCGCCGTCACCCACGACACGCTCACCAGCACGGCCGTGAGCAATACGATTCGTCGTTTCATGCCTTACGCTTCTTGGCTGCGCCTTGAAGCATGTTGATGGCGCCGGCAATGCGGCGAGCCCGCGTCTCCGGCTTTTTGGCGTCTTCGATCGCTTCCACGTATTCACGTTGATGGGTGTAGCTGAGCGCTTGCCAGCGAGCTGACGCCCCTGGTTCTGCCTTTAGCGCTCGCACCAAGTCTGGGGGCGGCGTGACTTCGCGCTTCTCGGTGTCGAGAGTCAGGCGCACGTCGAGGGTTTCGCCGCCCTCGAGTCCGGCCGCCTCGCGATGACTCTTCCGCAGTGGCACGAACGCTGGCCCGCCCATGACGAAGATGGTGCTGCGGTAGGTGTAGCCGTTAAGGGTGACCTTGACCGGCGCCCGCGCCTTGCCGAACACCGCCTTCGGATCGAAGGTCAGCGGGATGAAACACGCCGAGCCTTCGCGAACGATCTTGGCCTTGAAGGTTTTCGACGACATGCGGCGGATTCTATCGCGACCTCGGTAAGGCCGTCCTTTATGGGCGGCCAGAACGATCAGCGAATTGGCTCGGCCGTATAGATCAGCCCCGAATGATTGCTGATGTAGGCGAACCCGCACGGATCGGTGGTGTCTTTGATGGCGAACCAATAACCACCAGACGTGACATCCAGCGTCAGCTTCCAGCCGGGCAGAATTTCCGCATCGGGGCTGAACGAGATGCGTTTCGAGAATTCGTTCGGATTGGCGCGCATGCTCGCGGCCCACGGCGAGTCGGCCAGCTGCGCATGGGTGAAGAACACCCGCGCGAGCGAGTTGGGTTGATTGAACTGGAGGTTGTTGATGGTGCGCGTGGCGGTGAGCGCCTCGCGCCGGCGCGCCGTCTGCTCTGCTGTTTCGCCGGTGCCATGGAGACACTGCTGCGCGGCTGCGGATGTAGACACCATCGAAAGCACAAACCCCAGTAAAAAGATTGTTCTCATGATCGCTCCCTCTGCTACCGCATGTTCGCGACGGCCGCTCGTCATCCGCTGCTGAACGATTGCCCGGCAACCGCTTCGACAAGCTCAATTCGATTGGTCGCGCAGTCTAGCGCCACAAGTTAATGGCGGCAAAGATGGCGAGGGCGATCGCGCCCATTACTGCCAGGAGGGTCATGGCGCCGTCTGCCCCCAGCATCTGATACAAACTGGCCGACACGGGCCATGGTGCTTGTTCCAACTCCTGGTGACCTTCAGATAACTTGCGATGCTGTTCTTGCTGATACCTGATGCTGACACTGAGTAACCGTACCTGAAGCAACACTCCGAGCAGCATTGCCAGACCAAAGAGTAACCAGGCAACGAGAATGACTGGCCTCGCCAGCCTCGATGGCGCCAGTTGCTCCATGAATGCGACGCTGAGCAGAATCGCACCGCCGCAGAAGCCCAACAGCAGGTTCACATACGCCTTTCGTTCATCCTTTGTGCGCTGATAGTGCTGCGATAGGAGAGACGCGAAACGATCTCGCGGGTTGGATTCCCGGGATACAACCTTGCGTCTCATCGACAACCTCAAGCGGCAGCGCCGCTACACGTCCGAGCAATTTTCATGGCAGCAGGGCCGCCGGCAACTTGCACACGGGCGGCGCGATGGCCCGAATGGTGAATCGGGTCGAGTCTGGAAGCAAGGGTTTCACGATCATGCCCGGATCGACGCTGTGATCGGCCGGAATCAGCATCATGCCGCACTTGATGGTTGGCTTCGGAGCGCGCTCTGGAGCCGGAACACGGGCTGATGGTTTCGCGACCGGCTCGAACAACCGGCGATAAGGATTGGCGCGATCGGCAACCCGGCCGGTTTGCCGCGGAGGCTGAGTCGACAGGCCATGGAACCCGGGCGACTGATCCGCCCACACCCGCGTGGGTAGCGCGGATAGTGCGAAGGACACAACAAACGCCGCGGCTGTTGACCGGGTCATGCTTCACCCCTTCCGTTCGGTTGATAATAAACCCAAACTGCGCGAACCTGCCTTGCTTGCGAATCAGCGGCGGACTCTGCATGATGGTCTACTGCGCCTGGGCGCGACGGCCGCTCGCCGTCCGCTTCCACACTCACTCCAGACGGCTGTCAACTCGCGGCTCGGCCTGCCTTCGCTGACGCCGCGCCGCGAGGTTGTCTGCCAGTAACCTGCCCGTCGGGGCGCTGTTGATACCCATCGGTCCAAACAAAGATCGGCCGCCCCGACTCTCGCCGGCTTTCGTTCGTGTTCCAGCGGACGGCGAGCGACCGTCGCGCGCACCCGAGCAGCCCAGCACTTCAGCCCTAGCACCTCAGCACCCCGGCACCCTCCCCTTGGCACCCTAAGCACCCTAGGCACCCTAAGCACCGTAGAAGCCGCACGCGCGGCCGCTCAGCGCAGCGGCTCGGCCGTGTAAATCACGCCGACGTGGTTGCTGATGTAGGCAAACCCGCACGGGTCGGTGGTGTCGGTGATCGAGAACCAGTAGCCGCTGGCCGTGACATCCAGCGTCAGCTTCCGCCCCGGCAGGATCTCGGCGTCGGGGCTGAACGAGATCCGCTGCGAGAACTCGGTGGGCTTTGCGCGCATGCTCGCGGCCCATGGGGAGTCGGCGAGCTGCGCATGCGTGAAGAAGATTCTCGAGAGCGACTTCGGTTGGTTCATCTGCAGGTTGTTGATGGTCCGTGTCGCCATCAGCGCTTCGCGCCGGCGGGCGGTCTGCTCGGCGGACTCGCCGGTGCCGTGCAGGCACTGCTGGGCAACTGCCGATGTGGACACCATCGAAAGTACGAACGCCAGTGAAATGATCGTCTTCATGTTCGCTCCTCCCTATGCTGCAGCCTGGGTGCGACGGCCGCTCGCCGTCCGCTTCCACACTCACTCCAGACGGCTGTCAACTCGCAGCTCGGCCTGACTTCGCAGAGCGGGCGGCGAGCGTCCGTCGCGCGCACTTCAGCACCTCAGCACCTCAGCACCCCAGCACTTAGTTCATCCCCTCGACCAGGACAAACTGCCCTTCGGCCGCACCGGCCCGCACTTTCTTCGCTGCTTGGTATTCCGGCGAGTTATAAAACTCCTGCGCGCGCTCGAAGCTGGGGAATTCCACCACCACCAGCCGCCCTTTCGCGGCCGGTCCTTCCAGTGTCATGCTCCGGCCGCCGCGGGCAACGAAGCGGCCGCCAAACTTCTCGATGATGCCGGGTGACAGCTTCGTGTACTCGCCGTACTGCTCCGGGTTGGTGACCTCGACCTGGGCGACCATGTAGGCCTTCTTCGGCGCGCCTTGCGCCGCGAGCGCGAACCCGCCGGCGATGGCGACAATGGCGGCGGCAAACAGCAAACGCTTCATCAGAAACTCCTCGTTCGGCTTGCGGTAAGACTGTCGGCAGATTGGGCGACGGCTCGAATGATAAAGCACGTCTGGTCGTGGGCCAACAAGGCTCTGCGCGACGGCCGCTCGCCGTCCGCTTCCACACTCACTCCAGACGGCTGTCAACTCGCGACGCGGCCTGGATTCGCGGATGCCGTGCCGCGAGATTGTCTGCCAGTAACCTGCCCGTCGGGGCGCTGCTGATGCCCATCGGTCCAAACAAAGATCGGCCGCCCCGACTCCCGCCGGCTTTCGTTCGTGTTCCAGCGGACGGCGAGCGGCCCTCGCGTGCTAGAGCGAGCGGGCCGAGAATTCGTCGTTAGGCATCGTTGAACACCTCCAAACGGAGTCGTATGTCTTTTAGCTCGGTCGCCCGAGGGCGAACGGAGAGGACCAAGAGCAGCACTGCGTACTCTCGGGCGAGGACCTTTTGCTGGCCAATGCGAATGAAGTCCTCGCTTGTACCCCTCGACTTTGCTCGGGGCGACCTGAGCACCGTCGAAGGTCGGGAGTCGGGGGGGACGATCACTGTTTGGACCGATGGGAATCAACAGCGCCCCGACGGGCAGGTTGCTGACAGACAACCTCGCCGGGCGCGCCAGGGCCGTTGAACGGCGGGCCCGGCGAGTTGACAGCCGTGTGGAGCGAACGCGGAACCTGATGGCAAGCGGCGCGGCGCGCGCCAGCTTGGCGGCCGCCCATAAAGGGTGGCCCACATTCCTCAGCACCTCAGCACCTCAGCACCTCAGCACCCCAGCACCCCAGCACCCAAGCACCCAAGCACCCAAGCACCCAAGCACACTCCCCTTGGCACCCCAGGCACCCGTACGCACCCTAAGCACCTTCGAAGGTGGCCGAGTAAAGTAGAACCGTGCGTCGCGTTCCCTTCGTCCTCGCCCTGGCCGCCGCCCTGTCGGCCTGCTCCCCCGCCCCGACCAAGCCGCAAGACATCGTCGCGGTCACCCGGCAGGTGGGGTCGTGGCAGGGCCACGGCACCGCCACCGTCGGCGATATTCCCAGCGAAACCGGGCGCTTTCGCATCCACTGGGAAACCGCCAACGAGTCCCCCGCCGGCACCGGCAGCTTCAAGCTCACCATGCGATCGGCCATCAGCGGCCGGCCCCTGCAACTGGTGGTTGACCACAAGGGGGTGGGCGCCGGCATCGCCGACTACGACGAAGGCCCCAGAACCTACGATTTTCTGGTGGAATCGGCCAACCTCGACTGGAAGTTCCGGGTCGACGAGACCACCGGCGAGTATGTCCCCCCGGCCTCGTCTGCATCGCCCGCCAAGCCCTGATTTTGAGTATTCTTGTCGGGTGTCACACACTCCGTTTTCCCGACTTGTCCTAGTCCTCTGTACCCTGGCCGCCGCGGCCGCCTGCCGATCGGCGTCCACCGGGGCCCCACCGGCCACCCAGATCCTTCAGCCGGGCGCGCCCGGGCAAGCCACCAAGACCATCGGCGTTGCCGCCGCGACCGACCTGTCGCGGGTGCGCTTCACCGAAGCCGACACCAAGTTCATGCAGGGCATGATCGGCCACCACGCCCAGGCGGTGGAGATGGTGGCGCTCATCCCGTCGCGCACCCAGAACCCCTACATGAAGCTGCTCGGCCAGCGCATCGACATCTCGCAGGCCGACGAAATGAACATGATGCGCGGGTGGCTCGAGGCCCGCGGCCAGGCCATCCCCGGCCCGCACGCGCACCACGAACCCGGCGGCATGATGCCCGGCATGCTGAGCGCCGACGAGATGGCGGCGCTGGCCGCCGCCAAGGGCGAGGCCTTCGATCGGCTCTTCCTCATGGGCATGATCAAGCACCACATGGGCGCCATCACCATGGTGGACGAACTGTTCAAGACCCCCGGAGCCGGACAGGACGGCGAGATCTTTGCCTTCGCCTCCGACGTCGACTCCGACCAGCGCATGGAAATTGACCGGATGGGCGCAATGCTCAAGGAGCTGCAGAAATGAAATCGGTTGCCACGAAAGTCCTGACTCTCTCGGCCCTCATCGTCTCGCTCGCCGTGGCTGGCTCCGCCCAGCAGAAGCCGATGGATCCCAAGGATCCGCGCACCGGCCTCAAGGCCGGGCTGCGCGACGCCGGCGTCGCGGCCATGGGCATGGAGCTGGTCTCGACGCGGCCGCGGCCCGATGGCTTCTTCGACCCGGCCAAGCCCGCCGGTGAGGCGATGCCGCCGGAACGTCCCGCCGGCGCACCGGCACCAGCACCAACCCCGGCACCCCAGGCACCCGGCACCAGTGCCGGCACCGGTGCCGGTGCCCCTGCCGGTGCGCGTCCCGCGCCGCCCGCCGGTCCCGGCGCCCTCGACTTCGCCAACTCCGACATCGCCTTCAGCGGCCAGCGCATGGTGATCGGCAACTTCCACGGTTTCAACGCCTACGACATTGAAAGCGCCAAGAGCCCGCGGCTGCTGGCCTCGGTGGTCTGCCCGGGCGGCCAGGGCGACGTCTCGATTTACGGCAACCTGCTGTTCATGTCGGTTGAGCAGACCCGCGGCCGCATCGACTGCGGCGTCCAGGGTGTGCAGGAGCCGGTGAGCAAGGAGCGCTTCCGCGGCGTGCGTATCTTCGACATCACCGACATCACCAAGCCCCGGCAAGTGGCGGCGGTGCAGACCTGCCGCGGGTCGCACACTCACACGCTGGTGCCGAAAGACAAGCAGACGCTCTACGTCTACGGCTCGGGCACCGGCGGCGTGCGCTCGGGCGAGGAGCTGCAGGACTGCTCGGGCGGCGATCCCAAGGTCAACCCCAACACCGCGATGTTCAGCATCGACGTGATCGAAGTGCCGCTCGGCGCCCCCGAGAAGGCGCGCGTGGTCAACCGCCCGCGCATCTTCGCGGATGAGAAGACCGGCGCGATCGCCGGCTTGAACCCCGGCGGCGACAGCGGACCGGGCACCCAGCGCAGCAGCACCACCAACCAGTGCCACGACATCACCGTGTTCCCGGAAGTGGGCCTGGCGGCCGGCGCCTGCTCGGGCAACGGCATCCTGCTCGACATCTCGGATCCCGCTTTTCCGAAGCGGCTCGATCACGTGTCGGACAAGAACTTCGCCTACTGGCATTCGGCCACCTTCAATAACGACGGCACCAAGGTGATCTTCACCGACGAGTGGGGCGGCGGCACCCGCCCGCGCTGCCGCGCGACCGACCTGCCCAACTGGGGCGCCAACGCCATCTTCAACATCGTCGACAAGAAGATGCAGTTCGGCGGCTACTTCAAGATGCCGGCGGCGCAGACCGAGACCGAGAACTGCGTGGCCCACAACGGCTCGCTCATCCCGGTGCCCGGCCGCGACATCATGGTGCAGGGTTGGTACCAGGGCGGCGTCTCGGTGTTCGACTTCACCGATGCGGCCAATCCGGTGGAGATTGCCTACTTCGACCGCGGTCCGCTCGACGCCAACAACCTGATCGTCGGCGGCTACTGGTCGACCTACTGGTACAACGGCAACCTCTACGCCTCGGAGATCGCGCGCGGCATGGACATCTTCAAGCTGCTGCCCACGCAGCACCTGTCGCAGAACGAAATCGACGCCGCCACCCAGTGGCGCGTGACCGAGTTCAACGCCCAGAACCAGCCGCTGGTGAAGTTCGAAGCCACGTCGGTGGTGGCCAAGGCGTATCTGGATCAATTGAACCGGTCGAAGAGCATCTCGGCCGAACGCGCCAAGGCGGTGACCGATGGCCTGGCGAAGGTGGACGAGCTGCGCACCGGCAAGGAACGTAACGCCGCCGCCGCGCTTGATGGGTTGGATGCGGTGGCCGGGCAGTTGGCCACCGATGCCAAGGCGGCGTCCGGCCGCGACGCCATGCGCTTGCAGGCTTTGTCAGACACGTTGAAGGGCCGCACGGCGCGGCTTCGTTAGAGGAGTGACCATGAGATTGACCACAGTTTTTGCAGGCGCCGCCATCCTGGTTTCGGCGATCGCCGTCGGCCAGGCGCAACAACCTGCGGCGCCGGCGCCGGCAGCCCAGACACCGCCACAACAGCGGCCCGATCCGGTGCCGCCCGAAAACCTGCCGCGGCCGTCCACCACCGACCCGCGCGCCAACCTGAAGCCGGGCGGGCCCGGCGCCAAGGCGGCCGAGGCGGCCTGGAACATGGAGTTGGTCTCGAACCTGCCGAAGCCGGAGGGCTTCTTCGATGCGGACCAGCCGCTCGGCACCCGACCGCCCGAGGCGCCGCCGGCCGCGGCCGGCGCGCCGCGCACGCCGCCCAACCCGAACCAGTTGTCCTACACCAACTCGGACCTGGCGTTCAGCGGCACCAATGTGATCGTGGGCAACTACCACGGCTTCAACACCTACAACATCGAGCGCGCCAACAAGCCGCAGCTCATCGCCTCGGTGGTCTGCCCGGGCGGCCAGGGCGACGTCTCGACCTGGGGCAACCTGCTCTTCATGTCGGTCGAACAGACGCGCGGCCGGCTCGACTGCGGCCTGCAGGGCGTGGTGCCGCCGGTCAGCAACGAACGCTTCCGCGGCGTGCGCGTGTTCGACATCAGCGATCTGAAGAATCCCAAGCAGGTGGCGGCGGTGCAGACCTGCCGCGGTTCGCACACCCACACGCTGGTGCCTGATCCGAAGGACAAGAGCCGCATCTTCCTGTATGCCTCGGGCACCGGCGGCGTCCGCTCGGGCGAGGAGCTGGCGGGCTGCTCGGGCAAGGACGCCAAGGAAGATCCCAACACCTCGCTCTTCAGCATCGACGTGATCGAGGTGCCGCTGGCGGCGCCCGAGAAGTCGCGCATCGTCAACCAGCCGCGGCTGTTCGCCAACGACAACGGCAACATTGCCGGCCTGTGGATGGGCGGCGATCACGGCCCCAACACCCAGCGCACCAGCACCACCAACCAGTGCCACGACATCACGGTGTACTCGGAGATGGGCCTGGCGGCCGGCGCCTGCTCGGGTAACGGCATCCTGATGGACATCAGCGACCCGCAGAACCCGAAGCGTCTGGACTTCGTGTCGGACACCGGCTTTGCCTACTGGCACTCGGCCACCTTCAACAACGACGGCACCAAGGTGCTCTTCACCGACGAGTGGGGCGGCGGCGGCCGGCCGCGCTGCCGCGCGGTCGATCCGCTGACCTGGGGCGCCGATGCCATCTACGACATCGTCGACAAGAAGCTGGTGTTCAAGGGCTACTACAAGATGCCGGCAGCGCAGACCGAACAGGAGAACTGCGTCGCCCACAACGGCTCACTCATCCCGATTCCCGGCCGCGACGTCATGGTGCAGGCGTGGTACCAGGGCGGCCTGTCGGTGTTCGACTTCACCGATTCGGCGAATGCGAAGGAAATCGCCTACTTTGACCGTGGCCCGATCAACGGCGACGCCATGCTGTCGGGCGGCTACTGGTCGACCTACTGGTACAACGGCAACCTCTACGGCTCCGAGATGGCGCGCGGCATCGACGTGTTCCGACTGAAGCCGAGCGAGTTCCTGTCGCAGAACGAGATTGACGCGGCCATGCAGTTCCGGCTGCAGGAGTTCAACTCGCAAAACCAGCCCAAGGTGACGTGGCCGGCTTCGTCGGCGGTGGCCAAGGCCTACCTGGATCAACTGAACCGCACCAAGGGCATCTCGGCGGCGCGCGCCAGCGCCGTGCTCAGCAGCCTGGGCAAGGTCGATCAACTGCGCACCGGCAAGGAAGGCAGCGCCCAAGCGTCGCTCGCCGCGCTCGACGCGGTGGCGGCCCAGGTGGAAGCCGACGCCAAGACGGCATCGGGCCGCGACGCCACACGCCTGGCCGCGCTGGCCGAAACCCTCAAGGGACGGGCGCAGGCGCTGCGCTAACGCGCGACTCCCGGCTCCCGACTCCCCGCCGCATCAGAAGGGCCGCCAGCTAACCTGGCGGCCCTTTTCTTTCCCCATCCTTCCCGGCCCGGAACATTTCCCTTCCTCTATTCGTCCCACAGGAGCAAGATACTCCTCTAACCATCCAACAGGAGCACACGTGGGCGAACCGAAATCCGACATCCTCCAGGGCACCCTCGACCTCATGGTCCTCAAGACCCTCGATGCCATGGGGCCTATGCACGGCTTTGGCATCGCCCGCCGCCTCGAGCAGATTGGCGAGGACGCCCTGCAGGTCAACCAGGGGACCATCTACCTGTGCCTGATCCGGCTGGTCCAGCAGGGGTGGATCGACGCCGAATGGGGCACCTCCGACAACAATCGCCGCGCCAAGTTTTACAGCATTTCGAAGGCCGGCAAGAAGCAACTGGCCGAGGAAACCCGCAACTGGGAGCGCATCGCCGGCGTGATGGACCGCGTGCTGCAACTGTCGAAGAGGTAAGCATGGTGACCCGCCTCCGCTTAATGCTGGCCCGCCTGCGCGCGCTTGTGACCGACCGGCGCCACGACGATGACTTCACGGCTGAACTCGAGTCGCACATCGAGCTGCTGGCCGACCAACATCTGCGGCGGGGCCTGGCCCCGGCCGAAGCCAGGCGATTGGCCGCGGTAACCGTGGGCAACGTCAATGCGCTTCGCCAGCGGCATCGCGACGCCCGCGGCCTGCCGCTGCTTGACGACCTGTGGCAGGACCTCCGTTTCGCAAGCCGGTTGATCGTCAAGGATCGCTGGTTCTCCGCCGCGGCCGTGGCCGCCATCGCGCTGGGCATCGGCGCCAACACGCTGGGCTTCACCATCATCAACGCCGCGTTCATCCGCGGGTTCTCGTTCGACCAGGCACAGGAACTGCACGCCGTGTCGTGGCGGCACGAGCAGGGCCGGCGCGTGCCGCTCTCGTTCGCCGACTACCAGGACTGGCGCAGCGCGACACGCACCTTCTCGGACCTGGCCGCCTATGACTTCGGCGCCGTCAACATCAGCGACGACGTCGCGGCGCCCGAGCAGACTCAGGGGGCGTGGGTCACGGCGAACCATTTCACGGTCCTGCGGCAGTCGCCGCTGGTGGGACGCGGCTTCACGGCTGGCGACGACCAGCGCGGTGCCGAGCCGGTGGTGATCATTGGCCACGACATCTGGAGACTCCGCTTCCAGCAGGATCCCGCCGTGCTCGGCCGGATGTTGCGCGTCAACGGCCGTCCCGCCACCATCGTCGGCGTCATGCCCGAGGGAATGAAATTCCCCGACAACAGCGAGCTGTGGATGCCGTTTGTGCCAACCGATGCGCAACTGGCGCGCAGCGCGCGCCGGCTCGGCGTGTTCGGCCGCCTGTCGGGCGGCGTCACCAAGACCTCGGCGCTGGCCGAGATCGACGGGATTGCCCGGCGCGTCATGGCGGCCCACGTCGACGATACCCGGGCACTGGCCGGCGCGCGGGTGGAGACGCTGGTCGAACGGTTCATGGGCGGCGCCGCCCGTCCCATGTTCATCACCGTCATGGGCGCCGTGATCTTCGTGCTGCTGATTGCCTGCGCCAATGTCGCCAACCTGCTGTTGTCACGAGCCATGTATCGCACGCGCGAAGTCGCGGTCCGCTATTCGCTCGGTGCCACGCGCTGGCGGGTGGTGCGGCAGTTGCTGATCGAGAGCCTTGCCCTGTCGGCCATCGGCGGCGTGCTCGGGCTGGTCCTCGCCACCATCAGCGTCGGCGCGTTCGACGCCGCCATCCAGCTTTCGCAGCCGCCGTACTGGCTGCGCTTCACCATCGACTACCGCGTGTTGACGTATGTGGCCGGCGTCTGCATCGCCACCGCCGTGCTGTTCGGCCTGGCGCCGGCGCTGCATGTGTCGCGCGACCAGCACGATACGCTCAAAGATGGCGCGCGCGGCAGCACTGGCCGTGGGTCGCGCCGCCTCGGCAACAGCCTGGTGGTGGCCGAACTCGCCCTCACCGTGGTCCTGCTTTGCGGCGCCGGCCTGATGCTGCGCAGCTTCGCGGCGCTGGGCAACACCGATCCTGGTTTCACGGTCGACGGCTTGATGCGCATGCGAATGCAGCTGCCGCCATCCAACTACCCCACCGCCGATGGCCGGCTGCGTTTCTACACGCAGTTGCAGCCCCGGCTCGCCGCCATCCCCGGCGTCCAGGCCGCCGCCATCACCACCAGCGTGCCGCCGCTCGACGACGAGCAGTGGCGCTTCGAGATCGACGGCCAGCCCATCCCCGAAGAGGAACGGCGGCCATTCGTGGCGACCGTGACCATCACGCCCGACTACTTCACCGTGCTCGGCGTCGCCCTGACCCGCGGCCGCGCATTCAACGAGATGGACGGAGCACCCGGATCGGAACACGTGATCATCAGCCAGGTGATGGCCGATCGCTATTTCGGCGACCAGGATCCGATCGGCCAGCGCCTGCGCTTCACCGCGCGGCGCGAACAGGGCGAGCCGCCCCAGCCTTGGCGAACCATCGTTGGTGTCATCGCGGCCCTCCGGCAGGGGTCGGCCGACGAAGCGTTCAGGAGCGCCGTGGTGTATGTGCCCTTCCGCCAGTCGCCGCCGCGCACCGCCTCACTGCTCATCCGCAGCGCGCTGCCGCCGGCCGAGGTCATGGCCGCCGTGCGCGCCACCGTTCAATCGCTGGACGCAGATCAACCGGTCTTCACCGTGCAGACGCTGGCGCAAGCATTCGATGAGGAGCGCCTCATCTACCGCGTCTTCGCCACCCTGTTCGCGGTGCTCGGTGCAATCGCGCTGGTGCTTTCGGCCGTCGGCATTTACGGCGTCATGGCCTACGCCGTCACCCAGCGCACGCACGAGATCGGCGTGCGCATGGCCATCGGCGCAGCGCGCTGGCAGGTGTCGTGGCTGTTTCTCAAGCGCGCCTTGGCCCAACTGGCGGCCGGCCTGGTCCTGGGCGTGCCGGCTGCACTCGCGCTGGCCCGGCTTGCCCGCTTCCGGTTGGTCGAGGTCGAAGCGGATGACCCGGTCACGCTGATCGCGATCACCCTTGTGCTCGCCTCAGTGTCGATGGCGGCGTGCCTGTTACCGGTGCGTAAGGCCGCCCGTGTCGATCCGGCGACGGCCTTGCGAAGCGAGTAGGAGCCGCTACCGTGGCGCGGTGACCAGGATGCGGTTGAGCACGACGGCGAGGCGCACGCCGCCGAGCGCCAGCCGTTCATCGATCGATCCGATGTGCTTCTGGTAGTAGGCCTCGTCGATATTGGTGTCGTTGGCCACGAGCGCCGCCTTGCCAAGCGTCCACGACTGCTCGGCCCAGTCCTTCGGCGTGCCGGGCGGCTGCTGAAACCAGCCCCTCTGCTTGATCAGCGTCTCGAGGACGGCCACATATTCCTTGTCGGACAGGTCGCGACGGGCGATCAAACGGCTGTCCCACACCGAGTGCAGGTTGCAGGGCAGCGGCGGCCGCGACGGGTCGGTGCCGCAATTGCTGACACCAAAGACGCGCACGGTCACATCGTTGCCGCCCCGTCCCACGCCGAGCGCATGAAACGGCTGATGCAGGTCGCCAATGAAGTGCACCAGGAACTTGAGCGCGGTGGCGCGGTCAGCACGATCGAGCTTGACGTCAGCGGCGCGCTGTTCGAAATAGGTGATGCGATCGACCGCGCAGTCGCGCCACGCGTCGTTGCGGCTGCCGGCTGACACCCCGGCCGCGCGCGGACAATCGCGATCGCGATCGTAGCCAGCGGCCGTGGGCGGAATGTTCAGGTAATGCCACGGCGCGGTCTGCTGCCAGTCAGTGACCTGCCCATCGGCCCAGCTCGAGACGTCGGCCAGGCTCTGGCCGTCGAGCAGCCAGGCCACGTTGTCGGTGGCCACGCGCGACAGGTGATTGGCCGCGACCAGGCCGACCAGCCGATGCCCCTGCCCGCCCCACGCCATCAGCGCGCTGCCGCCGCCGACGGCCGCCAGCACCACGCACGCCGCTGCCCATCGTGTTTGCCTCATCGCCGTTGATTATACGAGCGCGAGATGTGAAAAGAGTGTGGCGGCCGTGTCCTGCAAAGACGACGAAAAGTGGTGGCACTGCCCTTGCTTCTTGCCGGGTGCCTGCTTGCCGGAGGAAGCGTTTTGTCCTGGACCAAGAAACTCATTTCGCTCGTCAGCATCGCCGCCATGGCGCTGATGCTGTTTCCCGCGAGCGCTCACGCGCAACGCGGCCGCGGCGGGCGCGGCGGCGGTGGCCGCACCATCGTCGTCGCGCCCTACTACAGCCCGTTCTATGCCCCGTACTACAACCCGTTCTTCTGGGATTCATATGTCTGGGGCTACCCGGGCCAGTACCCGCCCGACTTCTATCGCCGCGGCTTTGCCGGCGACAGCGCCGCGCGCATCCAGGTGACGCCGCGCGAGACCGAGGTCTATGTCGACGGCTTCCGCGCCGGGATCGTCGACGACTTCGACGGCTTTGCGCAGCGCCTGCGGCTGGCGCCGGGCGAGCACGTGATTGAGCTCTACCTGGACGGCTACCGCTCGATCACCGAGAACGTCCTGTTCCAACCCGGCGAGACCTACCGCCTGCGCCACACGATGGAACCGTTGCCGCCGGGCGAGGCGGCGCCGCCACGGCCCATGCCGGGCGCCACGCCGGCTCCGCCGCCGATGCACTACGACGCCTTCGGCCGCCCCAACCCAAACGCCCCAGCCGCACCGGCCGCGCAAGGCGGCGGCGTGCTCGCCATCCGCGTGCAGCCGGTGGACGCCACCGTTCTCGTCGACGGCGAGCAGTGGCAGGCCTCAGGCGGGGCGCGCCTGGATCTGCAGGTGACCGCCGGCGCGCATCGCGTTGAAGTACGCAAGGACGGCTACCTGCCCTTCTCGACCACCGTGCAGATCACGGCCGGACAGACTACTCCCGTCAATGTGAGTCTGACGAAGGGGGAACAGTGATCGGGGTGCTTAGGGTGCATAGAGTGCCTTGGGTGCCGGGGTGGGTGCCGGTGCCGGTGCGCCAGGCGCTGGTGCTTGGTGCGCTGGTACTCGGGGCAACACCGGCATTTGCGCAAACGCCAACGCCGGCGCCGTCCAAGCTGATCGTCGAGAAGATCGAGAGCGGCTGGCTGGTCTCGCCGGATGTCCGCGTGGCCGACCTCGACGGCCGCACCGGCACGCTGGCCGGTGGTTATGTCGGCCGTGTCACCGATCGCACCCTGGTGTTTGGCGCCGGCGGCTATTGGCTCACCAATCGCGACGACGACTTCAAGGTGGCATATGGCGGCGGGGTCGTCGAGTGGATGGCGCGCAGCGATCGCAAGATCGGTTTCGGTGTGCGGACGCTGGTCGGGGCCGGGTCCGCCACGCTGCCACGCGCCCTTGGCGACCTCGTCCACCTTGATGAGCGCGGCGGACGTGACCAGGGCCGCGTGGCGCGCTTTGGCCAGCGGACGGTCGATGGGACGACGCGGGTGGCGGTTCGTGACGACTTCCTCGTCCTCGAGCCGCAGCTCAATCTGCTGTGGAACATGACACAGCGCTACCGTGTGAGCTTCGGCGTGGGCTACCGGGCCATCGGCTCGGCGCCGTGGCTGGGCGACCAACTGCGAGGCCTGAGCGGCAGTGTCGGCCTGCGGATCGGCAGCGGGTCGTAGCAGTAGTTCACCGGCGGCGGGATCGCGCGGCTTGTTCATGAGCCGGCGGTCCCGCTTTTGATCGCGGCGAACCGGTCGCGTAAACGACGGTGCCCGTGTGCGCGTATTCTTCATCGACCGCGCTGAGTTACACTCGTCCAAACGATGTGTTGTCCTTCCGTGATAGCGCACCAACGGGGATGTTCCCGTCTTTCATATTCGGCGGTACTGAATGATTTGGTTGTACGAGCGCGGACCCGAGGTCTTGCGCATCGAAACGCGATTCGACAATGCCTCGTCCCAGTTCGAGCTGGTGTGGCATCGTCCGGACGGCTCGTCCGAGACGGAACGGTTCTCCTCGGATTCGGCGTACCGGTCGCGGTTGCAGAGTATCGAGGCGGCACTCAAGACTGAGCACTGGAACGTCAACGGCTCGCCGCAAATCCTGTCAGAAGGGTGGAAAGCTGCCGGCAACGGGTCGGGGAACTGAGCTCGGCCGTAGGCCTGCGAAATCGATTGACCGGAATGCCCGGGGGCTTTAGTCTCTCGGGCCATGAGCAGGCATCCACGCACGTTCGCATCGATCATTGCCTTCGGCATCCTGGGGGCGGTGGCCCTGGCGCTGCCGCTGGCCCAGGCACCCAAGACCGGCACTGAGAACGGCGAGTGGCGCACGCTCGGCGGCGACATGGGGCATACCCGTTATTCGCCGCTCGAGCAGATCACGCCCGCCAACTTTGAGACGCTCAAGGAAGCGTGGCGCTTCAGCCCGCTCGACGTGGTCGGGCCGATGACGGCTCGGGCGACCCCCAGCTACGTCGGCGGCAAACTGCTGAGCGTGGCCGGTCCCAGGCGGCACGTCGTGTCGATGGATCCCACCAGCGGCAAGTTGCTCTGGAGTTGGGCCGAGCCCGAAACCTATCGCTCGAAGTACTCCATGCGCGCGCCCTACGGCAAGGGTGTGGCCTACTCGGAGATCAACGGCAAGGGCGTGGTCTTCATCGCGACGCCGGGCTTCTTCCTGGTCGCGCTCGACGCCGAGACCGGCCAGCCGCTGCCCAACTGGGGCCGGCAGGTCGCCCTGCCCGGCTTTCCGGGTTCCGGTGTCGTCGACCTGGCGGAAGACCTGATTCGCGACTGGGATCCGTGGATCCGGCGCAAGCAGAAGTACAACGCCAACGAAGGCGTGCCGCTTGAACTGGGCTACATCACCAGTTCCTCACCCCCCATCGTCGTCAACGACGTCGTCATTGTCGGCAACTCCGCCGAGCAGGGCTATCACCAGACCCGGACCGAGAACGTGCCCGGCGACATCCTGGCCTACAGCGCGCGTGATGGAAAGTTCCTGTGGAAGTTCCATGTGATTCCGCGACCGGGTGAGGTGGGCCACGAGACGTGGGAGAACGACGCGTGGCGAACCACTGGCGACGTGTCGTCGTGGGCGCCGCTGTCGGCCGATGCCGAGCGCGGCATTGTCTATGTGCCGACCAACAGCGCCACGGTCGACATGTTCGGCGGCTTCCGGCCCGGCAACAACCTGTTCGCGGCCAGCCTGATCGCGCTCGACGTCAAAACCGGCAAGCGGCTCTGGCACTACCAGATGGTGCATCACGACGTGTGGAACTACGACACGCCAACGGCGCCGATCGCCATGGACGTCACCGTCGGCGGCCGCCGGATCCCCGCGGTGTTCCAGGCGACCAAGCAGGCGATTCTCTATGCCTTCAATCGCGTCACCGGCGAGCCGATCTGGGGCTTCGAAGAACGGCCCGTGCCGGCCTCGAAGGTTCCGGGCGAGAAGCTGTCGCCCACCCAGCCGTTCCCGATCAAGCCGGCGCCCTATGAGTTCATCGGCCGCAGTGCCGATCAGGTGATCGACTACACGCCGGAGATCAAGGCGCTGGCGCTGGCACGGGTCACGCAGCAGGGCCTGCTGGCGCCGCCGTTCAACCCGCCGGTGCACCGCGGCAACAAGGAGGGCGTCACCACCGGCCGCTTCTATCCGGGCGAGACCGGCGGCACCAACATCACGCATCCGCCGGCAGCCGACCCGGTCACCGGCATCATCTACATTCCGTCGCATAGCGGCGGCGGCGCGCGGGTGGTGGTGCCGGGCAGCGAGCTCGATTGCTTTGGCCAGACCGGCACGACCGTGGCCGCGTGGGTGGCCACGAGCGCGGGTTGCCCGGCTGAGTCGGTGAAGTCGGCCATGGAGATGTATCCGGAGGCGGCCAAGAAAGCCGGCATCACGGCCGAGAGCCGCGGCACGGTGGGCGGTGGTGGCGACGGCGCACCGGGCGGTGGTGGCGGG
>JAKFYH010000040.1 GCA_021730945.1 Acidobacteriota bacterium | reverse complement strand
GCACCGTGCTGGCGCCCGCCAGCAGGCCCACCCCGTTGCACGAAAACATCGCCGCCGTGGCAATGGTTGCGCCGTCGCACTCGGCGACGATGCACGTGGCGTACTCGACACTGACCCGTGCAAAGCCGTCGATGAACGCCTGGACCTCGGTCGACTCGCTCCAGCCGCGCGCCGAGACCGACGCGAACAGACCGGCTTCGTCCGGCTCGATGGCGCGAACCCGAAGCCGCGGATTCACCTCGATGGCGCCGTCGCGGCCGTCGAGTGGCCGGAACATCACGCTCGACAGTTCCACCGGTTGATAGCCGCGCCTGGCCAAACGGGCAAACACGTCGACGCCCGCGAGCGGACTGACTTCGTGGAAGACGTCACTGCCGCGCGCGGCGTAAAACGACTCGATCGCATCGAGATCGGCATCGGTCAGCGCCGACCCGACGCCCAGCCCGAAGGTCTGTGTCAGTGGCGACCCGACGCCCGAGAACATGGCGAGCGTGCCGCCGAACGCCCGCCACTCGGCGCCTGACGCCGGATTGCGGCGCTGCTGGATCTCGACAAATGCGGCGTTGCCGCGGCCTTCGGTCAGTTCGAGCCGGCCGGCCAGGGCGTAGTCACTGAACGGCATCACCGCAACGCCTGGTACACCAGGTTCGGGAACACTTCCCTGATATCGCTGCCGTTCGGGATCAGCTGGAGCATCAGGACCATGACCAGTCGCTCATCGGGATCGACCCGGTAAACAGAGCCGTAGGTGCCGCCCCAGCCAAACGCGCCACGGCTTTGCATGCCGTTGGCGCCAAAGGCGTCGGTGGTTTCGAAGCCCAGGCCGAACCCGAGCCCGTTGGTCGAATGCAACGTGCCCACCAGGTTGGTGGCCATCAGCCGGACACTGCGGGGCGACAACAATCGCACCCCGTCGAGCGAACCGCCCAGGCGAATCGCCTCAAGAAACCGCGCGTAGTCGCGCGCGGTCGAGAGCAGCCCGGCGCCGCCGGCGAAGTTGGTGCGCGGTCCGTCGGCGTAGTGGCCCTGGCCGCGCGCGCCCTCAGGCGCGCGCACGTAGGCGCCCTTCTCGGTTGCGTAGACCACCGCGAGCCGTGCCCGGTCCTTCGCCGGCAGGAAGAACTGAGTGTCGTTCATCCCGAGCGGCGCCGTGATGCGCGTGCGTAGGTACTCGTCCAGCGGCATGCCCGACACCTTCTCGACGATGCAGCCGAGAATGTCGGTGTTGTAGCCGTACACCCACTTCTCACCGGGCTGCGCCACAAACGGCAGCGTTCCGAGCCGCTCCATCGTCGCGCACACCGGTTCGGCCTTGTCGGCGGTGTACCAACCGAAGCCGGCGGCCGGCCCGAGGCCCTTGGCGCGGTAGGCATCAGCCACCACGGCGTCGGTGCCGTAGGAAATGCCTGCCGTGTGCGTCAGCAGGTCGCGAATCGTAATCGGCCGCCGCGCCGGCTCGGTGAGTACCTGGTCGCCATTTCTTCCCGTCGCCACCGTCGTCTCGGCAAAGGTCGGGATGAAGTCACCGGCCCGGCGGCCGAGCGAGAGGCGGCCCTCCTCGATCAGTTGCAGGATGGCGACGCTGGTCAGCGCCTTGGTCTGCGAGGCGATGCGGAAGATGCTGTCGGGGGTCATCCGGCGGCCGGCTTCCTTGTCGCTCCAGCCAAAGGCCTTCTCGTAGATCGGCTTGCCGTCCTGCAGGACGAGCGCGACGATGCCGGCCACGCGGTTGTCGTCCACGTAGCGTTGCAGGCCGCGATCGATCACCGCGACGCGATCGGCCACCAGTCCTGATGACGGAGTTTGCAGCGCAGGAGTGGCCGGCGCGATGGCGACGGCCACGAGCGCGATCAGCAGGCGAATCCGGAACATGGCAACCTCGCGATCACCAGGCGGCCGCCGCCTGGTCTTATTGCTTCAGCGCGGCGAGTACCGCGTCGATCATCTTCTTGGCGTCGCCAAACAGCATCTGCGTGTTGTCCTTGTAGAACAACGGGTTGTCGACGCCGGCATAGCCGCTGGCCATGCCGCGCTTCATGACAATGCAGGTCTTGGCCTTCCACACTTCCAGGATCGGCATGCCGAAGATCGGGCTCGATGGATCATCGAGCGCGCCGGGATTGACGATGTCGTTGGCGCCGCAGACGATCACCACGTCGGTGTCGGGGAAGTCGGCATTGATCTCTTCCATTTCGAGCACGATGTCGTACGGCACCTTGGCCTCGGCCAGCAGCACGTTCATGTGGCCCGGCAGGCGGCCGGCCACCGGGTGGATGGCGAAGCGCACGCTGGCGCCCTTGTCGCGCAACATCTTCGTGACTTCGTACATCGGGTGCTGCGCCTGGGCGACTGCCATGCCGTAGCCGGGGACGATGACCACGCTCTTGGCATCCCGGAGCAGTTCGGCGGTTTCCTCGGCGGTGATGCTGGTCACCTCGCCGGCCGGCTGCGCGCCGGCCGCCGGCGCCTTGCCCTCCTCGGCGCCGAAGCCGCCGAGGATTACGCTCACGAACGAACGATTCATGGCGTGGCACATGATGTAGCTCAGGATTGCGCCGCTCGATCCCACCAGCGCGCCGGTGATGATCAGCAAGTCGTTGCCGAGCATGAAGCCCGCCGCCGCCGCCGCCCAGCCAGAGTAGCTGTTGAGCATCGACACCACCACCGGCATGTCGGCGCCGCCAATGGCCATGACCAGGTGAATGCCGAGCAGCGACGCGATCACGGTGGCGACGATCAGCGGCTGCAGGGCCGCGCCGTGATCAGCGCCGACGAACTGGAAGCCCAGGAACACGCACGTCAGCAGCGCGATCAGATTGAGGATGTGTCGGCCGGGCAGCAGCAGCGGCCGGCTGCCGATCAGGCCCTGCAGCTTGCCGAACGCGATGATCGATCCGGTGAAGGTAATCGCGCCGACGAACACGCCGATGAAGGTTTCCACCGCGTGGATGGTGGCCTCGACGCCGGTCAGCGTGTTGGCGGGATTGAGCGTGCCGCCGAAGCCCACCAGCACCGCCGCCAGGCCGACGAAGCTGTGCAGCATCGCCACCAGTTGCGGCATGTCGGTCATCGCGACCCGCGCGGCCATGGCCGCGCCGATGCCGCCGCCGATGACCAGCGCGCCGATCAGCACGCCGTAGTTGCCCGCGCCCGGCCCAAAGGCGGTGACGCCGACGGCCAGCGCCATGCCGAGCATGCCGAACAGGTTGCCCTTGCGCGCCGACTCCTGCCTCGACAGCCCGCCGAGACTTTGAATAAAGAGAATGCCCGCCGCCAGGTAGGCGATGGTCACGAGTGTCTCAGGCAAGCCGTCCCCCTGAGATCTGTGTCATCTGTGTCATCTGCGGCCCTGGTGGACGTGTCTGTGTCATCGCCGAAACATCCGAAGCATTCTCTGCGTCACCATGAAGCCGCCCACGATGTTGATGGTGGCAAGAAGAATGGCGGCAGCGCCAACCATCACGACCGGCGAACTGAGCGGGCCCGTCAGTTGCAGCATGCCACCGAGCACGATGATGCCGCTGATGGCATTGGTCACGCTCATGAGCGGGGTGTGCAGGGCCGGCGTGACGTTCCACACCACCTGCCAGCCAATCACGACCGACAGCGCGAACACCGTGAGGTGCCCCAGGAAGGCCGGCGGTGCGACCAGGCCGAGGCCGACCAGGGCGATTGCCGCAATCAAGGCGGCCACCGGACCGGCGACACCAGCCGACGCCGGCGTCTTGGCGGCCTGCGCGGCCAGCGGTGCCGCGACCACTTTCGGCGCCGGCGGCAAGACCACCGGCGGCCGTGGCGGTGGCGGCCAGATCACCTCGCCGTCGCGCACTACCAGCGCGCCACGCACCACTTCATCGGCCAGGTCGAGGCGGAAGTGGCTCGCGCCGCCGAGATCCGCCAGCAGGTGAGTGAGGTTATTGCCGAACAGCAGGCTGGCGGTCGGCGCCAGCCGGCTCGGCAGGTCGGTGTAGCCGAGAATATGAACGCCGTGCTTCTGCACGACCTGCCCAGGTTCGGTGAGCGCGCAGTTGCCGCCGTTCTCCGCCGCGAGGTCGACAATCACCGAGCCCTTCTTCATCGCCTTGACCATCTCTTCGGTGATCAGGATGGGCGCCGGCCGGTTGGGAATCAGCGCCGTGGTGATGATGATGTCGACCTCCTTCGCCTGGGCGAGGAACATCTCCATCTCGGCCTTGATGAACGCGGGACTCATTTCCTTGGCGTAGCCGCCGGTGCCTTCGCCGTCCTCATGCACGTTGAGCTCGATGAACTCCGCGCCCATGCTCTTGACTTGCTCTTTCACCGTCGGCCGCGTATCGAACGCGCGGACGATGGCACCCATGCCGCGCGCGGCGCCGATCGCGGCCAACCCGGCGACGCCGGCGCCGATCACCAGTACCTTGGCCGGCGGCACCCGGCCCGCCGCCGTCATCTGGCCGGTGAAGAACCGTCCGTAGAAACTGGCCGCCTCGACCACGGCCCGATAGCCGGCGATGTTGGCCATCGACGACAACGCGTCCATTTTCTGCGCGCGTGAGATGCGCGGAATCTGGTCGACCGCGATCGCGGTCGCCTTGCGCGCCACCAGTTTGTCGATGATGTCCTGGTTCTTGCCGGGATACAGGAAGCTGATCAGCGTGCCGCCTTCGCGGATGAGCTCGGCTTCGTGGACGCCCAGGCCCGGGTGCGCTGCCGGCGGCTGTACCTTGAGCACGATGTCGCCCGCCTGCCAGATCTCGCGCGTGCCGGCGACGACCTCCGCGCCGGCCGCTGCGTAGTCGTCGTCGCCAAACGAGGCGGCGGCGCCGGCGTCGCGTTCGACGGCGACGGAAAAGCCCAGCTTGACGAGGCGCGCGACGTTTTCGGGGGTGACCGCGACCCGGCGTTCACCGGGGCGGCATTCTTTCGGGACGGCGAGCTTCATGTGCGAGGCGATTATATAGGTAGTAACAGGAGATCAAGAGCCGAGGAGTCCAACCTTCCTGATTCCTGAGCTGCGTCCCTGCCGCTGCTCTCGCCCGGCTTACGCCAGCTTCAACCGGAATTCCCGCTGCAGCAGCACCAGGTTCAGTGCCATTTGCAGCGTCGTCGACAGCACCGTCAGCCACCAGATCCACGTGAGGGCAAAGTCGGGCCGGGTCGACAACAGCGCGGCCGGGACAATGCCGACCACCAGCCGCAGGAACGAGGTGGCCAGCGACGGCAGGGTATTGCCCATCGCCTGGAACATGCTGGCCGAGACGAAGGTGATGCCCGAGGCGACAAAGTTGATGGTGACCACGTGCAGGTAGTCCACGCCGACGTGAATGACCTCGGCATCGTTGCTGAACAAGCCCATCAGCTGGGCAGCGGCCAGGTAGACGGCGGCACCGAGCACCAGCATCAGCACGCCGGCCATTGACGCGGCCGCCTTGAAGGCGTCGCGAACGCGCTGGCCGTGGCCGGCGCCGAAGTTCTGACCCGCGACCGGCGCGACCGCGAACCCCAGCGCGACGACCGGGAGGAACGCCGACTGCACGATGCGCAGGCCCACGCCAAACCCGGCCTGGGCCGCCGCCCCGAAGGGCCGGGTGATGGCATAGACCACGACCATGTAAACGCCCATCATCGCGAACTCGGCCCCGGCCGGCAGACCGATCTTCAGCATCCGGCCCCACGCGCCAAACTCCGGCCGCCAGTCGCTCAGCCGGAAGCAGAGGTAGGCGCCGCGATCCACGAAGTAGAGCGAGATCCACGCGACGCCGACCGCGATGGCGATGAAGGTCGCCAGCGCCGCGCCGGCGACGCCGTGGGCGGCAAACGGGCCCCAGCCGAAGATCAGGATCGGTGCCAGCACGATGTTGAGCACGACCGTGCCGGTTTGCACGTACATGCCCGGCTTGAAGTTGCCGGTGCCGCGCAGGGCCGCGCCCATGGCCACCATGGCGAATTGCAGTGCCATGGCAGGAATGAACCAGAGCAGGTAGTCCTCGGTCTGGCGCTGCATGCTGGCGTCGGCGCTGAGCGCGGCGGCGTAGGCGGTGCGGTAGTACATCGCCACGACAAGAAACATCACCCCCGCCACCATCGACAGGACTTGCGACTGGTTGAACAGGTGAATGGCCTGGTCGTGCTCCTTGCGGCCGGCCGCGTGCGATACCACGGTCGTGGTGCCGACGCCGAGCATCTGCGAAATGGCCAGGACCAGGAACGACAGGTTGGCGCTGATCCCGACCGCCGCCACCGCATCCGTGCCGAGCCGGCCGACCCAGAACAAATCCACCAGCACGTACAGCGTCTGGAAGACCATGCTGACCAACATGAAGCTGGTGGTTTTGAGGAGGTGACCGGTCAGCGAGCCGGTCGTGAGGTCCTGCATCAGTGCCGGAATTATACGCGGTGCGGCCACCAACGGCGGCGCCTCGCAGTTTGTGACTTGCGCCTATACTGGGTCATCGCTGCCAAGACGCCTTCGAACCACGCCACAGTACAGGTGGCCGGGGCGCACGCGTGATCCGCGACGTGCGCACGGTGCTCGGTTGGCTCACGCCTCGCGAGCGACTGCCGTGGCTGTCACTGGTACCGCTGGCCAGTATCAGCGCACTGGTCGAAGCCGGCGGAGCCCTCGCGACCTTCGGCCTGCTCCGCCTCGTGGTCGATCCGGATCTGGTGCGCACGGCGCCCGTGGTCTCCCAGATCTGGCGGCAGTGGCCGACCAATGACCCGCGGGCCGTGGTGGCGGCGCTCGCGCTGGCCGTCGGTGTGTTCTACCTCGGACGTGCCGTGTTCCTGTCGTGGGTCGAGTGGGTTCGTGAAGGCGTTGTCTTTCATTCCGCGTCGATTGCCGCCGAACGGTTGCTGGCCCGCTACCTGGCCGCCGACTACCTCTTCCACGTCAGGCGCAACTCGGCGTCGCTGATTCAACCGGTGGCGCGCGCCTCCGATATGGCGTTTGAAATGGTCGCCCAGTCAGCCGTCAACATCCTGGCCGAGGTGCTGACGATCCTGGCATTGGCAGCGGTGCTGCTGTGGTCGGCGCCGCCGTCGACGTTGTTCGGCGTGGCCATTGTCCTGGCCGTCGTCGCGGGCCCGATCCTGTTTCTTCGCCGATCGTGGAACCGTGTGGGCGATGCCGAGATGTCCCTGCAGCGGCACGAACTGCACATCCTGCAGCAGTGCCTGGGCGCCATCAAGGACGTCAAGGTATCGGGGCGGCAGCCGTTCTTCGAGGGGCAGTTTCGCCGGGCCAAGCGCGAGCTGGCCCGGGTGATGCAGCGCCGGGCCTGGCTGGCGAGCGCGTCGCGGCACGGCGTCGAGACCACGCTCGTCCTGAGCATGTTGCTGGTGGTCTACCTGGTGATGCGCGAGGGCACGTCGGGCAGCAGCACCGTGTCGGTGCTTGCGCTGTTCGCCTACACCGGGTTTCGCGTCATCCCGTCGGCCAATCGCATCATGCTGAATGCCGGCTACCTTCGCGAAGCGCAACCCTGGGTGGCCGAGATGGACCGCGACTTGCACGGGCTGCCGTCGCCGCCGGCGCGCTCGTTCGAGCCGGCCCCACCCCTGCTGCACGAGACGATTGCCTGCGAGGACGTGTCGTTTCGCTACGACGAGGGCCAGCCGCTGGCGCTCGACGGCGTCTCCATCACCATTCGGCGCGGGCAGTCCGTGGGGATCGTCGGCCAGACCGGCGCCGGAAAGACCACTCTCGTCGACGTGCTGCTCGGCTTGTTACCGCCGACCGGAGGTCGCGTCGTGATTGACGGCGTACCCCTCGACGGCCGCGAACAGGCGTGGCAACGGCAGATTGGGTATGTCTCACAGGATGTCTACCTCCTTGATGCCTCCCTGCGCAGCAACATCGCTTTCGGCATTGTCGACGCCGCCATCGATGAAGCCCGTCTCGCGGCGGCGGTCAGCCTGGCCCGCCTGGATGAAGTGGTCGCCGCCTTGCCCGCCAACCTGGAGACGGTGATCGGTGAGGATGGCGTGCGCCTGTCGGGCGGCCAGCGCCAGCGGGTTGCGATTGCGCGAGCGCTCTATCGGGATCCGCCGGTGCTGTTTTTCGACGAGGCGACCGCCGCGCTCGATAACCAGACCGAGCGCGAAGTGACCGAAGCGATCGCCGCCATGCACGGCACGCGGACGGTGATCGCGATCGCGCATCGCCTGTCGACAGTCAAGGATTGCGACTTGTTGATTTACCTGAAGGACGGCCGCGTCGCCGGGGCCGGCACCTACCAGGAACTACTGAGCGACCCTGGCTTTCGTCAGCTTACCTAGCGGCCGCCGCGGTCAGAACGCGGTGACGATCGCGCGCACCTCGCGCATGAACCGGTCGGTAGAGAACTGGCTGGCCAGCGCCGCCAGTTGGCGGCGCAAGCGCTCTTGCGCCGCCGAATCCTGCAGCACGGCGGTGATCTTCCGCGCCGCCTCATCCTCGTCGCCGTACATCAGAGCCGGCTCGTGTCCGACCACTTCCATCTGTCCGCCGCCCCGCGGCACCCAGACAATGACCCCGGCGCGCGCCAGTTCCGCAGGGGCCATACCGAAGTGCTCCTCGCGCATGCCATGGATGCCGTAACGATGTGATCCCATCAGGCGGCGAAGCTCCTCGCGGTCAAGATCAAGGCGAAACGTGATCCAGTCGCCGAGTTCACGGGCTAGGCGCTCCAGGCCGGCGAGGTAGCGCGCGGAGTGTCGGTCCGACGTGCCGGCGATGGTGAGGCGGAGGCCGGGGGCCTCGGTCCGGACGCGGGCCAGAATCCGCATCGTCCGCTCGTACTCTTTTTCAGGTGAGATGCGGCCGATCGCAAGGAAGTGCGGCGCCCGCTCGTCCCACGGCAGCCCCGGTCCGGGGTCGGCGACCGGCGGATAGAGCGTGCGCGGCTCACCGCCGAGAAAGGCGCGCACGTGCGCGCCGGTCCAGTCCGAGTTCACCAGCGTGAGGTTTGACCGCATCCGCGCCAGCGAGAAGCCGGCGATGCGATCGGCAAGGGCGTAGTACGCCGACAGGGCCACCCGGGGCCGGTGATACCAGCGCAGGTCCACTGCCGGGCGCGGCCGCAGGTACGACGGGTAGTGGATGTACTGGATGCCCCGGCGGCCGTAGTCGGTTTCATTGTGGACACCGAAGATGACGTCGAAGTCGGCGCTGACCCGGCGGGTATAGCGCATCAGCAACGCCAGTTTCACCAGTGTGGCGGGTACCGGCAGCAGGTTCGGCAGCCAGGTCCATGTCCTCGGTACGATCAGCGATTCGAAGTCGCCGCCGTGGAGTGTGGTGCCGAAGAAGCGGTTGATCGCCGCGACCTCGACCGGTTGCCACGACAACACCGTGACGCGATGGGCCGGGACCAACGCCTGCAGCACCCACGCGGCAACGCCGTTGCCGCCGCCGGGCGGCTGCAGCGACGGCTGCACGAGCAGGACACGCTTCATGGCGTTTGCGCCGTCGCCAGCGCCAGGAGCGACAAGACGGTCGTGACACCGTAGCAGATCAGTAGCGCGCGCCGCGGCGACCAGCCATAACCCAGGAGGCGGTGATGGATGTGCAGGCGATCGGGCTGGACCAGCCGTTGCAGCATCACCGTGGGCGACGGCCAACCGGCGGCCGGCCGGTCCAGTCCGCGGCGAGCGATGGTCGTGATCACATCAGCGATCGGCAAGGCGAACATCAGCAGCGGCACGCCGGTGGCGAGCGCGGTCGCGCCTTTCTGCCAGCCTGACACTGCCGTGGTCGCCAGCAGGAAGCCGATGACCAGGCTGCCGCTGTCGCCGAGGAAGATCGAGGCGGGCGGGAAGTTGAAGGCCAGGAAGCCGGCCGCCGCGCCCGCGAGCGCGGTGATCAGCAAGGCCTCGCCGACGTGGCCGCGCGCGAGCAGGATGGCGGCGCAGGTGGCGCCGGCCAGCGCTGCCGTGCCGGCGGCCAGTCCATCGAGGCCGTCGATCAGGTTGAATGCGTTGGTCAGCCCGACAATCCACGCGGCGGTGAGCGGCCAGGCCAGCCAACCGAGGTCCAGCGACGTCCCGAACAGCGTCACCCGCTCGATCAGCAGGCCGGACGTCATCACCACAACGGCCGCGGCAAACTCGACCACCAGCTTGGTGGAGGGACTGGCGCCGCGGATGTCATCGGTCAGGCCGACCGCAAACACCAGAGAGACCGCAGCGCCCAGTGCCCATAATCCGGGCCAGATTGCTGGGCCGAAATCCCGCGGTCCCCACAGCCGCACCAGTATCATCGCCACGAGAGTCGCGCCGACGACCGCCACACCGCCCAGACGCGGCACCGGCCGGACATGAACCTTCCGGCCTCCGGGGGCGTCTACCAGTCCGAGCCGGCGAGCGGCGTTCGACACCAGCGGAGTGATGACCCACGTCAGGGCCGCGCTGCCGAGGCCGAGCAACAGGTATACCGTCACATGCGAACCGTCGTCATCGTACTCGGAGACCTGGGCCGCAGCCCGCGAATGCAGAACCACGCCGTCTCGCTGGCCAGTGCCGGACACGAGGTCGACCTGGTTGGCCTCGAAGGCGCCCCGCTCGCGGCGGCGGTTGCCGGCCACCCGCGCATCACCTGCCATCGCCTGCCCGACCGCGCGTTTCGCGGCCGCGCCAGCGGCGGCCGCGGGCGATTCGTGGCCGCTTCGGCGGCGCGAGCCATCGGTCAGGCGCGGCGCCTGTTCCTGTTGCTGGTGCGGCGGCCGAAGCCGGACTTGATCCTCGTGCAGAGTCCGCCCGCTGTGCCGACCCTGGTCATCGCCTGGTTGGTATCACGGCTGCGGGGAGCGCGATTCGTGATCGATTGGCACAATCTCGCCCACACCGTGGCCGCGATTCGGCTCGGCGAGTCTCATCGTGCCGTGAAGGCCTTGCGCCGAAGTGAGCGCCGGTGGGCGCGCCGCGCGGATGGACACCTCGCGGTGTCACAGGCGTTGGCCGGTTGGCTGTCCGCACACTTCGGCATCACTGCGACCGTCGTCTACGATCGACCGGCCGCCGCTTTCCGCCGCACGATGCCATCGGCCGCCGTCGCGCTGTGGGCAAAGCTGGCCACCGGCACGGCACTGCCCGCCGACCGCATCCCGCTCGTCGTTTGCCCGACGAGCTGGACACCGGACGAGGATTTCGATCTGTTGCTGGAGGCACTCGAGCGAACCGACCGGCAACTGGCCATCGCCGGCGGGCCGGTGGCGCTGGTCGTCATCCTCACTGGCCGTGGCGCAATGCGCGAGGCATTCGATGCGCGAGTGGCGCGGCGCTCCTTCAAAGCCGTGGCGGTCAGGACGCACTGGCTCGAACCGGATGACTATCCGGTCCTGGCCGGCATGGCCGACCTGGGCTTGTGCGTCCATCAATCGTCGTCTGGGCTCGACCTGCCCATGAAGGTGGCCGACTTGCGGGGCGCCGGCGTGCCGGTGGCGGCCTTTGACTACGCGCCGGTGCTGGGCGAAGTGCTGGCCAATGGCCGCGAGGGCGTCACCTTCCGTGACCCCGGTCAACTGGCAGCCATCCTGATCGCCGTGGCTTCGGGGACGATCGAACCGGCATCGCCCCTGGGCCGATCGCAGGCGTGGCTGTTCGAGAACCCGGCCACGCACTGGGACGACGAGTGGCAGGCCGCCGCCCGGCCGGTGTTGATGACCGCGGGTGGGTGAGAGGCGCCCAACCCGGTAAGATGGTGCCGCCCCTATGCTGCCCATCACACAAATCGCCAGCCGCCTCGGCCTGCCCGAAGACCTGCTCGAACCCTACGGCCGCTCGATCGCCAAGATTCGCCTGGAGGTACTCGAACGCTTTCCCAAGCGCACGGGCAAGTTGATCCTCGTGACGGCGATCACGCCGACCACCAGCGGCGAAGGCAAGACCGTCAACACTATCGGGATCACTCAGGGACTGGTGAAACTGGGTCACCGGGCGGTCGCGGCGCTGCGCGAACCTTCCCTTGGGCCGGTGTTCGGCATGAAAGGCGGCGCCACTGGCGGTGGCCAGGCCTCGCTCGAGCCCATTGACAAGATCAACCTGCACTTCACCGGTGACTTCCACGCCATTACCGCCGCGCACAACCTGCTGGCGGCCTTGCTCGATACTCACCTGCACTTTGGCAACGACCTCCGGATCGATCCCCGGGAGATTCTGTGGCCCCGGTGCATGGACATGAACGACCGCGCACTGCGCCGCATCGCCACCGGCCTCGGTGGCCGGGAGAGCGGTCCCGCCCGCGAGACCGGTTTCGTCATCACGGCGGCCTCTGAAATTATGGCGATCCTGGCGCTGTCCGAGAGCCGTGCCGACTTGCGCCAGCGGCTCTCGCGCATCGTCGTCGGCTTCAACTACGATGGCGGCGCCGTGACGGCCGCCGATCTCAAGGCCGTCGGGCCGATGATGGTGCTGCTCAATGAAGCGGTGCTGCCCAACCTCGTGCAGACCAGCGAAGGGGCGCCGGCGATCGTGCACTGCGGCCCATTCGCCAACATCGCCCACGGCACCAGTAGCGTCCTGGCGCAGCGCATCGGCCTCCACCTGGCCGACTACGTTGTCAACGAGACAGGTTTCGCCGCCGACCTTGGCGCCGAGAAGTTCTTCGATCTCGTGATGCCGATGTGTGGCCACGTGCCGGCGGCCGCGGCAGTGATCGTCACGCTCAAGGCTCTTCGCGCCCAGGGTGGCTCGCCCGATGGCCCGCTCGAGTCCGGCTTTCCAAACCTGCAGCGCCATCTCGACAACCTGAAGCGGTGGGGCGTGCCGGCGGTGATCGCGCTCAATCGCTTCCCCGGTGACACCGAGACCGATCTTGAGCAGGTGATGGCGTTCTGTCGATCGATCGGCGCCGATGCGGCATTGGCCGAGGGCTACGCCCGCGGTGGCGACGGCATGACGGAACTGGCCGGGAAACTGGTGGCCGCCGCCGAGGCGTCCGATCCTGCAGCTGTGCGGCCGATCTACACGGCCAGCCAGTCGCTCGAGGCGAAGATCACCGCGGTGGCGACCCAGGTCTACGGGGCGGCGCGCGTGGCATTCAAGCCCGCCGCCAAGTCGCGGCTCGCCAAGGTGGAGGCGCTCGGCTACGGCGCCCTGCCGGTGTGCATCGCCAAGACGCAGTATTCGTTCACCGACGATCCCAAGCAGATGGGCGCGCCGTCGGGATGGACCCTGAACATCAGCGAGGTCTCACTCTCGGCCGGCGCCGGGTTCGTGGTCGCCATCGCCGGCAGCATGATGCTGATGCCGGGCCTCGGCAAAGTGCCGCAGGCGCAGAAACTCGACGTCAATGAACAGGGCGGCGTCGTCGGGATGGACTACTGAACCTGGACTGGAGGCGGGAGGCGCGCGATTGTCGATCCTGGCTGACCTCAATCGTCTTCCAGGCAACGACCGGGCGTGAGGGGGTCGGCTCCCGACCCCCGACTCCC
Source organism: Acidobacteriota bacterium (assembly GCA_021730945.1). GTDB lineage: Bacteria > Acidobacteriota > Vicinamibacteria > Vicinamibacterales > UBA2999 > 12-FULL-67-14b. Next base: position 69,849 of record JAKFYH010000040.1, on the reverse strand, counting down.
GACTCCTGACAAGGATTGCCAAATGCCCAGATTCATCATGTTGCTTCACGACTCCGGTACCTTCCCACCCGACCTCAGCCCTGATCAGATCCAGGCGATCATTGAGCGCTACGTGGCGTGGAAGCAGAAGGTCCAGGCCAATGGCCGAGCCGTCGACGGCCACAAGCTGGCCGACGGCACTGGCCGGGTCTTGCGCGGCGCGGTCGGTCACCCGAAAGTCATCGACGGCCCGTACGCCGAAGCCCGCGAGGTGATCGGCGGTCTCTTCATCGTTGAGGCAGCTCACTTCGAGGAAGTGGTGGAGCTCAGCCGGGACTGCCCTCACCTCGACTTCGGGACGATCGAGATCCGCGAGGTTGAGCCTACCTAGGACACCCGGTGGCTGCCGACTCGATCACATTGGTTGAGCATCTGTTCCGCCGTCAGGCGGGACAGATGGTCGCCCGGCTCACTCGGGCCCTCGGGTCGCGCCATCTCGCGGTCGCCGAAGACGCCGTTCAGGATGCGTTGATCGCGGCGCTGCAGCAATGGCCGTATCGGGGCGTGCCGGATCAACCAGAGGCCTGGCTCTACCAGGTGGCGAAGAACCGTGCCCTCGATCGCCTGCGGCACGTCAAGATGGCGGCCGGCAAGGTGTCCGCGATTGGGCAGGGCGCACCGGCGTTCAACCCGCCCGCGGCATCAACGCTGCTGCGCGATGAGCTGCCGCCAGTGGACGACGACCAACTGGGCTTGCTGTTTCTGTCCTGCCACCCTGCAGTCGCCGCCGATGCCAGAGTCGCCCTCGCCCTGAAGCTGGTCGGCGGTTTCGGTGTCGGCGAGATTGCGCGCGCATTCCTGGCGCAGGAGAGCGCCATTGCCCAGCGCCTGGTCCGCGCCAAGCGCAGCCTTCGCGCCGGCGGCGCGGATTTTGGCATGCCGTCGCCGGCCGACCTCGCGCCGCGCCTCGACTCGGTCCTCGAGTCGCTCTACCTGATGTTCAACGAGGGCTATGCCGCGACCACGGGTGACACGCTCGTGCGCGACGATGTCGCCGGTGAGGCCATTCGGCTGGTCTCGCTGGTGGCTGCGCATCCGGCCACGGCCTCGCCGGCGGCGTCGGCGCTGCTGGCGCTGATGCTGCTGCAAGCCTCGCGATTTCCCGCCCGCTCCGGCGGCGACGGGTTGCTGTTCCTGCTCCGCGATCAGGATCGCAGCAAGTGGGACCGTGCTGCCGTTGCCGCCGGCCTGCGTGCCCTCGATCGGGCGGCCGCCGGTGATCGAGTCACCGCCTACCATCTCGAGGCCGGGATCGCCGCTTGCCACGCGGTGGCGCCGTCGTGGGCGAGCACTGACTGGCCACGGATCGTGGCGCTCTACGACGATTTGCTGGCACTGACGGGCTCGCCGGTGGTGGCCCTGAACCGGGCCATCGCGATCTCCCGAGTCGACGGGCCGCTCGCCGGTCTGGCGGTCATCGAGTCCATCAAGTATCGTGAAGCGCTCGACGGCTATCCGCTGTTGCCGGCGGCGCAGGCGGAGCTCTGGCGCGAGTCCGGCGATCTGGCGCAGGCCGCTGCCTGTTACCGGGAGGCGCTGACGCTGGCGCGCTCGGCACCCGAGCAACGCTGGTTAAGCGCCCGGCTGGCGCATCTCGTATAATCGACCGACCCCGTGGAGTACCTGATCAAGCAGTACGCGCTCGAGCCCGGCGCACTCGAGATCCAGTACATCGAGGAGTACTTCGGGGAGTTTCCGCGCCGCAAGACCGCCCACGAGATCATCGAGCGCTTGCACGACCGTGAGTCGTTGATCCTGATGGCCGAGGCACCGCTGCCTGACGACCCATCCGGTGCGCTGGTGCCGGTGTCCTACAAGATCGTCCACGAGATTCGCTATGACGAATCGGTGCCCAAGCTCCGGGATCTGGTCGATCGGCTCACCGGGACGGTCGCCTTCGACGGCCGTCGCATCTTGTACTCGTGGATCGGCGGGACCCGTCGCGACTGGCGCGGGCAGGGCCACTTCCGCGCACTGACCGAAGAGTCGGAGGTGTGGGCCCTTGCCACCGGCTTCGAGGAAGTCGTCGTCAAGACCAAGAACCGCTACTACGACATGCGGGCCGTGCTCGCTCAACTCCACTTCAACGTCGTCAAGCACGAGCCGAACCTGGCCGACACCGCCGAGTCAAAGGTCTACCTGAGCAAGATGCTGCCGGCGGAACTGGCGCATCGCCATCGCAGCGTTCGCACGGTCGTCTACTCCGAGTAGGGTCGTTACTCCGCTTTCAGGGTCACCACCGGATCGACCCGGGTGCCGCGGCGCGCCGGCAGGTACGACGCGACGACCGCCACCGCCACCAGCGTGGCGCCAATCACTACGAACGTGACCGGGTCGTTCGGCCCCACCTGAAACAGCAGTCCGCGCAGCAACCGCGTCGCCGGCACGGCACATGCCAGGCCGAGAACAATGCCGAGCGCGACGACCCGCAGGTTCTGGCCGACGACCATGCCGACAATCTGCCCCGGCTTGGCACCGAGGGCGACGCGAATGCCGATCTCGCGTGTCCGTTGAGCCACCGAGTAAGCGACGATGCCGTACACGCCGAGCGCCGCCAGCAGCAGCGCGGCTGCCGCGAACACGCTCATCGCGGCCGCGGTGAGCCGGGGGCGGGCAATCGACTCGGCGAACACGTCGGCCAGCGGCCGCACGGCCGATACCGGCAGTTGCGGATCGATTTCACGAATGACCGCGATAGCGGCCGGGCCCAGCCGCGCCGGGTCGGTCGCCGCCCGCACGACGTAGGTCATCATGCCGAACGCGTATTGTCGCGACGACAGGTACGCGGTCGGCCGAATTTCACCTTCGAGCGACGCCAGCTTGACGTCACCGGCCACGCCGATGATCTCGTGCGGCTTGTCGTTGCCGAGGTTCAGGATGAAGCGGCGGCCGATCGGGTTGTCGCCCGGATAAATCTGGCGCGCGAAGGTCTCGTTGACCACCGCCACCGGATCGCGATCCTGCGTGTCGGACTCGTCGACGTCGCGGCCGGCCAGCAGCGGAATCTGCATTGCCGAGAAGTAGCCAGGCGTGACGGGACGCGCGTCGACCACCGGCCGCTCGGCCGGCGGCGGTTGCGGCGCATCGGCCCGCCAGAACGACGTCGCCGGGCCGGCGCCATCGAGAGGGAGGAACGACGTGCCGCCGACGGCGGTGGCGGCCGGCAGGGCGCGCAGCCCCGCGATCACCCGCGCGTGAAACGCGTGCTGGGCATCGGAGTTGGGGTACGACCGCTGCGGTAGTGTGACGCGCAACGACAACGCCGACTCGGCCGAGAAGCCAGGGTTGACCTCCTGTAACTCCATGAGGCTGCGGCCCAGCAGTCCCGCACCGCACAACACGATCAGCGCCAGCGCAACTTCGCCCATGACAAACGCCTGGCGGAGCAGGCGTCCGCGCCCGGTGCCGGACACGCTCGGCGCACCGTCACGGAGGGCACCGACCAGCGACCCACCTGTCGCTCCCAGCGCCGGCGCCAGTCCACACAGCACTGTCGTGACCACCGTGACCGCGGCCGCGAAGACCAGCACGCTGGGATCGATTGCGACCTGGCCCATGAGTGGAATGGGCAGCCGCGTCGCCATCCACGTCGACAGGCTACCCAACAGCCACGCGGCCAGCGCGACGCCCAGCGCCCCGCCGGCCACCGACAGCATCATCGACTCGCACACCAACTGCGTAAGCAACCGGCCGGTGCCGGCGCCGACGGCGGCCCGAATCGCCAGCTCGCGGCGGCGGCCGGACGCCCGCGTCAGCATCAGGCTGCCAATGTTGCCGCACGCGATCAGCAATACCGCACCCACGGCGCCGAAGAGCGCCAGCACGGCGAGCCGGACGTCGCCGACCAGTTGCTCGCGCAGCGGCACGACGTTGGCGGTCCAGCCGGTGTTGAAATCGGGCTGATCACGCCGAAGGCTGTCCATGACGCTTTCCATGTCGGCCTGCGCCTGATCGCGGGTGACACCCGGTTTGAGAAGGCCGATCGTGACGAAGCTGCGGCCTGAGAAGCGCCGGGCCGCCGGGCCGAGGCGAAACGGCACATAGACGTCGGCCGGCAGGCCCAACAGCTCGAACCCGCGCGGCATCACGCCGATCACGGTCACCGGTGCGCCGTTGATCAAGATCGCGCGGCCCACCAGGCCGGGGTCGCCGCCAAACTGCCTGAGCCAGGAGCCGTGTGACACCACCATCGTGCTCGGTGCGCCTTGCTGATCTTCCCCGGCGGCAAATCCGCGGCCGAGCATCGGCGACACACCCACCAAGTCGAACAGGTCGGCGGTCACGACCAGCGTGGTCAGTTCGCGCGGGTCGCCCTGGCCGGTCATGGTCACCCGGGTCTGCGTCAGTGCGGCGAGGCCCTCGAACGACCGGTTGCGGAGCCGCCACTCGAGAAAGTTGGCCGGGCTCACGACGTTGCGCGGCCGGTTGCGCGGCAGGTTGTGCTCCCATACCACCGCCAGCCGTTCGGCAGCGGCATAGGGCAGCGGCTTCACCAGCAGGGTGTGCACCACGCTGAACAGCGCCGTGGTGGCGCCGATGCCAATCGCCAGCGCCGCAATGGTGAAGACTGTGAACAACGGCGTGCGCAACAGCACCCGCAAGCCGTGCCGGAAATCCGAAATCAGGTTGCTCATGGATTGGCCCGCTGGAATGGGTGTGTCGAGGTCTATCGCCGAAGTCCGAGCAATACCAGGCCGGCGACGGCCTTCTCCCTGACTTGCGAATCGGGGTCGCGCGCCGCCACCGTCAGCGCGGCCACGGCGCGGACGTCGCCACTTGCGCCGAGCGCCATCGCCACTTTCTCGCGCACCTGCCGATCGTCATCCGTGATGGCGATCAACAGCGCGTCGACGATACGAGGATCGCGGCGAAAGGCGAGGCCGATGGCGGCCTTCTCGCGAACCTGCGGATCGGCGTCCGTGAGGGCCGCCAGCAGCGGGTCGATCACCTGGTCTCCGGGCGTCAGCGCAAGCCCAAGCGTCGCCTGCTCGCGGACTTGTCCGTCGGTGTCGCCCAGCATGCCAATCAAAAGATCGGTCAGCCCCACTCCCGCTCGCGGGTCGTCCAGTTGCATGACCGCCTGGGGCTTGATGAGGGGGCGGGTGGTCTCGGCCGGGGAGACTGCCGGCGGTGTGGGCTGCGCACCGAGGACCGCCGTAGCGAACACGCCGACGGTCACACCCACCAGCCACCGGGTCGACCGCCTGGGTGAGCGCACGACGTCGGCCAGCACCATGACGAGCCGGCCCTCGATCGCCGAGGGGCGGGCCATGCTGAGCGCCATCGCCGGAGTCCAGGCCGCGGGACGCCGGGCCAGGTCGAGCAGTAGTGACGCATACGCCGACGGCTTGATACCCGCGCGCAGCACCTCGTCGTCGCACGCGCGTTCGCGTTCGCGCGCCAGGCCGGCCGCGGCGTGCCACACCAGGGGATTGAACCAGTAGATCGCGCACGCCAACTGCGCGATCGCTTGTGTGCGGCGATCGTGGCGACGGATGTGGGTCAGTTCATGAACGAATGCCGCCTGGCGTTGGTCGCTGGTCCAGCGCCGGGCCGAGGGGGGCATCATCACGACCGAACGCAACAAGCCGGCGACATGCGGGCTGCCGTCCCGTGCCGATTCGCGGACGTCAACGATGCCGGAAATTCCGAATCGCGCGGCGACAGCGCGGGCCTCAGAGAGCCACTCGTCTGGAGCGCGCCGTGAACCGCGAGTCACCGACCACCCGCTTAACAGCCAACACAGCAGATACCAGGCACCCAGGATCACGGTGCCGACGGTACTCACGGTGCGCAGGGTGCGTAGGGCGCCTGGAGTGCCCACGGTGCCAAGGGGGCTGGTGCCCAGACTACGGCGCGCTGGAGCCTCATCGTTCGCAGATGAGTCAACCGACGCCGTACGCACTTCAGGCGCCGTACGCACCATGGGCACGCTGATGGGAGGCGCGAGGGGCGCGAGCAGTGGCGTCAACACGGCCAGCACAATGGCCAGGTGCCAGACCAGATGACGAGTGGCGGGTGTTGCCGTGCGGAGCAGCCATGACAAGCCCGCCGCCATGGCGAGCAGGGCCGACGTCCGGGCGATGATTTCCAGGTCCATCAACGTCCCTCTTTTCGCGCGCGTTCGATCAAGGTCGACAGCTTCGCCAGTTCATCGTCCGAGAGCGACCCCGAGTCCACGAGGGCGGCGGCGGCCTGCGCCGCCGAACCTTCGAAGAACGTTTTGACGATGCGGCTGAGCGCAGAGTTGCGGGCGCGCTCCCTGGGCACCATGGGCAGGTAGAGGTAGCGGGTGCCCTGGGCTTCGTGGCGCGCGTGCCCCTTTTCTTCGAGGATGCGTAGCAGCGCTCGCACCGCCGAGTAGCTCGGGGGATCGGGCAGGGCTGCCTGGACGTCAGCGACCGTGGCCGCCCCCCTGGCATAGAGGATGTCGAGGATCTGGCGCTCGCGTCGGGAGAGGGGGTCCGTGGTTGTCATGCTAAAAATACCGCACCTGCTGGTTATTTAGCATACGACCCGGCCTGAAGGCAACTGGGTTGCCGCCGATCGCTCCGGTCGCATATGCTGTGATCTCGAATTGAGATTTAATCTCAAGATGAGTTCCTTCGTATGTTGCAAGCATTCGTGATCACCCTGCGCGAAGGCCTCGAGGCCTTCCTCATCATTGCCATCAGCCTGGCGTATCTGCGCAAGAGCGGCCGGCGGGAACTGATTCCTGCCGTGCATTGGGGCATCGCCCTGTCGGTGCTGCTGAGCATCGGTGCGGCCTATCTCTTTCAGCAGGCGTCCAATCAGGCGCTCTGGGAAGGCGTGTTGGCGCTGGCGGCGGCGGTGTCGGTCGCCACCCTGACCGTGCACATGTGGCGCACTGCGAAAAAGATCAAGAGCGAGATCGAGGGGCAGTTACGCGCCTCGGCCGGCAAGACCGGCACGGCGGCATGGCTGGGCGTCTTCCTGTTTACGCTGCTGATGATCTCGCGCGAGGGCATGGAAACCGCCTTGCTTATGGGGACGCTGCTGACCCAGGTTCAGACCATGTCGATCCTGGGCGGCGCGGTCGCTGGCACGCTCAGTGCGGCCGGCGTGGCCGCACTGTGGTCGCGTTATGGCCACCGCGTGAACCTGGCGCTCTTCTTCCAGGTCACGGCGGTTTTTCTCATGGTGTTCGTGGCGCAGCTGTTGATTTACGGCTTCCACGAACTGACCGAGGCCAATGTGTTTCCCGGCAGTGAAGCGTTGCACTGGGCCACCGAGCCTTACGGCCCCGAGGGCATCTACGGCCAGTACCTCACCTACGCACTGGTCGCCGTGCCTCTCGGCTGGCTGCTCTTCGCGATGGCGACCGGGGTCGGCCGGCCGCCGGCGCGTCCCGAGGCCTCCGGCCGGGCCGCCTGACCCCCTATACTGCTTGGCGTGAAGCCGCCGATTACCGCGACACTGACCTGGCAGGGTGACCTCCGCTTTGCGGCCCGTGCTGGCGCCACCGAAACGATTCTCGACAGCGACGGGGCGGCCGGTCCGTCGCCGGTCCAGGCGGTGGCCCTGGCCCTGGCCGGCTGCATGGCGATCGACGTCGCCGACATCGTGACCAAGGGCCGTCATGCCTTCACCGCCCTCGAAGCCACCATCGTTGGACAACGCCGGGAGGAGCCGCCGCGGCGGTTTGTCGGCTTCACGCTTCACTTCACCATTGCCGGGACCGTGCCGGACCACGTCATGGAGCGCGCCATCCAGTTGTCGCGCGACAAGTACTGCTCGGTGTGGCACTCGCTGCGCCAGGACCTCTCGTTTGAAACCTCGTTCGAGGTCCGGCCCTGACCGCGGATCGCAAGGTCTACCTCGACTGGCTGCGCGGCGTCGCCGTGATCGTCATGGTGCTGGCGCACGTCAGCGACGCATGGACGCAGGCGGGTGATCGCGAGCGCCCGCTGTACATGGTGACGGTGTTTGTCTCCGGGCTGGCGGCGCCGCTGTTCCTGTTTCTGGCCGGCCTGACGCTGTCGATGGCGGCCGCCAGGCGGGCCATGGGCATGGGCCATACCGGTGCGGCGTGGCTCGCGTTTCAGCGTGGCGCTCAGGTGTTTGGCCTGGCGTTCCTGTTTCGCCTGCAGTCGCAGGTGCTCGGATGGGGAGCCTGGATCAATTTCCTCAAGGTCGACATCCTCAACGTGATGGGAGTGGCCATGATGGCCACGGCGCTGCTCTGGCGGGTGTCGGAATCCCGGATCGTCCGGATCGGCTGGCTGGCAGCGGCCACCATCGCCGTCGCCATGACCACCCCGTTGGTACGTGAGGCCGGGTTGCTGGCGTTGCTGCCCGATCCGATCGAGGCCTACCTGCGGCCGGTGGCTGGCCGCACCAACTTCGCGCTGTTCCCCTGGGCCGGCTTCGTGCTGGCCGGCGGCATTGCCGGAGAACTGGTCGACGCGGCGCGATCACGGCTGCAAGAGCGGCGGCTGCAACAGGGCCTGGCCATCGGTGGCCTGGCCGGCATTGGCCTGGGCTACCTGGCGTCGTTCCAGCCGTCGCTCTATCCGGTCGCCAATTTCTGGACCAGCTCCCCGACGTTCTTCTTCATCCGCCTGGGCATCTGCACGGCGATGCTGCCGATCGCGCGTGGCGTCGATCACTTTCACGGGTTCATGCGCGCCGGCTTTCCGCGCCTCTTCTCGATCGACACGCCGGGGCGGGTCACCGCCACGCTCGGACGGTCGTCGCTGTTTGTCTATTGGGTCCACGTCGAGATGGTCTACGGCGTGCTCGGCCGGCCATTGCGGCGGGCCCTGCCGCTCGAGGCCGCCCTCACGGCCACGCTGGTGCTCTGCCTGCTCCTCTACGTCCTGGTGCGGTGGAAGGACCGGCTGATGACTGGCGTCACCCTCACCGGCCCGCTCCGCATCTTCGCCCCGGTCCTGAAGTAGTCCCGACCAAGAGTGCCCTCCCGACCAGAAGTGCCCTCCCGACCAGAAGTGCCCTCCCGACCAGAAGTGCCCTCCCGACCAGAAGTGCCCTCCCGTCAGAACGCAAACAGATACGTCATCTTCGCAATCACCGCGCGGCTGATCAGCGCGCCGCTGCGCGAGTCGTGCCGCTCGTTGTAGACGAGGTAGAGGTCGCTCAGCGGGCGATGGATGATGTCTAGGCGAACGTTTGAACTCCACTGGTTGGTGTCGGTGTTGTACTGCACCAGCGCGTTCACGAACACCTTGGTGCTGAAGTAGAAATTCACCCGCCCGGTGAGCAGGTGGGTCACATACGAGCCCGACGACAGGTCGATGTCGTTGATCTGATCGCTCAGTGACAGGTTCAAGTGCTGGTTCATCCGGTAGGTGCCGCCGACGGTGTAGTTGCGGCGGTAGCCGTCATAAAAATCTCCAATGCCGTAGCGCAGGTTCATCGAGAACGGCGCCGCGCTGTTCGAATTGGCGAGGATGAAGTGCTCCTTGAACTCGTAGCGGCCGGGCGCCACGAAGATGCCGCGCCGGCTGTTGATCGCGAAGCGGTCCTCGATCACCTCGACATTGGGGTTGGTGCCGATTTCGATGAAGGTGCTGTTCTGCAGCGTGACCGGCCAGTGCCAGTCCATGTAGCGCGATTCCAGGCCGCCGCCGCCGCGCTTGCTGAAGTTCTCGATCTGGAAGTGCGGAAACGTCTCGCGCAGCCAGCCCTGGAAGCGCTTCGGCCGGATGTGGGTGCCGAGGTAGAACTCGCTGTTGTCGACACCAAGCCGCGGCACGAATCCCATCTCGTCGTTGAAGCGCGAACCGATCGTCTGGTAGGCGCCGCGGGTCTCCCAGAAGTTGCCGCGGTAGCCGAAACTGCTCTTCGAGTACCAGTCGTCGCCGGTGCCCGGCACCCGCGCTTGCGGCGTCGCGCTCTTGGCGGCCGCGAAGTTCAGCGTCAGGTCGCGGAAGAACCGGAAGTTGGCGTCGGCGCCAAACGCGCGATTGTGATCGGCGCCCTGCGGATCCTTGTTGAGCATCATCACCCCGAGGTCAGAGTTGGCGAGGATGTCGCGCCGCAGCCGCAGCGCCGTGAAGTTGGTCGAGGGACTGCGGTCCTTCTCGCGCTGCTGGATGTTCAGCGCGCCCAGCGACCAGCCGCCCACCCGGCCGGTCAGGCGCGAACCGGCCAGCAGCGGAATGGCGTCGCCGGTTGACGACAGGCCAATCTGCCGGCTGAAGAAGAAGATCATGTCCTGCGACGCGTTCTGGCGCCCGCCGTTGGCGCCGCCGCCACCGCCGGTGTTGCCGGCGCCGAACTGGAACACGCCGGAGTTCTCCAGGAAGAAGTCACGCTTCTCCGGGAAGAACAGGCTGAACCGGGTCAGGTTGACCTGCTGCTCGTCGGCCTCCACCTGCGAGAAGTCGGTGTTGACGGTGAAGTCCCAGGTCAGGCCCGAGGTCACGCCGTACTTCACGTCGAATCCCGCGTCGTAATCCTTGTCGACGTTCACGCCGGCCAGCTTGTTGAAGTTGGCCAGGGCGTAGGGCTTGACGCGAATGTTGGCGCCGGGCCTGAGGCCCTGCAGGCCCTCGATCGCACCCGCCATCGACACCCGTGACAGTTGGTGAATGCGGCGCAGCGGCGACCAGTAGCTGTTTTCGTTGCGGCGCCGCAGCCGGCGCTGGAAGTTGATGCCCCAGGTCTGCATCGCCTCGGGACCAAACTTCAGCGTCTTGAATGGAATCTCGATTTCGGCGTACCAACCGTCATCACCGATCAGGGTGCCGACGTCCCAGATGCCGTCCCAGTTGGCGTTGTTGTCGCGGCCTTCATTCGACATCTGCGCGTCCCACTTCGCGCCCATCGGGTTGATCGCGAACTGGTAGCCGTTGCGCTCGTCGTGAAACGTGTCGATCACGACCTGGAAGCCGTCGGCCGAACCGGTATTGAAGTCCTTGCGCAGCTCGTTGACCATGATCAGGCCTGGCTCGGGATCCCTGGCAAACACGCCGATGTAGAGCGCGCGGTCGTCGTAGAGCAGCCGCACCTCGGTGTCGTAGGTCGCGGGAGCTCCTTCGCGCGGATCGTTCTGCACGAAGTCCTTCGCCAGCGGCGCCCCCGCCCACGATGCCTCGTCCAGCCGGCCATCGAGCGTGATCGGCCCTTGCGCCCGGGTCGCCGGCAGGCGGCGATCCCGGCGGGCGGTTTCGTAGTCAATCGTGGCGGTCGGCGGGGACTGCGCCGCCGCGCCGACGGTCGAGAGCGCGAACAACAGGCAGGTGAACGGGCGAACCAGTGGCGTCATCAGGGTCATGGGCGGTAGTCTGGGTAAAGGATTTCGAAACCGTGTATCGTCTCCCGGAACCGCGCCTGCGCATGTAACGATTTGTAAAAGGCCAGCCACCACTATAAGAGGGGTTCTTGATGAAGTTGCTGCTGACCACTGTCCTGGCGTTGTCGCTCTCGCTGCCGGCCTTCGCGCAGGAGGCCCGCCGCCGCTGGGAAATGGAGCGCCAGATCCGGCTCGACAAGTTCGAGCAGGTGCTGCCACGCGCGATGCGCGACAACGGCATCGATATGTGGATCGTGGCCGTCAAAGAGAATCACTACGATCCGCTCTGGAAAGACCTCGGCCGCGGGTACGTGACCGGCATCGGCTACTACGTGTTTACCGACCGTGGTGGCGATCGCATCGAACGGGCCGCGCTCGGCCCGAGCGGCTACCTGCTCGCCGAATCGGGCGCCTACGACACCCTGGCTCCGGCGGCGACGTTGGCCGAGTACGTCAAGGCCCGCGATCCCCGGCGCATCGGCGTCAACATGTCCGAGCAGATTGGCCCGGCCGACGGCTTGTCGGTCACCATGCATGCCCAGCTCAAGAAGTCGCTGGGCGAGCCCTACGCCTCGCGGCTGGTGACGGCCGAGAAACTCGTCGCCGACTTTCGATCGCATCGCGTCGCCGCCGAGATCGTGGCCTTCGGCGAGGCCGCCGGCATTGCCATCCAGCTCGCCGAGCGCGCGCTGTCGAATGAAGTGATCACGCCGGGCAAGACCACGCTCGAGGAGGTCGCGTGGTGGATGCAGGATCGCCTGCTCGATCGCGCGCTCGGCTCCGAGTTCGACATGCCGTCGGTCTATGTCACCGGACCGGCCGGCATCGTCGCCACCTCCTCCAACCGGATCATTCAGCCCGGCGACGTGATGATGATCGACTGGGGTGTCCAGTTGATGAACTTCGGCACCGATGTGAAGCGGGTCGCGTATGTGCTGAAACCGGGCGAGCTGGCGCCGCCCAAGAGCATCCAGGCGGCCTTCGACAAGGCGATCTCGGTGCGCGCCGTCATCAAGAAGGCGATCAAGGTCGGGGTCCGCGCCGACGAGACCATGAAGAACATGGACGCCGCGCTCAAGGCCGCCGGATTCGGCGTGATCGAGTTCAACCGGCCGAACCAGGACGACAAGACCGATGTTACCTACGGGTTCCATCCGGTCGGCAACACCGGCCACGATATCGGTCCCTCGCTGACCACCTGGCAGCCGTTTCAGAGCACCTTTGTCATGCACGCGCAGCACATGTTCTCGTTCGAATACTTCGCCTACTCGCCGATCGCCGAATGGAGCGGCGCCAAGCTGCGGATTCCGATCGAAGACGATGCGATCCTGACCGATGCGGGCATCCAGTTCCTGCATCCGGCCAACTATCGGCTGCTGGTGATCAAGTAGCCGCGGGCGTCACCCCGCCGGCACTCGCCGGCGAGGTTTACCTGACCGTGCGGCGGCAGTAAGCGGATAATCGAGCCAGGTGCTCGAGACCCTGTTCTGGTGGCTGTCGGCGGCGTTCGTCGTGATCGCCATCGTTGGCGTCGTGGGCTATTTCGTGGCGCGGTGGTTGTTCATCCGCGTGGCGGAACGGCTGGCCCGCGAGGTGGACCGGCGGGTGGGCGCCGCCGGGGCCCGCACGTTCACGCACCTGGCCAACTACGCCTACGCCACCGGCATTCCCCTGGACGAGGCCAACCGCTTCTTCGCCGTCCACATCGATCGGCTGGCCCGGCTGATGGATAGCGCCGTGACGCTGCCGATCATCGGCAAGGTCGGTCTCGACGCCGTGCTCGGCCTGGTGCCGGTCGTGGGCGACCTGGCCGGCACGGCAGTGTCATTGACGCTGGTGGCCCGCATGTTGCGCTACGGCCCACCCGCGTCACTGGTCTCCCGGATGCTTTCGAACGTGGCTGTCGACCTGGTGCTTGGTGCCATTCCGTTCGTCGGCATCCTGGCCGACGTCTGGTTCAAGGCCAACGAGCGCAACGCCGCGCTGATGCGCGAGTATCTCGGCGCCGATCATCGCTAGCGCCGAGCCCCGGATTACGGTCGGCCTGGCGCGGTCGCCGCCGGCTTTGCCCCATCTCCAGGCGCCGGCAGGTCGTTCCAGAACAGCAGTCCGTTGAACACCATGCCGTGTTCGCCGAAGGTCTGCCAGCGATAGATCGGGTTGTTGGCGAACAGGATGACGCGGCCCTTGCCCGACGGCGCGTCGACGATCATCGGCCGGTTGCGGGTCTGATCGGGGTTGCGCATCAAGCCGCTCAACACGCCGGCATCGCCGCCGGTGAAGCGCGCAATCACCTGCGGGCGATCCGGCGACGACCCGGCAAACTGCTCGAATCCGGCGGGCGGTCCCGCCTGCAGCAGCGGACCACCGGCGTAGCGGACGGGCAGAGTCTTCTGCGGGTAGCCGAACATCAGCGGGTGGGCCGGCAGCAAGATCTCGCTGTTCACGTAGGGTCCGGGCGCATAGAAGCCCGGCGCCGGGCTCTGGGCATCGACGCCCTTGGCCAGGCCGAACTCGGCCGGGAAATAGCTGGCGACGCCCATCGTCATCAGCACGCCCCCGGCGTCGACGAACTTCTGGAACTCGGCCGCCCCGGCCAGGCCCATGCCGCCGCGCACGTCGTCGGTCTCGGCGTAGAAGCCCATCGACTTGAACCGATCGTCTTTCTTGTAGGGCAGCGGCTTCGACAACTTGGGCTGCTCGTACACGATCGACTTGCCGTTTTGCGTCTGGTGAGGCATCACGATGACGTCGTACTTGGCGCGGAGGTTGGCGCCGGCCTGCACGTGGTCCTTGTGGATCAGATCGAACGGAATTTCCCAGCGGTCAAACGCCAGCCGCACCCAGCCAACCTTCTCGGTATTGGCCCAGGTGGTGTACATCGCGATGCGCGGCAGGTCGACATCGCTGGTTTCGACACTGGGAACGGCGGTCACCGCGGTCGCGACCAGGCCCAGCGACGCCACTTCCGCGCGCACGCGCTCGCTCGCCGACTCGATGATGAACGAGCCCGCCGGATATTCCACGTCGCCGATCTTGAAGGCGGTCTTGGCGCCCTTGACCGCGACGTCCTTCAGCCGGTAGCGCAATGTGATCAGGTTGAGCGACCCGTTGTGCTTCACCACTGTCATGGGGCCTGAGCCACTGACGGCGCCGGGCGTCACGGCGTCGGCCGAGAGCAGGGTGGCCGGTGTCTCAAGGATCGACTTGTCCTCAATGGTCTTCACGTCGATGTTGTTGGCCATCCCCATCGTCCACGCGCTGTCGTCGTAGGTGGTGAGCGCCGGATCCGGGTAGGTCTGCTTTTCGAGCAGGGTCTTGGCCAGTGGGCCGTAGGGCTGGTTCAGCTTCACGAGGTACGACCCGGCGGGGAAGCTGCCGTCCTTGACCTTGATCTCCGCGGTCGCCCGATGCACTTCGATCGCCTGGCGGCGCAGCAGATTCGCCACCCGGTCCACCTGCGATTGATCGCGTTGTCCGGCGGCGAGCACAAACGCGTGTGGCGGCTTGTCGCTCCCGCGCTTCACGGCGTTCGCCGATTTCTTGTAGTAGTTCTCGACCACCATCGCCGGGAACTTCGACGTCAGTTCGAGCGCGGTGAGCACGCCGGTCTGCGCGTAGTTGATCGAGTTGCGGATCGACCAGTCGACTTCGCCCGCCGGCATTGGATTGGGCCGGTACCACTGCCGCGTGGTCTGGCCGCCTGAGATCCGCGCTTTCTTCGTGTTGGCGCCGCCCTGGTTGAAAATCTCGTACATGCGCAACATGCCGTTGTGATTGGCGGCGGCAAATCCCAGGTAGCCCGGCGACCACATGTCGACAAACCCGAAGTGCCAGACCCCAGGCATGCCGTAGCCGGTCAGCTTGTTGACCTCGTAGTTGGCGAAGAACGGCAGCTCGGCGTAGAGAATCGGATCGAGATTCGCATTCTGCGGCGGCTGGCCGCTGAACGTGTACAGGAGTGTCTGGGCTTCGTGGAGGTCGTGCCAGATCGGCGGCACCCAGTTCAAGTACCAGGTCAGGTGAGCCCGGAGTGAATCAACGCCGTAGTTGATGTCGCGGTTGTTGTCGTGGAAGACGTACTTGCCCCAATACGGCGGGCCGCCGTAGTTTTCACCACCGTCGTAGAGCTCGTCGACCTTGTAGGCATAGTACCAGTCGACGTAGCGGTCGCGGCCATCGACATCGGTGGCGCCGGTGATGCTGACGATGACGTTGTCGCGAATCTGCTGAATGTACGGTTCCTCACTCACGGCGAGGCGGTAGGCCAGTTCCATGACGGCTTCGGGCGGATTGGTCTCGCCGCTGTGGAGGCCGGCGCTGATGTGGTAGTGCGGCTTGGTCGTGGCCACCAGTTGCTGCGCCTGCGCCTCGGTCAGGCCGCGGGGATCCGCCAGCCGCCGCGTGTTCTGCCGATTGGCCTCCAGGTTCTTGAGGTTGGCCTCCGACGAGACGTACACGACCATGATGTCGCGGCCTTCCTCGGTCCTGGCCACCACTTCGGTCCGGAATCGTCCGGGAATTGCCTTCTCGAGCGCCCGGAAGTAGCGCTGCTGGTCGGCGACATACGTCAGCTTCTTCTCAGTGCCTATGTGATACCCCAGGATGTCCTTTGGAGTGGGCACTCCGGCCCTGACTGGCAGGTGATCGACCAGGGGCGACAGGAATTCGGGCCGGGTGGTGGCCTTTTTCACGAATTCCGCGAAATCCTGGTCGTTTCTGGCGGGGGCGGGTTTGCCCTGCCGGCCTTGGGCGGCGTCGCCAAACGCCACCGCGAAGAGGATTAGAAAGGCGAAAATCAAATTTCGGCGTGCCAGGGTGATCATTTCTATAAACCCTTCTAATTCAGTGACTTGCGGTGAAAATTTGGTTGTATCATGGTCGTTGCCGACACGAAATCGGGCAAAAGCCATTGAGCGAGCGCAGAGGCGATTATAGAATCTGCCTCTTTGGACAGACTCTTATGATCAGCGTAGCCGCTATCCGGATGCAGCAGTTCGGCGTGCAATTTTATCAGGCCTCCCTCACGGCCAGCGATATCGACAAGCTCGTGCGTTTCGAGGTGCTGAGCTACCAGGATCAGGCGCAAGCGGGGGTGCGTGGCAAGAAAAAGGGCGCCCAGTCCAAGATCAATTGGGACCTGCTCGAACGCCGCATCGCCTCGAATGAGAAGGCGTACCAGCGCCAGATCATCCGCAAGAAAATCGACGAGCTGGTCCAGTACTACGAGCAGTGCCGGCAGGCTCGCGACCTGCCGTCGATCCCCGGCGCCGTGATCATCTCGTGCGATGAGAAGCTCAGTTTCGAGCCGGTCGAGAGCGGATCAACCGTCGGCCGTCTCAAGGTGCCGGAACGGGAAGGCATTCTCCGCGCCATTGACGGGCAGCACCGGCTGCTGGCGCTGCATGCCGACATCGATCGATTTGGCGACGAGCCGTTCACCGTGCCGGCCATCATCTTCGACCGCGTCCCCGAAGATCACATCGTCCAGATGTTTGTCACCATCAACGCGAAGCACACGCGTCTGAACGCATCGCACCTGGTGTCGCTCTCGGGCCGCCAACTCTATCGTGACGAGTCACTGGCGGCCGCTCACGACGTGGTCCGCGCCCTCAACGACCGCGACGAGTCGCCGCTCTACGGCGAGATTAAGCTGCTCGGCGTCGGCAAGGGCCGGGTCGGCCAGGCGCCGCTGGCGCAGGAACTGAAGAAGCTCTTCTCCGACGAGGCCGCGCTCGGCGGGGCTCGCAAGAGCGCCGAGTTCCGCGAAGAGTCAAAAAAGTTCTTCGTGAATTACCTCAAGCAGATCGCCAGCATCTTCGAGTCGGCCTGGAACGGCCGCAAGTACAGCATCAAGTCGGCCACCGCCTTGCGCGCGTTCATCCGCGTGGCGCCCGATGTGCTCCAGAAGATCGACCAGCAGCATGCCGACCGCACCGATTTCCGCGCGATTGGCCGGGTCATTTCGCCGTGGGGCCGCCGCATCGGCGCGCTTCGTTTCGAAACCGATGGCGCATGGAAGCGTCAGGGCACGACCGTCGACAACCTCACCAAGGAACTGCGACTCGCCCTGCAGTACCCGGAAGGTGCCGCCGGCTAACGGCAAGATTCGTGATTGTGCCAACAATCCTGTTGGCCTCCCGGCGCTCCGGCCCGGCAGATTCCGGGGAAAACGGCCGGAATTCGCCCGGCACGGACTTTGGATTGACGGTGGCTGTCGCCAGTCTGTTTACTGCGGTGCGAGTGCCGCAGTAGCTGGGGGGAGCCAGGTTGGCGGCAACTTTTGGGCGGCGGTTCAGCAATGGGCCGCCGCCCTTAGTCTTTCCCGGCGACTTTCCGCTACACTCCCACTCAGTCAGTGCGAGGATTGTGATCGGCTCGCCAATTTTGTAAGTCGCGTGTCGAGCCGAAGGGCATTTTCTGCGAAAACCGGCCCAAATCACCTCGGCACTGCCCTTGATATGTCTTCTGTAGTCACTTCGTGAGCACTCGTTGACCATCAAAGTGCCCGCGTTGAACAAGACGATGTTGCGTTACGAAGATCGTCCTGTCTAAGTCGGAAAGGCTTATTTCGAGGTCCTTATGGGCATGCGATCGATCCCGTTGCCAGAACACATCGGCCGCTTCCGCGTGGAGGCGCTGCTCGGACGTGGAGGTATGGGCGAGGTCTACAAGGCCTTCGACCCGACTTTGCAGCGCATCGTGGCCGTCAAGACGGTCCGGCCTGACATCGATCGTCCCGAATATCTCGACCGGCTGATGCGCGAGGCGCAGGCGTGCGCGCGCCTCTCGCACCGCAACATCGTTACCGTCTACGAAGCGGGGCAGATCGAGGGCGTCGTCTATATTGCGATGGAGTACCTGCAGGGCGAGAACCTCTCGCAGGTTCTCGAACGCAACCACCTCGCGTTCGAGGCCAAGATCACCATCCTGGCGCAGGTCCTCGAGGCGCTGCACCATGCGCACGCCCTTGAGGTGGTGCATCGGGACATCAAGCCCAGCAACATCCATATTCAGTCCGATGGCTCGGTCAAACTGGTCGACTTTGGCCTCGCCCGCATGCTGCAGGCCGACACGCTCACGGCGTCGGGCAACGTCCTGGGCACGCCGCACTATGCCTCGCCCGAGCAGTTGAAGGGCGAGACAATCGATCGCCGCACTGACATCTACTCGACCGGGGTGATGGCCTACGAGATGCTGTCGGGACGCCGTCCCTTCGAGCCCGACAACAGCAGCATCTCGTCGGTCATCCTCAAGGTGATCCAGGAAACGCCGGCGCCGATGGATACCGACATGAGCCGGCTGCTGCCGGAGATCGAGGGCATCGTGTCGCGGGCCATGGCGAAGGCGCCTGGCGACCGCTTTCAGTCGGCCGACGACATGCGCGGCGCGCTGTTGCGGTTTCTCGATCAGTCGCGCGCCCGGATTTCCAGCATCGAGTCGCGCGCCGGCGACCCGACCGTGGTTCTCCCGGAACCGCTGACCGCGGCACCGCCGGCCGCCTCGCTGCTTGATTCGACCGCGCGAGGATCGCGAACGCTGTGGTGGGCAAGCGGCGTGGCCGCCGTCGTGGTGACCGCCCTGGTTGTCGGTTGGCCGGCCTCGGATCTGGAACGCGCAGCCGCGCCCAACGCGGCAGAGGCCTCGACCGCGGCCGCTCCGCCATCGACGCTGGCATCACCGGCGGTGGTTCCTGCGGCCCCGGTGCCAACTGACACGGCGCCGGCTGCCACGGATACGGCCAGGGTGCCAGAAGCCCCGGCGCGAGCGCTGCCGATTGTCGCGCCGGGCGCGGCTTCGCCATTGACCGCCCAGCAACTGTTTTCGAATACCGCTGCCGGGGCGCCCGCCGGTCTGCGCTACCGCTTGATTCAGCAGCGGCCGGACGGGGCCGAAGTGGACGTGGACGCCGGCGCCATTTTTCGATCCGGCGACAAGCTGAAACTCTCGTTCGAGTCGAACATCGCCGGCTATCTTTATGTCGCGATGCAGGGGACGAGCGGCAATTGGGCGGTCCTGTTCCCAAGCGCCCAGATCAACGGCGGACGTAACCAGATTGCGCCGCTCGAGCAGTACGATGTGCCTTCCGATGGCGGCTGGTTCCAGTTCGACGACCAGGTCGGGACCGAACACCTGTTCGTGTTCCTGAGCCGCGAGCCGCTCAGCCAGCTGCCCGGCTTTGCCCGCCCGGTGACCAGGGCGGAAACGCTGACGGCATCGGTCGTCCAGGACCTGCAGCAAAGTGTTCGCTCGCGCGACCTGATCTTCACCAAGGATCAGTCGAGCGGCGGCAAGCCCGGCGTGAGGCAGGCCACTTATGTCGTCAACCGGGCCGAGGTCGGCAAGGCCGTGACCGCCACCATCAGCTTGAACCACCAATGATCCGGGCGCTCTTCGTCCTGCTCGTGTCGGCGACCGTGGCGGCGGCGCAGGGGACGTCCCCGGCGCCGCAGGCGCCTCGCGATCTGATCCTGGTGCCCGCCAAGCCGGCGCCGGTCCGCGATGGAATCCCGCGCGGATACGCGGTGATTGTCGGCGTCGGCCAGTACCAGCACCTTGATGCCTCAAAGCAACTTCAGTTCCCCGAGAGCGATGCTGACGCGATGTATCGCGTCCTCATCAACCACGAGGGCGGAGCCTTCCCGGCCGAGAACGTCCACTTCCTCAAGGGCCCAGACGCGACCCTGGCGAACGTCCGGCGCGAACTGGAGGAGTGGCTGCCATCGGTCGCGCAGCCGGCCGACCGCGTGGTGGTGTATTTTGCCGGCCACGGCTTCGTGCAGGATGGCAAGGGCTACCTCGCTCCCTGGGACGTCGATCCCAATCGCCTGGAGGCCACCGCGTATCCGATGTCGCGGCTCGGCGAGGTCCTCGCCAACCGGGTGAGCGCCAACTGGAAGGTGTTGCTGACCGATGCGTGTCACTCGGGAAAGATCAACGCCGAGACCACCAACGAAGCGCTCGAGCGGCAGTTCAGCGCGCTGCCGACCAGCTTCCTGACTCTGACCGCCACCACCGAACGCGAACAGAGTTTTGAAGATCCCAACCTGTCCACCGGCTATGGGTTCTTCACCTACTTCCTGGTGCAGGCGTTTCGCGGCTATGCCGACTCCGACCCGTGCGACGGGCGAATCACCGCGGACGAACTGATCGAGTACGTCCGGTCCAACGTCCGCCGCTACGCCCGCGACCGCCAGTTGTCGCAGACTCCCACCGCGCGCGGTGACTACGAGCCCGACATGCTGCTCGGCGTGGGCAGCGGCTGCAGCGCCGAGGGCGCCAGGGCGCCGTCGATGCTCGGCACCGCCGTGGTCGAGACCAACATGGACGACGTCGATCTCTATGTGGATGGTGCGCTGATTGGCCGCCTCTCGAAATCCAAGCCGCTCGTGCTCCCGAGCCTGCCGGCCGGCCTCCACGAATTCCGCGGCGCGCGCGAAGGCTACGAGCCCGACCGCCAGGAGGTCATGATCGCCCCCGGCCAGGAAGTCGCGGTGACCGTGCGGATTCGATACGTGCGCCAGATCAAGAAGCCGGCGCAGGCCCTGAACGATCAGGGCGAGAAACTGCTCTTCACCCGGCGCTCCGCGCTCAGCCTGATGAACCTGGTGCCGGTCGAACGGCGTCAGAGCGAGTCCGATCTCAAGCAGGCAGCGGCGTTGTTCCAGCAGGCGCTGGCGATCGATCCCGATTTCAGCGTGGCTGCCTACCACCTCGGCCAGGTCAACCAGCTGCTCCTGCGCCACGACGAAGCGGTGGGGTTTTTTCGCCGGGCGATCGCCATCGACCCCACGCACGTCGACTCGCGCATCGAGTGCGCCGCGGTCCTGATTGAACAAGGCGACCCGGATGCGGCCATTCGCGAACTGACCGAGGCCCTTCGGCTCGATGCCGATGACGACCAGGCCTTTTCCATGCTGGCTCGCGCGTATTGGGACAAGGCGGCGTGGGGCAGGGCGGTGGAGAACGCCGACCGCGCCATCCAGATCAAGCCGTCAAACGCGCAGGCGCACCTGTGGAAGGCCGATGCGATGCGGCACCTTGCCGCTGAGAGCACCGACCCCCTCCGCCAAATTGGCCTCTACGCCGACGCCCGGACGAACTACCGCTCCTTTCTCGACTTGACGAACTTTTCGACCGGGCTCGGTTCGCGCCTGGCCTTTCACTTCATCGGCCTTGGCGTTGGCGATCGTCGCCATGCCGATCGCCAGGGCGCGTATGACAGCCTGCGCAGCGCCGGATTCCTGGGGTTGTGCCTGTCGGAACAGAAGGTGGGCAATCCCCTCAAGGCGCGCGACTACTGCAAGCGCGCACTCAGCCATGCCCCCAGGGATCCGATCGCGCACTTCCTGCTCGGTAACGTCAACCGCGATCTCTACAATGCCCGGCAGGCTTGCAGCTACCTGGCCGATGCGCGGGCCAGCTACGCGAAGATGCTCACCATCAACCCACACCTGGACGAGTCGAGAAATGCCCGCAACTACGTCGGGCAGATCGACGCGATCCTTCCTCGCAGCGGATGCCGGCCATGACCATTCGGACGATTACTCTCGTGCTGGCCGCCTGGGCCGTGACCGCCGCCGCCCAGACCGCCGGCCTGCGCATCGTCGTGATCGAGGGCGAGGACGGCGTCAACATCATCCAGCAGAAGACGGCGGTCCGGCCGCTGGTCGAAGTGCGCGATCGTAACAACCTGCCGGTGCCGGGCGCGTTGGTGACGTTTTCAATCGAGGGCGGCAAGGCGGCGTCGTTTGGTGGCGCCTCGACGCTGACCGTCGCCACCAACGCCGCCGGGCAGGCGGCAGTGACCGGTCTCACTCCGTCGGCCGCCGGCGCGTTTCAGATCCAGGTGCAGGCGGCCTTCCAGGGACAGGTGGCCACGGCCACCATCGCGCAGACCAACGTGCTGACGGCCGCGCAGGCCGCGGCCCAGGCCGCCAGCGCCGCCAGCAGCGGCGGCTCCGCCGGCACCGCTGGTGGGGGCACCGGTGGCGCGTCAGGTGCGGCCGGCGGCGGCGTGGCTGGCGGCGGCGGGCTGTCGGCCACCACCCTTGGCGTGGTCGGCGCCGCGGTGGGCGGCGGCGCCCTGGTTGCCACGCAGGTCGTGAGGAAGGACGAGGAACCGGCCAAGAGCGCGTTCAGCGGGCCGCTCACCGGCCAGATTGTCAGCACGGTCGTCGGCGGCTTCACCTGCGTCATCACGCGCACGATCACCGGTACGATGAAGATCAACCTCGACGCGCAGTCGGCCACGAGCGTGAGCGGCCGCGGCGAGATCTCCGGCACCGATGCCGTCAGTTCGCAGACCTGCGATGGCCCGACGCATACCGACATGTTCAGCAACAGTTTCGCCATCACCGGCACGCCGCAGTCACTCGGGTTTCGCGACCAGCAAACCGAGACCCGGCCAGCGGACTTCGACCCCAGCCAGAGCGTGACCGCCACCCGGCTGCTGTCGTTCCAGGGCGTGCTCTCGGGAGGCGTGATCACCGGGACCCTGGTCTTCGACGAGCGGAGCGAGACCATTGGCGGCCGCGGCGGTATTGTTCGCGAAACCGCCGCCGGGACGTTTTCGGTTACGCTGCGCTGACCGCCCGGGACGACGCCCGCCGACGGGCGCCGGCTGAACCATCGCGGCAGACTGGAAGGCATTGTGAGGCAATGGTCGACTCGATTTCCCCATCCCGCAGTGTGGGTGTTCTGCGTCCTGCTGCCGGCCTCGCCGGCCTTCGCGCAGGTGACCACGCTGGCCCAGGCCGTTGACGAGGCCCTGGCCCGAAACGAGCGGCTGGTGAACCAGGCCGACACCATCGCCCAGGCCGACCTGGGACTGCGGCTGGCCCGCAACACCTTCAGGCCCAAGGTCACGCCCAATATCTTCGGGTCGTTTGGCAGCACCGATGTGAGCAGCCAGACCTACCGGGTCGATGTCACGCAGCGCCTGGTCACCGGCACCGAGATGCGGGTGTCGGCCGGAACTGTCTCGGCGCAGATTCCCGGGCAATCCGGCGGCGACCTGCTGTTCTACAACGCCGATACCACGTTGACCCTCACGCAGCCGCTGCTGCGTGGATTTGGCCGCAGTGTCTCCCGGCGATCGCTGACGAGCGCCGAGATGCGCCGGGCCGACGCCGATCGCCAGCAGGTGATGGCCGAGCAGCAGGTGGCCGTCGACGTGGCCGCCGCCTATTACCGCGTGGTGTCGCAGCAGACTTACGTGGAAGTGGCCCGCCAGTCACTGGAGCGGGCGCGCCGGCTGCGTGACGCATCAGAGGCCAAGCTCGACGCCGGATTGGTGTCACAGCTCGACGTGCTGCGATCGCAGCAGTTGGTGGCCCAGGCCGAGATCCAGTTCTTCGACTCGCAATCGGGCGTCGAGGAGGCACGCGACCGCCTCACCTTCCTGATGGGGCGCACCACCGCCGATCGGATCGACGTGGCCGCCGAAATTCCGCGCCCGGCGACCGCTCCGATCGACATCGCGCAGGCCACCAGCCTGGCGCTGGCCAATCGGCTCGACCTGCAAAGCCGCATCGCCATGCGGGACGACGCCGAACACCAGATTCGATTCACCCGCAACCAGTTGTTGCCGCAAGTGGACGTGAATCTGGCGCTGACCCGCCGCGAGACCGCCCACTCGTTTCGCAACAGCTTTGGCGTCGACGGCTACCAGTTTGCGACCTTCTTCACGATCGCGATGCCGGTCGATCGGACGGCGCAACAGGTCGAGAACCAGTCGGCGATGCTCGACCGTGATCGCCGCCGCCGGGAAGTCTCGACACTCGAACGCCAGATTGCCGACGACGTGAAGCAGGCCGTGCGCGAACGGGACCGGCTGGTGCGAGGGGTGCTGTCGGCCGAGACCAGCGTCGAAATCAGCCGCCGCGAAGTGGAGGTGGCCGAGCTTCGCTACCAGACCGGCCTCTCCAACAACCTCGATGTCGTCACCGCCGAAAGCGGGCTTCTGGCCGCGGAGGGGCGCCGCATCCAGGCACTGGCCGACTCGGCGGTGGCCCAATTACGATTACGCGCCGTGCTCGGCGTGTTCAATCCCCGCACCGACGTCGCCGACTCGACGGCGGCGGTGCTGATGACGTCTAATCGGCCACAGTGAAGAGCGTCGGCGACATCGTGCGAACGGCGGGGAATCTTCCGCGGGCGGCCCGGGTCGCGGCCCTGGTGCTGGCCGTGGCGGCGACGGCATGGTGGTGGCAAGGCCGGCCGGCCGCCGACGGCCTGGTGGCGACCGTGACGCGCGGCGACCTCACCGCCACCCTGACCTCGAGCGGGACGCTCAAGCCGATCCAGTCGATCACCTATCGATCGCCCATCCCCGGCCGCGATGTCGAGATTCGCGAGCTCGCCGCCGAGGGCAGCAAGGTTCAGGCCGGCGACCTGCTGGCCCGGCTCGACACCACCGATCTCGAGATTGAGCTGACGCGAGCCCGCCAGGACTTGCGCCAGGCGCAGATCGATCTGCAGGTCGCTGAAGGCGAGTGGGACGAGGCCGGCGCCGAAGTGAAAGCGGTCTCTGAAGGCGAAGGGGCGCTGACGGTGGAAGAGGCGCGCACGACGCTGCTGCGTGCCGAGAAGAAGACCGAGCGGCTGCGCGAGGAGTACGCGAGTCTGCGGCCGCTGCTCGACAAGGGTTTCATCACCCGCGATGAACTGGCGCGCACCAGCGACCAGCTCGATCAGGCCGAAGACGAGCTGGCGCTCGCCCGCAAACGCACCGACATCGTCGTGCAGTTGTCCCACCCGCGCGAGCAGAAGCGCGCAGCGCTGCAGCTGTCGCAGAAGGCGTCGCAGTTGGGGCACGCCCGGACGCGCGTGCACGAGACGGAGTTGCGAGTCGAGCTGCTGGCGCGGCTGGTCGATGGCTGCACCATTCGCGCGCGCGGGCCCGGCATGGTGGTCTATGAGGAATTCCTGAACGCGAACCCCCGCCGCAAGCTGCGGGTGGGCGATCGGGTGTTCGCGACCCAGGGCATTGTCACCATCCCGGAGGTGAACCGCATGCTGGTGGAGGCATCGGTGGGGGAGGCCGAGGTGCATCGCGTCGCGCCAGGCCAGCCGGCCGCCGTGCGGGTCGAGGCGTTTCCCGACTTGAGGCTGACCGGAACGGTGGCCCGGGTCGGCGCCCTCGCCAGCGCATCGGCGGCCCGGCCGTTTGACGACAAGCGTTTCGATCTGGTGATTGCCCTCGATGCCACCACCGCCGAACTGCGGCCCGAGATGACCATTCGCGCCGATGTGACGGTCGGGTCGCGCCAGGGCGTGTTACTGGTACCGGTCACCGCGATCTTCAACAAGGACGGCCACCGCGTCGTCTACCTGGACACCACAGCCGGAACTGAGGTGCGCGTGGTGGCGATCGGCGAGTCCAACGATCGCGTGGCCGAAGTCACGAGCGGCCTGCGCGAAGGCGACCGTGTCAGGCTGACCGAACCCGGGACGCGGGTGCCGGCTCCGGCGCCGGCGCGTGGCGATGCCCTTCAACCTCGCTGAGCTGTCCGAGTACTTGCGGATTGCGACCGAAGCGCTCGGCCGCTACCGGCTGCGCACGGCGCTCAGTGTGACCGGCGTCGTGCTGGGCGTGGCGGCGGTCATCGCCATGATGTCGGTCAGTGAAGGCGCGGCGCGCGAGGCGCTGGCACAAGTGGATGCGCTTGGTCTGGACAACCTGGTTGCGCAGAGTGCCGGCGGCCTGAACGCGCGCGGCACCATGCGACGCAGCCTGAGTGCCGCCGATGCCGGACGGGCGGTGGCGATGGTCCCGACCGCGCGCCTCGGGTCGCCGGTGGTGTCGCGATACCTGAAGGTCGGACGCGGCGAACAATCGCTGACCGGGCAAGTAATGGGAATCACCCCGCCGTTCCAGCAGATCCTGCGGCTCGGCCTGGCCCGCGGCCGCTTCATTTCCGAGACCGACGAGGCCGCGGTGGCGCGGGTCGCCGTGCTGGGCGCCGGCCTGGCCCGGCAGTTGTTCGGCTTTCGCGATCCACTGGGCGAGTCGCTGACCCTGGCAGCCGATCACTATCGCGTGATCGGCGTGCTTCGCGAACAGGGTGCCGACCCACAGCCCGGCCGCAGCATGGGCTGGCACAACATCAACCGCGCCGCATTCGTCCCGCTGCCGACGCTGACCGGCCATACCCTGGTGGTCGCCCCCAACCAGCCGGTGGACGAGGTGTGGATCCAGATCGATGATGGCACGCAGTCGGAGGCGCTCGCCGGCGTGTTGCGGCGGTTGCTGTTGCAGACTCGCGATGCCGATGAGTTTTCGATCGTGGTGCCGCGCGAACTGCTGGCCCAGCGCTACCGCACGCAACGGACATTCAGCGTGGTCGTGGGCAGCGTGGCCGCGCTGGCGCTGCTGGTGGGCGGCATCGGCATCATGAACATCATGTTGACATCGGTGGTGGAACGCACCCGCGAGATCGGGGTGCGGCGCATGGCCGGCGCCACCCGCCGGGACGTGACCATGCAGTTCCTGGTCGAGACGCTGCTGATGACGGTGGGTGGAGGCATGGTCGGCATTGCAGCCGGTGCCGCGATCGCGGCCGGCATTTCGGCGTATGCCGGCTGGAGTACTCACGTCTCGGTGGCGGCAATCGGGCTGGGCTTTGTCGTGTCGTTTGCCGTCGGCCTGGTGTTTGGCTGGTATCCGGCGATGAAGGCGGCGGCCCTGGAGCCGGTCGACGCGATGCGCTACGAGTGACGGCCGCAGACAAAACCAGCCGCAGATTGGGTGTAGATTCTCACAGCCGCAGATTGCGCACAGATTCTCACAGCCGCCTTCGGTGCGGATTCTCGCGGCCGCCGACTCAATACGAACTATCGGTCTTCAATCGGCGTGAAATTCGCGGCTGTCCAGGCTGCCGACCCTGATCCCTGCGGATTCAAGCCCGGCGCGCACCGCGCGCGCGAGGTCGGCGGCGCCGGACGTGTCACCGTGCAGGCAAATGGTGTCGGCGTCGAGCGCGATCACCGACCCGTCGATGGCCACGACCTGGTGGTCGCGCACCATTCCGACGGCGCGGGCGACGACCGCAGCCGGGTCGTGAATCACGCTGCCGGGCTTGGCGCGCCCTGCAAGCGACCCGTCGGCTTCGTAGGCGCGATCCGCGAACACTTCGCTGGCCACTGGCAGTCCGGCCGCCACACCGGCCGCCAGCAGTTCGGACGCCGGCAAGCCAAACAGGATCAGCGTCCGGTCGAACGCCGCCACCGCGCGGGCGATAGCATCGGCGAGCGATCGATCGCGACACGCCATGTTGTAGAGCGCGCCGTGGGGCTTGACGTGTTGGAGCCGCACTCCCTGCGCGCCGGCGATGCCGGCAAGCGCGGCCACCTGGTACAGCACGAGGTCCTCGACCTCCTGGGGCGTCGCCTTCAACTCACGCCGGCCGAAGCCCACGAGGTCGGGGAAGCCGGGATGGGCGCCGATGGCCACGCCGGCGGCCCTCGCCAGGGTCACGGTGGTCCGCATGGCCCCGGGGTCGCCGGCATGGAAGCCGCACGCCACATTGGCCGAGGAAATGCTGGCCATGAGGGCGGCGTCCTGGCCCATCGGCCACGGTCCGAATGACTCCCCGAGGTCACAATTGAGATCGATTCTCATTTTGTCCTTGACCGACCATTTTAGTCGGCAATAAGCTGATTCCGAACTTGAGAAACAGTCTCAAGATTGGACCGTCATGAAAACCCTTCGCCCGCTCATCTTCTGGATGCACCTGATTGTCGGCGTCGCTGCCGGCCTCGTTGTCCTCATCATGTCAGTGACCGGCGTGGCGCTCACCTACGAGAAGCAAATGCTCGAGTGGGCGGACCGCCGCGCCTGGACGGCGCCGTCCTCGGTTGACGCCCGGCCCCTTCCGCCAGAGACGCTGCTGGCGAAAGTGGCCGACGCCCAGCCGGGGGCGGCACCGACCGGCCTGATCCTGCGGTCGCGCTTCGACGCGCCGGCCACCGTGACGCTTGACGCCGCTCCGCCGCTGCTGGTCGACCCGTATACAGCCGCGATTATCGGCGAGCCGCCGTCCGGCCTGCGCAACTTCTTCCGTACCATGACGGCGTGGCATCGATTCCTGGCGCTGGACGGCGTGAACCGGCCCACGGGCAAGGCCGTGACCGGCGCCGCGAACCTTGGTTTCCTCTTCCTCGTCCTGAGCGGAGTCTACCTGTGGCTGCCACGGGTCATGACCTGGGTGCAGTTCAAGCATGTGCTTTGGTTTCGCACCGCGAGGTCCACCAAGGCGCGCGACTTCAACTGGCACCACGTGATCGGCTTCTGGTCGGCCGTGCCGCTTGCCATCGTGGTCGCTGGGGCCGTCCCGATTTCCTATCCGTGGGCCAGCAGGCTGGTCTACCGACTCGCCGGCGACAATCCGCCCGCACCCGTTGCGGCTCCCGCTCGTCCGGCACGCCCAGGGCCGGTCTCGTCCACCGGATTGAACGCGGCCTGGCAACGCGCCCAGGAGCAGGCACCGGGGTGGCGCACGATCACCGTGCGGCTGCCGGCTGCGGATCTGCCGTTGGTCCTCACCGTCGACGAGGGCTCCGGCGGCCAGCCGCACCTTCGCGAGTCGCTCACCATCAGCCGTGCGACTACCGCCGTGATCAGGGTGGAGGCGTTCTCCGACTTGGGTCCGGGCCGGCGCGCCCGCTCGTGGCTGCGGTTTGCCCACACCGGCGAGTATTACGGAGTGGCCGGCCAGACCGTAGCCGGCGCGGTCTCGGCCGGCGCCGTCGTGCTGGTCTACACCGGCCTGGCGCTCTCGTGGCGGCGGCTTGCGGCGTGGCGTCGCCGTCGGAACGAGCCCGTGCCCATTGAGCAGAACCGCGCCGCCTGACCTAATCGCCACGGCCGTTCGCCGCGATATGATTCGCCCATGGCTTCAAGCCCTGCGTCAATGCTGCCAACTGCGGCCCTGGTGAACAACTCTGCGTCATCTGCGTCATCTGCGGCCCTGGCGAACAACTCTGCGTCATCTGCGTCATCTGCGGCCCTGGCGAACAACTCTGCGTCATCTGCGTCATCTGCGGCCCTGGTGAAGAACTCTGCGTCATCTGCGTCATCTGCGGCCCTGGCGAGGAACTCTGCGTCATCTGCGTCATCTGCGGCCCTGGTGAAGAACTCTGCGTCATCTGCGTCATCTGCGGCCCTGGTGAAGAACTCTGCGTCATCTGCGTCATCTGCGGCCCTGGCGAGGAACTCTGCGTCATCTGCGTCATCTGCGGCCCTGGCGAGGAACTCTGCGTCATCTGCGTCATCTGCGGCCCTGGTGAAGAACTCTGCGTCATCTGCGTCATCTGCGGCCCTGGTGAGGAACTCTGCGTCATCTGTGTCATCTGCGGCCCTGGTGAGGAACTCTGCGTCATCTGTGTCATCTGCGGCCCTGGTACTTCTACTGTCCGCGTCATCGGTGTTGGCGCAGTCCCCTCCGCGTCAAACGCAGGAAGACGACTACACCCGCTACGAACTGCTCGCGCCCGGTACCGCCAAGTTTCGCATCCTCTATGAAGTGACGGCGACGACCGCCGGCGCGCCGTTCTTCTTCAACGCCATTCGCCGCGGCAGTGTCGCGACCGACGAGCATGTCACCGACATGATGACGGGGCAGCCGCTCAAATGGGAGGTGGTGAGCGGCGCGCAAGCGCGCGCCGAGGGCCACCCGGCTGCCGACCTGGAAACCGAATGGCTGAAGGTCCATCTGGCCCGGCCGGTGCCCAAGGGCGGGGAGGCGCGCGTCCTGATCGACAAGACCTACCTGGACGCGAAGAGCTACTTCCGCGATGGCGACACCATCGTCTTTGACCGCTCACTGGGCATTCGGCGCAACGCGGTGGTCCTGCCCGCGGGCTATCGGCTGATCAGCTGCAACGTGCCGTCGCAAGTGATGGTCACGGCGGACGGCCGCATCATGATTACGTTCATGAACACCAGCGCCGCTGCGGCACCGCTGGTAATTCGGGCGAAGCCAGGGCTGCCGGCCCTTACGCCGATGTTGCCCACCGCGCGTGGCGCCGCTGCCACGGCCAGCCTGGCCTCTCAAGCGGCCAGGCTGTCGGATCGCGCGCACCAGGACCGCGAGATCGTCTACTTTCCCAACGACCCTGCCACGCATTCGTTCAGTCTGTACCACGATTACACCGAGTCGCGTCCCGGCGTCGGCCACTACTTCAACGTGGTGCGCGCGGGCAGCACCGTGTCGAACCCGTCGGCGGTCCTGCTCGACACCGGCGCGACCCTGAAGGTCGAGACCCTGACCGGCGCCGACCTCAAACGGCGCGGGCTCGATGCCGGCGAACCGGTGGCCGACCTGACCCAGGTCGTCGTCATCTCGTTTCCGGTGGTGAAAGCGGGCCAGTCGGTGCGCCTCAGAATCACCGAGACCTACA
The DNA here is from genome assembly GCA_021730945.1 of Acidobacteriota bacterium. Lineage (GTDB taxonomy): Bacteria > Acidobacteriota > Vicinamibacteria > Vicinamibacterales > UBA2999 > 12-FULL-67-14b. The sequence continues at coordinate 39,128 of JAKFYH010000040.1, read as the reverse complement.
CCGATCCGGGCCGCTACCTGCTCGACGGCGATGAGCTGGTCTGGGATCGCGCCTTCGGTCGTCCGCGCAACGCCGTCGTACTGCCCGCCGGCTGGACGGTCACCGCCAGTTCGATCCCTGCCGCCATTTCCCAGGATGCGGATGGCCGTCAACGGCTGTACTTTGCGAACGCGCGTAACGATGACATCCAGGTATTGATCCGCGCCCGCCGGGTGAAGGAGTAGTTTCATGAAGAGACTGGTCACGCTCGTCCTTGTCACGTTCGCTCTCTCGTCGCCGGCGGCCCAGTCTGGCGCGCCGATCTCGGCCGAGGACATCCTCAAAGTGACCACGGCCTCGGTGCTCGATCTCAGTGACGACGGCCGGCGGGTGGCAGTCGGCACCCGGCGGCTGTTCGACAATGCCGAGACCGATCACCGCCGCTATGGTGACCCTGCCTTTTTCGCGCCGACCATGATGGAGGTGCAGGTGATCGACACCGGCACCGGCGCCGCCGACCGCGTGGGCGCCGGTCTGATGAACGTCCGCACCGCCGCCTTTTCGCGGGACGGTGCGAAGCTGGCGGTGCTGACGGCGGCGGAAACCGCCGCCGGCCTGCCGATGACGACGGTGTGGGTCTACGAAGTCGCCGGCAAGCGCCTCACCCGAGTGCCGCAGTCGGCCGGTGCGGAGGTGGCGGCAAATTCGGATCTCTCGTGGACCCCTGATGGCACGAAGCTGCTGGTCGCGCTGCGGGATCCCGAGGATGACAAGACCGCCAACGCCGCGTTCAAGCGGCTGGTATCCGGACCGGTGGTGGTGCAGACGTCGGCGCCGTTTCTTGACTGGGATGCGATGAATCGCGCCAACCGCCGCCGCGCGTTGGCCCAGATCGATCCCGTCAACGGGACCAAGGTGGCCGTGCTCGCCCCGGCCGCCATCACCAATTACCAGTTCTCGCGCGATGGCATGTCGGTGACCTGGTTGGAAGACAGCACCGAGAAGACCAGCTACGACGTGATCGGCGGTACCGACAATGCCGTGCGGACCATGGCCCTTGGCGGCGCCGCCCGCACCGTGCTCGACGCCAAGACCCTGCGGACCACGCAGCCGCGCTGGTCGGACGATCGCCGCATGCTGGCCTACGCTGACAAGGGCGAGGTATTCGTGCAGGGTCTCACCGACGCCAAGCCGCGGTCGCTGACGCCAAAGCCGAAACCCGACCCGGCCGCCAAGCCGCCTGCCGAAGACGAGGTGGAGAGTTTTGCCGTGACCTCGTTTTCCCGTGATGGCTCACGGCTGCTGCTGACCAGCAAGAAAGGGTGGTACGTCGCGCAGGTGGCCGACGGCGCACGCGAGCGCGTGCTGACGCTCGACGACAAGAACGAGGACAAGAACCCCAAGCTCACGGTCGTGGACTGGACGCCGGCCGGCGACGCCCTGTTGGTGCAGTACGGAGAGCCCGACCGCTGGGAGCGCGGCCTGTCGCGGCTCGATCTGGCGACGAAGACACTGACCCCGTTGATGCGCGACCACGGTGTCTACCAGGGTTTCCGCCAGTCACGCGACGGCAGCACGGTGGTGTTCCAGAAGTCCGACGGCACGCGGCCGGCCGAGATGTTTGCCGCCGATGCATCGTTCACGAACATTCGCAAGCTGACCGACCTCAATCCGTGGCTGTCGGCCAAGGCGCTGCCGGCGTCAGAGCTGGTCTCATACCGGGACGCTGACGGAAAGGTGCTGTACGGCGTGCTTCGTTACCCGGTTGGCTACGAAAAGGGCAAGCAGTACCCGACCGTGTTCGAGATCTACGAGACGTTCTTTGACAACGGCTTCAATGGCCGTGCGGCTTTCCTGGCCGGGCAGGGCTACGCGGTGTTTCACCCGTCGGTGAACCTGGTGGTCGGCCGGCCGGGTGAGTCGTGGGCCAAGGGCGTGACCGCCGCGGCCAACAAGCTGATCGACATGGGCATTGCCGATGCCGATCGGCTCGGCGTGCACGGCACCAGCTACGGCGGCTATGCCACCGTGTTGCTGCTGACCGAGACGAACCGCTTCAAGGCGGCAATCAACGTGTCGGGCAAGGTCAACATGGTGAGCTTCTACACCGACAGCGAGCGGCTGGGCGTGCGCAACACCCATGCCCCGGAGAAGAGTCAGGATCGCATCGGCGGCACGCTGTGGGAATTTCCGGAACGCTACATCGAGCAGTCCGCGATCTTCCGGCTCGACCGCGTCACGACGCCGCTCTTGACGATCAGCGGCGACCAGGACCCCAACGTGCCGGCCAACCAGTCGCGCGAGCTGTACTACGCGCTGCGCCGTCTCGGCAAGGAAGTGGAGTGGGTGCGCTATGTCAATGGCGGCCACCGGCCGCCGAACAGCGTGGCCGAGAGCATCGACTTCGAGCAACGGATCGTAGGCTGGTACGACAAGTACCTGAAGGACAAGTCCAGGCCGGCCGGCACTCAGCAGTAAACCGCCTAGGCCAGCATCATCAGCAGCAGGGCCTTTTGCGCGTGCAGGCGGTTCTCCGCCTGGTCGAAGACCACCGAGATCGGGGACTCGATCACCTCGTCTGTAACCTCCTCGCCGCGATGGGCGGGCAGGCAGTGCATGAAGAGCGCGCCCGGCTTGGCCAGCGCCATCAGGTTCTCGTTGACCTGGTAGCGCTGAAAGGTCTTCTTGCGGTCGGCGTATTCCACTTCCTGGCCCATCGACGTCCAGACGTCGGTATAGACCGCGTCCACGTCGCGCACGGCCGCCTTGACGTCGGTGAACTCGGTCAGGCCGGCGCCCTTCTGCGAGACCGCTGCCGCCTGGTCGACCACCTCGTCTGGCAGCTCGTAGCCCTTCGGTGTCGCCACGTGCACAGCCATTCCGAGCATCATCGCCACATGGACCAGTGAGGTGCAGACGTTATTGCCGTCGCCGACAAATGCGATCCGCCGGCCCGCGAACGAGCTCCACTTTTCCGCCAGCGTCTGCATGTCCGCCAGCGCCTGGCAGGGATGCTCTTCGTTACTGAGCGCGTTGATGACGTGGAGCTTCGGCGTGATTTCGGCGATCTGCGACAGGCGCTCCTGCGCGAACGTGCGAATGACGACGGCGTCGACCCAGCGCTCGAGGTTGCGGGCGACATCCTGGATGGGTTCGCGGTCGGCGTGCATGACGTCGGCGGGGATCTCGACGATGTCGCCGCCCAGTTCGCGGACGCCGATGGTCATGGTGACCCGCGTGCGCAGCGATGGCTTCTCGAACAGCAGTCCGACATGCTTGCCGTTGAGGGCGCCCGCGGTCGGCGCTTTCATGCCCTTGACCCGTTCGCGCTTCAGCTTGGCCGCCAGTTCCAGCACCGTCGCCAGGCGATCGGGATCGAGATCAAGAATTGACAGGAAATTCTGCACGGCTGTCCTTACAAGACAGGAGGCCAGAAGATCAGGAGAAAGAATTAACTCCTTACCTCCTGGGCTCCTGTTGAATTCAGGTACGGTACTCGGCGTTGATTCTTACGTACTCGGCCGACAGGTCACACGTCCATACGGTTGCGGTGTGTGAACCACCCGTGCCGAGATTGACCTCGATCGCCAGGTCCGTGCCGGCCAGGTACTCAGCCGCCTGCGGCGCCCGTTCATCGAACGGCCGTCCGTCCTCGAATAACACCAGCGAGCCAATCTGGACCCGCGCATGGTCGAGCACGAACGCCGCGCCCGAGCGTCCGGCGGCCGCCACCAGCCGGCCCCAGTTGGGGTCGCCGCCGTGAACCGCGGTCTTGACCAGCGGCGAGTTGGCAATGGCCCGCGCCGCCATCCAGGCATCGGCGTCGGAAGCCGCGCCGGCGGCGGTGATGGCAATCAGCTTGGTGGCGCCTTCACCGCCGCGCACGATGCCGATCGCCAGCGCGTGGGCCACCGTCCGGAACGCCTCGAACAGGACCGGGTACAGATCCTCGGTAATCTCGACGCCGCTGGCGCCGTTGGCCAGTGCGAGGACGCAGTCGTTGGTCGACGGCTCGCCGTCGACGGTGATCGCATTGAAGGTGAAGCGCGAGGCGTCTGACACCGCGCGCGCGAGCGTGACCGGATCGACCGTCGCATCGGTCGTCAGGTACCCGAGCATGGTGGCCATGCGCGGTTCGATCATGCCCGAGCCCTTGGCCATGCCGCCGACCCGGAAGGTGCCGATGTCGGTGCGCACTTCGACCGCGTACTCCTTGGGGAACGGGTCGGTGGTCATGATTCCTCGGGCGGCGTCGGCGCCGCCATCGGCACTGAGCGCGGCGGCGGCCTGTGGGATGCCGGCCCGCAGCTTGTCCATCTTCAGGTTGACGCCGATCACGCCGGTCGAGGCGACCAGGACCTGCCGGGCGTCACAGCCGATCGCCGCTGCCGTCAGTGCCGCCATCTCCCGTGCGTCGGCCATGCCCTGAGGTCCGGTGCAGGCATTGGCGCATCCGCTGTTGGTGATGATGGCGTGGGCGCGCCCACCGGTGGCGGCCAGGTGCTCTTCGCAGACGACGAGCGGTGCCGCCTTGGCCAGGTTGAGCGTGAAGACCCCGGCGGCCTGCGCCGGCGCATCACTCACGACCAGCGCCAGGTCAGGCTTGCCGCTCGCCTTGATGCCGCAGTGCAGGCCGCTGGCGCGGAAGCCGGCCGGTGCGGTGATCCCGCCGGCAATCACGTGCAGCTCAGCCATGACGGTTCACCAGGGCGGTGCCGGCCGCTGCGCCGGCCTGGGCCCGTTCCAGGTCGAGGACGATGGCGTACTGCCCGCAATTGCGGAACAGCGGACAGGAGTGGCAGTCGTGCGAGATTTTCTCGGGCACCCAGGTGTGCGGCACGATCGAGAAACCCAACCGGACAAAGAACCGGGGGTCGTGGGCGAACGCGCACAGGCGCGCGAACCCCTCGCGGCGCGCCCGCCGTCCCAGTTCCTCCACCATTCGCTGTCCCAATCCCGAGTGGCGGGCCTCGCGACTGACAACCAGCGAGCGAACTTCGGCGATGGCGCCCGACAATGGCGCCAGCTCGGCGCAGCCGACGATCTGCTCGTCCTGCACGGCGACCGTGAAGCGATGGGCGTGATCGGCCAGTTCACTCAGGGTGCGCGGCAACAACCGGCCCTCTTCCAGGTGCGCGGCGATCAACGCATGCAGCGCCGGCGCGTCGGCCGCGGCCGCCGGCCTGAGCGCCACTGACGGGGCCGTCCGGGTGCGCTTGCCGGCCGCGCCACGCCGGCCCTTTCCCGGGCCGTTATCGACCACAATGCGCATCGTCACGCCTTCACCTCGACCGTCGATGCCGCAACCGCGACCAAGGCGCTGTCGAGAATGGCGATGGCCTCAGCAATCTCGCTGGCCGAGACGGTGAGCGGCGGCAGCATCCTGACCACGCGCTCCGCCGTGCGGTTCACCAGCAACCCCGCTTCGAGCGCCGCGGCGGCGACCGGTTGCGCATCCACCGACAATTCCAGGCCGCGCATCAACCCGGCGCCGCGCACAGCGGTGACCACCGGATGCTTGCGCTGCAGGTCCAGCAACTGCTGTTCGAACAGTGCGCCGGTCTCGCTGATGTGAGGCGCCAGCGCGGCCAGTTGCTCCAGCACGTAGAGCGCCGCGCGGGTGGAGAGCAGGTTGCCGCCGTAGGTGGTGCCATGATCGCCGGCGAAGATCTGCCCGGCGACATGCTCGGCGACCAGCGCCGCGCCGATCGGGATGCCCGAGCCGATGGCCTTGCCCACCGTCACGAGGTCAGGCGTCCATCCCAGCGACTGGTAGTGGAACGGCCGGCCGGTGCGGCCCAACCCGCACTGAATTTCGTCGGCGATGAGCAGCGTGCCGGTCTTCCTGGTGACGCGCGCGATCGCGGCGGCGAACTCCGGCGACAGGGGGCGGACGCCGCCTTCACCCTGAATCGGTTCGGCGATGACGGCAGCGGTCGATTCGGTAACGGCAGCCTCGAGCCCGGCGATGTCGTCGGGCGAGACAAACGTGACGCCGGGAATGAGCGGACCAAACGGGTCACGATAGTGGGCATTGGCGGTCACCGACAACGCGCCCATGGTCCGGCCCGAGAAGCCGTGGTCGAGGGCGACGTAGCCGGTCCGGTCCTTGACGCCCTGTGAATACCAGTAGCGGCGGGCGAACTTGAGGCACGCCTCCACCGCCTCCGTGCCGCTGTTGCAGAAGAACGATCGCTGCAATCCGGACAGTTCGGCCAGCCGGGCAGCCAGCTGTCCCTGCAGCGGGTGGTAGTACAGGTTCGAGGTGTGGACGAGCGTCTTGGCCTGCTCGGCGATCACCGCGGCCAGTCCAGGATGGGCGTGGCCGAGCACCACCACACCGATGCCGGAGATAAAGTCCAGGTACGGGCGGCCGTCGGCATCGAACAGGCGCGTGCCCTCGCCGCGAACGAACACGACGGGCTGGCGCTTATAGGTTTGCAGCACGTGGCGCGCTTCGAGCGCGGTGACGGCCTGGGCGTTGACGCTCACGGTTACTTCACAATCCTGGAAGTGGCGCTGGTCTTCTCCAGCGCGACGGCCTTGGCAATGGTGCGGGCATCGCGGCCGTCGATGATGACGACACTGCTGGCGCCGGCGAGGGCGGCCTCGCACGCGGTGAGTTTCGCGACCATTCCGGCGTTGGCGGTGCCCGAGGTCACGAGCTTGGCGATATGGGTCTTGTTCAGCCGCGGGATGGTCTGCCCGCGCTTGTCGAGGACGCCGGCGGTCGCGCCGGCAATCACCAGCCGCTTGGCTTTCACTCGCGCGGCCAGGCTGCCGGCGAGCGTGTCGGCGTTCACGTTGAACAAGAGTCCTTCCTTCGATGCACTGACGCAGGCGATCACCGGCACGAATCCGGCGGCGCACAGCACGGCCAATAGCTCCGGCGCGGCCGCGGCCGTGACCGGCGTGCCCACCATTCCCAGATCGACCGTGTCGCCGCTGGTGGCCTTGTGCAAGGCCGCCTTCTTCACCGGCGCGACGCCGGCGTCCGCGCCAGTCAGGCCGATCGCGCGGCCACCCGCGGCGTTAATCGCGGCCACGAACCGCGTGTTGATCGACCCGGCGAGGACCGACACGACAATCTCGAGCGTTTCCGGATCGGTCACGCGCAGGCCGTCGACCTGGCGCTTGGGGATGCCGACCTGCGCGAGGGCGGCGTCGATTTCGCGTCCGCCGCCGTGGACGACGATCAGGGGCCGCTTCCTGGCGGCCTGCTTGATCACCTTGCCCAGGGCAGCCAGCCGATCCGGGCTCTCGAGCAATTCGCCGCCGAGCTTCAATACGACGGGCCGTTTCACAGCAGACCCGTCTTCTGATCGAAACCGAACATGACGTTGAAATTCTGGATCGCCTGTCCGGCCGCGCCCTTGACCAGGTTGTCGATGACGCTGACCACGAACACCCGGCCGGTAGCCTCGTCCACCTTCCAGCCGAGGTCGCAGAAATTCGTGTGCGCGACGTGCTTGATCTCCGGGAGCGCATCGCCGGTCAGCCGTACGAACGGCGCATCGGCGTAGGCCCGCGCGAAGGCCGCGGTGACGGCCGCCGGGGTTGTGCCCGGCACCAGCCGCGTGTAGAGGCTCGACAGGATGCCGCGGTCGAGTGGCACCAGGTGGGGCACGAAGGTCACGCTCCGGCCGAGCGCCTGCTCCATCTCCGGAACGTGACGATGGCCGAACGGGTTGTACGCGGCCACGCTGCCGTGGTTCTCAGAAAAATGCGTGCGATCCGACGGCGCCTTACCGGCACCGGAGATGCCCGACTTGGCGTCGATCACGATCTCGGCGCCTGGCAACAGCAGCCCCGCTCGTTGCAGCGGCAAGAGTCCCAACAGCGAGGCGGTCGGATAGCACCCTGGATTTGAGAGCAGCCTGGCGGCGCGAATGGCCTCGAACTCGAACTCGGTGAGGCCGTACGCCACGCCGTCCGGCATGGAACTGGTCGCCGGGTACCACTTCGTCCGCGCCGCCGCGTCGCGCAGCCGGAACGCACCCGACAGATCGATCACGCGCATGCCGGACTTAACGAGCGCCGGGGCCAGCCCGGCCGAGGCGGCTTCCGGCAGCGCGAGGAAGGCGACGTCGGCGTCGATCTGTCCCGCCTCGAGCGGCACCACGGTTCCGTCCCAGATGCGGGCCAGCGCCGGGAGGTGACGCGGCGCGCTGCTGGCCTGAGAACCGGTGGCGATGGCAATGGCCGCCCGGGGGTGACGCGAGAGCAGGCGGATCAACTCCTGGCCGGCGAAGCCGGTGGCGCCAATGACTGCGGCCCGTACCGGCGAAAGACGACCTTGCTGGCCTCCTTCGGTCTCGTTCACCACCTGTGCGTCCATCTGACTCGCTCGCCCTGTTCCTCATGGCGCGCTGAAAAGCTATGCGGCCAGAGGAATACTTATACATAGAGTATTCATGCCTGTCAACCTTGTTTTGCAGGAGTTTCTGCGTTCATTGTGTATACTGATTCACTCGAACGTATAAGTATGAAATCCCAGCGCCTCTCCGCCATTCTCGAGGTCGTCGAGCACGAAGCCGTGCGCAGCCAGGAACAGTTGCGTCAGCACCTGGCCGGGCGCGGCTTTGTGGTGACTCAGGCCACGCTCTCGCGCGACATCAAGGAGTTGGGACTACTCAAGCGGTCCTCTGATGGCGCCTACCAGCCGGCGTCAATCGAGGAGGCCCCGCAGACCACCGCGCTTGGCGCGCTGGCCAAGGCCCTCACGGAATACCTCATCAGCATCGAGCCGGTGCAACAGCTGATCGTGCTCCGCACGGGCGCGGGCCAGGCGCAACTGCTTGGCCTGGCGATCGATCGGCTGCGGATGCCGGAAGTGGTGGGCACCCTGGCCGGTGATGACACCATCCTGATCATTGCGCGTGATGCCAGGACGGCGCTGATGGTCGTGACGCGGCTGAAGGAGCTGGCCCGGTGAGTAAGCCAATTGTGCTCGCTTATTCGGGAGGATGGCGGTCGTCGGTCGCCATTCCGTTCCTGGCCGACCGTCATGGCGTCGACGTGGTGGCGGTGATCGTGGATCTCGGGCAGTCCACTGATCTTGCCGAGATCCGCGACCGCGCCCTGGCGGCCGGTGCGGCGCGCGCGCACGTGCTCGACACCCGGGACGAGTTCGTACGTGACTACGTGTGGCCGGTATTGGCGGCCGACGCGCTGACCGAGGGGTTCTATCCCATGGCGACGGCGATCTCCCGCCCGCTGATCGCGCAGAAGCTGGTGGAGCTGGCCAATATCGAAGGGGCGACGATTGTGGCGCACGGCTCGGCCGGGCGCGACCGCGTGCGGCTCAATCAGCCTCTGCGCGCGCTCGACCGATCGCTCGACGTGGTCAGTTGCGCCGATTACCTCGCCTTGCCGCAAGCGGCCGAGTACGCCGAACGGCTCGGGATTGCCGTGCCGGCGCCGTTGGCCGGCCGCGTGGACGACAACGTATGGGGGCGCACGGTGGGCCGTCCGGCCGACGACCTCGCGGTCGAGGTCCCGGAGTCCGCCTGCCTGATCACGCGCAGCCAGCTCCAGGCACCGGCCAGTCCCGCGGTGGTCGAGATCACGTTCGAACGCGGCCGGCCGACCGCCATCAACGGCCTCGCCATGGGGCCGTCGGAGTTGGTCGAGAGCCTGTCCACCATTGCCGGCGAACACGGTGTCGGCCGCTTCGACCGGGTGAAGCGCCGCGGCGACGGCAGTTCGCTGCGCGTCTTGCACGAGGCGCCGGCGGCCTCTGTTCTTCACCTGGCCCGACGCGACCTGGCTCGCCTCATCTTGCCGGCCAGCGTGGGCCGATTTGCGCCGTCAGTGGCGGCGGCCTATGCTGGCGTGCTCGACCGCGGCGAGTGGTTCGACGGCCTGCGGTCGGGCCTCGACGCGTATGTCTCAACCACCCAGGCCACGATGTCGGGCACGGTTCGTGTCAAGCTATTCAAAGGCGACTGCCGCGTCGTCGGCCGCCATGTGAACCCGTAACGTTCAACGTTCAACGTTCAACTTTCAACTTTCAACTTTCAACTTTCAACTTTCAACTCTCAAGTTCCAGTTATGTCTCAGCATCTATGGTCCGGCCGTTTCGATTCCGCTCCCGACCCGGCGGCGTTTGACTTCGGCGTCTCCTTTCCATTCGATCGCCGGCTCTTCGAAGACGATGTCACCGGCAGCCTGGCGTGGGCGGATGCGCTGGCCAAAGCCGGCGTGCTCGACGCCGCCGACGCCAAGGCGATCGGCGATGCCCTGGCGGCGATTCTCGACCAGGGCCGCAGCGATCCGGCGTGGGTCAACGGCGACGACGAAGATGTGCATAGCTTCGTCGAGCGGCAACTGGTGGCCCGGGTGGGGGATGCCGGCCGGCGCCTGCACACCGGCCGGTCACGCAACGAGCAAGTGTCGCTGGATATGCGTTTGTATCTCCGCCGCCGCATTCCGCTACTGCAGCAGAAACTGCGCGCGACCATCACGGCGTTTGCCGACCAGGCTGAGCGTGCGGGCGACGCGCTCATGCCGTCGTACACCCACATGCGGCGCGCCATGCCGGTCCTGGTGTCCCATTTCCTGCTGAGTCACGCGGCGGCCTTGCGGCGCGACCACCATCGTCTCGAGATTGCCCGCGACGAGGCCAATGCGCTGCCGCTCGGGTCGGGTGCGATCGCCGGCACCGGCTACGCGGTCGACACCGCCGCGTTGGCCGCGCGGCTCGGATTCACGCGCGTGGTGGCCAACAGCATGGACGCCTCGTCCGATCGTGACTTTGCCGTGAGTTTCCTGCACGCGGTCTCGCTGTCGATGGTGCACCTGTCGCGGATCGCCGAGGACTTCATCCTGATGACCGGTGAAGAGTTCGGGTTCTTCGAACTGGCCGACTCGTCTGCCACCGGCAGCAGCATGATGCCGCAGAAGAAGAACCCCGATCCGTTGGAACTGGTCCGGGGCAAGGCGGGCCGGGTGATTGGCCACCTCACCGGCTTCCTGATCACCATGAAGGGGTTGCCCACCGGTTACAACAAGGATTTGCAGGAAGACAAGGAGCCGCTGTTTGACTCCGAAGACACGCTCGCCGTGTCGCTCGACGCCACCGCCGCCGTGATTGGCAAGCTCGGCCTGCATCCCGCGCGTACCGGGAAGGCGGCTGCAGGACTGCTGCTGGCCACCGACGTCGCCGACTACCTGGTGTCGCGCGGTATGCCGTTTCGCCAGTCCCACGAAGTCGTGGGCGCGATGGTGCGCCAGTTGCTCGCCTCCGGGCGCGACTTCGAGGCCCTGTCGCTGGCCGAATGGCGGCAGGCGAGCGAGTTGTTTGGCGACGATGTCAGGGACCACGTGACGGCAGCCGCCTCGGTCCGGGCCCGCAAGACCCCACAGTCGACTCACCCGGCCGCGGTGGCCGCTGCTTTGGCCGATCTGCGAAGCTGGCTTGCCCGTGGCACTGGCCTCTGATATATTCCGGGTGCCCTGCGCCTTCCGGTCTACCGACCTGAACAGGCGCTTCCCGCACTCAACACGACCCTCGGCCGCTCTCTCGTGTTCGCGGCCCGTGGACCAACGGTTCGAAGCAGTAGAAGACTAGTACCGACGCGGCTTGGCGGGAAGCCGATCGGGTTTTCGGGGGAGTTGCATGCAAGACCGCCGGTTTCGGCCCGGCGACGTGCTGGACGATTATTGTCCGCGCGAGCGCCGCATTACCGACCACGCCGTCGTGGCCATGGTAGACGAGGAGATTCAGCGAACGCGTTGCGCCAGTTGCGACGCCGAGCACGAATACAGGCAGGCCAAGGTCCCCGCGCCCAGGCGCAAGACCCAGCCGCCCGCCCTCTTCACCCAAGTGCTCGACGGGATGCAGGGGCCGACCCCGCGTCCTCAATCTCCGCCGCCGTTATCACCGCCCGGCCTGCCGGCCGAGCCTGTGGCGCCGGCCACCGCAGCGTCACCGGTACTTGAGCCGGCTCCGGAGATGGCCGCGCAGTCATCCGACGCGCCGCCACCATCCACCGAGGAAACCGATCAAGATCGAGAAGGTGGCTTCCGGCGCTCGCTGATACGGGCCACGTTCCCCAGACTTGAAGGCGCCACTCCCGCTCCCCGCGCCCTTCCCGAATTCACCATCCAATCGCTCAACAATCGCGGCCGCAACAACGGTGGCGCCCAACGCCATTCCGGGGGCGGCGGCAAGTTCCGCGGACGCCGGCGGCCAGCCGGCGGCGGCAGCCAAGACAACCTCGGCCCGATGCGCTTCCGCGAGCACGGCGGTGGGCAGGGGGGGCAGGGCGACGGCCGTCAAGGCCAGGGTCAGGGACAAGGCCAGGGCCAGGGACAAGGTCAAGGTCAAGGTCATGGAGGCGGTCGCCGCCGCCGTGGCGGGAAAAAGAATCGCTGATGCCAGACTTCACAGGTAAGGTCGGATTGATTGTCGGCGTGGCGAACCACCGTTCGCTCGCCTGGGCCATCGCCCAAGCTACTGCCAGCGCCGGTGCGCAACTCGTGCTCACCTACCAGGGCCGATTCGAAGAGCATGTCAGCGAACTGGCGGCGACCTTGAGTCCGAAGGCGCTGGTCCTGCCGTGCGATGTGCAGAGCGACGAGGAGATTGCTGCGGTGTTCGCCAGGATCCAGGCGGACTTTGGCGGCCTCGATTTCCTGGTGCATGGCGCTGCCTTTGCGTCACGTGACGAGATTACCGGCGGCTTTGTGAAGACCTCGCGTGAAGGCTTCAAGCAGGCGCTCGACATCAGCGCGTATTCGCTGATTGCGCTCACCCGCGGGGCCCAGCCGTTGATGGCGGCGCGCGGCGGCGGCAGTGTGCTGACGCTGACGTTCCTGGGCAGCGATCGGGTGTTTCCCAACTACAACGTCATGGGCGTGGCCAAGGCCGCGCTCGAATCGTCCGTGCGCTACCTGGCCGCGGATCTTGGGCCCGAGAACATTCGCGTCAACGCCATTTCCGCCGGACCGGTGAAGACGCTGGCGGCCGCCGGAATTGGCGGGTTTTCATCCATCCTGGGCGTGGTGCGCGAGAAGGCGCCGCTGCGCCGCGCGATTGAGACGTCGGAAGTCGGGGATGCGGCCGCCTTCCTGCTGAGCCACGCCGGCCGCGGCATCACCGGCGAAGTGATGATGGTCGACGCCGGCTTTCACATCCTCGGCATGTAGTCCCGGCCGGCTAGTACTGCTCGGTCAGGATTCGCGCATCCGGCACGCCGAGCATGTGCAGCCATTCACGGGTGTCGTGGATCAATTGCGGCGGGCCGCAGATCAGGCAGAGCGCCGCGGGTGACGGCAGCGCCAGCCGCAACAGTTCCCGGTCGATCCGGCCGCGGCGGCCCGGCCAGGCGCCGCCTTCGTCGCGGGTGACGGTGAAATAGGCCTGGATCCGTCCCGCCGCCTGCAGCGCATCCAACTCCGCGCGAAACGCAAACGCCTCCGGCGATCGAGCGCTATGCACGATCGCAATGGGCGTCGTCGTGGGCCCGGACAATTGTTCCATCAGGATTGATCGCAGCGGCGCGATGCCGGTCCCGCCCGCGACAAACAGCAGCGGCTGTGCGGTGGCGCCCGGCGGCAGCGCGAATGAGCCGAAGGGGCCGTCGACATCGAGCAGCGTCCCGGGCGTGGCCAATTCCAGGTGCGGGTCCAACCCGCCGCTGTCGTCGATCTGCAGCAACAGTTGCAGGACGCCGGTCCTGGCCACTTCCCACGGGGCGGAGGCGATCGAGTACGGCTTGCGTAAGGGTGAGTCGTGCAGGCCGACCATGACGGCCTGGCCGGCCGCGAACGGCAGCGGCACGGGGCCGGCGTCGAGGCGGATGATGCGGGTGCGGGGCGTCGCGTGGACGACTTCGCGCACGGTAAAGGCGGTCGGGGACACCGCCTCTTACAGTACTCCGAAGCCCGCCCGTTGAATGTCGATGTCGGTGATTTCGGCGACCACCGGCGGCAGCGGCACGCTCACGGCCGGCAACCCGTCGGTGCCGGTGGCGGCCGGCTGCACCTGGATGCGCTGCTTGCGGCGCGACTTGTCGCGATACATGCGGCTGTCGGCCGTGGCCAGCAGCGCTTCGTAGCTGTCGCCGTCCTGCGGGTAGATGGCGGCGCCGATGCTGATGGCGAGCGGCAACCGCCGGCCCGGCCGCGCTTCGAACAGCAGATCGTCGACGGTCCGCTGCAATTCCAGCCGCTTGCGGTCGGCCTCTTCGGCGCCACAGCCCGACAGCACGACGATGAATTCGTCGCCGGCATAACGCACGCAGATGTCGTAGGGCCGGATCGCGGATCGCAGGACGGTGGCGACCTCGCGCAGGGCGCGGTCGCCGACATGGTGGCCGTGGCTGTCGTTGATTTCCTTGAAGCTGTCGAGGTCCATGACCAGCAGCGCCACTTCGGCCTTCAGGCGCTCGGCGCGCGCCAGTTCGCGGGTCAGGTGCATGAACATGAATCGCGTGTTTGGCAGGCCGGTGAGCGGATCGGTCAGTGAGTCTTCCTGGGTTTGCTCGAAGACGATCGAGTTGTGAATAACGGCGGAGGCCTGTTCGCTCACGCGGTCGAGCAGGCGGCGGTGGTCGTCGGTGTAGAAATCGGCCTGGGTCGAATAGACCGATAGCGTGCCGATGAAGCGATCGCTGAACACCAGCGGCGCGACCAGCGCCGACTGCAGCGTGGTTGCCACCCCGGTCAGGCCGGCGGCTTCGAATTCCGCGCTCGGGCGGGCGTTGACCAGCGGCCGCCGGTTGCGCGCGACCCAGCCGGTGAGGCCCTGGCCGGCCAGCACCGACATGGAGCCGATGGCCTCGGCCTCGACGCCGGTGGCGAAGCGGCACCGCAAGGTGTCCACTTCCTCATCGAACAGGAACAGCGAGCAGGTCGAGAACGGCACCAGGTTCGACAGCTTGGACGAAATCAGCGCCATGGTGTCGGCGACACCTAGGCTGGTGCCCATGGTCTGGGCAATTTCGTAGAGCGCGTAGATTTCGCGATGCGCGAGGGCGATGTCCTCGAAGACGGTGCTGCTCTTGGCCGATTCGGGCTGGAATCCGACGGCCGGGCGCCCGCGCTCGTTGGTGGGTTCGAGCGACAGCCGCCGCGGTGTCGCGGTGTCGATCGTGCCGGCCGCGGCGGCCATTTCGGCTTCCATCTTGATGAACATGGCGACCACGGTGGGGTCAAGCGCGCGGCCCGCTTCCTGCTGGAGCAGGGCGAGCGCGGCTTCGTGCGTCATGGCCTTGTGATAGGGCCGGTCCGAGGTCAGCGCGTCGAAATAATCAACCACCGACAGGATGCGCGCGCCGAGCGGGATCTCCTCGCCCTTGAGACCCTGCGGATAGCCCTTGCCGTCCCACCGCTCATGGTGGCTGAGGATGAGTGGCGCGACCGGATACGGGAACGGCACGGCGCTGATGATCTCGGCGCCGACCTGCGGGTGGACGCGGATCTTCTGGAACTCTTCCTGGGTCAGCGGACCCGGCTTCGAGAGAATGTGCTCAGGCACTGCCAGCTTGCCGATGTCGTGCAGCAGCGCCGCGGTCTTCACGCCCTGGATCTCGGTGTCGGACATGCCGAGACCGCGGGCGATACCCGTCGCGTAGACCTGCACGCGGCGAATATGCGACTGCGCGGTCTGATCCTTGGCGTCGATGGCCAGCGCCAGGGCCTCGATGGTGGCCAGGTGAAGATCGGCCATCTCCTCGACGTGCCGGCGCTCATCGTCGATGCGGCCGAGATAGACCTTGTAGGTGCGATAGGTGAGGTAGAGCGGCGCGGCGGCCAGCAAGGCCATCCAGACGCCGGACGTCATGACTGCCCAGGTCGCGATCGCGGCCGCGCCGGCGCCGACAAAGTAGCTGGGAGCGCTCCACAGGAAGTTCTGGTTCCAGACCGTGACGAACCCCTGGCGGGTGGCCAACGCCACGGCGACGGCGATCAGACAGGTATTGAAGACGAAGTAGGTGGTCGCGGCGGCAACCAGCGGCTTGGCCAGGCCGGGGACGTCGTGGGCCAGCGTACCGGGCACGCCGCCGAGCGCCAGATAGGCGAAGCCGGCGCCCTGCACCGTGATGGCCAGGCAGGCCATGCTGAACAGCGTGCGATAGAGCGGATTCTTCACCTTCATGCGGAAGGTGCACTGGCTCCATGCGCTGATGACCGCGACGATCATCGTTTCGTTGGGGCCGAGCAGCAGCAGGGTGGCGAAGTCGACCGCGTAGGAGACCGACATGGTCGAGCCGCTCTTGGCCAGCGGCAAGCTGACCTTGAACGCGGAGGTGATTGCCGAGGTCAGGAGCAGGGCGGAGAAGAGAATCGGGCTGGCAAAGGTGGCTCTTGGGCCGAGCGACACTACCAGCAAGGCGCCGAAAGCCACGGTGGCGCCGATGTAAATCCGTGCCGGAAGCGGTAAGGAGCGCATGTGCGCTGAGTCTTCTTATGAACCCCAAACCGCCTTGGCCCGAATGGCCGCCGCAGCTGGCCGAATCGAGCCTCGAATTGAGTGAGCGGATGGCTTGGGGGCGCGTAGTGTGTTCACGACGAACGGAGCATACACGACCATAAAGTCATATGACAAGCGCAAATTAGGACCGAAGCCGCATCCCGGCCAGGTCGCCAGTCTCTAATGCCATTGTTTACATACAGTTAGCTGGCTTATTTGGCCGGTTTATTTCGTGCAAATCGTACCGACGACCCAGAATTAATATGACTCTAAGCGACATTAAAGACATTCGTGAGGCGTCGCTGGGCATCTAGCCTCGTCCACGTCTCCGTCCCGCGCCGGCCGATGGTTCGAGTCCGTATTCATCAATCTTCCGGTACAACGTGCCGCGGCTGATGTCGAGCACCTTGGCGGCTTCGAGCTTGTTCCATTCGGTGGCTTCAAGCACGCGAATGATGTGGGCACGTTCAGAGTCGCGCAGCGTGGGCAGGCGGTTCGAGTTCTCCTCCGGGCGCGGCATGGCGTGGCCGTGCAGGAACTCGATGTCGGCGGCGCGAATCGATCGCCCTGGGGCGGACAGCGCGGCGCGCGACACGGTGCTTTCCAGTTCGCGGATGTTCCCCGGCCAGTGGTACGAGGCCAGCAGGTCTTGCGACTCTGGCGAGAACTGCTTGGCGTCGAGTGGCAGCCCGTTGGCGGCGCAGTAGCGGGCGAGGAAGCGATTGGCCAGCACCGGGATGTCGACGGCGCGTTCGCGCAACGACGGCAGGCGGATGGCGAAGGCGTTGATGCGGTAGTAGAGGTCCTCGCGGAAGCGGCTTTCGCGCACGAACATGTCGAGCGGGCGGTTGGTCGCCGAGATCAGGCGGAAGTCGACGTGGATCGACTTGTTGCCGCCGAGCCGTTCGAACCGGCGTTCCTCGAGCACCCGCAGCAGCTTGGCTTGCGCCATCAGCGACATGTCGCCGACTTCGTCGAGAAAGAGGGTGCCGCCGTTGGCCATTTCGAGGCGGCCCTGCTTGCGGTCGTGCGCACCCGTGAACGCGCCCTTTTCGTAGCCGAAGATTTCCGACTCGAACAGGCTATCGGGCAGTGCCGCGCAGTTGACGGCCTGGAAATTTTCCGGGCCGCGCCGCGACAGCTCGTGGATCATGCGCGCGACCACTTCCTTGCCGGCCCCGGTCGGGCCGAGGATCAGCACCGAGATGTCCGACTTGGCGGCGGTGCGGATCCACTCGAAGATCGCCAGCATCTTCTCGTCGCGGCCGATCATTTCGCGGAAGCGTTGCACCGACGGCGAGGCTTCCTCGATGCCGAGGTTGGCGCGGCCTTCCAGGAAGACGTCCAGCAGCTGGGCGACCGGTTCATTCTCGGGCCGCATGCTGCCGTAGGCGGCCGGGTCGCCCGCATGCTTGCGGACGACGCCGAACTCGACCAGTTCACGGATGCAGTTGTCGACGTCCTGCCGCATGCGGCCGAACGTCTGCATGATGAGCTCGGTGTCGAACGTCTCGTCCGGGCGCGCCGACAGGAAGCGCAGGATGCCGGCGCGCAGTGGCGACTGGACCAGGTTCTTGAAGCGGGCCTCGATATCGGGCGGCTCGGCGCGGTGGCCGCCCGTCCCGGCGCTGTGACGGCGCGCCGCGAACGTCAGGTCATCCACGCCACACCCCGGCCGGTTGGCGGCAATCGTCCTGTTGCACAGACCAGATGCTACCCCAAAGCCAGCGGCGATGCCTCAAACCGGGGCCGCGGACCGCGAGATTCTGGAATACCCTAGAAGCGATGCCGTACCGATCCCCGGGCGCCCCCAAGGGTCCCAAGTCGTTTCTCAAGGGCAAGCCGATTCGCTACTACCGTCCCAAGGGCAGTGCCGCCGTGCGCACCCTGATCGACGATGGCTTCCAGGCCTTCAACGGGGCGCGGCTGGGCGAAGCCTGCCGGATTTACGGCGACAAGATGCTCGCCCGGCAGAACAACACGACCATCGCCCTGACCATCGCCGGCGCCATGACCCCGGCCGGCCTGGGCGGCTGCGTGATCGAGTTGATGGAGCGCGGGTTGATCGACTTCATCATCAGCACCGGCGCCAACCTCTATCACGATCTCCACTATGCGCTGAACTTCACGTTGCGCCGCGGCTCACCGTTCGTCGACGACCGCGTGCTCTACGAGGAAGGCGTGATTCGCATCTACGACGTGTTGTTCCCGGCGCAGGTGCTGCTCGACACCGACAGCTTCATCCGCGAGTTCCTGGTGGCCAGCCGGCTCGAGGGCCCGGTGTCGTCGGCCGAACTGCACGAGGCGCTCGGCCGCCACCTGCTGAAGGTCCGGCCCGGCTGCGCCAAGTACTCGCTGGTCGCCGCGGCGGCCAAGTGCGGCGTCCCGATCTACACCTCGTCGCCCGGCGACAGTTCGATCGGCATGAACATCGCCTACCACGAGTTGATCAACCGCAGCACCTTGCAGGTCGATCCCAACAAGGACGTCAATGAGGTGTGCGCCATCATCCGCGCCGCCGAGAAGAACGGCTGCGTGATCCTGGGCGGCGGCTCGCCGAAGAACTTCTATCTCCAGGGCCAGCCGACGCTCTGGGAGGTTTACGGCATCCTCAAGGGTGGCAACGATTACTTCATCCAGATCACCACCGACTCGGTGGTCTGGGGCGGCTTGTCAGGTGCCACGCCGGCCGAGGCGGTGAGCTGGGGCAAGGTCAATCCCAGCGTCCTGCCCGACACGGCCGTGGTTTACGCGGATTCGACCATCGCTTTCCCGCTGTTTTGCGAATACGCGGTGGGCCATAAGAACGGCCGCCGTCCGCGCAAGGACCTGCTGGCCAAGCGCCCGGCCCTGGTCAAGGCTCTCGAGCGGGAAGCGCGGCGGCAGATCAAGAAGCGCGGGAAAGCCAACGCCTGACGACTGGACTATGGGGACACTGTGGTCGGAACTGGGCCCGGTTGCCGATGCGGTTAGGAACCGTCCGCGTGTCTACGCCGACGCCAATGTCCCGTCGGGCGTGGTGCGGTTCATGCGCGACCAACTGCGCTGGGACGTCCTGTTCGTGCTTGACCATCCCGACTTGCGGCGGGCGCGCGACACCGAGCACTACCGGCTGGCGCGGCAGTTGCAGCGGACCTTGATCACGCTCGATCGTGACTACCTGGATGACTCCCAGTTTCCGCCGGCGCACGGAGCCGGCGTGATCGTGATGGCGGCGCCCGACCAACGCGGATTGATGCAACTGTTGACCCGGTTCCACCAACACCTCTTCGTTAACGCGCCGCTGCCGCTTGATGGACGCAAGCTGCACGCGCACCCAGATTGGCAACCAGAGCATGTCTGACCTGACACTCGGCATCGATCTTTCAGACCGGGTCGCCCGCCTGGCGGTGGTCGACGCCCTCGGCCAGATCCGCTCGCGCGGCGAGCTGCCGCCGTCCCCCCCGCGCCTGGCCGATGCAGTGCGAGACGCCGCCCGCCGCGCCATTGCCGAGGCCGGGAAAGTGTCGGCGGTGGCCGTGGCGCTGCCGCAAATGGGTGAGCCGGTGCCGCCGGAAATTGCCGCGGCCCTATCTGGCGTCGCCCCCGGCACCGCCGAAGCGCGGCCGATCGGCGCCGGCGCGGCGGCGGCGATTGCCGAACACTGGTGCGGCGCCGCCCAAGGCCTGCAGCAGGTCATCACCTGCGGCATCGGCGAGCACGTCACCGCCGGAGTGATTCTGAACGGCGAACCGTGGTTCGGCGCGCACGGCCTGGCCGGCTCAATCAGCTGGCTGGCCCTCAACCCGGTCGAGCGGGAAGACTATCGGCGCTACGGTGGCCTTGAAGCGGAGGTGGCCGCCGCCGGCATCGTCCGGCGGCTGGTCTGGCGCATCAAGTCGGGCGACCGCTCCGCGGTGGCCGACCACGTCGGCGGCGACCTGTCGCGGCTGACCGCCGCCGACGTCTTCCAGGGCGCCCGCGTCGGCGACGGCGTGTGTATCTCGGTGGTGCGCGATACCGCGAAGTACGTCGGCATGGCCGTGGCCAACCTGGCCACCATGCTCGATCCGGAAGCGATTGTTCTCGGCGGCACGCTGGCCGAGTCGGGGGACATGATGCTCGAGGCGATTCGACTCGAGTGCGCCCGCCGCTTGCGGCCGGCACAGACGGAACGGGTGCGCATCGTGCTGTCGACGCTCGGCGCCAACGCCGTCGCCCTCGGCGCGGCCCGCGCGGCGGCCCGGCCGCGTCCATGATGGTCCTGGCCGGCGCCGGCCTGGTCCTGCCGGACCGCGTCGTCGAGCGGGGCACGCTGATCATCGAACATGGCCGCATCGCGGCGATCGAATCCCGCGTCGTTGACGGCCCGGCCGGTGCCACCCGCATTGATTGCGCCGGCCACCTGATCGTCCCCGGCTTCATCGATGTGCACGTTCACGGCGTGGCCGGCTTCGACGTGCTCGATGGCGGCACCGCTGTCGCCGAGGTGGCGAGTCGCCTGCCGCGGTTTGGCGTGACCGGATTCTGTCCGACGTCAGTGGCGTGCGACCCGGGCACGCTGGCGGCGTTTTTGACCTCCGTGGCCACGGCCGCCTCGGAGCGGCCGCTCAAGTCGGCGCGGGTGTTGCCGGCGCACCTGGAAAGCAACTTCATCAACCCCGACTGGAACGGCGCGCAGCCGCGACGCTGCCTCCGCCTCCCGCCGCCGGCCACGGCGGCGGACCCCGGGGACTACGGTGCGGCCGAGATTCTCAGCGTGATTGCCGATCACCGGCCGGCGGCCGGCATCATCACGCTGGCGCCGGAACTTCCCGGCGGCCTCGACCTGGTTCGCGCGCTCACCGCGGCGGGGCATCGCGTGTCGATCGGCCACAGCGGGGCGAGCTATGACGAGGCCCGCGCGGCGATTGCCGCCGGCGCCTGTCACGCGACGCACCTGTTCAATCGGATGTCGTCGATCACTTCGCGCTCGCCGGGCGTGGCCGGCGCCGTCCTCGAGTCCGATGCGGTCGCCGCCGAGATTATTTGCGATGGATTCCATGTCCATCCCGCGCTGGTCGCGCTCGCCGTTCGCCAGAAATCCGCCCGCCGCATGATGGCGATCACCGATGGCACCTCCGGCGCCGGCCTGCCGGTGGGCGCGCGGGCGCGGCTCGGCGAGCAGGAAATCATCGTGACCGACCGCAGTGCCGTGCTGGCCGACGGCACGCTGGCAGGGAGCATCCTGACCATGGATGCCGCGTTCAGGTTGCTGGTCGAGCAGGTGGGCGTGTCACTGCCCGACGCCGCCCGCATGTGTTCCACCACGCCGGCTGCGGCGCTGGGCCTGGACGATGCGGGGGAAATTGCCGCGGGCCGCACCGCCGACCTGGTCGTGCTCGGCGCCGGCCTTCGCGTCCGCCAGACCTATCTCGGTGGAATTGCGGCCTGGGAACACGAACGGTGACCCGTTCGTCTATCTGCCTGAGGTGCTCATGAGGCTCACGAACCATCGCTCACTGCCCGTTGCGGGCGCGTGGCTGCTCGCGTCGGTGCTGCTGGCGGGGTGCGAGGTCAACCTCAATACCGAAGGGCTGTCGGCCCGCGAAACCAAGGCGTTCACCGTCACCGGCCAGGCCACCATCAACCTTGACACCTTCGACGGCGCCATCGAAATTCACTCGTGGGACAAGCCGGAAGTGGAAGTCGAAATCGAGAAGCGGGCGATGGAACAGTCGCTGCTCGACGAGATCAAGGTCGAGGCCACCCAGCAGGGTGATCAGATCGTGTTGAAGGTGACCGGGCCTTCGCGCCGCGAGTTCGGTGGCGTCACCATTGGCGTGCACGTCTCGCCGACCGCGCGGCTGCGCGTGGTGGTGCCGCGCCAGAGCAACATCGTCGCCCGCAGCGGCGACGGCTCCATTCGCGCCGAGGCCGTCGACGGCAAGATTCAGCTCACGACCGTGGACGGCAGCGTCACCGCGAGCCGGCTGTCTGGCGAGGTGCAGGTGCGCTCGGGCGACGGCTCGATCCGGCTTGACAAGGTCAGCGGCAGGCTCGACCTGGAGACCGACGATGGCAGCATCGGCTTCGAGGGCAGTCCGTCGGCCCTGCGCCTCAAGACCGGCGACGGTTCGGTTAGGGCGCAGATTGACGCCGGCAGCGTGATGGCCGATCACTGGGAGCTCACCACCGGTGATGGCAGCGTCACGCTGACGCTGCCCTCGCCGTTCAACGCCGAACTCGACGCCGAAACCAGCGACGGCACGGTGCGCTCCTCGCATCCGCAACTGGACGACGAGCGCGACGAGCGGCGGCGCGGTGAGGACAGCGATGAGCGGCGCGACCGCCGCCGCGTCCTGCGGACGCGGATGGGCGATGGCGGCAAGACACTGAAGGTCAGGACCGGCGACGGCACCATCCGCATCGAGCACTAGCGCTGGTGCGACCCTAGCGGCGCGGCGAGGGGTTGGCGTAAACGCTGGGGTCGGCGGCGCCGGCGGCGGCAAATCCGTCGCGGCGTTCCCGGCACTTGCTGCAGAGCCCGCAGTGCACCGGCATTCCCTCTGAATCGGTGCCGGCGGGATTCATGCACGAGAGGGTGAGTTCGAGCGGGACCTGCAATTCGACGCCGCGCCGGATAACCCGGTCCTTCTCCCACTCCAGGAACGGCGTCGCGATGGCGATGGCGTGATCCAGGCCCAGTGACAGGGCTGTTTCCATCGCCGAAAAAAACTCAGGGCGAGCGTCGGGAAACGGGTTGCCGGCCAATGGCCCGAGCGCGATGCGGTGCACCTGGTGGCGCACCGCCACCACGGCGGCCTTGCTCAGCAGCCCCAGGTTGCGGCCGGTCAAGTAGACGTCCTCGTCGGGTGTGTCGTAGGCCGGCGGGACCCCGCGAATGGCCCAGTGGCCGGGCGGGTAGACGTCGCGCATGGTGAACGACACTTCCGCCAGCGGCAACATCTTGCCGCGAAACACCGGCGCGAGCAGCAGGCGCTCGACCATCGCGCGTTCGCCGGACTCCCAGGCGAGCCCGGCGCTGACGTAGACCGGCAGCACCGTGGTGGATTGGGCCTCGTGCGCGGCGAGGACCGCGCTATCAAGCCCGCCTGACAACAGGACCAGCGTCTTCATAGGAACTATGATCGAAGCCTCGTGATCATAGCCTTTGATTTGGACGGGACGTTGATTGATTCGGCGCGCGACCTCGGCGAAGCGGCGAGCGAACTGGTGCAGGGCTATGGCGCCCCGCCGCTGCCGGTGTCGCAGGTCGTGACGATGGTCGGTGATGGCGCGCCGGTGCTGGTGCGGCGCGCGCTGACGCAGTCGGGGCTCGACCCCGAGACGCCGGACGCCCTCGCGCGCTTCATGAAGATCTACGACCGGCGGCTGATGGATCACACCGTCGCGTATCCGGGCATCCGTGAGGAGCTGGCGCGCGCGATGCGGCGCGGCCCGCTGGCGGTGTTGACCAACAAGCCGCTCGGACCGGCGATCGGTTTACTGGAGGCGCTCGGGCTACGCGGCTTCTTTCAGCGCATCATCGGCGGCGACGGCGAATACGGACGCAAGCCCGATCCGGCCGGCCTGAACGCGCTGCGCGCGCTGGCGCCGGACAACGCGATCGTCCTGGTCGGGGATTCACCGGCCGACGCGCACGCGGCTTCGGCCGCCGGCTGTCCGTTCGTGTTTGCGCGCTATGGGTTTGGCGCGGTGAAGTTCGGCGACCACCCGCCGGCCACGCCGTTTGCCATCGATCACCCGCGCGAGCTATCGGCGGTGCTGGACCTTATCCGGTAACCAGCAATTTCGAGGCCGCCCGCGCGCCAATGGTCATGCGCTCGTCGTTGTGGCCCTTGAGCCGCACGCTGTCTGACACTTCGTCGCGCGCTTCGACCTCGATGGTCTGGCCCGGCTTGAGGTTGTTGCTTTCGATGAACCGCAGGAACGCCGCATCCTGATCGGTCACCCGCGCCACGGTGACGGGCGTGTGCAGCGGGCAGGTCAGCAGTGTTTCGAGCGCGCGGTGCGGCAGCCGGCCGTCGGCCGTGGGAATGGGATCGCCGTGCGGGTCGACTTCCGGCTGGCCCAGCATCTCGTCGATGCGTTCGATGAAGCGGTCCGACACCACGTGCTCCATCTGCTCTGCATCGTCGTGGACCTCGTCCCAGTTCATGCCGATGACCTGCACGAGGAACAGTTCGATCAGCCGGTGCCGGCGCAGCACCCGCGCCGCCAGTTTTTGTCCGGCGGCAGTGAGCCGCACGCCGTTGTAGGGCTCGTAGACCACCAGGCCTGACTCGAAGAGCGCCTTGACCATGGTGGTGGCGGTGCCCGGCGCAATGCCCAGCGCGCCGGCCAGTTGGCCCATCGGCACGAGCGTCTGACCGTCGGCCAGATGCATCTCGCCGACGTAGATTGCCTTGAGATAGTTTTCGACTGTGCTGGACGGAAGCATCGATTTTTCAGCATGTTACCAAACTTCACCGGACGGGCAAGTTGACTTTTCGTATGCCGCCGTGATGTAATTTTGAATAATCAAAATGTGACGACCTTTCTCATCATCCTCGTCGTCGTATTGATCGTCGTGATGCCGACCCACGGGTTGGCGGCACAACTGCGGCGGTATCGGCTCACGCTGACGCGGGAGCGCACCGAGAACGCCCTCAAGCACTTGCTCCGGCAGGCCACCGAGGGCCACGCGGCTTCGTTTGCCTCCCTGCAAGGCGTGCTGCGGGTGAGCGACCGCCAGTTGATGGCCCTCACGCAACACCTCGAGCGCGACGGGCTCGTACGGTCCGAAGGCGCGCTGTTCCAATTGACGCCTGACGGCGAGCGTGTGGCCCTGCATGTCCTGCGGGCGCATCGCTTGTGGGAGCTGTACCTGGCCGACGAGCTCGGCGTGCCGATCGATCGGGTGCACGAGCAAGCCGAGCGCGCCGAGCACTCGCTGTCGAAGGCGCAGCTCGATCGCCTGTCGGCGTCGATGGGCCATCCCGAACTCGATCCGCACGGCGATCCCATCCCGACCGCCGACGGGCAGGTCCCGACCTCACCCGGGACGCCGCTCGGCGCCTGGCCGCCGTCGGTGCCCGGCCGCATCGTGCATCTCGAGGATGAGCCGCCGCTGGCCTACGCGCAGTTGTCGGCCGAAGGCCTTCGTCTCGGCCAGATCGTGCGCGTCATCGATCGCTCGCCTACGCGCGTGGTGCTGAGCGACGGCGAGAACGAGTACCGCCTGGCGCCGATGGTCGCCGCCAACGTGCACGTGGCCGCGGTGGAAGCGCAGCCTGCGCCGGCAGCGTGGCCGGCCGATGTGATTCCGCTCAGTGGCCTGGTGACGGGCGAGTCGGCGGAAGTGGTCGCGCTCGACCCCGCCTTCCGCGGCTTCGCTCGGCGACGGCTGCTCGATCTTGGTTTCACGCCGGGTGCGCGCATCCGCAGCGACCTGGCGACGTTTGCGGGGGATCCGCGCGCCTATCGGCTGCGTGGCACCACCATCGCGCTCAGGCGCGAACAGTCCGATCGGGTGCTGGTCCGGCGGCTGGCCTGACCGGCACCGAGGAACATCATGAGTGTTGAACATAACTGCGAAGCCTGCCCGGTCCACGCCGAGATGGCGCAGCTGGGGGCCGCCGTCGGCGAGGTCGACCGCGTCGTCGCGCTGGCCGGCAATCCCAACACCGGCAAGTCGACGCTCTTCAATGCGCTGACCGGCTTGCGCCAGCACACCGGCAACTGGCCAGGCAAAACGGTGACCCGCGCGGAGGGCGCCTTTCAGTTTGGCGGCGTCCGCTACAAGCTGGTCGACCTGCCCGGCACCTACTCGCTGCTGTCGACCTCGGACGACGAGGAGGTGGCACGCAACTTCATCCTGTTCGGCCGGCCCGACTGCACGGTGGTGATGGTTGATGCGAGCGCACTCGAGCGCAATCTCTACCTCGTGCTGCAGGTGCTCGAGATTACCGACCGGGTGGTGGTGGCCGTGAACCTGATGGACGAAGCGAAGCGCCGCGGCATCGAGGTCGATACCCGCAGCTTGTCGCGCGACCTCGGCGTGCCGGCCATTCCCGTGGTGGCCCGCACCGGCGAAAACATGATGGCGCTGCTTGGCGAAGTGGCGGCGGTGGCGTCGGGTGAAACCGTCACCCAGCCCCTGCGGTCGAAAGGCACGCCGGCATTCGAGCATGCCGTCAGCAAGCTGGTGCCGATGATTGAGGCCGCGGCGCCGGGGGTGCCGAACGCGCGCTGGATTGCGATCCGGTTGCTCGATGGCGACGTGCCGGTCGAGGAGGCGCTGGCCAGTGGCCGGCTCGCCGAACTGGTGGCGCGCCAGCAGGCCCCGGATGCGCGCTTCAGCCGCAAGATTGCGCTGCAGGGCGCCCAATGAGCGAGGCCGCGGTGACCGCCGGCGAGATCGTCCGCGAAGCGGCGGCGCTCCGGCGTTCGCTCGAGGCGGGTTTTCGCGAGGAAGTCGTGACGTCGCTCTACGGCGAGGTCGAGCGCATCACCAGGCGCGCCGTGCACGACGCCGGATCGCATCCGCTCGAACTCGATCAGCGCATCGACCGCATCGTCACCTCGCGGCTGCTGGGCCTGCCGCTGATGCTGGGCATCCTGGCGGTCGTCTTCTGGCTCACCATCGTCGGGGCCAACGTGCCGTCGCAAATGCTGGCGGCCGGTTTCTTCTGGTTCGAGGATGTCGCCGCAGGCTGGTTCACGCAACTGGGGGCGCCGTGGTGGCTGACCGGATTCCTGTGGCACGGGGTGTATCGAGGCCTGGCGTGGGTGGTCAGCGTGATGCTGCCGCCCATGGCGATCTTCTTCCCGTTGTTCACCATTCTTGAAGACCTCGGCTACCTGCCGCGCGTGGCCTTCAACCTCGACTACCTGTTCAAGCGGGCCGGTGCGCACGGCAAGCAGGCGCTGTCGATGGCAATGGGCTTTGGCTGCAACGCCGCCGGCGTGATTGCCACCCGCGTGATCGACTCGCCGCGTGAGCGCCTGGTCGCGATTCTCACCAACAACTTTGTGCCCTGCAACGGGCGCTTCCCGACGCTGATCATGCTGGCCACGGTGTTCGTGGCGGCGTCGTTCTCGCCGGCGGTGGCGTCGCTGGTGGCGGCCGGCTCGGTGGTCGGCATCGTGCTGGTCGGCGTGCTGTTTACGCTGGTGGTCTCGTGGGCGTTGTCGCGGACCGTACTGCGGGGCGAGGCCTCGGCCTTCACCCTCGAGTTGCCGCCCTACCGCCGGCCCGCGATGGCGCGCATTCTCTACACCTCGCTGATCGATCGCACGCTGTTCGTGCTGTGGCGGGCCATCCTCACCGCGGCGCCGGCCGGCGCCGTGATCTGGCTGCTCGCCAACATCTCGCCCGGCGGCGTCAGCCTGGCCACCCGCACGGCCAGCTTTCTCGATCCGCTCGGGTGGGCGATGGGCCTCGATGGCGTCATCCTGCTGGCCTACATCATCGCCATTCCCGCCAACGAGATCGTGGTGCCGACGATGCTGATGGTCTACATGTCGCAGGGCATGATGACCGACCTCCAGTCGATGGATGCGCTGCGGTCGCTGCTGGTCGACCAACACGGCTGGACGGTGCTGACGGCGGTCAACCTGATGTTGTTCTCGCTGCTGCACAACCCGTGCGCCACCACCATCATCACCATCTACAAGGAGACGCTCAGCGTGCGGTGGACGACGATCGGCGCCGTGCTGCCCTTGGCCCTGGGCTTCATCGTCACGATCCTGACGGCCGCATTCGCGCGCGGGTTCCTGGGATTCTGATGTCGCTCGACTCGGCGTTCGACACCCCCGATCGCAAGCGCGCCCATGTGCGCGCGCTGTTTGCCACCATCGCCGACCGCTACGATCTGATTACCGCGGTGCTGTCGTACGGCCAGGATGCGCGGTGGAAGCGGCGCTTGATCGATCTCGCGCAAGTGCGGCCGGGTGAGCGGGCGCTCGACCTGGCCTGCGGCACCGGCGACCTGGCCCTGGCGGCGGCGGCGCAGGGCGCCCGCGTGGTCGGACTCGACATCACGACCCGCATGCTGCAACTGGCGGCGGGCAAGTCGCAGGCCGTGGCGTGGACCGCCGGCGACATGACCCGGTTGCCCTTCACGGCTCGGCAGTTCGACCTGGTGACGACCGGCTACGGCCTGCGCAATGTGCCGGACCTTGATCTCGCCATCGACGAGATGGCGCGCGTGCTCAAGCCAGGCGGACGGCTGCTCTCGCTCGACTTCAATCGTCCGCAGCCGGCCCTGCTGCGGGCGGTCTACCTGGGCTATCTCACCCTGGTCGGCGGCGCCCTCGGGTGGCTGCTGCACCGCGACCCCGACACCTATCGCTATATCCCGGCGTCGATCCGGCGTTACCCGGGGGCGGCCGGAGTCGCCGCGCGTTTGGCTGACCGCGGATTCATCAAGGTTCGGGTAATCCCGCTGCTGTTCGGCCTGATGTCGCTGCACCTGGCCGAACGCCCGCGTTAACGTTCACGCCGGCCCGGGCCGATGAACTAAGTGATCGAGGTGCACGAAGTGTGCACTGCCGTGCACCTTGCGGCACTTTGGCACCAACACACTGTGGCACCCTTGGCACCGTACGCACCCTAGGCACCGAAACTGGCAAGTTGATTCCCGTGGCACTGGTTGAATCCCTCCTCACCGCGATGATTCGCGCCGATGGCGACGCGCTGGTGATGCACGTCGGTGAGAAACCCTATGTGGTGGTGGGCGCCGGCACGCTGGACCTGTCGACGCAGATCCTGACCGTCGATGCGATGGTCGGCATGCTGCAGCAGTTGTTGCCGTCGACGGCGCAGAGTTCGCTGGAGGAGTTCGGGGCGGTCGAGCATCGCCTGCCGTCCCGCGACTCCGACGTCTTTACCGTCGTCGCCGCGCGCGGGGGCGACGACATCTGGATCGAAATTCGCCGCCGCCGGCGCGTGCCGGCTGTCGCCGCTCCCATCTTGCCTGCCGCGGTGCTGCCGGAGCCGGTCGCTGCGGCGGTCGCGCCCGAACCCGATCCGGTCGTGGCCGCGCCGCCGGCGGAGCCCGTCATTGCCGAAGTGCCCGAGTCCGAGCCTCTCGTGGCCGAAGTGCCCGAGTTCGTGGCGGCCGAGGTGCCCGACCAAGAGCCGGTCGTGGCCGAAGTGCCCGAGCCCGTCGTCGCCGAAGTGCCCGAGCCGGTCGCGGCCGAGTGGCCCGAGTCGGTTTCTGCAGTCGAGCCCACGCCGGTTCACGAGTTCGCAGCCGTTGAGGCCGAGGCGATGGCCGCCGAGCCGGTCGCCGCCGAGCCGGTGGTGGAGCAGCCGCTGGAAGACTGGGCGGCGATGGCTGAGCCGCCCGCGCCGGTCATGGATGAACCATTGACGGCGGTTGCCGAAACCTTGCCCGTTGTGATCGAAGCGCCGCTGGTGGTCGACGAATGGCCGGCTCCGGTCGTGGCCGAGGCGCCGATCGAAGATGCGCCCGAACCGGCACCGTTGATGGTCTCAGAGGACGTGGCCACGGCAGGGGAGTGGGACGATCTGCTCCTGCCCGATGCGGCCGCCGAGCCGCTCGTCGAGCAACCGATTCCGCCGATCTCTTTGGCTGTCAGCACGCCGGCGGAACTGGAGGCTGTGGCCGAGGATCCGGCTCCGCTGGCTGAAGAGGCGCCGTTGATGGTGGCGGAAGAGGCGATCCCGGTCGAGGAGGCGCCACCGGTCATGGTGGCCGAGTCGCCGATCGAGAATCCGATTGAGTCGGAACCGCTGCTCGCCGCCGAGACTCCGGCATTGGAAGTGGCTGCGGACAGTTCAGCCGGCGAACCGGCGGCGCCACCCGAGCGGGCGCCGGTTCTGCAGTTGGCGCGCCCGCTACGCGCCGAGATGCCACCGCCGCGCATGGCCGCGCTGCACGTGTCGAGCATCGAGCGGCTGTTGCGGGAGGCGTCGGCGCGCGCGGCGTCGGCATTGTTCGTGATCTCTGACAGCCGCCCCTCAATTCGGGTTGAAGGCGACGTGCGCCTGCTCGAGGGCGAGGCGGTCATGAGCCGCTCCGACGTGCAGGCGGCGGTGATGGAGATCGTGCCCGAGGCCGAGCAGGAGGCTGTCGGCCGTGGTGATGCGACGGAGTGGATTACCGAGTTCCCGGATCTGGGCGGAGTCCGTTGCATCACGTTTACCGATCACCGCGGGCCGGGCGTGGTGTTCCGCATGATTGCCACCCGGACCGCCACGGCCGAGCAACTGGGCCTGTCGCGCGAAGTGCAGGCGCTCGCCACCGAGTCGCAGGGCCTGGTGCTGGTGGCCGGCGCCCACGGCTCCGGCAAGTCGACGTTGGTCTCGGCGCTCGTCGACCTGGTCAATCGTCAACGTGCCGAGTATGTCGTCACCCTCGAACGCCAGATTCGCCTGGTCCATGACAATCGCACTGCCATCGTCAGCCAGCGCGAAATTCGCGGCGGCGCCGACGAGGCGCTGAGCGCGGCGCGCGCGGCCCTGCGCGAAGATCCCGACGTCCTGGTCGTGGACGACCTGGCTTCTGCGCCACTCGTGCCGCTGTTGCTGCAGGCGGCCTCGGAGGCGCTGGTGTTTGTCTCGATCACGGCGCCGTCGACCACCGAAGCGGTCGAGCGCTTTATCGAGATGGCGCCGGCCGACCAGCGCGCTGGGGTGCAGACGGCGATGGCGGAATCGTTCCGCGGCGCGGTGGCGCAGGTGTTGTTGAAGAAGGCCGGTGGCGGCCGGGTCTCGGCGCGCGAAGTGTTGCTGGCGACCGCGGTGGTGACCCGCGTGATCAGCGACGGTGTGCCCGGTCAACTGGCGGTGGCCCTGGAGGGCGGCCGCAAGCACGGCATGGTGCCGCTGGCGGACGCGCTGGCCGGGTTGGTGCAATCGGGCGTGGTCGATGTGCGCGAAGCGTTCCGCAAGTCGCCGGATCGCGAGCGCCTGCTGAGCGCGCTGAAGCGCGAAGGCATTGATACCAGCGCGGTCGAGCGGCTCGCCTAGCGGGCGCCGGTGGCTAGACCAGCCAGGGCCGCAGTTCTTCCAGCAGCATCTCAATCACATCGTCTTCGCCCAACTGCTCCAGCGGCAGGCTGCTCTTGAGGTAGCGATCCGACTGCACGACCCGGCTGCCGCGCACGCGGGTAATCGTCACGAGCGGATGCGGCGGATCCGCGGTGGTGTCGAGTTCCATTTCGATCCGGTCGTCGCGCTGCCGCTCTGACTGCAGGCGCACGCCGCCGGCCGGCGTCATCACCTCGAAGTGAAGGCCCTCGGACTTCAGGATATTCGCGAACATCTTGAAGACCGGGATCGCGGTTAGGTCGAGGAACGTGTCGTAGGCCCTGGTCGCCTCGCTCACCCGTCCGCGGCGTTCCGCCTGATCCCGCCGTGCCTGCTCGATGGCAGTCTTCACCCGCTTGCGTACCACCGCCACATCAGCCATTGTTCTGATCTTACTGCTTAATCAGACCACCCGCGTGTCACGCAGGCCGGCGATCTCGGCGGCCGAGTAGCCCAGTGCGGCCAGCACGGCGTCGGTATGCTGGCCGAGCACCGGAGGCGCCGAGCGCAGGCTGGCCGGTGTCGCCGACATCTTGATTGGCGCCCCAACCACGCGGGTGGCGCCGACCGTCGGGTGCATCAGCGTCTGCACCATCTCGCGCGCCGCCAGTTGCGGGTCGTTCAACATCTGGCCGATGTCGCGCACCTCGCCGTTGGGCACCCCGGCCGCGTTCAGCCGGGCGATCCACTCGGCGCTGGTGGCGGTCCGGAATACGCGATCGATGGGCGGACGCATCTCGTCGTAGTGGGCCATCCGATCGCGGTTGGTGGCGAACCGCGGATTGGCGGCCAACTCGGGCAGGCCCGCCGCCGGGCAGAAGCGTTTCCAGATCTCGTCGTTGCCGACCGCGATCACGATCTCACCGTCGGCGGTGGTGAAGGTTTCGTAGGGCGCGATGGTGGCGTGGCGATTGCCCTTGCGCTGCGGCGTCTGGCCGGTGGCAAACCAGTTGGCGGCCTGGTAGGTGAGCAGCGCGGCCGTGGTATCGAGCATGCCGATGTCGACCCGTTGTCCCTCGCCCGAGCGCTCACGCGCCAGCAGCGCCGCGGTTACGCCCTGCGCGCAATAGAGCCCGGCCACCATGTCGGTGATCGCCACGCCCAGGCGGTAACCGGGTCGGTCGGCCTCGCCGGTCACGCTCATCAGGCCGCCCTCGGCCTGCATGACTGCATCGTAGCCGGCCTCATCGCGGCGCGGCCCGCTCTGGCCATATCCGGAGATCGACGCGTAGACCAGGCGTGGCCACTGCGCGTGCACGGCTTCCCAGCCAAAGCCGGCCCGCTCCAGCGTGCCGGGGCGGAAGTTCTCGACCATCACGTCGGCGGTGGCGATCAGCTTGGCGAGCACCGCGCGTCCCGCGGCCGGCTTGTAGTCGAGGGTGATGCTTTCCTTGTTGCGGTTGATGCTCAGGAAATACGCGCTCTCCTCGCCGATAAACGGCGGGCCCCAGTGCCGGGTGTCGTCGCCCTTGCCCGGTTGTTCCACCTTGATGACCCGCGCGCCGAGGTCGCCCAGCACCATCGTGCAGTACGGTCCCGACAGCACACGGGTGAGATCCAGAACAGTAAAGCCTGTCAGAGGTCCGGGCATGTCGCTCCACTAGATGTCACGAAGGCGTTGCGAAATCCGCGCGAGGTCGCTCAGCAGCGCGTAGGCGGTTTGGGTCAGGCTGCCGGTGCGCTGGACGATGCCGACCTGGCCGAGCAGGTCGGTGTTGAGGTACAGCGCGTTCTCGACGTCCTCCAGGTTGGCCAGCGGATCGCTGCGCTCGAGCACTTCCGGTTCGACCCGGGCGCGCACCTTGCCGCCCTGCCGGCTCGCCGAGGCGACCAGCCGGATGCGCCGGTTGCGCGCGATCGCATCGCGCACGTCGAGGCCGGTGACGTCGCGGATCCCCGAGCGGACCACGTGATGCGGCGTCATGGCGCTGCCCATCAGCACGTTGACCAGCGCCGCGGTCTTCGCCGCCGCGTCCCAGCCATCGACATCGAGCGACGGGTCGGCTTCGGCAATGCCCCGCGCCTGCATTTCGGCCAGCGCGACGTCGAACTCCTTGCCGCGCTCCAGTTCCGAGAGAATGAAGTTGCAGGTGCTGTTGATGACGCCGCGGAAGCCGTCGATCGCGATCGCCGGCATGGTCTCGCGCACCAGGTTGAAGACCGGGACGCCATCCATCACCGCGCCCTCGAAGAAGAAGATGCGGTCGACCGACTCGGCCAGCGCCTCGAGCTCGTGATACGCGAACGCGGCCGGGCCCTTGTTGGCGGTGATCACGTGGGCCTGGCCTTCGAGCGCCGCGCGCACGTGCGACACCGCGGGCTCGCCGCGATCGATGTCGAGCACGGTGGTCTCGACGCACACCAGCCGGCCGTCGCTCGCCTCGTCGGCCATGGCGTCGGTCACCTGGCGGATGACATCGATGCCGCTGCGTTCGCGCGGTTCCGACTCGAGCCGATCGAGCGACTGGTTGCTCTCGACCAGCGCGATTGCACGGGCGACGTCGATCCCCGCCGTGTCGATCACCGAGCCGTGGTGCCGGGTCGACAGGCCGACCACCCGCCACGTGAAGTCGAGCCGCTCGGCACTCTCGTCGAGCAGGCGCAGGAAGCGCCGCGCGACGTTGCCGAACCCAATCAGGACGAGCGGCAGTTCAGGCTGGCTCATGCGAACGATGGCGTGCGTGGCGTGGTCGGCCCGGCCGGCAGCGAGGCCAGGACCTCGCGCAGCCGTTCCAGGCCGGTATGGTTGTAGGCCGGCGGCTCACCGAACCCAAGCCGCAGGTAGCCGTCCATGCCGAAGTGATCGCCCGGCACGATCAGCACGCTCTTCTCCTCGCGCACCCGGTGAGCCAGCGCCGTCGAGTTGATGGCGTGGCCGTAGCGCACATAGACGATGGCGCCGGCCTCCGGCGCGATCCATTCGAAGCCGCCGGCCTCGCGCAGCCAGGCTTCGATCAGCGGCAGGTTGGTGCGCAGGATGGTCTGCGTGCGGGCGAGCAGGCGCGCGCGCCGCGCCGGCGCCAGCGCCACCCGCGCCAGGCGATCGTTCAGGGCGCCAGGCGCAATCGTCACATAGTCGTGGTACGACCAGAACGCCGCGACCAGCGGCGGCGGCGCGACGATCCAGCCGATGTGCAGCCCCGGCAGCCCGTATGCCTTCGACAGCCCGCTGGTAATGATCGCCCGTTCCGACCGGCCCCACATCGACGCCGTCTCCTGGCCGTCGATCTCGGCGCCGCGATAGACCTCGTCCGACAGGATCCAGGCGCCGTGGCGATCGGCCACGCGGGCAATGCCGTCCAGGTCGGCCGCGGTCAATCGCGCGCCGGTCGGGTTGTTAGGGTTACAGATCACAATCAAGCGCGTCTTCGGGTTGACCAGGGCCTCGAGCGCGGCGAGATCCACGCGCCACCGGCCGGCGGCGCGATCCTCGACCAGCCGCCATTCCCGCACCGTTGCGCCGAACGCCCGAGCCAGTCCCCATGTCTGCATGTAGTTGGGGACCAGCATGACCACCTCGTCGCCCGGCTCAATCAGGCGGAAGGTGGTGATGAAGTTCGCCTCGGAACCGCCGTTAGTGACTTCGACGTGATCCACGCCGGCGCCCGGATACAGGGCGGCAATGGCGGTCCGCAGTTCGACCGTGCCGTTGGACTGGGAGTAGACCAGCGGCTGGTCCAGCAGGCCGTCGAGGCCCTCGGCGTCCTCGACCAGCTCCCGGGCGGACAGCGGCCGGACGCCGCTTTCCGACAGGTTGAATTCCACCAGGTTCTCGTAGGTGGACTGCATCCGTTCCATGTCGAATTGTTCAAGGCGCATGCCCGGCAGTTTATACTTTCTCCAGACTCAAGGATGCGCGACGACCCTATCCCGCGCTTCGTTCGCGTCCCGGCCGGCGAGTTTTCCATGGGATCGGACGACGGCGCCGACGACGAACGCCCTTCGCATCCCGTCCACGTGGACGCGTTCTATGCGTCGATCCACCCGATCACAGTTGAGCAATACGCCGAGTTCACGCGCGAGGCTGGTTACGCGCCGCCCACCATCCGCGACCTGCCCCTGGTCGTGACGTCTTCGCAGGAATCGGCGTTTCGCGAGTTGGCGGCCCCGTACGCGTGGCGTGGCGGCGATCCGCCGCGCGACCGGGCGCGCCACCCCGTCACCCTCATCACCCACGCCGACGCCACGGCCTATTGCCGCTGGCTGAGCGGACGGGTGGGGCGCCTCGTGCGGCTGCCGACCGAGGCCGAGTGGGAACGCGCGGCGCGCGGCGGGCGCGAGAGCGCCCGCTATCCGTGGGGCGACGATGTCGACGCCTCGTGCGCCAACTTCCTGCCCGACCCGGCGTTGAAGCGGCATCGCGGCACGCGCCCGGTCGGGTGCTATCCGCCCAATGCCATGCAGCTCTACGACATGGCGGGCAACGTCTGGCAATGGGTGGCGGACTGGTATCGTGCCGACGCTTATCGCAACGGCGAGAACCGCAATCCGCGGGGTCCCGGCAGCGGCCTGCTGCGCGTCGTGCGCGGCGGCTCGTGGGTGTCGCATGACGTCGACCAGTTGCGCTGCGCGCACCGCCACAAGGTGCCGCCAGACACCTACGCCTACAGCATCGGCTTCCGCGTCGTCTATTCGGATGACGGGTCGACCTGACGGTTGCACGCCGGCACGGCCCGTATCTGAACGGCGGTCATCGTCATCTCACGCTCAAGGCGTGACCTTCGTCCGGGCGCGAACAGGTCTCTGAGGCGGCCGAAGACGGTGCCCGCCTGAACTACAATTGGAGACCAATTAAGTCGGACATGGTGAATCCCAACGGCGCGAGTGAATCCAGCATGTCGATCGTCGACCTGGTCGGCGAGACGGCGCTCGTCCGCCTGCGCCGAATCGAGCGCGACGTGCCCGGGGTGGAGTTGTATGCCAAGGCAGAGTGGCAGAACCCCGGCGGGTCCGTGAAGGATCGTCCTGCGCTGCGGATGGTGCAGGAGGGCATCGCGTCCGGAGCCCTCGTGCCGGGCAGGACCATCCTCGATGCCACGTCGGGCAACACCGGCATTGCCTACGCGATGATCGGCGCCTCGCTCGGCTATCGCGTCACCTTGTGCGTGCCGGAGAACGTGACGCCGGAACGCAAGCGCATTCTGCGCGCCTATGGCGCGGAGCTGATCTTTACCAATCCTCTCGAAGGCTCTGACGGCGCCATTCGCACCGCGCAGCAAATGAACGACGCGTCACCCGAGCGCTATTTCTACGCCGATCAGTACAACAACCCGTTCAACTGGCAGGCGCACTACGACACGACGGGCCCGGAGATCATCGCGCAGGCCGGCGCGCGGCTCACGCATTTTGTCGCCGGGCTGGGCACCAGCGGCACGTTCATGGGCACCGGACGGCGCTTGCGCGAGTTCAACCCGAAGATTGTCCTGGCCTCGGTGCAGCCAGATTCGCCGCTGCATGGGCTCGAGGGTTTGAAGCATATGGAGTCGGCCATCGTGCCCGGCATCTACGATGCGTCACTTGCCGACGAGGACGTGCGGGTGGGCACCGAAGAGGCCTACGAGATGACGCGGCGCCTGGCGCAGGAAGAAGGATTGCTGGTTGGGATTTCAAGCGGCGCCAACCTGGCCGGTGCCCTCAAGGTGGCCCGATCGGGCGCGGTGGTCGTGGTGGTGTTTTGTGATGGCGGCGAACGCTACTTGTCGGAGCGGTTCTGGGAGAATCCCCCCGAAGGCGCCTCGATCTGCGGGACCAACTGATGGACGGGCTCACCTTGCGGCCATTGGCCGACGCCGCCATTCGCGCCCACGGGCGCGAGACCTTTCCGCACGAGTGCTGCGGCGCCCTGCTCGGCCGCGACGGCGCGGTGCACGAAGCGTATCCGCTGGCGAACACTACCGAAGAGGGCCCGCGCCGGCGCTTCCTGGTGAGGCCAGACGACTATCGCGGGGCCGAGCAGCGGGCGCGCGCAACCGGGCTTGACCTGCTCGGCTTCTACCACTCGCATCCCGATCACCCGGCGCGGCCGTCGCAGTACGATCTCGACCACGCATGGCCGTCGTTCTCGTACGTGATCGTGTCGATCATGGCCGGCCAAGACAAGCTGCTCACCTCGTGGCGCCTGAAGGCCGATCGTTCGGCGTTCGATGAGGAGCCAGTCCACATCACCGTTTGACCCATCACCATATTCCGCAGCCCACATCACCAAACCACCAACGCACCAAATCACCAAATCATGATCAAAATCCTCATTCCAACCCCGCTCCGCCCGTTCACCGACAAGCTCGACACCGTCGAGGTGAACGGCGCCACGGTCGGCGAACTGCTGCAGAACCTGATCACCCGTCACGCCGGCCTCAAGCAGCACCTTTATGCCGCCGACGGCAAGCTGCGCAGCTTCGTCAATGTCTATCTCAATGACGATGACATCCGCTATCTGCAGAAGGAGCAGACACCGGTGAAGGCCGGCGACACGGTGAGCATCATCCCGTCGGTGGCGGGTGGCAGTACTGCCGCCGACGTGCTGCCCGAACTGTCGGGCGACGAGATCAAGCGCTACAGCCGTCACCTGATCATGCCCGAGGTCGGCGTCGAGGGGCAGCGCAGGCTCAAGGCCGCCAAGGTGTTGTGCATCGGCGCCGGCGGCCTGGGTTCGCCGGCGGCGATGTACCTCGCCGCCGCCGGGGTCGGCACCATCGGCATCGTCGACTTCGACGTCGTCGACTTCAGCAACCTGCAGCGGCAGTTGTTGCATGGCACGCCGGATGTCGGCCGGCCCAAGCTCGATTCGGCGAAGGATCGGCTGAATGCGCTCAACCCCAACGTGCATGTCGAGACCTACGATGCCGCGCTCAGCTCCGAGAACGCGATGCGGCTGTTTGCGCCGTACGACGTGATTCTTGACGGCACCGACAACTTCCCGACCCGCTACCTGGTGAACGACGCGTGCGTGCTGAGCGGCAAGCCCAACGCCTACGGCAGCATTTTTCGCTTCGAAGGGCAGGCGTCGGTCTTTGCGACCAAGGACGGCCCGTGCTATCGCTGCCTCTATCCGGAACCGCCGCCGCCCGGGCTGGTGCCGAGCTGCGCGGAAGGCGGCGTGTTCGGCGTGCTGCCCGGCATCATCGGAGTCATCCAGGCGACCGAGACCATCAAGTTGATCCTGGGAATCGGCGAGGGGCTGATCGGGCGCTTCATGATCTACGACGCGCTGCGCATGCGCTTTCGTGAATTGAAGCTGCGCAAGGATGCCGATTGTCCGGTGTGCGGCACCCATCCCACGGTGACCCGGCTGATCGACTACGAGCAGTTTTGCGGCGTGGCGCCTCACCAGGTGGCCGCGGCCCAGGCGCCGGTGACGGTTGCCGACGCGCTCACGTCGCGAGAGCTGAAGGTCGAACTGGACCGCGGCGACCAGGTGGTGGTGCTGGACGTGCGAGAGCCACAGGAGTATCAGATCAACCGGATTCCTGGTTCGATCCTGATCCCGTTGGGAGACCTGCCCAAGCGCTATGTCGAGCTCGATCCGCACGCGACCATCGTGTCGCAGTGCAAGTCGGGAGTGCGCAGCGCCAAGGCGCAGGAACTCCTTCGTTCTAAAGGGTTTACGAACGTCCGTAACCTGACCGGCGGCATCCTGGGTTGGATCGATCAGGTTGATCCAAGCCAGGCGAAGTATTAGTAGGGCTGGTGGGGCTGGTAGGGCTGGTG
>JAKFYH010000054.1 GCA_021730945.1 Acidobacteriota bacterium | reverse complement strand
CGCCCTACCAGCCCCACCCGCCCCAATAGGCATGAGCTTCTGGACCGATGCCGCCATCTTGAGTGGCGCCGGCATTCCGGCGATCCTGTACGGACCAAGAGGCGCCGGCCTGCACAGCATTGAAGAGTGGGTCGACGTGCAGTCGGTCCTGACCTGTCGCGATGCCCTCGTCGCGCTCGCTCGCGACTGGTGCCGCTAGCCTGAGTCCGGCGACGGCTGAAGCCATCGCCCTCCGAACCTCTAATGGCCGTGGTCAGCCGCGGTCGCTCAGCAGGCCTCTCAGGACAAATGCCACGTTGGCCGGGCGCTCGCCCAGCCGGCGCATGAAATAGGGGTACCACTGCTTGCCGAACGGCACGTAGACGCGCACCCGATAGCCTTCGGCCACCAGTGCGTTTTGCAGGTCGCGGCGAATCCCGTAGAGCATCTGGAACTCGAACCGATCGTTGGCGTAGCCCTTGCTTTTCGCATAGGCCTTGGCCGCGTCGATCATCACCGGATCGTGGGTGGCGATCGCCGGATAGGTGCCTTCGTCCATGAGCAGCCGCATCAGTTCGATGAAGGCGGCATCGACTTCGCTCTTCTGTTGATAGGCGACGGTGCGCGGCTCCTTGTAGGCGCCCTTCACCAGGCGCACCCGGACGCCGAGCGCATTCAGGCGCCGGATGTCGCCCTCCGAACGCTTCAGGCAGGTCTGGATCACGGTGCCGATCGAGGTATGCCCCTGCTGGCGCAGCGTTTCCAGGATGCCAATCGTGGCATCGGTGTAGGGCGAGTTCTCCATGTCGATTCGCACGAAGAAGCCGTGGGCATCGGCCGGTTCGAGGATCCGCCGCATGTTGTCGACCGCGGTCGCGCGGTCGACGTCGAGCCCCAGCTGCGTCAGCTTGAGCGAGACGTTGCGCTCGATGCCAGAGGCGACGATGCGGTCGATGATGCCGACGTACTCGGTGGCGGCCGCGGCCGCCGCGTCGCCGCTGGCCACGCTCTCGCCGAGATAGTCGAGCGTCAGGTGCAGACCCTTGCCGGGCAAGTGGCTGACCGCGGCAATCGCCTCGTCGATGGTCTCACCGGCGATGAAACGGCGGGCGAAGCCGCCTGGGCGCATGCCGTACTTCGAGGCAAACCGCTGCAGGGTCGAAACCTGGGCGAGGCCGTGAAACAGGGCCTTGGATGTGACGTCGAGCATTGCTGATGAAAAACCTCAGTGCGTAGCGCCCGGCGGCGCCAGCAGGTGCGCAATCGAACGCGCGTAGTAGCGAAGGACGTTTCGTTCGCGGACCCGGTAGCGGCCGCGTTCGATCACGATGATGTTCCGGGTGGCCATCGGCTCGGAGGCCAGCGCCAGCACCTCATCCGCCGACTGCACGCCCAGGTTGGCGTCGGCGGCCCGTAGCGTGTCGAGGACGGTCGAGATGCGATCGGTCAACTCAGCTCGCGACATCGACCCGGTCATCGCCGCCGCCAGCACCGCGGTCGGCAGCACCTTGTAGAGCCGGCCGATTTCGCCGCGCACGTGGCGGGTGACATCCATCACCGCCTTGCGTGACTCGCCGTCGATGCCGTCGATCGACACGGGACGGCCAAAGGTCACAAACGAGCGGCTGCGATAGCCCACGGCATAACGGACCAGTTCGGCGACCTCGCGGCTGAAGGCCTTCTGCCGCCGCTTCACGCCCTGCTTCGCAATCACGTGGTCTTCGAGCACGAGATCGTACGACACCGCCACCGGCACCAGTTGCATGCCCGGCACGCCGGCATCGATGCAGGCGCTGAACAGCCCGGTCTTCATGGTCTTGAGTTCACCGCTGTAGCTGCGCCCGCCCTCGGGATAGAAGAACAGGTCGTGCTTGTGCAGCAGTTCGCTGACGTAGGCCTTGAGCGTAATCAGGTAGGCCGGGTCCTTCATGTTGCGGCGGATTGGCAGCGCACCGGTGACGTGCTTGTGAATCAGCCCGAGCGGCCCGCCGAACAGGTTGATGCCGGCGGCGATGATCGGCGGCCGAATGCCGGCATCGTCCAGCGCCAGCGGTTCGACCAGGTAGTCGATGTGGCTGCGGTGGTTCGAGACGTAGGCGACGCGGCCCTGGGCCGCGGCATCGACGGCGAGCTGCTGGTGCTCGATGAAGCGCTCGATCTTGCGCAGGATGGGATAGAGCGGATACTCCAGCGCGCGGTACAGCTCGTAGCGCTGGGTGGTTTGCAGTTCGTCCAGGTAGCCCATGACCCGCGTGCGCGCGTCGTCACTGGACAGGCCATGGCTGCCTTCGAGGAACCGCGCAACGTCTTCGCGCGCGAGGACCGCCTGGGCGATGGTGTCAGTGGCCACGGTTCAGGGATGGGTGGACGGCGCCAACGGCGTGGCCGCGGCAGGAGAGCGGCCGCGGGGTAGACAGGCTGGCCATCACTTGGATGATAACTCGTGGCAGATTGCCTCGGCAAAGGAGGTGGTGGTGGCCTTGCCGCCCAGATCGGGGGTGACGTGGCCACTGGCCAGCACCTTCTTCAGCGCGTGCATGATCGCGTCGGCCTTGGCGTCCAGTTGCAGGTGCTGCAACATCAGCACCGCCGACAGAAGCAGGGCCGTGGGGTTGGCGATGTCCTGGCCGGCAATGTCGGGCGCGCTGCCATGGACGGCCTCGAACACGCCGACGCCGTTGAAACCCAGATTGGCCGCCGGCACCACCCCCAGCCCTCCGACCAGCCCGGCGCACAGGTCCGACACGATGTCGCCGTACAGGTTGGGCAGCAGCAGCACGTCGAGCCGCTCGGGATGCATCACCAGGTGCATGCACGCCGCATCGACGATGCGATCGTCGAACTCGATCTCCGGATACCTCGCCGCGACCTTGCGGGCGCAGTCGAGGAACAGCCCGTCGCTGAGCTTCATGATGTTGGCCTTGTGAATCGCCGTCACCCGCTTGCGACCGCGGCGGCGGGCCTGGTCAAAGGCGAATTCGGCAATCCGCGTCGAGGCCACTTCGGTGATGATCTTCAGGCTTTCGACTACGCCGGGCACCACCGTGTGTT
This sequence comes from Acidobacteriota bacterium, assembly GCA_021730945.1. Lineage (GTDB taxonomy): Bacteria > Acidobacteriota > Vicinamibacteria > Vicinamibacterales > UBA2999 > 12-FULL-67-14b. Next base: position 81,662 of record JAKFYH010000054.1, on the reverse strand, counting down.
CGAGGCCGGCGTAGAGGTCCTCGGTATTCTCGCGGACGATCACCAGGTCAACGTTCTGGAAGCGGGAGGGCACCGACGGCAGGTTCCACACCGGCCGCAGGTTGGCGTAGAGGTCGAGCGCCTTTCGCAGGCCCACGTTCACCGAGGTAAAGCCCTTGCCGACCGGCGTCGAGATGGGCCCCTTCAGCGCGATCTTGTTGCGCGTGATCGATTCGAGCAGCGCCGGCGGCAGCGTCGTGCCATGCTCGGCCACCGCCTCGGCGCCGGCCGAGAACGTCTCCCACTCGGGGCTGAATCCAGCCGCCGCCAGCACCCTGACCACCGCCCGCGTGACTTCGGGCCCGATGCCGTCACCGGGAATAAGCGTAATCGTCAACGCGCCCTGCCTACTCACCATGAATCTCCCAACGAAAACCGAAAACTGAAACTAAAAACTGAAACTCAAAACTGAAACTCAAAACTGAAACTGCCAACTCTCCACTGCCAACTTCCAACTTCTATTCCCGCGTCTCCCAGTAGGTCAGCGCGAGACCGCCGGCGACCGTGAGGCTCAGAAGGATGTTGGCGAGGCCGTGAAGCCGGTTGAACTCAAGCCGCGCCGGATGGTCGGCTGCCAGGGCCGATACCGGACCGGAGACGCTGGTCTGGATCGTCGCGATCCGCGGTCCCACGTGGTAGTCCGCCGTCAAGGTGAAGGCGGCCATCAAGGCCAGGATGATCGTGCGCAGTCCGTATTTGATCGGCCGCGCCCCGACCAGCCGATGCAAGGTCAACGACACGAACATCACCCCGGCCATGGCGTAGCCAAGCCAGTAGAGGCGCTGCAACACTTCACCGAAGACCCGGCCGGCCAGAATGCGGCCTTCGATCGGGTTCCAGGCCTCCAGCACCTGGAAGATCGACGGGGCGGCGATACCGCCTGCCACCACCAGGCCGCCCAGCCAGATCACCAAGGCCAGGATGTATAGGTAGCGCAGGAGGACCATCGCTCCATTTTACTGATAAACTTTCTGCTCCCCATGACATCTTCGAATCATCCAAATCCCCTGGCCCGGCTGACCCGCGAGCAGGATGCTCGCAACGCGGCCCTGTTGGCCGGCACGCCGACCCTTCGTCGCGAGGTGCGCTCAGACGTCCTGCCGTTCGCGGTGGATCTGACCCGCGAGGGCGTGGCGGCCGGCGCCGATACCACGCTCGCCGCGCTCGAAAAGACCGCGGCGACCATTGCGATTGAGTCGCTCGTCTCGCTCGGCCGCGTCAACGACATCGACCACCTCGGCGGCGGCCTCGAACTGATCGGGCCGCTGCTGATGACCCTGTCGGTGGTGGACCACGGCGCCAAGCAATACGCCATCGAGCACGGTCACACCAGCATCGGCTACTACGCCGCGCTGGCGGCGTTGGGATACTTGCCGAAGGAACGGGTCGTTGAGTCGTTCCGGCGCAGCCTGGACATTGCCGGCCACGTTTCGCTGGTGCCCGGCGGTACGCCGATTGGCTCGGGGCGCCTGGGCGTGACGATGCCGGTCGGCGCCGGCCTGGCGCTGGGCCTCAAGGCGCACCACGGCGCGGACGCGTTTGTGGTGTGCCACTGTGGCGACGCCGGCTGGATTTCGGGGCAGGCGCTGAACGGCTTCATCGGCGCAAGCCTGCACGGCGCGCCGATCACGTTCGTGATGCACAAGAACGGCATTCAGTTGTCGGGCACCACCGAGCGGATCATGAACAAAGATCCGCGGCCGATCGTCACGAGCCTGGGCGTGACCGTGCTCGAGATTGCGTCGCTGCACGATCGCGCCCGGCTGTTCGAGGCCTACCGCGAGGCCTACCGCCTGGCGCAGGACGGCCGGCCCTCGCTCATCTATCCGGTTGGCTTCGGCGCCGGCGAGGGCAGCACCGTCGAACGCTTCGGCGAGATGTACGGGATCGCCAGTGACGTGACCCGGTTCGCGCAGCGCCATCAAGTCGCGACTGGCACGCCGATCTGGATCCCCGGCTCGCTGATGAGTTACCGCGACGCCGAGGCGATGACGCAGTGCGTGTTCTACGTCAACGGCCTTCCCGGTGGCGAGGCGCATCACGACGGCGGCATGAAGGGCCGCGACGCTGCCAACGTACTGGGCAATCCCATGCTGGCGTTGTCGCCGTCCGAGCAGGAGGCACTGCAGCAGTTGCGCGCGCGTCCTACCCGCGCGGTGGTGTCATCAGCGCGGCCGCCGCGCGGTGCGACCAACCTGCCGCTTGCCGCCGCCGATCTGTCGGGCATCACCCTGCCCGGTCCGGACAAGTGGGTTTCGGCCCGAGCCGGTTCGGAAGCCGCCTACGTGGCCGTGGCCCGGAAGTACCCGCAGAGCTGTTTCTTCGTGTCGTGTGACCTGAATCCCTCCACCAAGCTGGGCAAGGCCGCCGACTTGCTGCCGGCCGGCCACTCGATCGAAATGAGCATCCAGGAGCAGGCGGCGACGCTCTTGACCAACGGCCTGTCGTTCTCCAGCACGAAACCGCAACTGAATGTTTTTGCGACGTTCGCCGCCTTCATGGAAGGCATCGCCCGGGAAGGCTTCGAGTTCTGGCGCTACCAGCGCAATCTCGACGGCGCCAACGAGGGCCTCAACGTACTGCTGCACCTGTCGCACGTCGGCGCGTGCACGGGGCGCGATCATTTTTCCGGCTGGAGCCTCGACTGGGTGAACCTGTCACTCGGCTACCTGCCGTACCTGCGCCGGTTCTATGCGCCGTGCGACGCCCGCTCGGCGTTTCTCGCCGTGAAGGACGCCGCCGCCGGCATGGGCGGGCACATCGTCGCCATTCCGCGAGACGTCCTGCCGGTGTTGACCCGGAAGGGGACCGCGGAGCCGATCTGGTCGGCCGACGATACGTGGGAGCCGGTGACGGCGTTGCGCACGGAGGCGGCCGCCAAGTCCGTGGTTCTGGCGCTCGGCGCTCCGGCGTATCTGGCGGTCGCGGCCGCCGACCGGGCCACCGCCAGTGGCGTGCCGACCGACGTCTACGTCATTAACGGCTTCCCGGTGGCCGACTCGTTCTTTGATGACCTCGCCGGGAAGTACGACCACGTCGTGACCATCGAAGACGGCCTCATCGGCACGGCGACGGCCGGACTGCGTGGCTTTGCGGCGCTGGTGACCGGCCGTCTTGCCTCGGCCGGCCTCAAGCTCGATCACTTCGGCATCGTCGATCCGCAGATCGCACCTTCGGAAGCGCACCTCGAAGTCTGGGAACACTTCGGCATGACCGAGGAGCGCCTGGCCCAGGTGCTGTTGGAAACACCATGACGAACCCACGAATTGGCCTCGGCTTGCTGGTGATCGCACTGGGGTGCGGTCTGTCGAAGGCGCCGGTTCAGGCGCAGGCGCCGGCCGGTGTCCAGGAGCCGGCCTGGGCGCCTGACGGCCGCCGCATTGCCGTGTCGTACCTCGATCGCATCTGGACCATGACCCCGGAAGGCCGCCAGGGGAAAGCGGTCACGGTCGCCGATGGCATGGCGATCGAGCGCGAACCGGCGTGGTCGCCCGACGGCAGCCGGCTGGCCTACGCCGCCGATCGCGGTGACGGCTTCGACGTCCTCGTCGTGGCCGTGAAGAACGGCGTTGCCGTCGGCGCCCCGATCGCGGCAACGACAATGGCTGGCGATGAGCGGTGGCCGTCGTGGACCGCGGATGGCCGCTTGGTCTTCGCGCATCGTGATGCGCCCCGCTCGGGACGCGAGGGCGATCCCAGCCTGCAGTGGGATCTGTTCATCGCCCGTCAAGTCGATGGCTCCGCCACCTGGCAGGCGCCGCAGGCGCTGACCGAGACGGCCGACAGCGAAACCTACCCGCGGGTCTCGCCCGATGGCGCCAAGGTGGCATTCATCTCCGAACGTGACGCCGAGGACGATCTCGACTTGTGGTGGATGCCGGTGCCACCGCTTGCGGTGGCCAAGCCGACGCCGCTTGGCGCGCGGCCGGCGCGGCCGGTCACCGCGTCGGTGCCGAGTGTTGGCACTGATGGCCAGCCGCTGCGCGCCACCCGCATCGTCCGCGTCCGCGGCCACGAGGCCTATCCCTCGTGGGCGCCGGACAACACGCGCCTGGCGTTCTACGCAGTGCGCGAAGGCATTGGTTCGGTCTGGGTCACCGCCGTCGAGCCGGCCCGTCCCGAAGGCACCGAGGAGCCGCTGCCGCGCGCCAAGCCGGCGGCGCAGCCCCAACTGGTGTCACGCAAGGGCGGTGCGCCGGCGTGGTCGCCCGATGGCAAGACGCTGCTCGTGTCGGGGCTGCCGGACCCGCAGCCGGTCTACAACGGCAACCCGCTGCGCAGTGCCGTCGAGGCGCCGCCGCTGTTTGCGCTGAATGCCGCCTTTCAGTTGTGGCGCGTCGCCGCGCCGCTGCCGGTGCATGAGGAGGGCGGAGCGATTGCGGCCGACCTTGCGCCCTCGTCCACGATCTTTTCCGCGATGTTCGATCGGGTCTGGAACACGCTGCGGACGTTGTATTACTCGGCGCCGCCGGCGGCGGAGCAGTGGACTGCTCGGCGCGACGAGTTTCGTCCGCGCGCCAGCGCGGCGCGGAGTGAGGCCGACCTCGAATCGGTGATTGACGAAATGGTGGCCGCGCAGCCGCTGATCAAGCCCGTGATCACCGCCAACGGCGCGGTCGTCGTCTCCGGGCATCCGCTGGCCTCGGAAGCCGGGCGGCTGGCCTTCGAGAAGGGCGGCAACGTCGTTGACGCGATGATCGCCGTGTCGTTCGCGCTCGGTGTGGTCGAACCCGAGGCGTCGGGCGTGGGCGGTGATGGATCGGCAGTGCTCTATTTGAAGGGCATGAAGAAACCCACCGTCATTGAATACAAGGACATGACGCCGATTCATGCCACCCCTGACAATCCGCGCCTGATGCAGGACGGACGCATTGTTGCCGACGGCCCGGCCGCAGCCAATATTCCTGGCGTGGTCGCCGGCCTCGACTACGCGTTTCGCACCTACGGCAGTGGCAAGGTGAAGTGGGAAGACCTGGTGGCGCCGGCGATCGCGCTGGCCGACGAGGGCTTCATCCTCGACGAAGGCCTGCCGTCGAGCATTGCGGAAGGCCGCCGCTTTCTGGAGAAGTGGCCAGAGGCCGCGAAGATCTACCTGCCCGGCGGCAAGGTGCCGCGGCCTGGCGATCGGTTCTTCAACAAGGACTACGCCAATACCCTGCGCGCCATCCAGAAGGGCGGCGCTGATGCTTTCTATCGCGGTGAGATCGCCAAGAAGATCGCCGCCGACATGGAAGAGAACGGCGGCATTCTCACCTTCGCCGACCTGGCGCAGTACCGCGCCATCGAACGCGTGCCGGTGATGGGCCGCTATCGCGGCCATACGCTCTATGCCGGCGGTCCGCCGGTGTCGACCGGCATCCAGTTGTTCGAGTCGCTGCACGTCCTCGAGAACTATCAACCGGCCCCTGGTGCGCGGGCGTCCCTTGACCCCGACTACCTGCACTACCTGGTCGAGTCGTGGAAGGTGCGCGACCCGCTGCGACGCGTGGCCGATCCCGAACGCTGGCCGGTAGAGTTCGAGGAACACCTGACCGCCGAGCACGCCAAGAAGCTGTTCGAGAAGATCGACGCCAGGAAGGCGTCGCGCTACGAGCGCCAGCTTCCGGACGAAGCGCCGGCCGCGCCGACGGCGCCGACGCCGCGCATCAGCACCGGCACAACCTCGTTCGCGGTGGCCGACGCCGAGGGCAACATGATTGCGGTCACCCAGACGCTCAGCACCTGGGGCGGCACCTTCTATGTGTCGAAGGGCCTCGGCTTTCTCTACAACAACCACCTGCGTTCGAATCGCCTGACCCCCGGTGCCTACGGCAGCCTGGTGCCGTTGATGCGATCGAGCACGGCCAGTGTGCCGACGCTGGTATTTGAGCAGAAGGCCAACGGCGAAGAGGTGCCGCGGCTGGCGGTGGGATGCGCCGGTAATGCGTGGATCCCGGTCTCGGTCTACAACATCATCACCGGCGTGATCGACGGCAAGCTCGGCGCGCAGGCCGCGATCGAGGCGCCGCGGTTTCTGCCCGGCCGCGATCCCGCCGATCCGCTGGAGAACGGCGAGCGCATCGAGATCGAAGATCGCTTCCCGCGCGCCCTGCTGAATAACCTGATCGATCGCGGTCACCGCTTCCAGCGCATCGGCCGCAAGGGCGAGGTGCGTTACGGCTACGCGGCGGCCATCACCATTGATGTGGCGAACAAACGGGTGGAGGGCGGCGCCGAGCCGCGCCGTTCCCACGCCGCCGTGCCGTTTGAACGCCGCGCAACCCCGACCGCCCAATAGGCATCCAACCACCATGCCTCTGATCGAACCCGGCAAGAAGGCCCCCGCGTTCTCGTTGCCCGACCAGGCCGGCCAGGCCCACACCCTGGCCGACTACGCCGGCCAGCCGGTGGTGATCTACTTCTACCCGAAGGACGACACCCCGGGCTGCACCAAGGAATCGTGCGCGTTCCAGGACAACCTGCCGAAGTTCAAGAAGAGCAAGGCCGCCGTCCTCGGCATGAGCGTGCTCGATTCGAAGAGCAAGGCCAGGTTCGCCGGCAAATACGGCCTGACCTTCCCGCTGCTCGCCGATGCCGACCACGTCGTGATGGAGAAGTACGGCGTGTGGCAGGAGAAGTCGATGTACGGCCGCAAGTACATGGGCGTGGCCCGGACCACCTACCTGATCGGCGCCGATGGCAAGGTCGTGCGCCGATGGGACGGTGTCAGGGTTGACGGCCACGCCGACGAAGTGCTCGCCGCGGTTCAGCAGCTGTAATCACTCGACCAATCAGTCTGACCAGGAAATCTGTGTCATCTGCGTCATCTGCGGCCCTGGCATCTGTGTTGAGGTTACATGTTGCGGGGATGGATTGCGCCGATGAGGCCGCGCTGATCCGGCGCGCGCTCAACCGCCCCGGCATAGGCGAGCTCACCTTCGACCTGGTCGGGCGGCGCGTCGACGTCACCTACGACCCGTCGGTCGTGCCTGCCGCCGCCGTTCTCGCCGCGGTCGCCGCGACCGGCCTCACCGCGCACGTGCACGATGCCGGCGACGTGGTCGGCGACGATCATCATCACCATCACGACACCGCCAGGTGGTGGGCCGCCGCCAGCCTGGCGGCGTTCCTGCTTGGTTGGCTGATCGACGGGTACTTCTCCGATTCCTGGAGCGAAGCGCTGTTGGGTCATGGCGACGATGGGCATGGGCACCAGCGGGGCGCGGTGGTTGCCTATGGCCTCTCGGCAGCGGCCGGCCTGGCACCGATGATTCCGCGCGCGGTCGCGTCGCTGCGCCACCTCCATCTCGACATGCACGTGCTGGTGTGCCTGTCGGCGATCGGCGCGGCCATGATCGGCCAGTGGGCCGAGGCGGCCGCCGTGGCGTTCCTGTTCGCGGCGGCGCACCTGATGGAAGCGTGGAGCATCGATCGGGCCCGGCACGCCGTGGCCCACCTGGTTGGCCACGAACCCGGATGGGGAGAGGATCGCGGCCACGAGTCGGCCAACGTCGAACGCTGGATCGAGAAATTTGCCGCCGTCTACACCCCGGTCGTGACCTTTGCCGCTTTGGCCGTGGCGCTCGGTCCGCCGCTTGTCGATGGCCGGTGGGAAACGTGGTTCTATCGCGGCCTCATCTTCCTGGTGCTGGCTTGTCCGTGTGCGCTGGTGATTTCGACGCCGGTCACCGTCGTGGCGGCGCTGACCTCGGCGGCCCGGCGCGGCGTGCTGTTCAAGGGGGGTGCGCCGCTCGAACGCGCCGCGACTGCATCATTGCCGACCGTGCCGGCACTTGCCGCTGCCGGCGTCGTCGTGCAGTGCCGGACGAGTGCGACGGTGCCACTGGAGAAGGTCGATGTGGTGCTGACCTGCGATCATCCGGAGGACCTGGCGTTCCTGGTCGGTCACGCCCGACGCGCGGTGAGCGTCATCCGCCAGAACGTGACGCTGGCGCTGGCCACGAAAGCCGCGTTCCTGATTTCAGCGTTGTTCGGCGCCGCACCGCTATGGCTGGCCGTGCTGGCCGATACCGGCGCGACCGTGGCCGTGACGTTGAACGGCCTTCGCTTGCTGCGAACTCGCGTTAAACCTTTAAGGGAGACCGCCGTATGAACCGATTCGTGGTCGTCGCGCTGGCCGGAATGCTCGCCGCTGCCGGTGCACCAGTGACCGCCGGCTTGCAGGCTCCACCCACCCTGCAGAGTCTGGCCTGGATGGCCGGGTCCTGGGCCGGTAGCTCCGGCGGTATCGAGATGGAGGAACTGTGGACCATGCCGAAAGGCAATTCGATGATCGGCATGCACCGCGATGTCGGGAAGGGCCGGACGCTCGGATTTGAGTTCCTGCGTATCGAACAGCAGGGCGACGCAATCGTCTACCTGTCGATGCCCAACGGCCGCTCGCCGGCCACGCCGTTTCCGCTCAAGGAAGTGGGCGACCTGCGCGTCGTGTTCGAGAACCTCGCGCACGACTTTCCGCAGCGGATTATCTACTGGAAGGATGGCGCCGATCTGCGGGCCCGGATTGAGGGCACCGCGAACGGCAAGATCAGAGGACAGGAATGGCGGTGGAGCCCGGCGAAGTAGGGGAGAGGCAACCCCACGGGGTTGCCTCCACTGGAGACCCCGAAAAGCTGCCTCTAGCCAGTTAGCGCTGGCCCGGTCCGCGTTGCCGGCGCGGTTGAGCCTCCCGCTCGGCCCGCTGTGCCTTGAGCTTGGCCAGCTGCTCCGCGGTCAGGATTTGCATGGTCTGGGCGCGGACCCTGGCGTTCAGAATCGCCGCGTCGGCCTCAGCCGCTGCCACGTCGACGCTCTTGGCGCGCACTGCGGCCTCATCCAGCGTGTCAGCCTCGATCAGCGCCTGCATGCCGTCGCGCGCAGCGCGCATCTTCTCGCCGACCGCCTTGAATTCGGCCTGGTGCGACTCCGCGATCGACTTGATCTGGGCCTTCTGGTCGTCGCTCAGGTCCAAGCCGCGCAAGCCCGGTCCGCCGATGCCCATCGGTCCACCGGGACCGCCCGGGCCGCGCATGCCGGCCATCGGCCCGCCGCCGCCCGGTCCCGGCCCACGGCGGGGCATTTGCCCGTCCTGTGCCATTACCAGCGCCGAACCTGCCGCCAGACCGACCGCGACGAGCCCCGCGGCAAGGGAAAGTTTCAATGTCTTGGTCATGTGTTGCTGTCTCCTTCTAGCCTATGAGACGGAATTATCGTGGCAGCACCGTGACTGGCGTGTGAGAAAACTGTGGCAGCCGCCATTGCCAGGCCTTCGGCGGGCCAACGGCCGCCATCTTGTGGAACACTTCCAGGTAATGTCCCGCGTCCTGGTGATTGAAGACGACACCCACATCCGCGACCTGATTGTCCTGCACCTGGGACTGGAGGGTCTGGACACCGAGGCGGTCGGCGATGGCCTCGAGGGCCTGGCCCGCGCCGGCGCCCAGGCGTTCGACCTGATCGTGCTCGACCTGATGTTGCCGGGGATGGATGGGGTGTCGATCTGCCGCTCAATCCGGCGGGAGGGCCCCAACCAGGACGTCCCGATCATGATGCTGACGGCCCGGCGCGAGGAAAGCGACAAGGTGCTCGGCCTGGAGAGCGGCGCCGACGACTACCTGGCCAAGCCGTTCGGCATCCGCGAGCTGGTCGCGCGGGTCAGGGCTCTGCTGCGGCGGCCGCGCCGCTCGCAGCTGCAGGCCGAGGCGGCCGGCGCCGGCGATCGCCCGATCGAGATTCACGGCCTGCACATCGACCCCTCGCGCCGCCGCGCCCGCGTGCGAGGCGCCGACGTGGATCTGACCGCGCAGGAGTTCCGCCTGCTGTTTGTGCTGGCGACGCACCCGGGGATTGTGTTCAGCCGCGAGGCGCTGCTGACGCGGGTGTGGCCCGATCGCACCTACGTCACCGAGCGCAGCGTCGACTCCCTGGTGAAACGACTGCGCCGCCGGATCGAAGTGGACCCGGCTGACCCGGCCATCATCCTCACGGTGTGGGGAAGCGGCTACAAGTTTGCCGATGTCTGACTCGCCCGCACGGTCCACTCGTGGTTTCGGCCGCAGCCTCTATTGGCGTATCGGCCTTGGTTTCATCCTGTTCCTGGGCATGACGCTCGGCCTGCAGGTGGGGCTGTTCATCTGGGTGGCCGGTGAAACCGAAGGTGGCATGCCGGCGCGCATGGGCCGCGACTTCGCAGAGCTGGTCGCGGCCGAGTTCGAATCGGAGCTCACCCGCAATCCCGCGCTCGATCTCGAGGCCTACGCGAAGCGCCGCATCGGCGAACTGCATCGGCCGGCGGTCGTGCTCCTGGCCGACGGTCGCGTCGTCGCGCCGCCCGGCATCGACGTGCCGCAGGGCATGCGCATGCCTGGTGCGTTCAAGCGGCGATCGCCCGGATCGGCCGGTGGCCGCGGCGTAGCGCCGCGCGAGCGGATGCCGCCACCCGGCATGGCGGGTCCGCCGCCAGGGTTGGTCCCCCGAGGGCCGTTCGGCGGCCCGCGCCGCGGACCGGAGATGGCGTCCATCGAGCACAACGGTGAGGTCGTGGGCGTGGTCTGGGTGCCGCCGCTGACCGGCCTGGGCCGTGCGGCCGACGTCATCGGCACCCCGCTCGCGATTGGCGCCTTCCTGCTGCTGATTGCCGGCACCGCGCTGGCGGCCCTGGTGATCTTCCGGCCGGCGCAGGCGCGGCTGCGTGCGCTTGAAGACGCCGCCCGCCGGTTTGGCGAAGGCGACCTGACGGCCCGCGCCCCGGCGATCGGCGGCGACGAAGTGTCGGCGGTGGCCGACGCCTTCAACCGCATGGCTGCGGACCTGGCCGCCCGCCAGGCGCAACTGGTTGAGGCCGATCGGGCCCGCCGCCAGTTACTGGCCGACGTCTCGCACGAGCTGATGACGCCGCTGACCGCCATTCGCGGCTATGCCGAAACCCTGGCGCTGCCACAGTTCACGCCGCAGGCGGCGGAAGGCCTGCGGGCGGTCAAGGTGATCCAGGAGGAAGGCGAGCGCATCGAGCGCCTGGTCGGCGACCTGCTCGACCTGGCTCGCTTTGAGGCCGGCGGCATCTCGCTCGCCCAGGAGTCGGTGGCCGTCGATGAGCTATTCGAGCGTGTCTCAGAGCGCCACGCCAAGACTGCCGAGGACAAGCAGGTCTCGATCGTCATCGAGCCGCACGACGAGGACCTGCGGCTGGTGGGCGATCCCATGCGCATTGAACAGGCGATGCAGAACCTGGCCGCCAATGCCCTGAAGCACACGCCGCCCGGCGGCCAGATTCGGCTCGGTGCCCGTCAAGACGGCGGCAGCATGGTGTTGACGGTGAGCGACAACGGCGCCGGCATTCCCGCCGAACACCTGCCGCACGTGTTCGACCGCTTCTACAAGGCCGACCGCTCGCGGTCGCAGTCGGGGTCGGGCCTGGGGCTGTCGATCGTCAAGGCGATCATAGAGCGGCACGGCGGCCGTGTGGCGGCACGCAGCACCCCCTACGTCGAGACGGTCTTCGAGGTGACGCTGCCTACGCTTCGCGCCTGAGCAGGATCGAGAAGACGCCCTGCAGCAGGTCGGTGTGATCGGCCAGCAGCTCAAACAGCGAGTGGCGTTCGAGCCTGAGCGCGGTGACGTCTTCAACCACCGTCAGCGCGGCCTCGAACCGTGTCCCGCCCAGGGTTTCGTACAGCCCCACCACGTCGCCGGTGGCCGCCGTGTCGGTGGCGCCGTCTGGTGCCGTGACCTGCAAGGCGCCGCTCAGGATGATCAGGATCGCGGCCTCGCCGCCGCGGTCGATCGGGGTCGAGCCGGCCGCCAGCGTCACCGGACGGGCGATCGCCGACAGTCGCCACAACTGCGCCGCGGTGGCGTGCGCCAGCAGTGGACTCGACTGCAGCAAGAGCAGCCGATCGACCGCTTGCAACCCGGCGGCCACGCGATCCCGCAAGTCGGGTGCAACGGTGCCGTGAATCAGGCTGTGGCCCACCGACAACTGTTGTGACTGGATCAGCAGCCGGAAGAGTCCCTCGGCCAACTCGACGTTCTCGGCCAGCAAGGCCAGGAACTCATCATGGGTCAGGGCCAGGCTAATCACCCGGTCGATGGCGACGACCGTGTCCGGCATGGGCGAACCTTCAAGGGCCTGTTCGACGGCGAGCGGCGCCGGCGCCGCCGTTTCGCTGGCCTCGCCGTGAGCCCCGGTGGTGCGGACCTTGCCATCCAGAAGAAACCGGACCGTCCGCGGCTGCTCGCCCCGGGGATAGAGCACGCTGCCGGCATCGTGGCGCTCCTGACGGCCCAGCCGGGCGAGCCGGAACAGGTCGTTGACCTGCGTGTACTCGAACAGCGGCAGGCGCCGAAGGCGGTCGGCGAGCTCGACCGACGGCAGCGGCTCCTGCCAGAGCGCCGCGCGCTTTTCCGCCGGCATCCGGTGCGCCGCCAGCGCCCACGAGGCCGCCTGGAACACGTGCTGGTGGCGGACATCGCCATGGGCGAGCAGGTGCTCGAGGTCGTCGGAGAGCGACCACAGGCCGCGCTCCTCAACCAGCAGCACCGCGGCCGCGGCGATCGACTCGTCTTCGTCGTGCAGCAGCTGCGCCACGGTGTCTTCCACGTCGCGCACCCGCGTGCGATAGATCACGTTGCCCTTGCGGATGCGTTCCTCCGCCGGCATGTCTTCGACCAGGATCATCACGCGCTTGCGCACGTCTCCGGCCAGCAGGTTGTCGAGATACTCGATCCCGCGCGAACGGACCTTGGGATCGCTGTCCTGGAGCGAATGGCGGACGGCAGCGATGTCAGAGGGCGTGTTGATCAGGCCCAGGAGCTGGAAGGTGCGGCCGAGGCGCCGCTGGTGCTTTTCGCTCAGCGAGCGCGCCAGCAGGCAGGCCGGGTCCAGGCCGCCGGCCACAAACAGGTTGTGGTGCAGCGTCAGCGCGCTGAAGGCGCGTCCGGCCTCGGCGTGCAGGTGCCGCGTCACGGTTGCGGCATCGATTGCTATGGCCGGATCGGCCCGCCGGATGTGTTCGAGCGCCGAGACTGCCTTGAACTTCAGGTAGCCGTCCGGATCGTCGAGACCGCTTAGCAGCGCCGAGACCGCCGAGGGAAAGGGGAGCGCCGCCAGGGTGGACGGCACATGGCGTCGTACCCAGATGTCGTCCTCGCGGTCGAGCATGAAGTAGGCGAGTGGCGCTACCACCGGTTCCCCGAAGCCTACCAGCACCTGTCGGGCGGCTGACTTCAGCCGCCGGTTGCGCAGCAACGACACCAGCGGCGGCACGAACAAGAAGTCTTGCGCCCCCAGCTTGCCGGCGCTTTCGACCGCGGCCTGAGCGACCTCCACGTCCGAGTCGTACATCAGCGGCACCAGCAACGGCCGGAACGCCGGGTTGGCGACATCGCCCAGGGCGCGGGCGCACAGCAGCCGTCCGGCGGCGCCCTGCTCACGGGTGTCACTCGAGAAGCGACGCAGCAGATCGTCGGCCGCGGTGGTATCAGCCGCGTGGCTGCTGTCGGCGAGTGCGGCGGCGGCGACGATCGAGAGCGCCTGATCGTTGCCGTTCAGGAACGGGCGCATCGCGTCGGCCGCCTCCTGCGCGCGCAGTGCCGACAGCGCGCCGACCGCGGCGATCCGTACCGCCGCATCCGGGTCCTTCAGCGCCCGCTCGACCCGCGGCAGCCACCGATCCGCGGCGCTGGTGCCCGCCGCTTCGGCGACCCGCAGGACGCGGGCGCGAATCTCGGCCGACTCGTGGGCCAGCAGGAGCGGCGTCACCAGGTGGCGCTTGTCCATCGCGTCGAGCAGGTCGATGGCATAGAGCACGCGGCGAGGCTCCGGATCCGACAGCTCGCTGACCAGCGTCTCGATCGACCGCGGATCGAGGGTGACGGCCCGTAAATCCTGAGGCGCCACCTCCTGCTGCTCGATGCTGCGCCGGAAGGTCCGCATGTACTCCTTGCGGGCCTGCATGGCGGTGATCACCCAGAGGCCGACCATGGTCAGGCTGGCATAGCTCAATTGCTGCCAGTTCCAGCCGAGGCCCCAGTCCTTGATCAGCACCAGGATCAGCAGCGCGCCCATCCCCTTCGACAGCCGATCGACGGTGACGTCGATGAACGGCTTGGCGCGGTACTTGAGCTCCGACGGCAGCGGCAGGAACAACACTTCACGCGAGGTCTTGTCGACGGTGTAGCGCAGCGAGGTGTCGAGCACGCGGGCCAGGCCGGGCGCCCACAGCGCGCGGTTGAACAGCATGATCACCGCCGTCGTGCCCAGGCTCATGGGCAGCACCAGCAGGGCGAAGCCGATGCCGAGCACGCGGTGGATCCGGCTGGTCAGCCCGACCTGGATCACGAAGCCTATCAGCGAGAGATACACCGTGATCTGCGCGAGGAACGCGGCAATGGCGTCGGAGTTGGTCGCGCCCTTGGCCTCGGCCGCCGCCATGTTGAGTTGCTGCTCGATGATGGCCGCGCCGATCGCCGCAAAGCCGATCACGAGCGCGATGATCTGCAGGTGCCGGGACGAGCGCAGCAGTTGCACCGCCTCGCCGCTGCTGACGTTCTCTTCTTCACCCGTCTTGGTGGCGTCGCTCGATCCGGCCGCCTGCTCGCGGCGGATGATGAAGGTGACGATCAGGAAGCACAGCCCCATGATGGCCGCGCTCACCAGCAGCATCTGCTTGGCGCCGATCGACTCGACCAGGAATGCCGTCAGTCCCGCGCCGGTCGCGCCACCCAGGCTGGCGCCGCCGCCGATGAAGCCAAAGATGCGCTTGGCCTGCCGCGGGTCGTAGACGTCGTTGGCCAGCGTCCAGAACTGACTGATCAACAGGATGCCGAGGATCAGCGCCAGCACGTAGAACGCCACCGCGATCCAGTCGGCGCCGATGGTCGTGAACAGGAACCAGAACATCAGCAGCAGGCCGGCCATGCCCGCCTGCGTGACCGGGATCGTCCATCGCCGCGGCACCGGCTTCATCAGCACGGTGTAGCCCTGCATCAGGAACCCGATCAGCACGCCGGCGCCGAACTGCACCCACGGCAGGTTGTCGGCGCCCAGGCTCGAGATGAACTCCGACCGCGTGATCGGCTTGACGATGTTGTAGCTCGTCATCGCCAGGAACGAGTACAGGAACATCAGCAGCGCCGTCGTCGACTCGCCGGTGCGGAGCTGGACGATCGGGTTGAGGAGGCGGGTCAGCATGGGAAGCCGCGCGATGGCCCATCTTATCCTAAGGTAAACTGCCGCCAGCCCCGATGCTGAGTGTTGCGGAACGTGTGCTTGGCCTCAATGGCCGCGAACTGAGACGGGCCTTCCCGCTGTTCGCCTATTTGTTCCTGACCATGGCGAGCAGCGTCGCCAGCAAGGCCGCCCGCGACGCGCTGTTCCTCGACCGCTATCGCGCCATCGACCTGCCGTACGTCGACATCGCCATTGCCGTTCTGGTCGGCCTCGCCGCCAGCGTCTACCTCTGGATCGGCCACCGCACCAACCTGCGCAACCTCCTGGTCGGCAGCATCCTGTTCTTTGCCGCCAATGCCATCGCCTTCTGGGCCTGGGCCGCCTGGTCGGTGACCGAGTCGGGTGCGCTGTTCATCGCCATCTATATCTGGGTCGGCGTTTTCTCGGTGTTGGCCCCGTCGCAGGTGTGGACGCTGGCCAACTACGTGATGACCACGCGCGAAGCGAAGCGGTCGTTCGGCTTCATCGGCAGCGGCGCCATTCTCGGCTGGATCGTGGGCGGGTTCGCCACGCGCGAGGGGGTCGCGCGTTTCGGCACCGAGAACATGCTGGCGTTTATCGCGATGTCGCTGTTTGGCTGCGCCGGGCTGGTGATCGCGATCTGGCGCGACCGGCCCGCCTACGTTGGCAACGACATGCCGGCCACCGGTACCGACCGCTCGGCCGCCACGCTGTTTGGCAGCCTGGGGCTGGTGCGCGAGTCACCCTACCTGCGTGCGATCGCCGCGCTCGTGTTGATCTCGGCCCTCACCACCACCGTCGCCGGCTGGCAGTTCAAAGCGATTGCCAAAGCCGCCATTCCCGGCACCGACGACCTGGCCATGTTCTTCGGCACCTTCAACATGATTGCCGGGGTCATGTCGTTGATCCTGCAATTGTTATTGACCGGCCGCGTCCTGCGCACCGCCGGCGTCGGCGCCGCGCTCTTCATCGTGCCCACCGCCATGCTGATGGGCTCGATGGGTGTCCTGGTGCTGGGCACGCTGGTGGCGGCGTCGGCGCTCAAGGCCAGCGACCAGGTGTTGCGCTATTCGATCGACAAGGCCACGACCGAGCTGTTGTACCTGCCGGTGCCGGCCGCGCACACGTTTCGCGTCAAGTCGTTCATCGATACCGTGGTCTACCGGCTCGGCGATGCCGGCGGCGGCCTGGTCGTGCTGCTGTTCGCCGCCGGGCTGCAATGGTCGGCCATTGAGATGTCGCGCGTCGGCGTGGTGCTGATCGCGGCCTGGGGGGTGGCGGCGTTCGTGGCGCGGCGGCAATACGTCGAGAACCTGCGCGAAAGCATCCACCAGCATCGGGTCGACTCCGAGCGCGCCTCGATGCCGGTGATGGACCGCGATACCACGGCACTGATTTCCTCGCGGCTGAAGGGCACCACCCGCGAGATTGCGTATGCGCTGAGCCTGTTCGAGCTGGCTCACGACCGCAAAGTGCACCCGGCCGTCCGCGGCCTGCTCAATCACGAGCAACCCGAGATTCGCCGCCAGGCCGTGTCCTTGCTCGCCAGGGCCGGCGACACCAGTGTCAAGGCCGAGGTCGAGCGGCTCCTGCACGATCCCAGCCTCGAGGTCCGCACCGAGGCGCTGATGTACCTGACCGCGTTCGACCAGGCCGACCCGCTCGAACGGATCGAGGCGCTGGGCGACTTCGAGGACTTCTCGATCCGTGCTGCCCTGGTCGCGTTCCTGGCCCGGCCAGGGGCCGCGCAGAACGTCGAGGCGGCGCGGCTGATGCTGGCGAAAATGGCCGACGAGGACGGTGAGCCCGGCCGGCGTACCCGGCTCGAGGCCGCGCGGCTGCTGGCCACCCTTCCCGACCTGTTCGAACGCGAATTGCGCTCGCTGCTGGACGATCCGGATGTCGAGGTGGCCCGGGCGGCCATTGCGGCGGTTGGCCGCTTGAAGAAGCGCACGCTAATCGCGCCGCTCATCGGCCACCTGGCTGATCCGTCGCTGACCGATCACGCCACCACCGCCCTCGCCGAGTTCGGCGACCGCATCGTCGGGACGCTGCGCGACTACCTGACCGATGAGGAGATGGCCACCGGGGTCCGCCGCGAGATCCCCAAAGTGCTGCAGGCGATCGGCTCGCCCTCGGCCCAGGCGGTCCTGACCGAGAGCGTACTCGACCGCGACGTCATCCTGCGCTATCACACGATCACGGCGCTCAATAAGCTCGGCCAGCAGCATCCTGAACGCTCCACCGACCGCAAGCTGATTGAGTCGGTGCTGGCGGCCGAGATCATGGGGCACTACCGCTCCTACCAGGTGCTCGGCACGCTCGGCGCGTCGCTCGATGACGATGGCAACCCGATCGCCCATGGGCTGCGCGAGTCGATCGAGAAGGAGGCCGAGCGCATCTTCCGCCTGTTGAAGATTCTCTATCCCCAGTACGACATGCATAGCGCCTACGTCGGCCTGCAGTCGAACGATCCGATCGTCCACGACAACGCCGTCGAGTTCCTGGACTCGGTGTTGCCGCCGGAAGTGCGCGCGGTGGTGATCCCGCTGTTCGATCGGGAAGTAGCGGTGCTAGCGCGGATCGAGTCGGCCAACCGGATGCTGGGGGCCCCGCTCGGTGACCGCGAAGAGGCGATTGAGGTGATGGCGCTCAGTCAGGACCCGTGGCTGCGCTCGTGTGCCGCCTATGCGATGGGCGAGATGCGCCTGACGCGGTTCGCGGCCACGTTGGACGAGTGGGCCCAGGACAGCGACCCGCTGCTCCGGGCCACGGCCGTCGACGCCCGCGAAAAGCTGCGTCACGCCGCGGCGGCCGCCGCCGGTGTCGACGCGCTGTAGGGATGATTGGGGCCAGGCCCCAATCATCCCGGACCGATCGCCTCTGCCGAGGGCGACTCCGGCCACTTTGCGATGGGACGCGCCACGTAGCCCGCATGCGCCAGGCGTCCCTGGAACAGCGCCGTCTGCGACGCGGCAAACTGCAGGCGGATGACGACCCGGAGCACGATGAAGAGCTGGCCGGCCGCGAATGCGACCGTGTTGGCGCCCGCGCCCGGCGCCGCCAGGGAGTACAGCGCCAAGACTCCCAGGAACGCCAGCGCGTTCAGCGCGTACAGGCCGATTGTGGCAGAAAGATTCCGGCGAACGAACCGGAACCCCGCGGCGAGCGCACCGATCATGCTGCGCCGATCCTCCACCACTGCTCGCACCTTGGCGTAGTCGAACACCAGGTTCGCGAACAGCACCAGCGTTCCGAACACGGCGTAGAGGGCAACCCGGTAGAGGAACGCCGTGCGCTCGACCGTCAAGTCCTCCAGCAGCCGCGGGTAGAGCCCGCCGAACAGCCAGCCATGCACGGTGATGAAGAGGAACGCGTACACCGCGATCGCCATCACGCTCAACCGCAGGAAACGGAAGACGTAGACCCCGCACGCCGCGAAGAAGGCGCCGGCGCCGATGGCGCGATCGCGCGCCAGCCGATCCAGCACGCCGCCAAGGACAAAGGTCGAGACGAGGGCCTGTGCCGCCACCACCCACACGACCGGCGGCGGCGGGCCGATGGCATCCACGACCCCGGAGAGGTTGGAGAGGACCGCGGCGAACCCGAGAATGGCCGGGACAAAAGTCTTGCCGACGCCAGTGGTCTGGGCCAGGAACTCGTTCCACCAGTCGTAGTTCATGCCGTCGGCGGCGGCCGCTGCGGCCAGGCTGCTGCCCAGATGCTCGCCGATCAGGGCGTGCAGGGCCAGCGACAGTGGCAGGGCCAGCAGCAACGTTGACAGCCAGAGGCCGAGCACCAGCCACGGCGCCCGCTTCACCCGCCTCAACCCGTCGATGAACGCCGGCACGGGCCCTGTCTCGCCGGAGCCCTGGCGAAGGCCGCTCATACGAAGAACGCGTAGGTCATCATCAAGTCCTGCAGCCACACCATCCAGCGCAGCGACCACTTGGTGGCGGCCGCCTCGGTGGCGGGCGTGAGCGTCGAGCTGTTGTTGGTGTAGTTGGTGTCGAGCAGCAATACGCGCTCGGGATCCACCTGCGCCGAGACCGCCTTCACCGGCCGGTCGAAGGTAAACGCGCGCCAGCGGGCGCGGCCGTCCCACGATTCGCGCGCCTGCTCGCCGTTGGCAAACGTCACCAGCACGTCGACCGGAAACACCCCGGCCTCCAGCCGGCGCACCACTACCGTCGTGCGATAGGTGCCGGTCGCGGTGGTTTCGGCGAACGCGAGGCCGCCGCCCGACTCCTGCAGCCCTCGCGACGATGGCACCACGCTGTCGAATCGCTCAATCGCGTAGTCAAAGGTGTTGGAGCTGCGATAGATCTGGTCGAAGAACCATGCATGCGGCATGCCGGTGACCTCCTCGACCACGGCGAAGAAATCATCGGGCTGCGGGTGCCTGAATTGCCAGCGCGAGAAAAACGCCGCCAGCACCTTCTGCATGACGTCCCATGAATGCCGGCGCTCCAGCGTGTGCAGCATCAGCGCCGTCTTGTGGTACGACTGCGCCTGGTGGCTGCCCGGCCACAGCGCGAAGGTCGGCGTCGACAGCGCGTCGCGATCGCCCAGCCGCCGGTAGGTGTTCATCCAGTTGGTGTCGGTCGCGCGCTTCAGTGGGATGTCGCGGAACTGCCACGGGATGAAGTCGCCGAAGAAGCGCTGGACGAGGTAGTTGGGCTGCAGTGCTTCGGCCTGCACCCGCGAGTCGGAATACTCGTTCAGGCCTTCATCGAGCCACCCGCGCTCGGTCTCGTTGTTGGCCACCATGCCGTACCAGAACTGATGGCCCGCCTCGTGCAAGACGACGTATTCGGGATCGTTGCTGCCGCGCGGCGCCAGCCAGCGCGTGCCGCCGGTGAACAGGGTCGGGTACTCCATGCCGCCGGAGTTGCTCTGGAACGGGGGATCGACAATCGTGAGGTGCCCGTAGGGATAGGCGCCGTACCATTCGCCGTAGTAGCGTAGCGCCGCGGCGGCACCGGCAAAGTGGCGGTCGGCCTGGCCGGCGTGTTCGGGCTGCAGCAGCAGGCGCAGGTCCACCGGCGGCAGCCCGGGATGCTCGAACCGCTGCCGGCGTTCGATGAACGCCGGGCTCGTCGTCCACGCGAAGTCGTGGACATCGTCTTGCACGTAGCGATGGGTGGTGGTGCCGCCGCTGTCGGTGCGCGACTGCTCGGTGCCGGTGGCGCCGACCATCCAGCCCGAAGGCACCGTCATGCGCACGTCGTAGCGGCCGAAGTCGGAATAGAACTCTGAATTGGCGAAGAACTGGTGAGCGGTCCAGCCGCCGGCCTCGAACACGCCGAGCTTGGGGAACCACTGCGACACGAAGTAGTAGTCGCCGATCACCCCGGTGCGATCGAAATTCTTCGGGAACTTTCCGGTCCAGGTGATGCGCAGCCGCAACTGTTCGCCCGGCTGCACCGGCACCGGCAGTTCGGCCGAGGTGAGCGAGCGGTCGTCGGGGTTCTGGTCGTCGGGCGAGATGAATCGCAGCACCGGCTTCAGGTCCGCCTTCACGCTGCCATCCTCGTTGATGACGGCGATGGTGGCGATCTCGGAGTAGCCGAAGTCGCCTTCCGGCGCTTCCGCGAAGGAATCGTCGCCCGCCAGCTTTCGCTGCCGCAGCCAGGTGGAGTTGGTGTTGCGGAACGCGTTCCAGTACAGGTGCACCCGCACCGAATAGGCCGCCATGGTGCCGAGGTTGCGCCACTCGATGACCTCGGTGCCGGTTAGCGACCGGGTGGCAGGGTCAAGCGTGACCTGGATGTCGTAGTTGGCATTTCGGGGCGACAGCGGCGCCGGGGCCGCGGGTTGCTGTGCCACCGGTCCTGCCTGCAGCAGGAGGACGGCTGCCAGCAACGCCAAGCATCCGGGTCCGCCGAGTCCCTTTCTGTCAGTCACCACCGGCATCGTAACCCGGCTTGCCCCGCCCTAGCCCGGTGAAGTCGGTGCTTGCCCCGCTGCAGCCGGGTGAAGTCGGCGCTGGCCTCGCCGTAGCCTGGCGAAGGCGGGTATAATCCAAAGTTCCTATGGCGATTAGAGTGTTGTTCTACGGGTTGGGGCCCATTGGTGCGGCGGTCGCGCGCCAGGTGGCTTCACGCAAGGGTTTTCAGATTGTCGGCGCGGTTGATATCGACCACGCAAAGATCGGCCTCGACCTCGGGCAGGTGATCGGTCTCGACAAGAAGCTGCGCATTCGCGTCACCAACGACGCGCTGGGCGCCATCAAGGCCGGCAAGCCGGACGTGGCGGTGCTCTGCACCAGCTCGTCGCTCAAGAAGGTGATGCCGCAGATTGCCCAGGTGCTCAGCAAGAAGGTGGCGATTGTGTCGACCACCGAGGAGCTGTCGTATCCGGTCGGCAAGAACCGCGCGCTGGCCAGGAAGATCGATGCCTTGGCGAAGAAGGCCAAGGTCGCCGTGGTCGGCACCGGCGTCAACCCGGGCTTTGCCATGGACGCGCTGCCCATCACGCTCACCGGCATCTGCGAACGCGTCGACAGCATTCGGGTTGACCGCATCCAGGACGCCCGCACGCGCCGCCTGCCGTTCCAGCAGAAGATCGGCTCCGGCCTCACCAAGCAGCAGTTCGCCGCCAAGGTCAAGGACGGCAGCGTCCGTCACGTCGGCCTGGCCGAGAGCGTGCAGATGATTGCCGACTCGATGGGGTGGAAGCTCGACAAGGTCACCGACGAGATTCAGCCGAAGATTGCCGAGCAGCAGGTGGAAAGCGAATTGATCGCGGTCGACCCCGGCTACGTCTGCGGCATCATCCAGGACGGCATCGGCTACAGCAAGGGCAAGCCGGTCATCACGCTCCACATGGAGGCCTACCTCGGCGCGCCGGAGTCGTTTGATGCCGTCACCGTCGAAGGCCACCCGCGCGTGACCTCGAAGGTGGCCGGCGGCCTGCACGGCGACGTCGCAACGGCGTCGATCACCGTCAACTCCATCCCCAAGATCCTGCGCGTGGCGCCGGGCCTGCGGACGATGGCCGACATGCCGATTCCGAGCTGGTTCGGCGGCCGGTAGCGTTCGAAGGCGGGTGCCGGCACCCGCCTTTTTCTTGTACACAACCTCGCTACCGCTGTTGAATAGTGTCCCATGGACATGGACAAGGCCGTCGCCACCCAACTGGCGAACATCGAAAAGCGGACCGGTAAGACCCTGGCGCAACTCGCGAAGGTCGTGACGGGCAGCGGGCTGGCCAGGCACGGCGAGTTGGTGGCGATGCTCAAGGCCGACCTGGGCATGGGCCACGGCGACGCCAACACACTGGTGCATCACGTGCTGAAATCAGACGGCGCCTCGGCGGCGGCCGCGAGTGGCAGCGATCCCGACCAGCTGATTGACGAAATCTACTCAGGCCCGAAGGCGGCGCTGCGTCCCATCCACGATGCCTTGATGGCCGCCATCACCCGGTTCGGCCCCTTTGAGATTGCCCCCAAGAAGGGGTACCTCAGCCTGCGCGGCAAGAAACAGTTTGCGATGGTCGGCCCCGCCACCAACTCGCGGGTCGAAGTCGGCCTGAACATGAAGGGCGTGTTGGGCACCGCTCGGCTCGAGGCGCAGAAGCCCGGCGGCATGTGCCAGTACAAGGTCAAAGTCACGGCCACTGACGAAGTCGACCACGAGCTGATTGGCTGGATTCGCCAGGCCTACGACGCCGCGTTGTAGTATCCGCGCCCGGGCGGATGGCGATATCCTGAGAGGGTGAAACCGGCCACTCTCATCGGGCTTGCGGGCGTCGCGCTGGTGGGCGCCGTCTCGACGGCGATCGCCCAGCGTCCGGGCGCCTTCGATCAGTCGATCAATCACCCCGCCATTCGCTACAACACCGCCGACGCCGTCACGGTAGTTGAGGCGCTCAACCGCAAGCTGGCCGACCAGTCGGCGACCCTCGTGTTCGACGAGAAGTCAGGCTACCTGAAGTCGGTGCTGGACCTGCTCGAGGTTCCGGTGGAATCGCAGGTGCTGGTCTACACCCAGACCAGCTTGCAGGCGCCGCACATCACCATGACCAACCCGCGCGCGATCTACTTCAACGACCAAGTGTCGGTGGGGTTTGTCCGGGGCGGCGGGCTGCTCGAGATTGTCGCGCAGGACCCGGTGTTGGGCTCGGTGTTCTACGCGGTCCACCAGGAACGCACGGCCGCGCCCACCGTTGGCCGCGAGTCGCAGTGCCTGCGGTGCCACCTGTCGTGGGACACGCTGGGGGTGCCCGGCCAGACCATTCTGAGCACGTTCCCGCGCAAGGACGAGAACGACTACGCCAACGGCTTCACCGTGGATCACTATCGGCCAATCGAGGATCGCTGGGGCGGGTGGTATGTCACCGGCAAGCGCGTGCCGGCGCGGCATGCCGGCAACCTGCCGTTGTTCATGCCGGCTTTCGTGGAGGCCGCGCGGGCCGGCCGGCCCCACCCGGTGCCGCCGCCGGCCAGAGTTTCGCTCGAGGGGCAGTTCGACCTGACCGGCTATCCCACCCCCTACAGCGACATCGTCGCCTTGATGGTGATGGAGCACCAGGCGCACTTGTTCAACCTGCTGACGCGGGCGACGTGGGAGTGGCGGGTGGGCGGTCCCGCCTCAGAGTCGCGGGTGGCCGAGGCCGCCGACGCGATCGTCGACTACATGCTGTTCGTGGATGAGGCGCCGATCGTCGACGGTCCGATCGTCGGGTCGTCTGGCTTCGCGGAGAAATTTGCCGCCGCGGGCCCGCGCGATGCGAAGGGCCGGTCGTTACGCGACCTCAACCTGCAGACACGGCTGCAGCAGTACCCGCTCAGCTACATGATCTACTCGACACCATTCCAGGCGCTGCCGGCGCCGGTGAAGGGTTTGGTGATGGGAAAGATTCATCGCGTGTTGGCGGGGGAGGTCGCCGGCAGGAAGTACGCGCACCTGACGCCGGCGGTGCGCCAGGCGATCGCCGAGATCCTCAAGGAGACGCTAGCGCTCTAACGTCCAGATGTATTCCGGCTGGCCGTTGCGGACCGACTCCTCGACCACCACGGCGCCGAGCTTCCGCATGGCGCCAACGCCGCGCGCGTTGCGCACCAGCGTCTTGCCCACCAGTGTCTTCACGCCCCATTCGTTGAACAGGAAATCCAGGTACAAGCCGGCGGCCTTCTGGAACGCGCCGGTGCCCCACAGCGCCGGCGACATGGCGAAGCCGATCTCGGCGCGAGTGGGTTCCGGACTCCGCAGGGCCATGAACAGCCCGGACACTTCCTGGTTGCCCGCAAGCAGCGTGTAGCATGCCGCGCGGCCGTCCACCCGTCGTGCCTGGCTGAGCGTAATCCAGGCGCAGAAGTCGTCGATCGTGGCGGGAGGGGGATCGAGGTGCGCCGACACGTCGGCCCTCGCGAAGAGTGCGACGAGCGCCGCCGCGTCAGACAGATGTACCTCCCGCAGGGACAAATCGTCCTGCGTCAGTACTGGCAATGCATGCACAGTCGCCTGGCTCACCAAGAGTTACAAACGGCTCCCGGAAAGTCGATGGGGGGCGGGAAGCCGACCTGTATTCAGTATGGTCCGGTTCGTCCCAGGATCCAGCCGGGATCGTGTTTTCCCGTGCAAGCTGGCCAGCTCATCAGGGGCGAGCCAGATCGCGCCACCGGGGGCCGGCCCCGGCTACTCGATGCCAAACCGCTGGCGCTTCAAATACAGGCCTTTGCGCGACAGCCCCAGCATTTTCGAGGCATCGTCCACCTTGCCGTCGCAGAGTTTGAGCGCGCGCTGAATCAAGGCGCGTTCCAGGTGCTCGGTGGCCGCGGCCATGGGTTGATCGAGCCGCATCACCATCTCGGTCGGCTCGAGCACGCGCTGGTCGGGCGGGACCGTGCGGCGGCTCGCCGCGATTGCCGCCGACAGGTGTTCGGGCATGAGCACGGCGCCGGGTTCCGACAGGGCGACCATGCGGCGCACCTCGTTGGCCAGTTGCCGCACATTGCCCGGCCAGCGATACAGCACGAGGTACTCCAGTGTTTCCTCGGCGACCCGCGGCAGCGGCTTCTGCAGTTCCTGCGAGAACTTGTCGAGGAAGTAGTCTACCAGCGCCGGGACTTCCTCCCGCCGTTCCCGCAGCGGCGGCACGTGCAGCGGGATCACGTTCAGCCGGTAGTACAGGTCCTCGCGAAACCTGCCATCGGTGACCAGTTGATCGAGATTGGCGTTGGTGGCGGCCACCACCCGGACGTCGACCAGCACCGGCCGCGTTTCGCCCAGCGGCAGGATTTCGCCGGTCTCGAGGAAGCGCAGGAGCTTGGGTTGGGCCTCGGCGCTCATCTCGCCGATCTCGTCAAGAAAGAGCGTGCCGCCGGCAGCCGATCGAATCAGCCCCGGCGCATCGTCGTGGGCGCCGGTGAAGGCGCCGCGCCGATAGCCGAACAACTGGCTGTCGATGATGTCGCGCGGGACGGTGGTGCAATTGAACGGCAGGAAGACGCGCTCGCTGCGCGCCGACGCCTGGTGCAGCGCGCGGGCGAACAGTTCCTTGCCGACACCGGTCTCACCGGTAATGAGCACCGTGACGTTCGACGCCGCCACCCGGCGGACCGACTTGACCAGTTCCAGCATCCGCTCCGAGGAACAGACCAGGCCCAATTGCTGTTCCAGCGAGGGTTCCGGCCACAGCGCCGTCTGCTCGCGCTCCTGGTGGCGGGCGCGGGCCAGGGCGAGCGCCGTGTGCACCAGCCGCTCGATGGCGAGGATGGTGGCGCGGGCGGATGGCGTGGGCCGCGGCAGGATTGTGATCGACACCTCCCGGTCGCGATGCGTGCCCACGGCCAGGGAAAGGGTGTGTGGCTGGTCATCGTGCCAGGCCGGGGCATCGGCGGCGGACACCGCGGCGCGTACGTCGTGACGGCCGTCCGGCCCGGTCTCGACGATGCGGGCGTGGAAGGCGGCGTGGGTGTCGTCGATCAGGGAAAGGGTTTCGGCGGCGAGCAGGGGCGGGTGGGCGGCCAGGTCGATCAGCGCGGCGATGCGTTCGCTCAGCCAGGCGGCGGGCGGGCGCAGGGTGGGCACCGGGCGTGGCGGCGGATCCTCGCGGACCAGCACGGGCCCGGCGTGCAGGCTGCCGGTGGCGACCACGCCGGCGACGGCGGCGCGTTCGGCGGTTTCGATCGCATCGCGCTCGATTTCGGCGCGTGCGGTGAGGTTGCCGACGCCGCCCAGGATGCGGGCTGCGCGGTCGAAGTGGCTGGCGGCCACGGTGGCATCGTCGTGGGCGGTCAGCCGGCCGGCGACGCGCGAGGCCTCGGCCAGCATTTCGAGCGGCGGGTCGGGATTGGCGACGACGGCCTCGGCCATCAGGCGCGCGCCGTCGCTGGCGCGCCCGATGCGCCCCAAGCCCTCGGCGGCGAGCAGGGTCATGCGTTCGAGCAGATTGCGGTCGGCCATCCGCTCGATCCGCGGGATGGCGTCCATGGCGACGGCCACGCCAGCTTCGGCTTGACCGGTCCGATAGAGCCACTTGACGCGGGTGAGGAGGTGCCAGAGTCCGTAGTAGGAGTGACCCTCAGCGATCTGTTGCGAGTGGTGATAAGTGGCTCCAGCGATCTCAGTCGCGAGTGCCGGGTCGTCGGTCGCAATCGCATACTGAAGCAGCCCGTCCTGAATTCCCAGCTCAGCGCTGCCCCGAGATCGGCACAGGTCAAGTGCCTTTGCCAACTCTCGGCGACAGAGCTGAAATCGCCCAAGTGCGAGATAAGCGTGAGCAAGGTTGGACCGTGCAACGACCTCCAGCGTTGGGGCTCCACATTCAATCGACAGACCAATCGCATTCTCTGCGTGGATGGCCGCTCCCTCCGGATCTGACGCCAGAGAGCAGACGGCACCCGCTCGGATCGCAAGTTCCGCTTCCAGGAAACGATTTGGATACGACGACAACAACTCGCTGCCCACGTCTAACTGTCGGCGCGCCCTCCTGAGTAGACACTGCTTGGCTGCGATCTCCGCCAGGGCCAGTCGGAATCGAACGATTAGGTCGGGCTTGGCAACAGCAGTGACAAGTCTCCTTGTCGTGGCGACTTCGAGTGACGCCGCCTCTGGCCCAATCCACGAGGCCAGCGCGGCCAGCTGTGACACTCGAGCATAACAAGCGATCTCACTGTCATTCTTTTCAGCAAGGGCCACCGCTCGTTTGAACGTTGTCCGACCGGCATCGTCTAGGCCCGACCGGAGTTGGCCTACCGCGGCAACCACAAGACATCGGACGCGATCGTCAGCCGTCAGGTCCTTTCTGGAAAGCAATTCCGAAGCCTCCCGCACGCACGCATCTTTAGCGGAAGTCCAAGCAACAACTTCAAGTTGGAGAACGCGCTCAGGCAGGTTGAGTGGACGGCGCAGTTCGAGGATGTGGGAATGAGCCTTCCCTAGTAGGCCCTGTGCGATCAGAGATCTCAGCCGTGTGTCGGCCATGAAGACTTTCTAGTGGATACTGGGACGTTTTTGAGAATCGGATCTCGAACTGCCTCCAGAATTCGCAACAAGCTCGCGCAGTGGGGCTTCGCGAAACCGCAGACACAGGCTTTCGAGCAAGCCTATTTCCACCGAGTCAAATGGCCGCGACTGGGCCCTTGTAACCAGTAAAACGCCAATCACCTCGATGCTCGATCGAATGGGGAGGGCTGAGCAAAGCATGTCCCGTTCAAGTCCGGCTGACGCGGGAATTTCAAGCCTAGCATCGGTGTTGATGATAGGAGTTCCGTTTGCCGCGACCCAACCTGTCACTTTGGTTCCAAGGGGGACGGTCACTCCGACGACCGCAGCGGCCTGCATTCCGAGGGCGTCCACTGCAAACAAAACATCCCTAGAGCGTTCCTTCAGATAAACGATTGAAAGCGACGATGAGATCTCTTTGTTGATCGATGCCAATACGACTCTGACCGCGCGCTGAAGCTCCATTCTGTCGGCCTCGAAAACGGCTTGTCGTGAAGCCTTGTATTGTTCCGAGCCAGCTTCAACATGAGGCTTGAGTAGGTCTTCCACATCGCTCGGGGACTCGAGACTCCCGGTGAGCGTCTCAAGTAGTTCGTCCTTGTAGGTGACGAATCTGTCAACAACTAAAGGGTCGTACATGACGCCGCGTCGCTCCATGAGAATCTCAACGGCCTCGGAGTCGGTCAATTTCGTTCGATATGGTCTATCTGATGTCAGTGCGTCGAAGCAATCAACCACCGCTAGGATTCGGGCGCCAAGAGGAATCTGTGTTGTTCGGAGTCCGTCAGGGTAACCGGTCCCGTCCCAGTTCTCGTGATGATGCCTAACGATTGGAACCACTGGATATGGGAATTGAATGGAGGATAGGATGTCGGCGCCAACGCTGGCGTGGAGTTTCATTTTGTCGAACTCTCCACTCGTCAGCCGGCTGGGCTTGTTTAGGATGTGTTCCGGCACGGCTATCTTGCCCATGTCGTGCAGGAGCGCGGCGGCCTCGAGGGCTTTGAGCTGAAGGGGGTCGTTGACTCCGAGCTTTCCAGCCAGGCCAAGCGCGAATCGTTGGACTCGCCGAATATGGCCGTGAGTCACTTGGTCCTTCGCATCAATCGCCGTTGCTAGTGTTTCGATGGTGGAAATGTAAAGGCGATTCACTTCGTCGACATGGACCACTGCATCTTCGACACGGCCCAGAGCCGTCTTGTAGGTCAAATACGAGATGACGAGGAGCGGAACGATAATGCTCAGCGCCATGAAGTCGACGGTCCTTGTGTAGGACACCAACAACGCCGCGACCGAAGCACCTCCGAAGTAGTTAATCGATAGCCAGGGAAAGATCTTTCGCCAGATCATGAACGCGCTGTCATTGCGTTCAGTTGACAGTGCCGCAGCGACCAACCCACTATTGAGCAAGAAGTGGATCGACGTCATGCCCACGAGTGGCCAGAGCAACTCGGGGACCCGAGTATCGGCCATGGACAGCGGCTGAATGCCAGACAAGGCGTAGAAGGCGTGCCCTGCGGTCCAAATCGACAGAGATGCCGACGCAAGGTTGAAGAGGACCCGCAGTGGTTCTCGAGCTCGCCGTCTGGAGCTAAGGGCGGCGACCAAAGTGTCGAGGGCCACCGTCAGAGTCCCAGCGCAGGTTCCAAAAAGGAGAACCGACGTGAAAACAAACGTCTCCGAGACCGAGATTCGCGCCTGAAAGGACGGGACACGAACGGTGAACGAACCACTCAGGAGGGTTAGCCCAGCTAGGACTACCCACTCCCAGCCGATTGGGCTGGCCAGCAGCATTGTGATGCAGTGGCCTACGACGAGAAGGCCCGCTGCAGCCACAACTACGATGTACAGCTGACCTCTTGGCGTGAGATTCATGGTTGTCGCAATTTGATCTGCTTCGGCTCAGCGCTTGGCTCGCCGTGCCTCGACCCTTATTCGCCCCAAATAATCAATCGGCTCATGACTGCTTCTCCTATATAGGAAACGTTCAATTCATCGGTAGAAGTGCTTCTTAGTCGCCCCAGATGATGGTGTCGCCCCAGATGATGGTGTCACCCCAAATGATGGTGTCACCCCAAATGATGGTGTCACCCCAAATGATGGTGTCACCCCAAATGATGGTGTCGCCCCAGATGATGGTGTCACCCCAGATGATGGTGTCACCCCAGATGATGGTGTCGCCCCAGATGATGGTGTCGCCCCAGATGATGGTGTCGCCCCAGATGATGGTGTCACCCCAGATGATGGTGTTCGAATCGACTAGGGACTTGGCAGCTCCAGGGTATGCGAATGCGCGCGGTCCGACTGCGTCTAGAACTCGAACCTTGTCTAGAATTGCCTCCAGCCCTTCCAGATCCAGGCTCCCCGCGCCACCTGCCAGCAAGCCGGCCGACGGCATGAAGTCGGCGCTGGCCTGCAGCGCCAGTTTCACCTGCAGTGGCGTCAGGTCACCGCGCCCGTCAAGCAGTAGCGCCGCCGCTCCGCTGACCACGGCCGCCGCCATGCTGGTGCCGCTCATCGAGAAGTAGTCGCGCGCGCCGGGGCCGTCGATGAAGCGCTCCGGGAACTGCGTCATCAACGTCGCCGCCGCCGCCGCCGTCGACACGATCTTGGAGCCGGGCGCCACCAGGTCGGGCTTGACAATGTGATCCACCAGCGTCGGGCCCTTGGAACTCCACGGCGCCACCTCGTCATCCGACTTGTCCGCCGTACCCTGCGTGCGCACGGCCCCGACCGTGATCGCATACGGCGAGATGCCCGGCGAGGTGACGCTGCCGAAAATCAACTGGCCCTGTTCGTTGGTGCCGTAGTTGCCCGCCGAGGTCACCACGACCAGCCCGGCCTTCACCGCCCGCTCGACCGCCTGGCACAGCGGGTCGTCCTTGTAGCTCTGCGTCGGCGCCGCTCCCAACGACAGGTTCAACACGCGAATGCCAAATGGCTTGCGATAACGGATCGCCCAATCGATCGCCTCGATCACGCTGCTGGCCATGCCCGTGCCGTCGGCGCCCAACACCTTCAGGCTGATCAAGTGCGCTCCAGGCGCCATGCCGCTGCCGGCGCCCTCGGCGGTGTTCTTGAACGACCGCGCCGCGATGATGCCGGCGATGTGCGTGCCGTGCCCGTAGCTGTCGTGGCCGCGGCCCCGGGGGTCGGTGAAATCCACGGCCGCCACCACCCGGTCGCGCAGCGCCGGATGGTCGGCAATCCCGCTGTCGATGATCGCCACACCAATGCCGCGCCCATCCACCGCGCCAAGGGTCTGGATGCTGCCCGCCCACGCGGCGTCGGCGCCAATCACCTCCGCCGTCAGGCCGGCGGCTCCCACGCCCGTGGGGGAGGCCGCGCTGGCCCCTGTGCCCCGAGCCCTGCCCTGGTCAATCGACCGCACGATCGCATCGCCGGACACGGCCTCGAGATCCAGGTCGTTGGCCAGCGATTCAAGCGCCCGTCGCGATACCCGCAAGACGGCACCCGACGAGAGCACCTTCTTCACCTTGAGACCGTGACGCTTCACCAGGCGGTCAATCCGCTCCTGCGATCCCGAGACGATCACATCGACCGCAGCCGACGAGCTCGAGTTGAGATGCGCCGTGAGGTCAGACGACAGCCGCGCGCGCCGGTTGCCGGCCAGAGCCGAGCTGGCGCAGGCCAGGAGGATGGCCGCGGTCAATAGGGCAGTGGAACCACGCCACGTCGGCCAGAGGCCGCGTCCGCGGCGCCGGCCATTGGGCTGCAAGGTGTCCATCAGGGTCTCCAGGGTCACAACCGTACGGTTAAGTGCAAAGTTCAGGGACAAGAGGGCGGCGCGGCTAATGGGAGCCGCGCAATTCGTCGACCGAATCCATCAAGACGCGCTGCGAACCGCCTCGCGTGCGAATAGTGCGGAGCCGTCCGTCGCGGATGCGGTAGTAGACGGTCCGGCGCGACACCGACAACAACTGGGCGGCCTGCTCGATACTCACGCTGCGGCCTACCTGCGGCTGAAATTCCGGTTCACTAAACGTCATCGCTTGAACGTCCATCGGGGTGCTCCTTCCACGTTTGTTAGGGCACGGCCGGTGCCAGCTGCACGGTAACCGTGGCCATATTCCGCTAAGTGATTGCATCGGCAGGGTTTGGTGTTCTACGATGCCTGCGATCGCACCGGCGGCGTCCGGGCGTCGGCGGCCAAGGCGTTGCCCCGGCCGGGCTGGCCGCCGGCAACGACCGGGGAATTGCACGCAAATCGAATGAAATTCGATTTCAGTGCAGGAAATGAACCGGCCAAGTTATTGGCCGACAGGACAAAAAGTGAACCGACAACCGCGGGCATTGCTGAGCGTTCTGCTGTTGGGCTTGATTGCTTTCATGGCCTGGCGCTGGTGGTCGGATCAACAGCCGCCAGCTGATTCAGGCACGGAGATTGTTTTCTCCGACGTCAACACCCGCGGCGGGGTCATGACTTCGTCGCTTCGCAGTGAACCGACCTCCTTCAACCGGTGGGTCGATCGCAGCTTCCCGACCTCGTTCATCTCCCACCTGACCCAGAGCACCCTGGTGCGCCTCAACCGCGCCACCCAGGAGGTCGAGCCGGCGATGGCCGAGTCCTGGACCACCTCGGCTGACGGTCGCACCTTCACACTGACCCTGCGCGACGCGGCCTGGTCGGACGGCACGCCCTTCACGTCTGCCGACGTCCTCTTTACCTTCAAGGCCATCTACGATCCCAACGCCAACAGCATCCTGGCCGGCTCTCTCAAGGTGGATGGCCAGCCCCTGGCCGTGACCGCGCCGGACGCGCGGACCGTCGTCGTCGGCTTTCCCGGCAGCTTTGGCCCCGGCATCGCCCTGCTCGACAACCTGATGCTGGCGCCCCGCCACAAGCTCGAAGCGGCACTAGCGGCAGGCACGTTCGCCAAGGCCTGGAATGCCTCGACGCCGGTTGGCGAGCTGGTTTCGCTCGGGCCCTTCCTGCTCACGCGCTACGAGCCGGGCCAACGGCTGGTCTTCGACCGCAACCCGCGCTACTGGAAGAAGGACGCCTCGGGCGTGGCCCTGCCGTATCTTGATCAGATCGTGGCGGAGGTGGTGCCCGACCAGAACGCCGAACTGGTGAGACTCCAGTCGGGCCAGATCGACATGCTGCAGCAGCAGGTCCGGCCCGAAGACATTGCCACGCTGCGGCCGCTCGTGGACCAGGGCAAGCTGCAATTGCTGGAACTTGGTGTCGGCACCGATCCCGACGTGTTCTTCTTCAACTTGCGGCCGCAGCAGTGGGCCAAGGATCCGCGCGGCAGCTGGATCAACCGGCGCGAGTTTCGGCAGGCGATCTCCCACGCGGTCGACCGCGAGGCCTTTGCCAACACCGTGTTCCTCGGCGCCGGCGTGCCTATTTGGGGGCCGGTGACACCCGGCAACCAGAAATGGTTCTCACCAAACGTGCGGCGCTACGGCTTCTCGCTCGACAAGGCCAAGGAGCTTTTGACCGGGCTGGGCCTGGCCAATCGCGACGCCGATGAGTGGCTCGAAGACGAGCAGGGGACCGAGGCACGCTTCACGCTGTTGACCTATCGCGGCAATTCGTCGCTCGAACGATCCGCGGCGGTCCTGCGCGACGACCTGCGCCCGCTCGGCATTGCCGTCGACGTGGTCGCACTCGAGCAGGGCGCGCTCGTGCAGCGGATGCTCAAGGGGGATTTCGAGGCGATCTTCTTCGTCCTGACCGCGTCGGCCCTCGACCCCGCGATGTCGCCGGATTTCTGGCTGAGCTCCGGGACGGCGCACATCTGGAACATCGGGCAAGCCTCGCCGGCCACGGAGTGGGAAGCGCAGATCGACACCTTGATGCACCAGATGATGTCGAGCATCGACCAGCCGGAACGCAAGCGCCTGTTCGATCAGGTGCAGGACATCTTTGCCGAGCACCTGCCCGCCCTCTACTTTGTCGCGCCGCGCATGTACATCGGCGTCAGCTCGCGGCTGGGTTCGCTCTCGCCGTCGATCCTGCGCCCGCAGTTACTGTGGGCCGCCGACACCATTACCGTGCGTTCGCCGGCACCGGCAGGGCAGGGAGGCCGCTAGCGCGGCATGGGACGCTACCTGCTGAGGCGTCTCGGCTTTGCCCTGCTCCTGGTCCTCACTGTTTCGTCGGCGTCGCTGTTGCTCACGCGCCTGGCGCCCGGCGACATCGCCTCCGAGCAGGCCCTGGCGCTCGATCCCGAGGCGCTTTCCCGGCTGCGCGCCGAGTTGGGCCTCGATCGGCCGCTCGCCAGCCAATACCTGTCGTGGCTCGGCGGCCTGGCAAGGCTCGATTTTGGCCGCTCCCTGCTTTACTCACGCCCCGTCAACACGCTGATCGGTGAACGCGCGCTCAATACCGCGGTCCTGGCGGTGGTCGCCCTGCTGGTCGCCACGTTGGTGGGCCTGCCGCTTGGCGTGTACTCGGGCAGCCGCTCCCGTGGGCTGGGTCGCAGCGTGGTCCGTGGCTTGTCGGTCCTGGCGTTGTCGGTGCCGCCTCTGATCGGATCGCTGGCGCTGGTCTTTCTCGCCGCCCGCACCGGCTGGTTGCCGGTCGGCGGGATGACCTCGGCCGCCGGTGTCGATCAGGACTGGGCGCGATGGCTGGTGGACCTTGCCCGTCACGTTCCGATTCCCGCGCTCGCGCTCGCCCTGCCGTTGGCCGCGACACTCGAGCGCCTGCAGTCGCAGGCAATCGAGAAGACGAGCC
The DNA here is from genome assembly GCA_021730945.1 of Acidobacteriota bacterium. Lineage (GTDB taxonomy): Bacteria > Acidobacteriota > Vicinamibacteria > Vicinamibacterales > UBA2999 > 12-FULL-67-14b. Next base: position 47,293 of record JAKFYH010000054.1, on the reverse strand, counting down.
GCGAACCGTTCGTGGCGGCCAGCCGCGCCCGCGGCCTCGGCCAGGCGCAGGCGATCATCCGTCACGCGTGGCCGGTGTCACTGCGGTCGGTGCTGGGGCTCTACGGGGTGATGATCGGCAGCCTGTTCAGCGGCTCCTTCGTGGTCGAAGTGGTGACCGCGTGGCCTGGATTGGGGCGCCTGATGTACGACGCGCTCAAGGCGCGCGACCTGTACCTGGTGGCCGGCTGCGCCGCGACCGGCGCCTTCTTCCTGGCCGCCGGCACGTGGCTGGCCGATGCGCTGATGGCGATGGCTGATCCGCGCCTGCGATCCCGGGAGACGCCGTGACCAGGCGCGCCGCCACCTTCGTCCTCCTCCTGACCGCGCTGTCGCTGGCCGCGCCGTGGCTGGCGCCGTATCAGGCCAGCCAGGCGTTCCGCGATTTCCTGCACGCGCCGCCGATGCGGCCCTACCTGCAAGGCCTCGGCCTGCCGGTGGTGCATCCGGTCGTACTCGCCGATCGCCTCGAGCAACGCTTCGACACCGATCGCACGCGGGCGTTGCCGCTGCCATGGTTCGTGGCCGCCGGCGATCCACCGGTGTTCCTGCTTGGCGCCGACAACTTCGGGCGCGATGTGCTCTCGCGCTTGCTCTACGGCGCGCGGACGTCGGTCGGCCTGGCCTTGTTTGCGACGCTCGGTGCCGTCGTGATTGGCGCGCTCGCCGGTGCCTGGGCTGGTTTTCGCGGTGGCTGGGTCGACGATCTGGTCATGCGAGTGGCCGACTTCGTGCTCATCCTGCCGGTGATCTATGTCGTGCTGGTCCTGCGGTCGGTGCTGCCGCTGGTGCTGCCGGCCTCCACCGTGTTCCTGCTGGTCGCCGGCATCTTTGTCGCGGTCGGCTGGCCCTTTGTCGCCCGGGGCGTGCGCGCGATCGTTGCCGCCGAACGCGATCGCGAGTACGTCCAGGCCGCGCGCTCGCTCGGCGCGAGCCCGTTGCGCATTCTGCTTCACCACCTGATCCCCGCCTGCTCGGGGCACCTGGTGATCCAGGCGACCCTGTTGTTGCCGGGATTCATCCTGGCTGAAGCCACGCTGTCGTTTGTCGGACTCGGGTTCCCCGAGCCGGTGGCCAGCTGGGGGACCATGCTGGCGGAAGCCGGCAACTACAATGCCGTCGCGCGCTTTCCCTGGACGCTGACCCCGGCCATCGCCATCTTCGCCATCGTGCTGGCGACCAACCTGGTCGCCGCACCCGACCGGGAGTCCTAGCCGCCCGGGCTGCGACTCCCGTTCGTCCCCAGAACTGGTCGATTTGCCACTTCAGGCATTGAAGAAGGTGAAAGATTCGCCGGATGTCCGTAAACCGTGACGCCCGGCTCTGGTACGGGGGTTGCAGTCCCCAGGGTATGAGAAAGGGTACCGGCGTCCTCGTCGTGGTTCTCGCCACGCTCACGGCGGCGTGCGCCACCAATCCGGTCACCGGCAAGCGGCAGATGTCGTTGCTCAGCGAGGCCGAGGAACTGGCCATCGGCCAGCAGCAGGATGCGGAGATTCGCCGGGAGATGGGCGTCTATAACGACCCCAAGCTTCAGGCCTACGTCAGCGAGATTGGCCAGGACCTGGCGCGCACCTCGCATCGGCCCAATCTCCCCTGGACCTTCACCATCGTCGACAGTCCGGCCATCAACGCGTTCGCGTTGCCGGGCGGCTACATCTACCTCACGCGCGGCATTCTCTCGTATCTGGACGACGAGTCGGAGTTGGCCGGCGTGTTAGGTCACGAGATCGGCCATGTCACGGCGCGCCACGCGGCGCAGGCCTACACGCGGCAGGCGCAGGCCAACCTCGGACTGACCGTGCTCAGCATCTTCGTTCCGAGCACGCGTCCGTTCACCGATCTTGGCGCCACCGGACTCGGCGTGCTGTTCCTCAAGCATGGGCGCGATGCCGAGCTCGAAGCCGACCGGCTCGGCGTGGAGTACGGATCGAGCGCGGGTTGGGATCCCGCCGGCGTGCCGCGGTTCTTGTCGACGCTCGCGCGGGTGGACTCGCTTAGCGAGCGCGGCGTGCCCAACTGGCTCTCGACCCATCCCGATCCCGGTTCGCGGGTCGGCGAAGCCGAGCCGGTGGTCGCCAGGTTTGCGTCACCGACTGCGGCCAAGCGCAATCGCGACGTCTATCTCGATCACATCGAGGGCCTGGTCTACGGCGACAATCCTGAAGACGGGATCGTGCGCGGCCATGTGTTCCTGCATCCCGCCTTGCGGTTCGGACTCAGCTTTCCCGAAGGCTGGGAGGTCACCAATACCCCCGACGCGGTGATGGCGCGCGAGCCTGGCACTGAACACTACATGGTGCTGCAGGAGGTGGAGCGGCCGCGGTCGTCCAGTTCGCTGGGCGACGTGGCGACGGCGTCGATGCGGGCGGCCGGCTATGCCGTGGTGGATGGCCGCAGCGAGCAGATCAACGGCCAGGCCGCGCATGTCGGCCTCTACCGCGGGACGGCAAAGGGCACGGGCAAGGTGATGATGCGGGCGGCGCACATCGCCCTGGGCCGCCAGTTCTATGTCGTGGCCGGCTTCGCGCCGGAAGCCGAGTTCGATCTGGTGGATCGCGACGTGCTGGGGTCGATCCAGTCCTTCCATCAACTGAGCGCTGCCGAGGCGTCCCGCGTGCAGCCCAATCGGGTTGACTTCTATGTCGTGAAGGCCGGCGACTCGTGGCAGTCGATCGCGGTGCGCCAGGGCAAGAACATCGTGAACGCGGCGACGCTGGCGATCATGAACGACCATGAGGTGAACGCCCAGCCGCAAGCAGGCGAGCGCATCAAGATTGTGGTCGAGGGTTAGCCCCGTATAATCGCTGGATGCCAGCGGCCCGGGCGCGGACCTCCATTTGGAAGCGGATCCTGAAGAGCGTCCTCGCCTTTGGCGCGCTCGGTTTTGCCTATATCGCCTACCTCTACCTGACCCTCCCCGACGTGCGCGGCCTGGCGACCGTCAATCCTGCGACGACGGCGTTCATGGAGCTGCGCATCAGGGAAGCCGCCGCGGCCGGCCGCGACCAGTTCCAGATTCGACACCGTTGGGTTCCCCACAGCCAGATTTCCGCCGTCCTGCGCCGCGCCGTGATCGTGACCGAGGACGCCGCTTTCTACGATCACGACGGCGTCGATCTCACCGAACTCAGGGCGTCGCTGGAGAAGAACTGGGAGGAGGGCCAGTTCCTGCGCGGCGGCAGCACCATCACGCAGCAGCTGGCGAAGAACCTCTACCTGTCGCCCACGCGTAATCCGATGCGCAAGGTGACGGAGTTGTTGATTGCCCGCCGCCTTGAAGTGGCGCTCAGCAAGCGGCGCATCTTCGAGATCTACCTGAACATGATCGAATGGGGCGACGGCATCTTCGGGTGCGAGGCCGCGGCGCGCGCCTACTTCGGCGGGCCGTGCGCATCGTTGAGCGTCGAGCAGGCGGCGCTGCTCGCCGGCGCCATCATCAACCCGCGCGAGCACAGCCCGGCGAAACCGACCCGGCGGCTGCTCCGCCGTCAGCAAATCATCATCAGGCGGATGGGGATCAGGGACACGCCGCCGGTCGCGCCTGCGCCGGCGCCGTTCCCGGCGCCCGTCAATCAGTCGCCGCCGGTGCCGCCGCCTAGCTGACCCGTCGGGCGCCGACGTAGCGGCTGGACCAGTACTGCGAGCTCAGGTTCTCGACCCGGACGACGCCGCGTTCGCTCGGAGCGTGGATGAACTGGTCGCCGCCAATCATGATGCCCACGTGCGAGGCGCCCGGCGCCACCGTGCTGAAGAACACCAGGTCGCCGGCCTCGAGCCGGCTGCGATCGACGGTCTTGCCGACCCGGAACTGATCGCGGACCACCCGCGGCACGGCGACGCCGTGCTGCTGATAAACGTAGGTGACAAAGCCGCTGCAGTCGAAACCGCTCGGGTCGCCGCCGCCGTCGCGATAAGGGGCGCCGCGTAACGACAGGGCCGTGCTCGACAGCGCGTAGCCATCGGCGGTCCGGCCGGACGGGAGGCTGGGTCCCGATGTCCGTGGGCGGCCGGGTACCGACGGTGGTGGCACGGCGGCAGCAGGCGCGCCCCCCGCCTCGGCGGGGGCGGGAGCCGCGGTCGGGCCATTCCCCCCGGGGGTCGGGAAGGGCCGCGGCGTGTGCACCATGCTGCCGGAACTGGCGCACCCGGTCACAAGGGCCGCCAGGCCGGCGGCCAACAGGATTCGCGCCTGCCCGCCGAAGCGCATCGCGCACAGGTGGACCATCACTTCTTTGTCCTTATCGGCCCGCGTGCCGAATTGTGTAGTCCCGCGTGATTCATGGCACAATGTCGCGTAAATGGAGCAGACGCTCCTCCTTAACGCTACCTACGAGCCGCTGAAGGTTGTCAACTGGCAGAAGGCGGTGACGTTGTGGTGCCAGGGCAAGGTCGAGATCATCGCGCATCACGACCGGGAAGTCCGCGCGGTGTCGTTCGCCTTCAAACTTCCCTCGGTCATCCGCCTGTTGCGTTACGTTCGGATCAAGAAGCGATTCGATTACGTGCCGTTCTCGCGCGCCAATATCTACGCGCGCGACGAGTTCACCTGCCAGTACTGCGCGGATGTGTTCCCGACACAAGAACTCACCTTCGACCACGTGGTACCGGTGTCGCAGGGCGGCCGCAAGGACTGGGAGAACATCGTCACCTGCTGCGTCTCGTGCAATCGGCGCAAGGGTGGACGCACGCCAGACGAGGCGCGCATGCGGCTGGTGCGCCCGCCGCGGCGGCCGATGTCGGCCCCGGCCATCCGCATCACCATTGGGCTGCGCAGTGCGCCCGAGAGCTGGCGCGACTACCTGTACTGGAATCTCGAACTGGACGACGCGTGATGTCGCGTGGGTCGAAAGTGATGTGCCTTTGCCGGTCTTGACAAGCCTGGAGCCGGTTCGCGCCGTGGAAGGCGGCCGGCTGTGGCTGAGCGGCGATGGCTTTCCGCAGCCCGAATCCACCTCAGACCTCGTGACCATCGGCGGCCAGCCCGCCCGCATGGCCTTCGCGTCCACCGGGCGCCTGGCCGTGATCGTGCCCGCCGGACTCGACGGCGGCGAGTCGCCCGTGAAGGTGGCCTGGGTCCCCGGCGCCACGTTGTACGCACGGATCGGCGCGTTGCTCGCCACGGGACTGCATCAGGTTGATAACCCCGTCTTCGGCCCCGACGGATCGCTTTATGTCACCTACAGCGGATCGCGCGGACAAGAGGCGTCGGTCTCGGTGTTCAGAATCCCGGCGGCGGGCGGCGCGCGCGAGCCCTTTGTGCATGGCCTGGTCAACCCGACCTCGATGGCGATGGGGCCTGACGGCCGGCTGTATGTGTCGAGCCGCTTCGATGGCCGTGTCTACCGCGTGTTTGCCGATGGCCAGTACGAGGTGATGGCCTCCGACCTGGGTGTGGCGTGCGGCCTGGCCTTCGACGCCGAAGGCTCGTTGTACGTCGGCGATCGCGGCGGCACCATCTTTCGCATTCACCCGAGCGGACGGACCGAGACGTTTGCCACCGTGCCGTCGAGCGTCGCGGCGTTTCACCTGGCGATGTCGCCCACCGGCGACCTGTATGTCGCCGCGCCGACGCTGGCGTCGTACGACTCGGTGCGGCGCATCAGTCCCAACGGTGCGGTTGAGACGCTCGACTTCAGGTTCGGCCGGCCTCAAGGGCTGGCATTCGACGCGTCGGGCACCTTGCACGTGGTGGAAGCGTTGGCCGGCGCCTCCGGCGTCTATGCCGTGCGCCCAGGATCGCCACCCGAGCTCGTGGTCGCCGGCGGCGGGTTGGTCGGCCTGGCATTTGGTCCCGGCGGCCAACTCGTGGTGGCCTCCAATGAATCGGTCTTCTCGTTTGCCGCCGACACCGCGCCGGGCGAGAGCCGGACGGCCCTCGCATGATCGTCCTGCTGGTGCTGCTGGTGTCGCTGGCCGGCTTGTCGCTCGGGCTCCGCTCCACGTCGATGCTGCTCAGTCCGGGCGCGCATCCCCTGGATCGCATGGCGCTGTCGATCATCGCCGGCGCGCTCTGGACGGCCGTGGTGCTCGAGGTGTCCGACAGTTACCGCGTGTTCGAGTTCGGACTGGGCCTGATGATGTCGCTGTCTCCCGCGGGCGTGTTCGACGTGACCAAGTGGTGGTTTCTGTCGCGCGGGCGCCGAGCCGGCTGGTTACGCGTCGGAACCAGCCCCGGATGGGCGGTCATGCTCCGTTGGGCTTTTCTCGCGGGCCTGCCGGTGGCTGCCTACGTGCTCCTCTAAGAAGCCATGGTGCGCTCAAGGGCATCGAACCTGCGCAGGCGGAGCTCACCCGTCATCGCCAGCCGCTGATCAGCATCGTGACCTGGGTGGAGTTGCAGGCCGGTGTTCGCAGCGCAGCAGAAGGCGATGTCGTCGAGATGTTCCTACGCGACTTTCGCGTCATTGAGGTGACGCGCGCCATTGCCCGGGATGCCGCGGAGATCCGGCAGACCTCGCGGATTCGCGTGCCCGACGCCCTCATCTGGGCTTCGGCACGACACGAATCGGCGTTGCTCGTGACCCGTAACACCAAGGACTTCCCGGCCGACGAGCCGGGCATTCGTATTCCGTACCAGTTGTAGAACTCCGCCGCCTGGCGCCGCCGCACCATCGGCGTGAATCTGCGGCCTACTTCGGCCGTCCGTCCTGGTTGGCCAGCACCCAGCTCGCCTGGTGTACCAGCCGCGCGATCCGTTCCATCTTCTCGTAGTTGATCTTCTCGGGCCGGTCGTACTGCGTGTGGTAATCGGGATGCAGGCCGGTGTGGAACCAGAGCGCGGGCACGCCAACCTGCAGGAACGGCCACTGGTCGCTTCGCCGCAGCAGGTTCGAGCTGTTGTTGTCGTAGCGCATCTTCAGTTCGAGGCCGATCCCCACCGACGATCGATTGGCGCGCTCCACCACGGCGCTGAGCTCCGGGTGACGGCTGTAGCCGAGGATGTTCACCGCGTTGCGGTTGGACTCCGCGGTCTGCACGTCAAGACCGTTGAAGCGCGGGCCGCCGCCGGCTTGCACCTCTTCGTTGCGGCCGATCATGTCCATGTTGAGGACCCCGACCGTGCGCGCGAGCGGGAAGGTCGGGCTCTCGGTGTACGCCCACGCGCCCAGCAGCGGTCCCCGCTCTTCAGATCCCCATGCCGCAAACAGCACCGACCGCCGTGGCCGCTGACCGGCCGCGGCCGCCAACGCGTAGGCCTCGGCGATGTCGATCAGCGCCACCGTGCCCGAGCCATCGTCATCGGCGCCGTTGAAGATCACCGCGCCGTCGGCGCCCTCGTGGTCGTAGTGCGCGGAGATGATGACGACTTCCTCCTTGAGCTTGGGATCGCCGCCCTCGACGTACGCCAGCACATTGCGGTCGGGCACGATATGCCGGTCGACCGCGGTCACCAGGGTTGCCTCGACGCCGTCGAGCGGCAGACCGGCGAAACCGCCGGCCGTCTCGGCGGCCCCTGCCAGCTCGAGCAGTGAACGGCCGGTGCCACGCACCATCAGTTCGGCCAGCGCCGGCGAGATCTGGCCCACCGGAATGTGGATGCGATCGGCCCAACTGGCCAGCGTAAAGCGGTCGATGCGCGGCGGCTGGGCGGGCCAGAACGCGCGCGCCGACGCCTCGAAGTTGGCCGTCGCCGGATGGTTGTGCACATCAGTCACAAACAACACCCCGGCCGCGCCCTTCTCCTGCGCCGCCAGCACCTTCTTGATGGCGACCGCGGCCTCGGCGGTGACGACACCGTCGAAGGGGCTCTTCGGGTCACGCTCGCCCGGTTCGTGTTCGAGGATCAGCGCGATGCGTCCCTTGACCCGGTCGCGGTAGTCGTCGTGTCCGAGTGCGGGCGAGTGAATGCCGAAGCCGGCATAGACGACCGGCGCCTTGACCGAGCCACTGGCGCTGAAGCGCTGCGGGTAGAAGTCCTGCTCGGGCTTGAGGCTGAGGGTGGAGCCTCCCGGCAGGGTCACGGTGAGTGCGTTCGGCGTGCCGAGGCTGGCGGCCATGAGCTGCGTGGCCTGGATGAACGTGCCGTTGGGCGCGCCCGGCTTGAGCCCGGCCCGTTCGAAGCGCGAGCGCACGAACTCGGCGGCGAGCGCATTCTCCGCCGTGCCCACCAGCCGCCCTTTCATGCCGTCGCCGGCCAGGAAGAACAGGTCGGCTTTGAGGTCGGCGACCCTGATCGAGTCGTTGAAGGGGGCGCCGCTTTGCGCCGACACGGCGGTCGCGAACACCAGGATGCCGAGTAGCGCAGTTTGTCGCATGAACAGTCCTATCGGGGTCCGGCGGGCGGCAGCTTCTCGATCGTGAATCCGGTGAAGCCGTAAATGCCGGAGATGACCGGGTTGATCAGGTTGAAAAATGCAAACGGCGCGTACGCAAAGGTCGCCACGCCGAGGGTGGTGGCCATGAACGCCCCGCAGGTATTCCAGGGGACGAGCGGCGAGGTCAGCGTGCCGGCGTCCTCGAGTGCCCGCGACAGGTTCTTCGGGTGAAGGCCGCGGCGGGCAAACTCGGCGCGAAACATCCGCCCTGGCAGCACGATGGCCATGTACTGATCGGAGGCGATCACATTCATGCCGATCGCGGTGGCGAGCGTGGCCGTGATCAGCGACCCGGTCCCGCGCACCATGCTGAGGATACCGGCGGCAATCTGCTGCAGCATGCCGGTCACTTCCATGACCGCGCCGAACGTCATCGCCATCAGGATCAGCCACACGGTGTTCAGCATGTTCGCCATGCCGCCGCGCGACAGCAGATCGTTGAGGGCGGCGTTGGGCGACTCCAGCTTGAAGCCGTCGAACAACGACATCCAGGCGCCCTTGGCCAACCCGACCCAGGCCGGCAGGTCGGGCGAGTTGGCGTAGGCGGCCACCACTGCCGGCTGGAACACCACCGCGAAGGCGCAGCCGACCAGCGATCCGATCAACAGCGCCGGAAATGCCGGCATCTTCATCACCACCATCACCAGCACCAGGACGACCGGGATCAGCAGGTGCGGGCCGACGGCAAAGGTGCCGCTGAGCGCCGCGAGGATGGCATTGACCTGGGTCGTGTCCTGCGGCGGCGTGACCGAAAGGCCCAGCACCGCATAGAGGAGCAGCGCGATGACCAGGCTGGGCGTCGTCGTCCAGGCCATGTGGCGGATGTGGGTGAAGAGCTCGGTGCCGGCGACGGCCGGCGCCAGGTTGGTGGTGTCGGAGAGCGGCGACATCTTGTCGCCGAAGTAGGCGCCGGAGATGACCGCCCCGGCCGCCAGTCCGGGACTGATGCCCTGGGCCACGGCAATGCCGATCAGCGCCACGCCGACCGTGCCGGCCGTGGTCCACGAACTGCCGGTGGCGAGCGAGACGAGGCAGCAGAGTGCGCACGCGCTCGGCAGGAAGATCGACGGCGTCAGCAGCATCAATCCGTAATAGATCATGGTCGGCACCGTGCCCGACAGGATCCACGATCCAATCAACGCGCCCACCGTCAGCAGGATGATCACCGCGCCGAGCGCCAGCGAGATGCCGTGGACGATGCCCTTCTCGATCTCTTTCCAGGAGTGGCCGTGGGCGGTGCCAATCAGGATGCCGACCCCGGCGGCCAGCAGCAGCGCAATCGGGTTGGCTCCACTCGACGCGCCGTCGCCGAACAGCGCGACCGCCGCCGCCAGCAGGGCGACCAGAACGAGGACCGGGACGGATGACCAGAAAAGCGAAGGTGTGCGTGGGATCGGGCTGGACATGAGCTGCCGGTCGGGATGATACCCCGGGCCGGGGTATAATTGGCGATTGGCGTCCACGGCGTGGACGCCGCAGTGCCATCATGCCGCACGATTGGATCTCTGTCCGGGGCGCGCGCGTCCATAACCTCAAGGACATCGACGTTGACCTCCCGCGCAACCAGCTCGTGGTGATCACGGGCTTGTCGGGGTCGGGCAAGTCGTCGCTCGCCTTCGACACCCTCTACGCCGAGGGGCAGCGGCGCTATGTCGAGTCGCTCTCGGCCTATGCCCGGCAGTTCCTCGAACAGATGGAGAAGCCGGACGTCGACCTGATCGAGGGCCTGTCGCCGGCCATCTCGATTGAGCAGAAGACCACCGGCTCCAATCCGCGCTCGACCGTTGGTACCGTCACCGAGATCTACGACTACTTGCGGCTCCTGTTCGCCAACATCGGCGTGCCGCACTGCCCGAACTGCGGCCGCGAGATCGCCTCGCAGTCGCTCGAGCGGATCGTCGACCTGGTGATGACCTACCCGCAGGACACGCGCATCAACGTGATGGCGCCGATCGTCCGCGGCCGCAAGGGCGAGTTCAAGAAGGAACTGCTGGCGCTCAGGACCCGCGGCTTTACCAAGGCCCGGGTCGATGGCCACATCCGGTCGCTCGAGGACGAGATCAAGCTCGACCGCCGCCGCAACCACGACATCGACATCATCATCGACCGCCTGATCGTGCGCAGCGGCATCGAGCGGCGCCTGGCCGAGTCGGTCGAGGTCGCCCTCACGATGGCCGACGATGTGGTCGTGATCAATTCGCTCGATGCCGGCGATCGCCTGTTTTCGCGCAAGCTGGCGTGCGTGGTGTGCGGCATCAGCGTCCCCGAGATGTCGCCGCGGGCCTTCTCGTTCAACTCGCCGCACGGCGCCTGCCAGTCGTGCCAGGGACTGGGTGCGACATGGGACTTCGATCCGGCGCGGATCGTCCCCGACGACGCGTTGTCGCTGGCGGGCGGCGCCATCGCGCCGTGGGGCCGCGGCGACGGCAAGTTGGTGACCGACGCCGTGCTGGCGATTTCCTCGTACTACGGCATCGATCCCCAGGTGCCGTTCGGCAAGTTGCCGAAGAAGCATCGTGATCTGATCCTGCACGGTCCCGGCGCGGCCCAACGCGACAAGCCGGATGGCAAGCTGCCAGGTGGGCGGGACTTCGGTCCCGCCGCACCGGCGGCGCCGGCGGCAAAGAAAGGCAGCCGGAAGAAGGTCCTGGCGCCCGAGCCATTCGGCCGCGACTTCGAGGGCGTGGTCCCCAACCTGCGACGGCGGTTCGAAGAGGGTTCCTGGGCGGTCCAGGAGGAACTCGATCCGTACCGCGCCTTGCGACAGTGCCCGGTGTGCCATGGCAACCGCCTGCGGCCGGAAAGCCAGGTCGTGACCGTCAAGGGCAAATCGATCGCCGACTACGTCAACTTGCCGATCTCCGGCGCGCTGGCCGTGTTCGAGGCGATCGAGTTGCAGGACCGCGAAGCGATCATCGCCACCCGCATTCTCAAGGAAATCAAGGATCGGCTCCGGTTCCTGAACGAAGTCGGCGTCGGCTACCTCACGCTGGCCCGCTCGGCGGCGACGCTCTCGGGCGGCGAAGGCCAGCGGATCCGCCTGGCCACGCAGATTGGCTCCAACCTCACCGGCGTGCTCTACGTGCTGGACGAGCCGTCGATTGGCCTGCACCAGCGCGACAACCGAAAGCTCCTGACCACGCTCGGCCGCCTGCGCGACCTGGGGAACACCGTCGTGGTGGTCGAGCATGACGAGGAGACCATTCGCACCGCGGACTACGTCGTCGACCTCGGTCCCGGCGCCGGTGACCTCGGCGGACAGGTGATGTTCCAGGGCACGCCCGCCGACCTGATCGGCGGCGACAACGGCTCGTTGACGGGGGCGTTTCTCGCCGGTCATCACGCCATTGCCACGCCGCCGGCCCGCCGCAAGGACACCAAGGGCGAGATCGTCATCCGCGGCGCCCGCGCCAACAACCTCAAGTCGGTGGATGTGAAGATTCCGCTCGGGCGGCTGGTCGCCGTCACCGGCGTCAGCGGGTCGGGCAAGAGCACGCTGGTCAACGACATCCTCTACAAGGCGCTGGCCCGCGAGTTCTACCGCGCCGCCGACGAGCCGGGCGCCCACGATGCGATCGAGGGCATCAGCCTGATCGACAAGGTGATCGAGATCGATCAGTCACCGATCGGCCGCACGCCGCGCTCGAATCCGGCCACCTACACCAGCCTGTTTACCTTCATCCGCGAGCTGTTCGCGATGGTGCCGGAGGCGCGTGCCCGCGGTTTCAAGCCCGGGCGCTTCTCGTTCAACGTCAAGGGCGGGCGGTGCGAGGCCTGCCAGGGCGACGGCGTGATCGCCATCGAGATGCACTTCCTGCCCAATGTCTATGTGACCTGCGAGCAGTGCAAGGGGCGCCGGTACAACCGCGAGACGCTGGAGATCAAGTATCGCGGCAAGTCGATCGCCGATGTGCTCGAACTGACGGTCGACCAGGCCTTGCCGTTGCTCGAGAACTATCCGCCGCTGGCAATCAAGCTGCGGACCTTGCAGAGCGTCGGCCTTGGCTACATCACCCTGGGCCAGTCGGCGACCACCCTCAGTGGCGGCGAGGCGCAGCGGGTCAAGCTGTCGCGCGAGTTGTCCAAGCGCGGCACCGGGCGCACGCTCTACATTCTCGATGAGCCCACCACCGGCCTGCACTTCGAGGACGTGCGCAAACTGCTCGATGTCTTGATGCGCCTGGTCGACCAGGGCAACACGATCGTCGTCATCGAGCACAACCTCGACGTCATCAAGTCAGCCGACTGGTTGATCGACTTGGGGCCGGAGGGCGGCGAGGGTGGTGGCCGGGTGGTGGCGCAGGGGACGCCCGAGCATGTGGCCAAGGTGAAGCACTCGGCGACCGGTCAATTCCTGGCAGAAATGTTGAAGGCGTGAACGACTGAGCCCGCTCTGCCGAAGCCTCAAAGGCGATGGCAAGTGGCCGTATTGCCACACTTCGGGCCAAGGCCGCTGTGGTTCCAGAAACACAGTCGTTGGGAGTGCCTGAATGTGAAAATCTGTGTAAACGTTGTGAATAATAGACTTATTCGATTCAATCGCTCCGGTGCATCTTAGGCATCGACTTTGCTTCTCTGGTGACCGGAACCGTAGACTGAATGGACGCACAACGGACGATCAAACGGCATATCTCGTGCGCTGGCATCGGGCTTCACTCCGGCCAGAAGGTCACGCTGACGTTGAAACCCGCGGCTGCCGACACCGGCATCCGGTTTCGCCGGACCGACCTGGGCGTCGAGATCCCCGCTTCGGTTTCTGAAGTTTCCAGTGTGCAGCACGCCACGGTGCTCGGCAAGGCCGGCGCGACCGTGGAGACGGTTGAGCACCTGCTGGCCGCGCTGGTCTCGGCCGGCATCGACAACGTCCTGGTCGAGCTCAACCACCGCGAAGTGCCGATCATGGACGGCAGCAGCGCCCCGTTCCTGTATCTGCTGCAGGAGGCGGGCATCAAGAAGCTGGCGCCGTCGCGCAAGTATCTCAAGATCCTGAAGCCGGTGCAGATTGCCAGCGGCGACAAGCGCATCGCGATTTACCCGTCCGATCACTTCAAGGTCAGCTACACCATCAGCTTCGACCATCCGTTGCTGCGGCTCCAGTCGCGCACCGAACGCATCACCGAAGCGAGCTTTGCCGACAACATCGCGGCGGCGCGCACCTTTGGCTTCCTCAAGGAAGTGGAGTGGCTGCGCCAGAATGGCCTCGCGCTCGGCGGTTCACTCGAGAACGCCATCGTCATTGGTGACACCGGCGTGCTGAACGCGCTGCGCTTCGAGGACGAGTTTGTCCGTCACAAGATTCTCGATGTCGTCGGCGACCTGGCGCTGGTCGGCCGGCCGATCGTGGGCCACGTCGTCGCCCATCGCGCCGGTCACGCCTTGCATACGCAGTTGGCGGCCGAGATTCTCAGCGATCAAGAGGCGTGGTGCCTGGTCGAGGCGCCGTCCGCCGTGCCCGAAGGGGCGTTCGATGCCGTGGGCGTGCCGGGAGCGGCGCGCGCACACTAGCAGTCCGACTCGCTCTCAACCTCCAATGTGAACGCATTAGGCCGCGGGTCGCCCCGCGGCCTTTTTTTGTGCCTGCGCGGGTCTTGCTTTCTCTTCGCGCACCGCTGGCGCTATAGTCGCGCCATGCGCCGATTGCTTCCGTTGCTGCTGGTGGTTCCCGTGATGATGTTCGGCCAGGCGCCGGCCTACGACCTCGTGCTGCGCGGCGGCCGCATCGTCGATGGCACCGCCAGCCCGTGGTACCAGGCCGACATTGCCATCAAGGGCGACACCATCGTCCGCATCGCGACCTCGATCGCGGAGCCGGCCACCCGCGTGGTTGATGTCAAGGGCCTGGTGGTGGCGCCGGGGTTCATCGACATCCACACCCACGCCCGGCGGGGCATCTTCGAGGTGCCGACCGCCGACAACTACATCCGGCAGGGGGTCACCACGCTGATCGAGGGCCCCGACGGCAGCTCCGAGGTGCCGCTGGGACCGTTTCTCGCCAAGGTGGCGGCCACCCGCATCACGCCAAACTTTGCCAGCTTTATCGGGCAGGGGTCGATTCGCGGCACGGTGATGGGCGAAGTGGATCGTCCCGCGACCCGGGCCGAGCTCGAGCAGATGCGCGCGCTGGTAACCCAGGGCATGGAGCAGGGCGCGTTCGGCCTGAGCTCCGGGCTCTTCTATGTGCCCGGCAACTTCACGCCGACCGAAGAAGTGATCGACCTGGCCCGGGTCGCCGGGCGCCTGGGAGGCATCTACATTTCCCATATGCGTGACGAGGCCAGGGGTCTCGGCGACAGCGTGCGCGAGACCATCGCCATCGGGGAAAAGGGCGGCCTGCCGACGCAGTTGACCCATCACAAGGTGGTCGGCAAGAAGTATTGGGGCGCCTCGGTCGAGACCCTGCGCATGGTGGATGAAGCGCGGGCCCGCGGTGTGGATGCCACCATCGATCAGTATCCGTATACCGCCTCGGCGACCAGCATTGGCGCCGCCTTGCTGCCGGCGTGGGCGCAGGAAGGCGGGCGCGACTCGACGCTCAAACGCCTCAAGGATCCGGCCACGCGGGCCCGGATCAAGGCCGAGAGCACAGCCATCATTCGCGATGAGCGCGGAGGCGGCGATCCGAAGAACGTGTCGGTCTCAGCCTGCCAGTTCGATCCCAAGCTCGCGGGCCAGAACCTGGCCCAGATCACCCAAGGCCGCGGTCTTGCCGTCACGATCGAGAACGCGGCCGAGACGGCGATGTGGATTGTGGAGCAGGGCGGCTGCGGCGGCATCTTCCACGCGATCGGCGAGGAGGACCTGGAGCGCATCCTCGTGCATCCGGCGACCATGATCGCGTCGGACGGCGAAGTGGCGGTGTTTGGCCGCAATGTCCCACACCCGCGCAGCTATGGCACGTTCGTTCGCGTGCTGGGCCTCTACGCGCGCGACAAGAAGCTGCTGCCGCTCGAGACCGCGGTGCAGAAGATGTCGGCGTTTCCCGCGCAGCGGCTCGGCTTGAGCGATCGCGGCGTGCTGCGCCAGGGACTGAAGGCCGACATCGCGGTCTTCGATGCGGCCACCGTCCGCGATACCGCGACCTTCGAGAAGCCCCACAGTTACGCCGAGGGCGTCAGCCTGGTGATCGTCAACGGCCAGGTCGCGTTCGAGGCCGGCAAGATGACCGCCGCGCGCCCCGGCCGCGTGCTCTACGGCCCGTCGACCAGGCCCAGGTGAGGCACCGTCCCACGTGCCGCATGCTAGAGTGAACACACCCATGCCTGCGACGACATCACCGCTTCCATTACTCGGCGCCGACGACGTGCTGGCCGGACTGCGCGCGCTGCGCCAGAGACAGCCGGTCAAGTATTCGGCGTTCTATTCGAGTCAGCTGGGTGGCATCGTCACCGACCCGGCGCTGATGGTGATCCCCTTCGACGATCACATCGTGCATCGCGGCCACGGCATCTTCGACACCGCCGGCATCGTCAACGGCAGGATTTACGACCTCGACGCACACCTCGACCGGTTCGTGGGATCGGCAAAACGCTCCAGGCTCGCCCTCTATGGTTCGCGTGAGCAGATGCGCGACCTGATCGTCAAGACCACGGCTGCGAGTGGCCGGCGCGACGGCGCGATTCGCTATTGGCTGTCGTCAGGTCCCGGCAGCCTTGAGCTCAGCCCCGCCGCCGGCGCCGAACCCGGGTTCTTTGTGATGGTGTTCGCCGGCCTGGTCTATCCCGAACGCTGGTACACCGAGGGCTTGAAGGTCATGACGACGACCTACCCGATCAAGCCCTCGTTGTACGCCATTACCAAGAGCACCAATTACCTGCCCAACGTGTTGATGCAGATGGAGGCCAAGCAGGCTGGCCTCGACAATGGCGTCTTCCTCGACGCCGCCGGCAACGTCGGCGAGAGCTCGAACATGAACGTGGCGTTTGTCACGACCGACGGGGTGTTGCGCCACCCGAAGTTCGATCACATCCTGTCCGGCTGCACGTCGAGGCGGCTGCTGGACCTGGCGCCGGCCCTGGTCGCGCAGGGCGTGATCGCCGGGGTTGAAGTGTGCGACGTGCCTGCGGCCGACGCCCGCGCGGCCCGAGAGATGATGCTGATCGGCAGTTCCATCAAGGTGGCGCCGATTGTCACCTGGGACGGCGCGAAGATTGGCGACGGCCGGCCGGGGCCGGTGGCCAAGGCGCTGCTGACCCTGCTTGAGCAGGACATGGCCAGCGGACGGGATCGCCTGACCGACGTGCCCTACTAGGCGGCGCACCCGCCTGCCGTATGAGGTAAACTCGCCGGGCGAGACGCCGCCCCCCGAACCAGCGGAAGTCTCACCATTGCCCGGGGGCGTCCGGGCCGACAGGGATTCCGCAATGCAGATCAACGAACGCACCGTCGGCGACATCACCGTCCTGGACCTCGAAGGCAAGCTCACCATTGATGACGGCGCGGCGCTGCTGCGCGACAAGGTCGCCAGCGTCGTCTTTCAGGGACAGAACAAGGTGGTGCTCAACCTCGCCGGCGTCGGCTACATGGACAGCGGCGGGCTGGGCGAACTGGTTCGCTGCTCGATGGCCGCGCGCAAGGCCAACGGCGCCGTGAAGCTCGCCAACCTCACCAACCGCATCACCGACTTGCTCACCATCACCAAGTTGTTGACCGTGTTCGACACCTACGACTCGGAAGAGAAGGCGCTGGCCAGCTTCACCGCCTGAGTCGCGAGGCAACCCCGGAAGGGGTTGCCTCCACCCCACTTGCGTCAGTACGTCACCCGCACCCGGTAGCGGAGCACCGCCGCGCCGTCGGCCGCGACCGGCACATGGAACTGCGCCGCCCAGGCGTCGGTCTTGGTCCATTCGTGCGATGAGCGAATCATCCGCCAGGTGCCCCCCAGCGGTTCGTTGACCTCCACCGAGACGGCGGTCGCCTTGTGGTTGCGCAGGGTGACCTCGTATTCCATCTCGTAGACGTTGCTGGCGATCTTCTGGAAGTCGGTCTGCTTGCGTTCGCACACCACGTCGAAGGCGTTGCCAATCTTCACGTTCAGCGTCTCGTCCTTCGGCGTGTGCGTCAGGCGGTCCTCACCCACGAACTGCACGCCGCCCTTGGAGTCCTCCTGATAGACGCGGAGCACGCCGGCCGGCATGGGAATGCCGAGGCCGCCCTTCTGCTCGTTCTTGAACTGGTAGTAAACCTGCACCAGATCCTTGATCGGCGACCCCGGGTGCTGTTGATTGCGGTAATAGAAGGCCTGCCCCTCAACGACGTAGCGCTTGATCACCGGCACGTCGGTGCCTTCGAGCAAGCTGACCTGTTTGGTCTGGTTGTTGTTGATGGTCGTCTTTCGTCCGAGCGTGTAGAGGTGATAGTCCGAGAACGACTCCTCGGCCAT
This sequence comes from Acidobacteriota bacterium, assembly GCA_021730945.1. GTDB lineage: Bacteria > Acidobacteriota > Vicinamibacteria > Vicinamibacterales > UBA2999 > 12-FULL-67-14b. The sequence continues at coordinate 29,558 of JAKFYH010000054.1, read as the reverse complement.
GTTGACGGCTGGGGCCGCGGCGTCGCGACGCTCGTGCAGCGCCATCTCCATCTTGCCGAACTGCTGGCGAACGCGGTTCAGGTCGCCGGCCACCAACTGCAGCTTGGCGTTGCGGAAGGCGGTGCCGCTCCCGTTGGTGAGCGTCACCCAGCCATTGAGGTCGGCCAGCTTGTCGTCGCGCGAGACCGTGAGCACGTAGTCGGCGTTCCAGGCCAGCTTGCCGGCCAGGTAGGACGCCTCGACCCGGTGGCGGGCGGCGCCGTCATTGGCTACCGTCCAGATCAGCGTCGGCCGCGAATAGAGGGTGCTCGGCAGTTCCGGGAAGCGAATGTGGTCGGCGCCGATTCCGGTGACGATTTCGCTGCCGATCTTCCAGACCGGCGCGGCGTTGTAGCTCAGGAGCAGCGCCTTCACTTCCTCTTGCCGGGTGGTGCCGCCGTCCTGACGATTCCGCATGAGCGTCACTTCGCGCCCCACGTACTTCCGCAGCAGCTTGTCCGGTTCAAGCAGGTCGTATTCGTAGTTCTGCTCGAGCACACGGACGCGGGCGGGGTCGGTGAGCGACCGGAAATGCACGGTCGCCGGGTTGACCGTGGCGGCAATGTCCATGAATCGCAGGTTGCCCGTGCCGCGCGCAAGTTGCAGGTTGCGAACGTCGCGGATGAGCGCGATATCGGAGTTGTAAACCGTGATGGCGAGTTCGGACTGGTCGTCCAGGGTCGTCGTCAGATCCTGGTCGCCGCCGGTCGCCGGCGCCGCGTCGTTCACCTCTGGCCCGGCCAGCAGCACCGGCTGGGTTTCGGGCCGCATCAGCAGCGCGCCACCGACAACGACCAGGGACGCGAGATACGTGCGTGCAGACATGGGAACCGCTCCTTGAGAATTGGGGGCCGTTCGTGGCCCTTTCCCTTAGAACGGGGTCGGCGGGATTTCTTGCAGCCGGTGGGACTCGCGCCTGCGGCGCTCGTCGGTGTCGCTCGCTACGCGAGCGTCCTGGGGCTCACCGCGTTCGTGGGGACGAGCATTTCCCCCCCACGAGGGCGCGAAGCGCCCGAGCCCCACGAAGGTCCGAAGGACCGAGTCCCAGAAGGGCTGCAGGCCCGCCCTACGGCCGCTGCCAGGTGTGGCCGCCATCGGCCGTCTGGAATGTCCGGCCGTCGGCGGTGGTTACCTTCGCCTGACGCTCGTCGGTGGCCGTGACGGCGGTGAGGTCGACGGCCTCCGGAAATGCGATTCTCACGAACGTGCGGCCGTCGGTGGCCAACTGCACCAGTCCAGCGCGACCGACCCGCCAGATGACATTGGGCGAGGGCGCCGCGCGCGCCGTGAAGTCGTCCCTGTCCTGCTGCGCCCGGTTGGCCCCGGTCGCAGCTGGAGGGGCCGCGGCCGTCAAACGCCCTTCGGCCGCGTTGTCGCGCAGTTGGGGGGCTTCGGCCTTCGGTTCGAGGACTTCGGGTTCAGCCAGGCCGCGCCTGGCGGCGTCGGCCCTGGCCGGTGCCACGGGTGAGGCGGGCGCCTCCGCGCGCTCCCGCACTCTCTGGCCCACCTGCGCAGCACTCGACTGCGGCGTGCCAAAGGTCGCGGCTGGAGCCGGTGCCGGTGCCGGCGTGACCGGGTCGACCGATGCTTCCGCCGACGCGAATGTCTTTAACTCGGCTTGATCGGGTGCGGTCACCGGTTGCGGTGGCACGACCATCCAGAGGGTCACCGCCGCCGCGGTCGCCGCGACTGGCGCGAACCACCACCGCCACAGGCGCATGCCCGCTGGCGCTGCCGCCGGCTCTGCCGGCAGGGTGCGGACCAGCGTGGCCACCAGGGACTGGCACCGCGCGCAACTCGACGCGTGCGCCTCGGCCAACGCCAGCGAGTGGGCATCAAGGCCACCGTCCATCCACGCGGCCAGCGTTTCCGGGTCGAGACAGGCGTCGCCGGCCGGAGCCTCGCGCTCCGCGCTCATTTCCCGCTTGAGCGCGCGTTCCAACAGCGAATCGCGATCGCGTTCGGCGTTCACGAGGGGTCCTCAAGGTTAGAACGGGCGGCGAGGGATTTCTTGCGCGCGGCCGGTGGGGCCAGCCAATCGTCGAGGTTGATCGGCCCGGCTTCGGCCGCCAGGCTGGCGAAGCACTCGGTGATTTCCCGGTCGCCGAAGTGGTGCTTGTCGCGCAGGAGCTGTTCGACCGCCGCGCGGATCTCCCGGCGCGTGCGCGCCAGGTGGCGCGACACCGTGGCTTCGTGGTCGCCCGTGAGCCGTCCGATCTGGGCGAGCGTCATCTCCTGCGCATAGTAGCAGCCGAGCAGCAGCCGGTCCCGGGCCGCCAGGGCGGCAATGGCGGTGCCCAGCGCCGCGCGCATGGCCGCTGCGAATCGCGAGCGGTCGGGGTCGGGTGGTGCCGGCGGCGCCGGCAGGGCCGCCGGCGACGAGTCTTCGGGCAGCGGCGCCAGCCGCCGCACTTCGCGAATGCGGTCGACATAGCGCTGGGCCACCAGCGACCGCAGCCAGGTACTGAGGCTGCTGCGGCCATGGAAGTAGCGAAACAGTGACTGGCGTCCGCCCTCGCGCTCTCGAACGCCGTAGAGTTCCCCGTACAAGGCGTCGGCCACCTCACGGGCGCCGCCGCTGGCATCGAGTGCGTCTGCCGCGCGATAAAGGGCCGGCCGGAATTGGGCGACGAAGTGATCCCAGGCCGCCTCGTGCCCGCGGGCACAGGCGCAGGCCAGTGCGAGGTCGGCCAGGTGCAGCGAGGCGAGGTAGCGATCGCGCTCAGACGCCCCGGCGGGGCGGCCGGCGAGCGCCTTGGCGGTGCTCCGCTCCAGCGCCTCGACGAAGGCCTCGACCGGCAGGTCCCAGCGCCCACCGTCGGCGTCTCGATACAGGCGTGCCGCCCGCGCCTCGTCCATCTGCCCTGATCGTGTCTCAGATTCGGCCGGGATGGTAGGATCTGCGCTTTAGGAGACCGCCCATGACCCGCCTTGTGCCGATTGCCGCCTGTTTACTGTTTGTCACTCTTGCCGACCCGCGGCCGTCGGCGCAGACCGGCGCCGATGCCGCCCTCGTTGCCAAGGCCAGGGCGATTCACGAGCGCGTGATCACGCTCGATACCCACGACGATATCAACCCGGCCAACTTCACGCGGCAGAAGAACTACACCCAGCGTCTCGACACCCAGGTCAACCTGCCAAAGATGGTCGAAGGCGGCCTTGATGTCTCCTTCATGATCGTCTACGTCGGCCAGGGGCCGCTGACCCCCGAAGGCTATGACGGCGCCTACAAGCAGGCGGTGGCCAAGTTCGATGCCGTGCATCACCTGACCAAGGAGATTGCCCCCGACCAGATCGAGCTGGCACTGACCGCCGCCGACGTGCCGCGGATCGCGAAGTCGGGCAAGAAAGTGGCGCTGATCGGCATCGAGAACGGCTATTCGATCGGCACCGACATCAAGCGGGTGAAGGAGTTTTACGACCGCGGTGGCCGCTACATGTCGCTGGCCCATAACGGTCACAGCCAGCTGGCTGATTCAAACACCGGCGAGCGCGATGGCAAGTGGCTGCACAACGGCCTGAGCGAGCTCGGCAAGCAGGCCATTGCCGAGATGAACAAGTGGGGCATCATGGTCGACCTCTCGCATCCGTCCAAGGCCGCCAACATGCAGGCGATGGCGCTGTCGAAGGCGCCGGTGATCGCCTCGCACTCGGCCGCCCGCGCGCTGGCCGATCACAGCCGCAACATGGATGACGAGCAGCTGATGGCGCTCAAGACGAACGGCGGCGTCGTCCAGACGGTGGCGTTTGCCAGTTACGTGAAGATCAACAAGCCCGATTCGGCCGAGCGCACCGCGGCGATTGCGGCGCTGCGCAAGCAGTTCGACCTGCCGGCCCAGGGGCAGGGCGGCGGTCCGGGCACGGGCGGCGGCGGTGGCGGCGGCGCCATGAACCGGCTCACGCCGGAACAACGCACGCAGTACATCGCCCGCATGGCCGAGATCGACAAGAAGACGCCAGGTGATCCCCGCGCGACCGTGGCGGACTTCGTCAACCACATCGACTATCTCGTCAAGAAGATTGGCCTCGAGCACGTCGGCATCTCCTCGGACTTCGACGGCGGCGGCGGCGTCACCGGCTGGAACGGCGCCGAAGAGACCTTTAACGTGACCCTCGAACTGGTGCGGCGCGGCTACACCGAAGAGCAGATCGGCAAGATCTGGAGCGGCAACTTGTTGCGCGTCATGGCCGAGGTCGAGAAGGTTGCCCGGCAGATTCAGGCGGGACAGAAATAAGTGCTGAGGTGCTGAGGTGCTTAAGTGCTCGTGGCCATGAACGCTGAGCTACAGGAGGCGATCGACTTTCACGTCGCGGTCATCGCCGAGGGCAGCAAGGCGCTGGTTGGCTACGATACCGCCAAGGCAGTCGCCAACGTGGTGCTGCTGTCGGAGATCCCGACCACCTACGACAAGCGCACCGACCGCCAGGTCAATGCCGGCAATCTGCTGCTGCGCGGCGTGCCTGGAGTCGGCAAGACTTTCTTTGGCGTCATCCTGTCAGCCATCAGCGACGCCAAGTTCGCCCGCATCCAGGGCCGCGCCGACTTGCAGCCCACCGAAGTGGTGGGCTTCCAGATGATCAATCCCTCGACCGGCGAACTGGTGACCGAGTTCGGCCCCATGGCGTCGGCCGAGGTGATCCTGCTCGACGAGATCAACCGCATCCCCCTCAAGTCGCAGAGCGCGTTTCTCGAGGCGCTGCAGGATCGGACCATCACCGTCGGCAAGACGACCTACGAACTGCCGTCGTTCAGCTTCGCGATCGCGACCATGAACCCGGTAGAGCTGGGACAGGGCACGTTTCCGCTGTCGGAGGCGGCCACCGACCGGTTTGCCGCGATGGTCAACATCGGCTACCTGCCGCCCGAGGAGGAAGAGAAGCTGGTCAGCTTCGACTTCAAACAGGTGCGCCTCAACCCGCTGCTGTCGAAGGAGCGCATTGTCCAACTGCGCGCCGTGATCAGCGAGGGCGTGTTCCTGCACGATCGCCTGGGCCGCTACATCCAGCGCCTGGTCGCGGCCACTCGCCCCTACAACGAGGACACCGACTGGCGTCATCACTCGGTGTCCGAGCTGGTCGAGCGCGGGGTTGATCTTGGCGCTTCGCCGCGCGCCATCATCTGCTGGAGCCGGCTGGCCAAGGTATGGGCGCTGCTGCAACACCGGCGCGCCGAGGTCTATCCCGAGGACATCCAGGACCTGGCGCCCTTTGTGCTCGGGCATCGCATCTGGCTCGGCCCCCACGCGGCCGCCCACGGCCTGACCGCCGAGGCGGTCATCCGCGATGTTATCGCCCAGGTCCCCGTGCCATGAAGACCATCGCGGCGCTCGCCGTTCTCGCGCTCTCGACGGGGGTTGCGCCCGCCGCGCCGTTGCAGGATCACGCCGTCCACGCGCCCGCCAAGCCGGTGCCGGCACGACCGGCGCCGCCGCCGCCACCAACCGCCGCGCAACTGCGTCCCGGTGGCATCGACCCGATTCGTTGCTGGTGGCAGTCCAGTGCAGGTGCCATCACGATTGGCGAGTCGTTCGAGGTCGTTCTCACCTGCGCCGTGATCGAGACCGTCTCGATGCAAGTCGTGGCCGATGAATCGCGGCTGGGGGTGGCGTCCATCCAGATGGCGCCGTTCGAGATTCTTGGCGGCACGCATCCTGCCGATGCGCACCACTTGCAGCGCCGGTTCTTCCAGTATCACTACCAATTGCGATTGATCAGCGCCGACGCGATCGGCCACGACATCAACGTGCCGGCGCTGTCGATTCCGTACCGCGTCCACAGCCGCGTCGGCGCCGCCGCCGCCCTCGAGGGCCGAGACCTCACCTATCTGTTGCCGGCATTGCCGATCAAAGTGCTGTCATTGGTGCCGGCGGACGCCGCCGACATCCGCGACGGATCGGACGCCAGCCTCGGCGCCGTTGAGTCGCTGCGCTTCCGCAGCAGCCTGTTCGAGATGCTCGCGCTGGCCTTCGGGGTCATCGGCGCCGTGATGGCCGTCCTGGCCCTGCTGCCATTGGCGCGGAGGGCTGGCAACAGTGGAACGATCACGAGCGATCGCCTGCCGGATCGCGCGGTTGCTGCCGCCACCGCCGACGAGCTCCACAGCGCCCAGGCGCTGGCCGCCGCCGAGGGCTGGAGCGACGCCGCCGTCGCGCGGGCGCTGGCGGCCACCCGCGTGGTCGCCGCGCTCGCCATTGACCACCACATCAGCGAGAAGGCGCTAAAAGCCAATGTGCCAGTTCCCGAGGGCCGCCTCGCCGTTTCGCACGGTCGCCTGAAGGCGAGACGAGCGGCGGTCTCGAGTTCGGCCACGGCGGCCGACGTGGCGCTGGCCGCCTCGCGCCTGGACGATGCGGTCTCGCTCAGCCATCGTCATCAGCTCCAGGGTCTGCAGGCGGCGCTGGCCGACTTGACCGCCGCGTTGTATCGGCAGGCGCCGGCTCGCGACGCCGCCGTCCTGAACGAGGCGGCGCGGCATGTCGAGGAAGTGGCCCACGACCTGCAGCGCGAACGCAGTGCATGGCGCACCCTTCGCCAGGGCCTGATCGCCCAAGGCACATCGTGGTCGCAGCGCTGACGGCGGTGGCGCAGGCGGTGGCCGCCGAGTGGGGGGTGCTGGACTGGGGCGGCCTGCAGTTCTGGCGCCGCGATACCGGACGCCTGGCCCTGGTCGCCCTGATCGCGACGGCGGTGGTGCTGCTGCTGATCCGGGCCGCCGTGGCCCGCAGACCAGGCCGGCATCACATTGTCCTGCCCGCAGTGCTGGCGTCGGTGCCGGGCTCGCGCCTGGCCTGGATCCGGCATCTGCCGGTGGCGCTGTTCCTGGCCGCGCTGCCATGCGCGGTGCTGGCGCTCGCGGATCCGTATTCATCGCTGGTGGTGCAGAACGTCACCTATCCCGGCCGCCGTATCAGCTTGATGATCGACGCCTCGGACAGCATGCAGACGGCGTTCACCGCCACCACGCTCAACACCCGCAACGATGTGCAGCCCGCGTTTTTCACCACCATCGCCGCGGCCGAACGGTTTGTGCAACTGCGGCAGAAGGGCCGGCATCGCGACCTGATGGCACTCGTGGAGTTTGGCAGCCGCGCCTACGTGATCACGCCGTTTACCAGTGATTACGACAACTTGTTGCTGAGCATGGCGTTGATCGGCGACCCGGTGGAGTTTTCGCAGTTTCCCGAGTCGGGTACCGTTATCGCCAGCGCGCTCGAGGAGAGCATCGAAATCTTCAAGGCGTTCGACTTTCTCGAGGCATCAGGGAACCTGATGGTGATCTTCACCGACGGCGAAGACACTACCTCGATCGTGCACGGCCGCAGCCTCGACGACATCCTCCAGAGTGCGGTCGACAACAAGATCCCGCTGTTCTTCGTGCGCACGAACTACAACAAGGAGTTTGGCGAGGGGATTCCCGACGCCAAGTGGCAGGCCGCGGTGGAGAAGACCGGCGGTCGCTACTATGTCGCCAAGAACGAGGCCAGCCTGATCGCCGCGGTGGAAGACATCGATCGCGAGGCGGTCGGCACGATCGAGACGCGCCAGTACTCGAGCCAGCAGGCGCGCTACAGCCTGTTCGCGCTCGCCGCCGCCGCGCTCTGGACCGGCGCGGCCGGCCTCAAGCTTGCCACTCCCTGGTTTGGAAAACTGCCATGATCAATCGCACCGTCATCGTCAGAGCGCTGGTTGCCGTCGTGTTGTTCGCCGCCGCCTGGCTGTCGTGGTCGGAAGCGCGCCTCGCCGGGCGCGTGGCCGACGCGCGGCAGCAGATGGCCACACTGCAGTTCCAGATCGACGACACGCTGGCACCGGCGGCCTCGATCTCGGACTACTGGCCGGGTCAGAACGGACCCCTCGCCGGCGACATCCGCCGCATCCGCGCCACCGTCGCCTATTGGATTGGCAGCTACGACGAGGTGATGGACGACGGCCGCCAGGACCTGGATGCGGAGGTGCTGCTGGCGGCGGCGAACGCGGCGTATCGGTCGACCGAGCGCGGTCCGTCAGCGGCGCAACCGCAACAGGTCCAGCGCCTCGATGGCGTGCTGCAGGCGTATGCCGCCGTCCTCAAGGCCTCGCCGCGTCACGCCGACGCCGCCTACAACTACGAATACGTTTCGCGGGTGCGCGACCAGGTGGCGGCACGAGTGGCCGGAAAGACGCTGCCCACGCCGGTCACGGCGGCGGGAACCCGCGCGGGGGACCTGCCCGACGGCACCACCATTCACGGGCGGCCCGGCGGGCCGCCGCCCGAAGCCAAGGCCGAGGAGTTCCAGGTGATTGCGCCGATGGAATACGGCGACCGCGAGGCGCAGCCCGAGGCCACGCCCGGCGGCAAGATCCAGCGCAAAGGATAGGCCGCAGATGACACAGATGACGCAGATGACGCAGATGACGCAGAACGGCTGAAGGGTGTTCGAGGGACTGCGATTTGCGGCGCCGCAGTTTTTGTGGCTGCTGGCCGCGCCGGCAATGCTGGCGGTGGCGTGGCTCTGGCGCGTCGGGCGGCGGTGGTCGGATGTGCGCCGCCTGCGCGCGCGCCGCACGATTCCGGTGCGCGAGCGGCTCAGCGTGACCGGCGACCTGCCCTTCTGGCTGTGCGCGATCCTGGCGGCGACCAGCCTGATCGTCGCGGTGGCCCGGCCGCAAGGCGTCACCACCGTGGTCGGGCGCGCCGGCGTCGACCTCGTCGTGCTGCAGGATGGTTCCGCATCGATGCACGTGACCGATGTCGCCGCCTCCGCCGGCACTGCTGGCGAACTGCAGCGAGACACTCGCTGGCAGCGCGCGATGACCTTTCTGCGGCTGCTGGGCGACTCACTCAGCTGGAACGACGACCGGCTCGCGCTGACGGTGTTTGCGCACATCGCCACGCCGCAGATCCGGCTGACGCGCGATCCCAATACCGTGTTCTTTTTCCTGGATCATCTGCACGGCCGTCCGCCGTTCCGGATCGAGGACGACACCACGTGGGACACCAACCTTGAGCAGGGGATTGCCTGGGGCCTGCGCCTGCTCGAGAAAGACCGGGAGCTTCACGGGCCATCACCGAACGCGAAGTTGTTCGTAATGTTGTCGGACGGCGAGTCGTGGAGTGGTGAAGTGGCGCGCTCGATCGAACTGGCGGGCCAGGCGCACGTGCCGCTGTATGTGATCGGCGTGGGCACCCTGGCGGGCGGGATGCTGCCGGTCAGCGTCAATACCGACGGCGAAGTGGAGCCGTCGCCAGGCCGATCGCGGCTCGATCGTCCGTCGCTGCAGCGAATCGCCGCCGCGGGCGGTGGGCAGTACTTCGAGCTGGACCGCGATCCCGATCGCGAGATCGCTAACGCGATCATCGATGCGGGCCGTCGGCAGGCGCCCACCACCACCGAGGAGGGCCGGGTGCAGGACTTGTATTGGCGATTCCTGGCCGCCGGGGTGGCGTTGTCGGTGGCCGGCACCGTGTTTCTCCGCGAGCGCACCGAGTTAAGCCTGCAAGTGGCCGCCGCTCTCGCCACGGCCGCCGGCCTGCTCGGCGTTCTTTGGTAGGGCGTGCTTGCACGCCTATCCAGCCGAGCTGTGTCAGCCCGGCCAGCTCCGCGACGTGGCGGGCGCTCCGGAAATGCCGTAGAGGCCACCGCCAACGGCACTGAGCCCGACGGCCAAGGAGAAGACGCCGAGTGAACGGCAACCGGCGCGCGCGTTCACCTGTCGGCTGGCGAGGTTCGCGCGCCACGCAACCCCCACACAGACAGCGCCGAGCCGACCAGCGCGGCGACCGCGAGCGATTGGAGGAGCAAGGTGACACCGCCTTCCGCCAGCGCCGACCCGGTCGTGCCGGCGCCGGCAATCGGCGTCAGCCGGCTGGCACCCGTGATCGCGCCGCGCAGCGAGGCCACAAAGTTGGCGTAGGTCGCATAGACCCAGCACCACATCATTACGGCCGATTGGCGGGCGCCGAGGTGGAACGACTCGTTGAGCGCGCCCAGGGCGATCAGCACCAGGCCGCCGGTGAGGCCCACCATGTGAGCGGCAAGGCCCAGCCGCGCGTTGGTGTAGAACGGCCCGCCGAGGCCCGAGGCCAGGGCCAGCAGGATGAGGACGAATCCCAACTGGATCTGCCGCCGATTCATAATGCCTCGAAGTGTAGCCGCACGACCGGCTATCGCCGCACCTGGTAGCGAAGCGACACCATGCCGCTTGTGTAGCCCTTGACCTCCATCAGGTGGAGGGCGACGTCGCGGTCGAGCTTGTCGAAGAACGGGATCCCGTGACCGATCAGCACCGGCAGGATCGAGTATCGCACTTCGTCGGCCAGCCCCAGGCGCAGGCATTCGGCGGAGACGGCACTGCCGCCGACAAACCAGATGGAGCCGAACGCCGGCCTCAGGCGATCGTTCACCAATTGCGCGAGATCGCCGGCATAGAACTCCACGCTCTCGCGGGTTCGCGGTAGCTCGCGGTGGGTGAGCACGATCGTCGGCTTGTCGCCGTACGACCACCCCTGGCCTTTGGCCTCGAAGTTCAGCGCGGTCTCGTAGGTGCGCGCTCCCATGACATAACAGTCGATCGTCTTGAGAAACGCATCGACCATGGCCGCGTCCATGGTCTCCCCACCGGCAAATTCGTCCGCAGTCTCGATCCAGTCGACGCTCCCGTCCAGTCGAGCGACAAAGCCGTCCAGACTGGCGGCCATATGGATGGTGACGATTGACTGGCTTGGCATCGTGGGGTTCCGCCGCAGCGGCAAATGATAACACCCGCCGGTCGCGCGCAGTCCAGTGCTGCCAGGGACCCGCGCTCATCGGTTGCTGGCGAGCCGCTGAATCTGCGACCAGACGGCGGCTGTCTGGCAATTTGGTCTGCGTCAAATCGGCGGCCGTCTGGCACTGCGGTCTGCAGCAAATCTGCGGCTGTGAGTCCTCTGCGGCCCGAGGTATCATTCCGGCCCATGACCAGACGGTCCCTTCTCTCAGCGGCCTGCCTTGTGGCCGCATTGGCGACGACGGCGGGTGCGCAGACGCGCCAGTATCGGGCGCGGCTCTCACCAGTGCCGCTGGACGTGGCCATGCAGGCCTCTGTCGCCGGATCGGGTTCGGTGACCGCGGTTCTGACCGGCAGCACCCTTACGATCAGTGGAACCTACGCGGGCCTGAAGACGCCGGCGACCGTTGTGCGCATGCACCGCAGTCCGCGAACCGCCATGCGTGGTACCCCGATCGGCGACCTGAAACTCACGGCCGGCACGAGCGGCACCATTACCGGCACGCTCGAGTTGACCAAGGAACAGGCCGACGATCTGGCCAACGGACGGCTCTACATCCAACTCCACAGCGAGAAGGCTCCAGACGGCAATCTGTGGGGCTGGCTGCTGACGCAGGAAGGGAAGAAGTAATGAAGGCGATGATGGGAACCCTCGCCACGCTGGCTGTCGTCGCCGGCGTCTCGCTCACACTCTCGGCTCGAGCCACTTTCGCCACGGCAACGGAGGGCCAGGCACCGCCGGCGACCGTTTACACGGCCGCACAAGCGGCCGCGGGCCAGGCCTCGTACCAGGCCAATTGCGCCAGTTGCCATCAGGCGACGTTGGTGGGGCAGAACGAAGCCCCGGCGCTCGCAGGCGCCAACTTCATGACCACCTGGCGCGGGCGCACGACCAAGGATCTGGTCGAGTACATGTCGGCGACCATGCCGCCAGGGCGGCCGAGCCTTGGTGAGGCCGAGTATCTCAACATCACCGCCTACATCCTGCAGTTCAATGGCGCAACTGCCGGGGCGCGAGCGCTGGCGGTGGCCACCGAGACGCCGATCGGCGCCATCGCCACCGGCCAGCGTGCGGCGACCGGCCCGGCGCCGGCCGCACCGGCCGGCCGCGGCGGAGCCCCGCCCCCACCTCGCGGATTGTCGGTGGCGGGCGAAGTGAAGAACTATGTGCCGGTCACCGACGCCATGCTGCGCAATCCCGATCCGGGCGACTGGCTGATGGCGCGCCGCACCTACCAGGCGTGGAGCTACAGTCCGCTGGCCGAGATCAACGCCAAGAACGTCAAGGACCTGAAACTCGCGTGGAGCTGGGCCATGAACGAGGGCGGGTCGAACCAGCCGATGCCGCTCGTGCACAACGGCATCATGTACCTCACCAATACGCTGAACATGGTGCAGGCGCTTGATGCCGCGACCGGCGACCTGATCTGGGAAAACCAGGTCGGCCCCAATGCGGCAGTCGGATCCTTCGCCTCGATGCGCAACATCGCGATCTACCAGGACAAGATCTTCCTCTCGACCACCGACGCCAGGCTGTATGCGCTCGATGCCCGCAACGGCAAGGTGGTCTGGAGCACCGTCGTCGCCGACAACACCAAGGGGTACTACCAGACCAGTGGTCCAATCGTGGTTCGGGGCAAGGTGATCCAGGGACTGCAGGGCTGCGACCGCTTCCGCGCCAACGAGCGCTGTTTCATCAGCGCCTACGATTCGAGCACTGGCAAGTTGTTGTGGAAGTTTCACACCGTCGCGCGCACGGGCGAACCCGGCGGCGACACCTGGGGCGCCCTGCCAGACGGCATGCGCGCCGGTGGCGACACCTGGATCGTCGGCAGCTACGATCCCGATCTCGATCTCATCTACTACGGCATCGCGCAGCCCAAGCCGTGGATGCCGGCCAGCCGCGGCACCAAGGTAAGCGATGCGGCGCTCTACACCGGCTCGACCGTGGCGATCAGGGCCGAGGATGGATCGCTGGCGTGGCATCACCAGCACATTCCCGGCGAGACGCTCGACCAGGATGAGGTCTACGAGCGGGTGCTGATCGACAACGGTCCCGAACAGGCGGTCTTCACCATCGGCAAGGCCGGCATCCTGTGGAAGCTCGATCGCAAGACCGGCAAGTTCCTGGGCTACAAGCACACGGTGTTCCAGAACATGTTCGACAAGATCGATCCCGAGAAGGGCACGCCGACCTACCGGCAGGACATCATCGACCAGAAGCTGGACGAGTGGCTGGCCGTGTGCCCGAGCACCGAGGGCGGGCACAACTGGCAGGCCATGACCTATCACCCGCCGACCAGGCAGCTGATCATCCCGCTCAGCCAGTCGTGCATGGAGATCGTCGCCCGCAAGGTGGAGTTTGCGGAAGGCTCGGGCGGCGTGTCGGCTGCCCGGAGGTTCTTCGAGATGCCCGGCAGCGACGGCAACGTCGGCAAGCTCCTGGCCATCGATGTGACGACAATGAAGGAGACGTGGAGCCGTGACCAGCGCGCGGCCTACCTGACGGCGGCGCTCAGCACGGCGGGCGGCGTGGTGTTCATCGGCGACCTCGATCGCCAGTTCCGCGCCCTCGACGTCAAGACCGGCGAGGTGTTGTGGTCGGCTCGCCTGGGAACCGCCGTGCAGGGTTTCCCGGTGTCGTTCGCGGCCAACGGCAAGCAGTATGTCGCCGTCACGACCGGCGTCGGCGGCGGCAGCCCGCGCGTGGTGCCGCGTACCATCACGCCAGAGATCAACCCGCCGTCCAACGGCCACACCCTGTACGTGTTCGAGCTACCGAAACGCTGAGTACGAGTCCCATTCGATAACTATCGTGAGGCTCCCATTTGTGGGGCCGTGACCTTATGGCAGAACTGAAGACCTCCAAGACGGCCGCGCCTGTCGGCGCATTCCTGAAGACGGTAGCCAACGAGCAACTGCGCAAGGACGCGAAGGTGGTCGCCGCCATGATGGAAGAGATCACCGGTGCGAAGCCGGCCATGTGGGGCGCCAACATCGTGGGATTTGGCAGCCACCCGCTGGTGTATCCCGACGGCCGTGAGCTCGACTGGATGTTGACAGCATTCGCTCCACGCAAGAACAACCTGACGCTCTATGTGTTGGGCGACTTCAAGGAGTGCGAGCCATTGCTCAAGAAGCTCGGCAAGCATTCGCGCGGCGGCTCCTGCCTGCACATCAAGCGGTTGGCCGACGTCGACCTGCCGACGCTCAAGAAATTGGTGGAGGCGTCGGTCAAGCACACCCTGAAGCCACGTCGCTTATCCTGAAACGGAGCCATCAATGGTGACGAAAGGCGCGCCCAGTCCTCCAGACCAGCCGCTCTCGCTCGCCGCTTTGTCGGCCTTGCATCGCGGCGACAAGATTGGCGCCATCAAGATCATGCGGGCCGAGCAGAAGCTGGGGCTGAAGGAAGCCAAGGACCTGGTGGAGGGCCACCTGCAGTCGCATCCCGCCCTGGACTCTTCATTCAGGACCGCCAACCGCAACGCGCAGCCGGCCGGATTGTTCTGGCTCGTGGTGGCGATCATCCTGGCCACCGCCATCTACTACTCATTGGGGAAGTAGTTGATCCGCGCGGCCGCGGCCGGACTGTAGGCGATAATTCAGGGATGATTTCACGGCCCGCCGTCGTTCTCCTGGCTATGACCCTGGGCGCAGGCACCGCGTGGGCGCAAGCGCCGGCGCCGCCGCCCTGGGCCTACACGGTAAACCCGCCGCCCACACCGGGCGCCAAGCCCACCCCTCCCGACCCCGCGCCGCAGCAGGTGCCGGGGAGCGCGGCCTCGCTCACCGTCGCGCAGACCCGTGATGCCTTCAATCCGCCCGACTGGCATCCGTCGGCCCATCCCCTCATGCCTGAGCCGGTCGCCCGTGGCCGGCGTCCCGAGATGCGCGCGTGCGGCTTCTGCCACCTGGTGAACGGCCAGGGCCGGCCGGAAAACGCCTCGCTCGCCGGCCTGCCGGCAGCCTACATCGTTCAACAGATGGCCGACTTCAAGAGCGGGGATCGCAAGAGCGCCGAGCCGAGGATGGGGCCGCCCAACGCGATGATCCAGGACGCCGTGGCGGCCACCGGCGACGAGGTCCGCGTCGCCGCCGCCTACTTCGCGTCATTCCCCTTCACGAAGTGGGTCCGCGTCGTCGAAGCCACGGACGTGCCCAAGACGCGGATTGCCGGTTGGATGCATACGCCGACCGGTGAGGGCCACGAACCGCTGGGGCAGCGCATTGTCGAGATGCCCGAGGATCTGCGGCGCACGGAATTGCGTGATGCCTCGTCTGGATTCGTGGCCTACGTGCCGGCGGGCAGCATTGCCCGCGGCGAGTCGCTGGTGAAGACCGGCGGTGCCGGCAAGACCGTCGCATGTGGCACCTATCATGGTCCGGATCTCAAGGGTCTCGGCCCGGTGCCGCCGCTGGCCGGCCGCTCGCCGAGCTACACCGTGCGGCAGTTGTTCGACCTGCAGCAAGGCGTGAGGAAAGGGCCGTGGTCGGCGCTGATGAAGACCGCGGTGGAAAAACTGACGGTTGACGACATGATCGCGATCGCGGCTTACACCGCGTCGCGGGAGCCCTGATGGCGGCGCCGAAGACTCATCCCGCGATCAAGGCGGTCATCGTCTTGACCGTCCTGGCCGGCGGTGGGTGGTTATTCGTACGGTCGGCGCAGGACGCGCGGGCCGAGCCCTATCAGGTGTCGGCGCGGCATCTGCAGGGGTGGACCCTTGGCCTCGACACTGCCGCCGATTCGCAGGGCTCCGTGGTGTCGCTGCGGCCGCCGCCCGAATTGCCGATGAACCTGTTCCGGCAGTTGTTCAGCCGGCAGATGGAGTCGATGGGCACGCCGAGCCAGCCCGGCATTCCGCTCGCCCTCCGGCAGGAGCTGCCATCGACGATGACACCGGAGATGGTGTTGAGCCTGGCGCAGTCGGCCGGCCTGGACCGCGCGGCGATTGTGCCCACCTGTGTCGGCTATCGGCGCGTGTCGGCCATGGGGGCGACGCGTCAGTTGTATTACGTGTTGTTCAGCGTGGCTGGATTCGAGGCGTTTCGTACGGCACTGGCGCAGCAGGCCGGGCCGGCGCTCAGCCCAGAGGCGTTGTCGCCGGTCCTGATGATGGCGGCCCAGCCCGACTTCTCGGGCTGGATGCCGATCGGCGCGGGCGCCAAGGCCGACTGCGTGGCGCCAGTGGTGGTTGAATGATTTGGTGATCTTGTGATGTGGTGAGTTGGTGATTTGGGTTGCGGAATTTTGTGATTTGCTGATTTGACGATTGCTCCCAAACAGTCGCGAGCTTGCCAATCACAAAATCACATCCATCAAATCCCAAATCCCAAATCCCAAATCCCAAATCCCAAACTCTCCAAATCCGAGACCCAAATCACCAACTCACCACATCACGAAATCGCCAAATTCGCGGGTCCGCCTGCCGTTATTTCTTGACCTTCGCGAAGTAGGCAGCCCTGAGCGCCTCGACCAACCGCGAATCCACCAACCCCGGTGGATTGCCCTGATAGTTCAAGGACTTGTCGGCGCGGAACCTGTCCACGGCCGCGATGGCCTCATCATCAAACGTGGCGTACTCGCGCGTGTAGGTGGCTGAGGCCTGGCGTGCCTCGGCTTGCGCCTTCTCGAACGCCGCGGGATTGGTCTTGCGCAGCTCCTGCATCTGCGGCGTGTTGGTACCGGCCGGCGCGTTCGGGAATGCCGCCAGCGTGGGCTTCCAGTAGCCCAGGGTGTGCAGCATGCGTTTCAGCTCGATGACGTCCGCGCCTTCCACGCGCGAGAACGTGCGGTATCCCAGCCGGCGCCCGGTCGTGTAGTAGATGCGCTTCAGTTCGCCGACGGGTTCCGCGTGCTCGCCGACTTCAATTGCGAGGGCAATGTGATCGCCGCCGCGCCCGGGATCGTTCGGGTCGGCGATCTTGATGGCGGCCGACTGCAGGTTGCCCCAGCGGCGGTCGCCGCCCTTGGCCTGGCCGGCTTCCATCGCCAGGATCATCCGTTCCGCCAGCGGCATGCCGGTACCGGCGCTGGCTTCGAACGTCGTTGCGATAGCCTCCACCACTTCCGGGCCCACCATGATGTTGGCCTGCACGGTGTAGTTCGGGCCCTGGCGGCTGCCGGCCCAATTGCCGTTCTGCTTGCCGGTATGCGCGGCGGCGCGGCCCTTCATGTCGATCAGCGCCAGTTGGCGCGACTCGCGCTGCAGGTCGTCGGCGAGCAATTGCGCCAGCGCCGCCTGTGGCTCGACGCCCTTGGCGAGCAGATCCAGGCCGCGCGGTCCGTACTCGACCATCGTCGAGGCCTGCGTACACACGGCCCCGATGCCGGCGCGGACGTGGGGTACGGCCCGGCCGACAAACGGCACGCGGGTCGTCACGCCGGCGCCTGATTGCCCGGAAACCGGATCGACCGCGCAGAGCGAGAACGTCGAGTACTGCGGCAACCCCTCGTCGTTAAGCGTCACCCCATCAGCGGCCCGCTGCTGGGCCAGCACGCTGACCGACAAAGCGCCACCAATCACGACCGCGATCATCAGTTGTCTATTCATCGTATTCTCCGGATGTCAGCACTTCAGCACTTCAGCACCCCCGCACCCCCGCACCTTATCGAACCCAGAGCCCCCGGGTAATCGTCGGCGAGCCGCAGGCTTCGAACCAGTCAATTCCTTCGCTCACCAGGTCGAACTTCAGGCCGTAGCGGCCTGGCGCCGGCGCTGGCACTTCGATCTGGATGGCCGTTTCCGCACCCGGTGCCAGGTCTTGTGGCAGCCACGCACGGGCGTAGTCGCGATTGATCACCGTGCCATCGTCGCTGGTCAATTGCGCGCCGAGCCGGACGAGGCGGCGGCCGTAGCTGGCTTTCGCCCTGAACGCCCGGGTCGACAGGTTCTTGACCTGGGCCGTCAACGTGAGCGGCGAATCCGCGCGGGTCAGGAACGGCAGGTCGGGCAGGACGGTGTGGACGTCGATAGCGGCGCGTGGCGTGGCGCCGGGAATGGCGTTGCCCAGGTTGTTGGCGTCCCAGATTTCGTAGCGGATGCGATCGTGATCGGGCGTGCCTGGCGCGAACCGGCGCGAGAAGCCGTCTTCGGGGTGATCGGTGATCTCCCAGCACAGCCGGTCGACGCCGAGGTCGGCGGCCATCTGCCGGGCTCGCGCCATTTCTTCGTCGTGGTCGTTCCAGTTGAACAGGATGTAGCGCCAATTGACGAACGGCACGTCGTGGCCGCTTTTGGCCTTCTCGTCGAGCAAGGCCCGCAGGTTGCCGATCGCCTTGTCGAAGTTGCCCCGCTGGCGGTACTTGACGTAGGTGTCCTGCGACGCGCCGTCGAGCGAAAACGTGACCTCGTCGATGCCCGAATGCGCCAGTTGCCGCACCTTCTCTTCCGTGAAGGCCAGGCCGTTGGTGCTCGTGTAGAGATAGATATGGGGGAACTTGGTCTTGATGTACTCGCACATCTCGACCGCCCGCTTGTGCAGGAAGGCCTCGCCGTAGTTGAAGAAATCGATACGGCCCAGCGACGGGCCGGCTTCGTCGACGACGCGGGTGAAGACGTCCCAGTCGAGCATGCCGGCCTGGCGGGTACGGGTGATGCCGGTCTCCGGCGCGCAGCACGCCTGCAGGCACGAGATGTTACAGGCGGCGGTGCACTCGATGTAGAGCCGGCCCGGGATGCCGGCGACGTTGAGATCGCGCTGGGGTGGCGCCTGGTCTGGGGCCAGCGGCAGTTTGAGCGGGCAGTCGCCGCAGAAGCTCGAGCCGCCGCCGTTGATGTCGGAACGAAGCTGGGATGCCACCGGGCCGCGCCAGATCTCGGCGACTGGTGTCGTGCGGGTGTCGCCGAGCACGCGCTTGGCATACGGGTCGGCGCACCCGCAGACCATGCGGCCATCGCACAGCAACACGCCGATCGACCACGGCCACGAACAGGTGAAGCGGGTTGCCTGATAGTTGAGCGACATTCGTTTCTCTCAGGTCCCAGGACCCAGGACCCAGGTCCTAGGACGTCTTCCCAATCTTCTTCAGGTATGCCTCGAGCTTGTCGTTCTCGTACTTCACCTGGTTCAGGAACAGGCTCTCGGCCAGGTAGGCCCGGCGTTCGTCATCGGTCAACTGATCGATCAGGTGGTTGATCTCGCGGTTCAGGTCCTCGAACGAGCGCTCGAGTTCCCGCCGGGCCGTTACTTCGTGGAACAGCGCCTCGAGGACGGCGAGCAGGTCGCCGTCGAGCGCGATCTCGGTACCCGATGTGGTCTTGATGCTCCTCATGGCCAGCGTCCCATCTGTGTCATCTGTGTCATCTGTGGCCTAGCTCCCGAAGCTCAGGAGCGCGCCCGCCTCGTCCGGGAACATCTTGAGGAAGTTGTGGGCGCCGGTCATGGTCAGCATGGTCTCGACCCGCTTGTTGACCCCGGCCAGCCGCAGCTCGGCGCCGGCCGCCGCCGTCTGGCGATAGAGATCCATCAGGCAGCCGATGGTGGCCGAGTCGACGTAGGTGACCTGTGACAGGTCGAGCATGACCTTCTTGTCGCCGGCGGTCAGCAGTGACATGACCGCGCCGGAGAAATCGGCCAGCAGCGGATACATCAGTCGGGTCTCACCAATGCGAACAATGGCGACGCCTTGTGCACGGTCGGTCGTCAGATTCATCCCTTTACCCCTTCGTCTTCCTCTCGAATGCGCTGCACCTGGCGCGCGAGTTCGGTGCGGCCGCGATTGATGCGTGATTTCACGGTGCCTTCCGGCAGGTTCAGTTGGTCGGCGATTTCCTGGTACGACAGCTCCTGGAGGTCGCGCTTCACCACCGCGTCGCGCAGCGTCGGCGGCAAGCCGGCCATGGCCTTGCGCAGCAGTTCAACCCGGTCGGCCTGCTCGAGCGCCTGGTAGGCGTTCTGGCCGGGCGCGGCCGGCATCAACTCACCGGCGTCGACGTCGCGGTCGATGGTCTCGCGCTCCTTGCGGACACTGCGGTAGTGGTCGATGCACAGGTTCCGGCTCACGCTGACCAGCCAGGTCTGGAAGTTGGCGCGCCGGTCGAAAGTGTGCAACGACTTGAAGATCTTGAGGAAGATGTCCTGCGTCAGGTCCTCGGCCTCGTCGTGCCGGCCGGTGAACTTGTAGGCGATGTTGAAGACCTTGCGCCGGTGCTGGCGGACAATGTCCTCCCACGCCGTCTGGTCGCCACCCAGGCAGTTCGCAATGAGCGTGTCGATGGCCTCGGTAGGGGCTGGCGAAGGATCAGGCATGTGTCAGTGGGCGAAGGACGAGCCGTCCTCCAGAACGGAATCATATCATCCCCCCTCGGGACACCGCCCCGCGGGCGGGCGCACCCGAGGGCGGAAAAGCGCTTGACGCTGACCCGGGAAAGGCCGAGCATCTGCCCAGGCCGCGCTGCCCGCGGTCACGGAGGAAGTGATGCGACGGTGGCCCCTCGTATTCTTCGCGTTCCTCATGATGGGGATGGCCGGCGACCACGCGCTGTCGGCCCAGAATCCCAACGACAACTGCGGCCCGCGGTATCGCCGCGACCCAGCCGCCACCAACCGGGTGCGCGAAGCCAAGAAAGCCCAGATGCGCCAGCGCGGGTTTCCCGAGCGCTTCCTGTCGCTGCTCGACCGCGAGGAGTGCGTGGCGTGTGTCGAGAATGCCTCCGACAGCTTCGGCATCAAGGTTGTCTACAACGACGACGACAACGCGCCGACCGACGCCAATGGCCGGCGCTGGACCTCACACACCTTTGGCTGGGATCCGCAAAGCGAGCGCCAGGTGCGCGACGAGCTGGCGGCCGGCAAGATCAAGGCCTTCTACATCATGAACACCGCCACGCGGTGCCAGTGTTGTCCCGATGTCAATGACGACAGCAAGACCAATGCGTCGTACCCGGATTGGAATCCCGAACTCGAAGTGCACATGAGCCATGTCATTGCCTTTGACGACCCGGGCGACCTGGGGCCGTTGCCGCCCGATCTGGAGAATCCGCCGGACGGCTGGATCAATGACGTGCCCAATGTGCAGCAGTTCAGGAAGCCGCCGCATCGCCAGGTCCACGTGCTGTGCAAGGAGTGCACCGGCCTGGCCGACAAGGCCAACAGCGCCTACGACACGCTCAACTATCTCTGGGACCGCAAGCTCGCGCTGCTCAAGGGCATCTCGATCACCGAGAACGCCATGGGCCATCGCGCCAACGAGATCGCCCGCCTGGAATACCAGCAACTGTTTTCCACCGCCAGCGCCGCCCGCCAGAAGGAGATCGACAGTCTCACGGATGTGAACAAGGACCAGCAGGAAGGCGTCGAGCGCGACGGGCGCCGGCTGGAGGAGATCGAGGTCGAGATTGCCGAGCAGACCCGGCGGATCGCCGACCTCATCAAGCTGATCATCGACTGCGAGAATCGCTGCAAGACCGCGACGACGGCCAATGCCGGTACCGCGGTGACCGATTCGCGACCTGAGCCATCGGTCGCGCCCACCTCCCAGCCGCCCGCGGCCTGCCCGGACTGCGCCGCGTTAGCCGAGCAGTTGGCCCGATTGAACAGCGACCGGCAGACGGCGACCGCGGAACGAGACCGGACCCAGGCGGCAATCGATGTCAGCATGATCTCTGGCGACCGGCTGGCCACCGATCGCGCCATCGTCAACCGGCCCGGCGAACAGAACGTCGCCGCGCGATTGCAGGAGATTGAGGCACGGGCGGCCGAGCTGCGTGAGTTTCAGGATCGGCTGCGCGGCGAGCGCGCCAGTCATCAACAGCGAATCGATCGACTGACGGCCGAGATCGCCACGGCAAGAGCCGCGCTCGATGACTGTAACCGCAAGTGCGCCACCACCGGGGCTGGGGATACGGGGGGTGTCGCCGTCGCCGGCGGCACGGGCACGCGTCCGGCAGACCGAACCGTGACCGTCGATCCGATCACGCCGATCGCGGCGTGCAAGGAGTGCGAGCCACTGGCCAATCAGCTCCGCACGGCGCACCGCGCTCTTCAGGATCTGGCCCGGCGTGCCAACGACTTGCAGCGGCAGTCGGACTTCGATGCATTCGAAGAGCAACGCGCGAAGCTGGCGCAGCTGGCAGAAGCCCTGGCCGCCTGCAACAAGAAGTGCAAGACGACCGCCAGCGCCAGCGAACCACCGCCGGCCGCCTGCTTCGGCAGCGACTGTGCCGACCAATGGCAGTCGTGTGCAGAGTCTGGCACCTGCACGCCGGTCGAGTCCGATTGCGGGGTGCCCGGCACCTGCTCGCCGCCGCCATGCGGCGTGGGTGAAACCTGCATCGACCTGACCAGCCCGTTACCGTGGGGGTGTGATGGCTGCGACGCCGACCCGGCGTTTCAGGTCAAGCAAGTCGACATTCTCGACCCGTTCGACTTCCAGCAGTTCTCCAGCGAGATGTATCGAGAGCGCCTCAACGTGACGCCCGGTATCCCGACATGGTCGAAACCACCGGCTGCTGGCGTGTGGATTCCGCCGGTGCCGCGGCAGGAGGTGCGGTCGTGGTTCAACCCGTTGGGCTTGCTGGCGCGCACGCTGACCCAGGCTGTCGATCGCTGGCGCGGCAGCATCGGGCCGGCGCCCTTGATCAGTCCACGCGATCTCGCCGCCATCGCGCCGTATAGCAGCGGCCAGGCCTCGGGGCTTCCGGCTGGTGTGCACCTGCTGTTGAGCGACGCCGGCGGCTCGACCGGCAAAACCCTCACGCTGCAGGTCCTGAACCTGAGCGGCAAGCCGGCCCGCCTGTCGTCCATGCCGTTTGCGGTCGAGCCGATCAGGCAGCAGGCGCAGCAACGCGTGCAGCAGGCCTTCTCACGGCTGGCCAAGGCCGCGCCCGTGCGGCTCGAACTGTCGGCGTACTGCGTGGAATTACTCAAGGCCCCGCCCCGGCCCGGCACCATCCTGCGGCTGGCGCCGCCGGCCGTGCAGCAAAAGTTCGCGCCCATGAATCGGGTGCTGCAGGCGGCCTATCGGGTCGAGCACGCCGGACTGCTCCGGCCCGACAGCAACCCCGCCGCCTATACCGACTCGATCAAGCAGTGGGCGGTGTGGGCGGTGGAGCAGCGGTTCAATCAGTCCCGGTATACCGACGCGTTCGTTGCGCACACGAAGAAGAACGTGGAAGCCGCCGGCCAGCAGTGGACGCGGCAAGCCGAGGACGTCATTCGCAAGGTGTCACCCAATCGCTGGCAGGACATCGTCAAAGTGCTGACCGGCGCCGGAATACCCCCGTCACAGTAGGAGGAGCTCACTCATGCGTCGCCTTATCCTCGTCGCTGTTGTCACCGTGGCCGTGGTCGGGGCGCTCTCGTTGTCGCCGCCGTCGACGCTGGTGGCCGGGCAATCGGCGAACCGCACGGCGCCCTTCCCGGTCGCGATTACCGGGGCCGTGCCCGGGCTGAACCTGGAGCTCTACTTGAACGCGGGCAAGGTCGCTGACGTGCCGATCAATCCGCAAGGCGAAGGGTCGTGGGTGCTCGACCTGGGCAACCTCGGCAAGACGCGGATGCAGGTCACGGTGGAGCAGTGCGAGGACGGCCAGAACGTGCAGCGCGTCTTCTTCGCAGGCGAAGGGGTCGTGATTCCCGAGGATTCGAAATGCAAGCGCCGGCCGGTCGGCGCCGCCTGGTGGAGCGATTGCGGTGTCACCCGCATCACGCTCGATCTCACCAAGTTCGGCGCACGAGTGGTCGGTTGCGGCAGCGTGCTCACGCAACCGAAGGTCTACGGCCCACTTGGTGGCGCGATCATTGTCGGAGGTCTCCTTCTGAGCGGTGGTGGCGGTGACAGCCCTGCTGCCCCGGTCGCGACATTTACCCCGACACCGACGAACACCACCGTGACCGTGGTGCCGACGCCGACGCCGACGCCGACGCCGACGCCCACGCCGACGCCCACGCCGACGCCAACACCGACTCCAGCGCCGACGGATTTCACCGTCAGCATCGCGCCGACCTGGAATCACCCGGGTGGGCCCGAGTCGTTCTTCTGCGGGTTGATCGCGACCAACCCGGCGCAGGCGGGGGCCGCCTACACCGTGCAAGCCACAGGCCCCGGCGTGGTGTCGGGCCAGAGTCAGGCCGGTGTGCTTAACCAGAGCGGTCGCGTGGCGTTTCAGGTCCGGATTAATTCCTTCGGGTCGTACACCGTGGTCGTGAACGTGACTGCCGGCACTCTGCAACGCAGCGCCACCGGTTCGGCCAACGTTACCAGCGCCAACAACACCTGTCCGACGCCGTGACCCGGTTCGAACCGTAGATACCGGGATGGCCTACGGCCGGGCGCGATAGAATCGAAGGAGTGGCGTTCACCACTCCTTCGACTTCTCCCCAGGCATCGACCGGCCGGCTCCAGGACATCGCCGCCGCCGTCGGCACGCCGTGCTACGTCTATGACGCCGGCCTGATTCGCGGCGCCTACGCGGCGCTCGACCAGGCGTTTGACGGCTATCCGCACGCCATTCACTACGCGCTCAAGGCCAACTCGTCGCTGGCGATCGTCCGGTTGCTGCACGCGCTCGGCGCCCAGGCCGATGCCAACTCGCTTGGCGAGGTCGACGTGGCAACCCGATGCGGGTTCCGCCACGATCAGATCGTCTTTACCGGTGTCGGCAAGAGTGCTGCCGAGATTGACCGCGCGGTCTCACTCGGCCTGCTGGCCATCAACGTCGAGTCTCCGGGCGAGCTGGACCGCATCGATCAGCGGGCGGTGGCCCAGGGGACGGTGGCCCGCGTCGCCCTTCGCGTCAATCCCGATATCGACGCGAAGAGCCATCCGCATATCTCGACCGGACTGAAGTCGAACAAGTTCGGCGTGCCGATCGGCGAGGCGCCGGCGCTATATCGCGAGATGGCAAGCCGGCAGGGGCTGGTGCCGGTTGGCGCCCACGTCCATATCGGTTCCCAGATCACCACGCTCGACCCACTGAGCCGCGCCGCCGAGGCGGTGGTCGCGCTGGCGCGGGCGCTGCGGGACGACGGCATCCACCTTCAGCATCTCGACCTGGGCGGCGGCCTCGGCATTTCGTATGACGGCGGGCCGGTCGTGAACCCGGCCGACTATGTTCGCGCCCTCGTGTCGGCGACCAGGGACAGCGGCTTGAAGATTGCGATCGAGCCGGGCCGCGTGCTGGTTGGTCCCGCCGGCGTGCTCCTCACCACCGTGGTTGATGTGAAGCAGTTCCCCGGCGCCAGGCGCTTCGTGGTGGTGGACGCCGGGATGACCGAGCTGATGCGACCCGCGCTCTACAACGCGTTCCACCGGATTGAGCCGGTGACGCCGCGTGCCGGCGAGCCCGGGCCGGTGGACGTCGTCGGGCCGATCTGCGAAAGCACCGATGCCTACGCTCGCGACCGGATGCTGGCACCGGTAGCGGTTGACGACCTGCTGGTCGTACGCGACGTCGGCGCTTACGGGGCGGTCATGGGCCACACGTATCTGCGCCGGCCGCTGTCGCCGGAGGTGATGGTGGACGACGGCGACTGGCGCGTGATCCGCCGGCGCCAGACCCTCGATGAATTGCTCAGCCTCGAAACCGAATGACCCTCAAGCCCCAAACCCCAAGACCCAGGCCCCAGGGCCACCTCATCGCCTTTGAAGGTCTGGACCAAAGCGGCAAGCAGACCCAGGCCGAGCGGCTGCTCTCGGCGTTTCGAGCGGCCGGGCTCGACGCCGAGTTCCTGACGTTTCCGGAGTACACCACCGCCATTGGCCAGGAGATCGGTCACGCGCTCCAGGGTGAGCGCGACTACGATCCCGACACCCTGCAACTGCTCTATATCGCCAACCGCTTCGAGTTTCGGCCCCGTATTCTTCAGTGGCTCGATCAGGGCCGGATGGTGGTGTGCGATCGTTATCTGGCCTCGAGCATTGCCTACGGCGAGGCCCAGGGACTGGATGCCGGCTGGCTGACCGAGATCCAGCGCCGCCTGCCGCAGCCGGTGCTGACGCTGCTGCTCGACATTCCGCCCGAGGCGTCGCTCCAGCGCAAGCAGGTGGCGCGCGACAAGTTCGAGCGCGACCTGCCCCTGTTGAGCCGCGTGCGGGAAAGTTACCTGCGACAGGCC
This sequence comes from Acidobacteriota bacterium, assembly GCA_021730945.1. GTDB lineage: Bacteria > Acidobacteriota > Vicinamibacteria > Vicinamibacterales > UBA2999 > 12-FULL-67-14b. The sequence goes on along the minus strand of JAKFYH010000054.1, from coordinate 3,710 downwards.
GGCGGCGATGCGGGCTGGCTGCACCTGGACGGCGCGCGCGACAAGGACGCGGTGTCGGCCGATGTCCTTAGCGCCGTCCGGTCACGACTCGGGCTGCTGTAAGCGCCCGCACTTCCTGCACCCCGCCCCGTTTCAACATCTTCGCGCACGCCTCGAGCGTCGCGCCGGTCGTGGCCACGTCATCAACCAGGACGACCACGGCAGGGAGCGGCGATCGGGGATCGAGGATCAGGGTTCGGGGATCAGGGCTCAGGGAAAATGCATCGCGCACGTTCTGGTGGCGTGCATCAGCCGGCAGATCGATCTGTGGCGCCGTGTACTTCACCCGCTGCAGGAGCGGCGCGACCGGCAGGCCCAGGTGGCGGGCCAGGTCGTCGGCCTGGTTGAAGCCGCGGGTGCGCTGCCGGCGCGGGTGGAGCGGGACCGGCACCGCGAGGTCGGCGCCGTGCAGCATTGCCGCGCCGTGGTCGCGCATCAATTCGCCGAGCGGCCTGGCGATCGATCGGCGGCCCTCGTACTTGAGCGCGTGGATGATGTCGCGCAGGCGGCCCTCGTAGTGCGCGACCGCGCACGCCCAATCCACCGCCTGGCGTCCGCTGTGGCGCTCGTGCCAGGCCCGGTCGCGCGGTATGGCGGCCCAGCACTGCTCGCAGACCGCGCCGTCGAGGGGACGGCGGAGCGCGCGTGCGCACGACGCGCACGGCGGTTCAAAGAGCGCAGCGAGGACGGCGTTGGCAAGGGCGCGCGCGGTCATCGGGCTGACCGCGGCGCCGTGAACGGGACGGGCGTCCCGGGTGTTCGATCCCTAGTCCTGATCCGGCAGTTCGTGACGCACGGCGCTGCCCCAGAGGCGGTCGAGCGCATAGAAATCGCGGGCGTGCTTCGAGAACACGTGGATGACGAAGTCGAAGTAGTCGAGCAACACCCATTCCGCGCGCGCGTAACCTTCCACGAGCGTGGGACGCTGCTTCTGCGCCTTGAGCGCCTGTTCGATCGCATCGGCAATGGCCTGCACCTGCCGCGGATTGGTGCCCGAACAGATCACGAAGTAATCCGTGAACGCGCCGGCCTTCTTCAGGTCGAGGACCACGACGCCGGTCGCCTTCTTGTCCTGCGCCGCCTCAATTGCCACCTGGATGGCCTTGGGCAATTTGGCCGGCTTGGGCGAACGCGGCGCGGCCGCCTTCGTGCTGGGTTTCCGCGGTTTCACAGTCTTTGCCATGCAAGGTGCTTTCCAGGTGTCCGGCAACCCTTATCGGGCCGGCTCCGCATACAGGTGATGACGAGAGATGTACGACGCGACGGCGTCGGGAACCAGGCCGTCAATGCTCAGACCGGCGCGCGCGCGCCGGCGGATCTCAGTGGACGAGACGTCGGGGGTCTCCGATTCAATCAGGATGACGCGGGTTTGGTTCCCATCCGCGTCGCGGGCAGCGGTCAGCGTGAATTTATCCGGTGTCGTCATGCGGTCAGCCAGCTCGGGGACTCGCGCTTGCAATGAGTGTAGCGTGGTTCCAGGCCGGGCGACGACGGTGAAGTGGGCGAGGTCGAGGACGCCGGGATAGCGGGACCAGGTCGCAATTTCTGCGAACGCATCGGCCCCGATAATGAAAAAAATCTGCGCGGTTGAGGCAGCTCGAAGCGCCGTCAGCGTGTCGAAGGTGTACGACGGGCCGGTGCGGGCGAGTTCAATATCCGAGGCCGTCCAGCCCGGATGCATGGCCGCGGCCAGTTGCGCCATGGCCAGTCGCGCTGCCGGCGCGGCGCCGAGCGTCGTCTGCCGGTGCGGCGGGATGTGTGACGGGACCAGCATCACCTGGTCGAGGCCGAGTGCGGACTGGGCGCAGAGACCGGCCGCGAGGTGGCCGTAGTGAACCGGGTCGAGCGTGCCGCCGAGGACGCCCAGCGTCATCGTTTCTTGGGGGTGCCACTGCGAAGAGGTGGCATCAGCGCCGGATTGTAATCCGCCGGCAGGTCCCGCTCCTCCTCGTCTGGCTCGACCGTGATCGCCTTCGCCTCGAGTTCGCGCGCCTTGGCAATGATCGGCCAGGCCGTCTCGACCAGTTCCTTCACGCCGGTACCGGCCACGGCTGAAATCTGGAAGAACTTGAGCTTGAGCTTCCTGGCCCGCTTCTCGAGCGCCATCACCCGCTTGGGATCGTCCACCGCGTCGATCTTGTTAGCCGCCACCAGGTGGGGTTTCTTCAGCAGGTCGGGATTGTAGAGCTCGAGTTCCTTGCGGATGGTGTCGAAGTCGTCCACCGGATCGCGTCCCGAGGCGCCCGACACGTCGACCAGGTGAATGATCACCTTCGTGCGTTCAATGTGGCGCAGGAACTGGTGGCCCAGGCCATGGCCTTCGTGCGCCCCTTCGATCAGGCCGGGTACATCGGCAACCACGAAGTCGCGATCGCCGCTCAGTGCGACCACGCCGAGGTTCGGTGTCAACGTGGTGAAAGGGTAGGCGGCAATCTTCGGCTTCGCTGCCGAGATCACCGAAATCAGCGTCGACTTGCCGGCGTTCGGGTAGCCGACCAGTCCCACGTCGGCCAGCAGCTTCAGCTTGAGGTGGAGGTCGAACTCCTGCCCGGGCTCGCCCGGCTGCACCTTGCGCGGGGCGCGATTGGTCGAGGTGGCAAAGTGCGCGTTGCCGAGGCCGCCGCGTCCGCCCTGCGCGAGCAGCACGCGCTGTCCGACCACCGTCAGGTCGGCCGCCTCCAGCTTCTCGCCGGTGTCCGGATCGATCTTGAAGACGAGTGTGCCGACCGGGACCGGAATTTCCAGGTCGCGTCCGCCACGGCCCGTGCGCAAGGCCCCGGCGCCGTTGCCGCCGCGTTGCGCCTTGTAGTCGGGATTGAAGCGGAAGTGGACGAGGGTGTTGCGATGGGGATCGGCGACCACGAAGACCGAGCCGCCGGCGCCACCGTTGCCGCCGTCGGGTCCGCCCTTGGGGACAAACTTCTCGCGACGGAAGCTGAGGGATCCCCGGCCTCCGTCGCCAGCCTTGATGTGGATGTCGACTTCGTCGACGAACACTTACGAGTTACTCGACCGGGTGGACCGAGATGAAGCGTCCGCGCTGGCCGTGGTCTTCGAACTTCACCTTGCCGGTGACCTTCGCAAACAGCGTGTCGTCCTTGCCGAGGCCGACATTCAGCCCGGGCTGGTACTTGCGGCCACGCTGGCGCACGAGGATCGATCCGCCGGTGACGAGGTTGCCCTCAAAACGCTTGACGCCGAGCCGCTGCGAGTTGCTGTCGCGGCCGTTACGAGAGGAGCCCTGACCTTTTTTTGTAGCCATTGCACTTACACCTGGATGTCGGTGATGCGGACGCGCGTCAGGAGGCTGCGATGGCCCTTGGTCCGACGGTACTGCTTGCGCCGCTTCTTCTTGAACACGCGAATCTTCTTGGTCTTGTCGAGTTCGCCGATGACGCCCACCACCTTGGCACCCGCCACAAACGGCGTGCCCGCGGTAACGTCGCCCGCGTCATTGCTGACAAGGAGGACCTGGTCGAACGACACTTCGCCGCCGGCATCGCCGGCGTTGTGCCCGTCGATGGCGATAATGGCGCCCGGCTCGACGCGGAACTGGCGGCCCGAGGCCTGAATGATTGCAAACACGGTCAACTCTCCGATTCGGACTGCGGAACTGAATTTCCGCGCCACAGGAACTACAAAGGATAGCACGAGGGAAGGTAGGACTGGTA
>JAKFYH010000029.1 GCA_021730945.1 Acidobacteriota bacterium | reverse complement strand
GGGTAGGGCGGGTAATCACACCAGCCGACCGGCCCGACCAGCCCGAGCGCCCCCAAAAACACCATGAACAAAGAAATGATCATCGCCTCGAATGGCCACGAGACTCGCGTGGCGATCCTCGAGGACGACCAGCTGGCCGAACTATTTGTCGAACGCGAACAGCATCGCGGCGTCGTCGGCAACGTTTACAAGGGCCGGGTGTCCAAGGTCCTGCCCGGCATGCAGTCCTCGTTTGTCGACATCGGCCTCGAGCGTGACGGCTTCCTGTATGTCTCGGACGTCATCGCCAACCTCGACGAGTTCGACAAGGACGATGACGACGCGCCGGCGGAGCCGGTGGCCGAGGTCAACGGGGGCGGCGAGGCCGCCGCGGCCGGGGCGACGCCCGAACGCAACCGCGGCCGGGGCCGCGGCCGCGGTGACCGCGACGAGGGCAAGGAGCGGGCGCCGGAGCCGAAGATCGAGGAGCTGCTCAAGGAGGGCCAGGATGTGATCGTCCAGGTCGCCAAGGAGCCGCTCGGCACCAAGGGCGCGCGGCTGACCTGCCATGTGACCCTGCCCGGCCGCTTCCTGGTGTTCATGCCGACCGTCGACCACATTGGCATCTCGCGCAAAATCGACAGCCGCGAGGAGCGCGCCCGCTTGCGAGGGATCGTCAAGGAATTCCGCGAGCAGCACCACTTTGGCGGCGGCGTGATCATCCGGACGGCAGCGTCGAACCGTTCGAAGGACGACATCCTCGCCGACCTGAACTACTTCTACAAGATCTGGGTCGACATGCGGCAGCGCGGTGAACAGAAGCGCGCGCCGGTCACGGTCTACCAGGAGCCCAGCCTGGTGGCCAAGCTGCTCCGCGACCTGCTGACCGATGACTACTCGGCCATTCGCATCGACCATCCGGGCGAGCACCTGCGCGCCCTGGAGTTCATCGGCCGGATCATGCCCGGCCTGGCGCCGCGGGTGACGCGCTACGACAAGGACTTCCCGATCTTCGAGGAGTACGGCGTGCAGGCCGAACTCGACAAGGCGCTGCGCAGCAAGGTCTGGCTCAAGTCGGGCGGCTCGATCGTGATCAACCAGACGGAAGCGCTGGTCGCCATCGACGTCAACACCGGCCGCTACGTCGGCAAGAAGACCGCCGGCCGTCTTGAGGACACGATCATCAAGACCAACCTGGAGGCGGCCAAGGAGATTGTCCGGCAGATTCGCCTGCGCGACCTCGGTGGCATCATCGTCTGCGACTTCATCGACATGGAGGAGAAGAAGAACCGCCTGAAGGTGTTTGGGGCGGTCGAGCAGGAGCTGCGCAAGGATCGCGCGCCGTCCAAGGCCCTCCAGGTCTCCGACTTTGGGCTGGTGATCGTGACCCGCAAGCGTGTCAAGCAGAGCCTGGAGCGCGTGCTGACCGAGCCGTGCCCTTACTGCTCGGGCGCCGGCACCATCAAGTCAAGCGCGACGGTGTGCTACGAGATCCTGTCGGAAGTGAGGAAGGTCGGAAGCGACCTCGACGGTCCGGGCGTGCTGCTGCGCGTGAACCCGGATATTGCCCGTGCCTTGCAGGAAGAAGAGAAGGGCGTGCTGCGTGACCTCAAGGAATTGCTGCGCCGCGACATCATCGTCAAGCCCGACGTGCACTTGCATCACGAACAGTTTGACGTGATGTCAATCGGAGGGTAAAGCCCCGCGGTCTTGGGGCTTGGGTCTTGGGGCTGGTGAAATCCCTCAAGTCCCAAGTCCCAAGTCCCTGGCCTTTAGGCGGGCGGCATGTGAATCAGGTAGCCGACCCCGGCGCGGTTAATCCACACCCGCAGGTACTCGTTACCCTTCAACATCTCCACTTTCGAACCCGACCGCGTTGACACCGGCGCATCGGGTCCGGGCTGCAGGTCCTTGGCTTCGGCGGCGGGCACGATGCTGACGACCTCTCGGCCGACGACCTTGCCCCCCTGGACGAACTCCACCCAGCGCTCCATGGACTGCCCGGCCACGGCCGGCATCGCCGCCTGGGCGGTCAGGCGGACAGTGTAGGTCCCGGCCTTCAACGCCTTGCCATCGGCCATGACGCTGCGGGGCAGGCGCACCGAACCGAGCGCGGCCTCGCCTGCGGGGACCTGGCCCTGTGGGGTGGTCTGCGCGGACGATACGCCCGCCATCAATACGGCCGCGAGCATTGCGACAACAATCCTGACCTTCATGCGATCTCCTCCAACGGCAATCCGGCGGATTGCCTTCTGGCCGTCCATTATGCCAGATCGGTGCCATTCGACTCGCCATCGGCCCACGCAGGCGGGGCCGATGCCTCGCTCAGGGCCAGCCATTCGACTCGCCATCGGCCCACGCAGGCGGGACCGATGCTTCGCTGATGGCCAGCCGTTGTCGGAAGGGTAGTGACAGCCCCAAGTACGGAATCGGCCTGCCTTGAGCGAGCAAGCGCAGGCAAGGCGTCCTGAAACGAGCCGCAGGGCTACTTTTTCGCGATCACGACCGAGCCGCTGTGGCTGCGAATCGAAAGCAAGGCGCTGGCGTCGCCAAATGAACCGCGGATGGCCCGATTGCTGGTTCCCCGCCGCCGGTCATCGCGGCCCATCGTCCGCAGCGTGATCGGCACTTCGGAACGGACGCTGCCGCTGAAGGTATCGGCGTCCAACTCAAAGCCGGTCGAGCCGGCAATCACCACGCGGACGTTGCCGGAGTGCGAAGAGAACTCATAGCGCCCGGCCCTGGCGAGTGGACCATCGAAGTCGATGTTACCCGACACCGACTTGGCCTCCACACGCTCGATCTCAGTACCGGACAACCTGACGCTGCCGCTGACCGACCCGGCCACCAGCGACCGGACCTTCAGGTCCGACCCGATCACCGTACCGCTTACCGTGCTCAGCACCATGGTCGCGGCGCCGCCCACATCGCGGGCGGTGACGTCGCCCGACACGGTCTTGGCCAGGGCCAGGTTCGTGGCGCGATCGACATTCACGTCGCCACTGATCGTTTCGGCGCGGACTTCACCGCGGACTCCGGAGACAGCGATGTCGCCCGAGATCGAGTGCACCGACACGGTGGCGCCCGGCGGCACGGTGATGGTGTAGTCGACGCTGGCCGAGATGCCACGGTCGCGGCCCGAACTCCGCCGCGGGTAGACGGTTCGCACCTCGACACGGCCATTGAAGTTGTTCATCTCCACCCGCAGGTCGTTGAGCAGCCGCTTGGCTTCGGCCGGGTCGCGGTGGCGCACCCGCTTGGTGGCCTCGACCTTGATCTCGGTACCGCCGCCGGTGACGCGGACATCCCCGGAGATACCAGTCAGGTCGAGGCCGCCGTCGGCGCCGACCTTGAAGGTCTGCGACGTCTTGTCGACGGTTTCCGGGCCCTGGCGAGAGTCCTGGTAGCGTTCAAACCATCCGGCGCGTGGGCCATCGTCCAGGAGCAGGCCCCGCAAGGTGACGGCGGCACTGGCCGGCGCCACGCCGGCGGCGAAGGCGAGGCCGGCCAACAGGCTGGTGAAAAGTCGATTCCGCATAATTTGGGTTACTGCGACAGGGTCTGGAACCTGCGCCCTGCCTCGGCTTGATTGCCCTTGCGCATTTCATTAATCAACTCCACGGTCTGCTGCAGCAACGCCACCTTCGTGCGGAGGGCGTCGAACAACCCGGCCTGCGCGTTGGTGCTGGCCGGTTGCGACCGGAGCGCCGCCCGGCTTTCACTGATCGCCTGATCGATCACGGTCAGGTTCTTCTGCAGCACCGCGGCGAGTTGCGGGTCGAGTTCGCCCGTGTCCTGGCTGGCAATTGTCTGCAGGTCGTCGATCGCCTTCTGGTAGTGCCTTTCGGCGGCTTCAAACTCGGCGGCGACCGATTCGACGCTCGCCCCGGTCTCGGCGGCCGCACCGGCAGGCGGCTCAGCCTCGCGCGACATCAACGGCAGCAGACCGATCAGGGTGGCCAGTATCAAGGCGGCGGCCGCGCCCAGCCACACCGGCCAGTTGGAGCTGACCAGCCGAGAGCGGTGGCCCAGCAGGCGACTGGTAGGGGCTGGTTCGGCGGCGACCGCGGTTTTCAGCCGGACCCAGGCGGACGGTGCCGGTTCGTGCCGATCGAGCATGAAGGCGGCGGCCCGGATGGTCCGCAGGTCGGTAAGCAGCGCCCGGCAATTGTCGCAGACATCAAGATGCCGCTCGACGTTCCGCTGGGCGGCACCGTCAAGACGCCCATCGACCAGGTCGACGAGGGCTTGGTTGAAGTCGTTACAGTTCATGCCGTTCGCGTCAACTTTCAACTGTCAACTTTCAACTTTCAACTTTCAAGTTCTGGCTTGCGCAGCCCGTGAGCCAGGTAAGTCCTGATGCGCATTCGCGCTTTGTGGACCTGCGATTTCGACGTGCCTTCCGACACGCCGAGCATGGCGCCCACTTCCTGGTGCCCGAACCCTTCCACATCATGCAACAGGAAGGCGGCCCGGCACGCCGGTGGCAAGGTCTGGATGGCCCGCTCCAGATCGATCCGGCTGACCGCACTCAGCACCGGCACCGGAGATGCGACTGGAGCGGCATCGGGTTCGTCCATCGAGTCGGTCTGCTGGCCCATGCGCGTTTGCCGGTTCCGCAGCACGTCCAGGCAGTGATTCATCGCCAGCCGGTAGAGCCAGGTGCCGAGTGACGATTCTCCACGGAAGCTCGCGATCTTCCGGTATGCCAGCAGGAAGATGTCCTGCAGCAGGTCGTCGGCCTCGCCTTTGGCGCCGGTCATCCGGTTAGCCAAATTGTAGAGCCGGGTGGCGTGCTGGCGGTACACGGCCTCAAAAGCGGAACCGTCGCCACCCCGGATGCGCTCGACCAGCTCCAGATCGGCGCTTTTCACGTCACTTCTAGGGTTAGACGGGGGCATCGCACAAGGGGTTGATTGGGGTTCGCAGGGCGCTCGGGTGCCAGAAGGCGGGTGGTGGGGACGACCGTGTGCACGTCATCACAGACGTCGCAAATGCTCAGAAGGTTCTAAGCCCCCGGTCCTTCTAAGCGCCTTTCCAATGAACGCGCGCAAATCCTACCACTCGCACCGCACTCACGCTCAGGCCCTCCGCCGACAGCAGGGACCGTTTGAGGGACGAACTGGAGTAGCCCCCCAGGCGTCCGCCGGCAGCGATGACGCGGTGATAAGGGAGACCCGGTCGATCGGCGGTGCGCATAATGTTGCCGACCGCGCGGGCCGCGCGCGGCTTGCCCGCCAGCCGCGCGACATCGCCGTAGGTCGTAACCCGGCCGGCCGGGATGCGCGACACGATCAAGAGCACTTTCTTCTCGAACGGCGTCACCGGCCTACCGTGATGCGCGCCCGGAAGCTGGTGCCTCCCAGGTTGTCCTCGTTGAACGTCTTGGACACGCCGCCGCCCCCGATCGCATCGGCGACGGTGGTCCAGGCCACCTCGCCGGCCAACCCCAGCCAACGCCTGACCTTGAACTCGGCGCCCCCGCGCAGGTGGTAGCCGCCATAGCGTTGGTCCAGGTCCTCGCCGGCCGCCGCGAAGGTCGAGGTTTCCTGGTAGGCGAACGAACTGTATCCGCCGGCGAGGTACGGAATCAGCCGCGGCAGGCGCGGTATGCGAAAACGCCAGCCGGCGCTGATTTCAATCGGCGCGATCCTGATCTCGAGCGGAATGCCCAGGCGGATGATTTCGTTGCTCAACACGACCACCCGCTCGCCGCTCCCGGTCCACTTCCAGGCCCCGACATCCACGAACAGTCCGCCCAGCGGCAGACCCACCGTAACGCCGCCGCCGACGATCGGACCCGCGTGGTCGCCGGTAATGGCGTCGAAACTTTCGCTGGCAGCCAGGGTGAACCGTCCAACCATGGCGTAGCCGCCAATCTGGATGGCCGACCGGCCGGCCGGCTGCGCCGCTCCAGTTTGCGCGCCGGCCGGTGCCGGCGCGCAGATGACCGAGGCAACCGCAAGAACCGCAAGCCGCCGCAGACCGCGACGGACCGAGATGGAGGCACCCTGTGTCATCTGCGTTAGCGGGCCAGGCCCAGGCCGCGCAGTGTCGCGCGTGGGTTGATCAGGCCGAAGCCGAACAGGTCGTCGCGGCCGGCAGTCCCCTTGTCGGTGGCAAACGCCTTCATGGCCGCTTCAACTGCTGCCGGACTGGTGACGCCTTGCTGCATCAGCAGCGCGGCAAAGCCGGCCACATGCGGGGTCGCCATGGACGTGCCCTGGAAGTAGTAATACGCGAACGAGTCGGCGCGCGGCGGACCGAACTGCGACACCGCGCGCTCATAGGTCTCCAGCACGTCGAGGTCGAGCGTCTGTTGCAGGATACCGGCGCTGGTGCCGCCGGCCCGCTGATCGCCGCCGGGCGCGGCCAGTTCAACAAACGGTCCCGATGTGGAGTAGTAGGCGGCGTCGAGGGTCCGGCCGACTGCGCCGACGGCAACCATGCCGTTGATGTCGGGAGCCGACTGGGCCAGCCGATTGGGCTGGTTGCCGGTGCTGCGGGTATTGCCCGCGGCCACCGCGACGAAGACGCCGCGGCCGACCGCGTAGCGCATGGCGTCGGCCACCGCCGGGGCGGCCCCGCCTTCGGAGCGGCCGATGCTGAGGTTGATCACCTTGGCGCCATTGTCGGCGGCGTAGCGAATGCCGCGCGCGACGATGTCGTCGGTGCCTTCGTTCGGGCTCGAGAAAATTTCGTCCCACAGCGACTGGATGATCTTCACGGGCATGATGCGGACGTTGTAGGCCATGCCGGCGACACCGAGTCCGTTGTTGGTGAGCTGCCCGATGGTGCCGGTCACGTGCGTGCCGTGCGAATCCAGGTCGACCGGCGCATCGTCGTCCCAAATGAAGTCGTACGGCGCGACGAAGCGGGTCGAACCGCTGGTGCCCAATTCCGGCGCCGCGGCAAACGGCACGTCCACGATCCCGAGGGCCGGGTAGGTCGGCCCTCCCTGGACCAGCCGGAACGGGAACCGCGAGTTGTAGCGGAAGGTGCCGGACCGATACGCCACTCCGCTGTCGAGCACCGCCACGATGATCGCGGCCGTGGCGCCCGGCTGAATGTCCCAGGCCCGCTCCATGTCGATGGCGGGGAAGTTCCACTGGTTGGCGTACAGCGGATCGTTCGGCCGGCTCATGGCGTAGTTGCGATAGCGCGGCTGTGCGTATTCGACATCGGGTCGCGCGCGCAGAATTGCCGCGGCCTCCTCCGGGTCGGTGGCGTCGGGAATCGCGACAATGTCGAAGTCCGCCCAGCGCGACCGGTCAACCGTATCGCCGGCAACCTGCCGCGTGGCGGCGGCAAGGGCACCGGCGGTGGCGCCGGACTTGAACTTGACGATGATCGAGCCGGGGATGTACGGCAGCTCCTGGCTGGTGGCGTCGACTGCCAGCCGGTCAGCTTCGAGCCGGCTTCGCGCCGCCCGCGGCGGATCCTGATCGCGCAGGCCGCGATCGATCGGGGGCAGACCGGCCGACTGCATCACCTGGCGTGACGCGCCTGGTGCAGCTGGTTGCTGGCCCGCGCCGGGTACTGCGAGCAGCCCGGCCATGACGAGCGCAGTCAGACTGATGGCGCCTCGCGCCCACCCCGATGGTCCCGTCCCCGTCATATCCGCCATGTTAGCCCGGACCAGCGGCCGCCCCGGCGACGCGGATGGATTTAGTTGAGGGCGCGTAGGCCGGTGCGCTCGTCAGGATGAACGCCTTCCTCGCAGCCTGTTAGAGATAGATGAGCGGGTCGACACCGAACTCGGCCGGGTCCAGAGAGGCCATGACGGCCTTTGGGCCGGCGCCATCTGTGGGTGTTTCCCATAGATTGACGTCGTACGGCGCGTCGAGCCGGTCGCGCGTCGACAAGCCAATGATGCGCACCCGTGGCTTGGACGGATCGGGCGCGTGCACGGCCAGCACCACGGCGAGCGCGCCGGTGTCGAGTCGCACGAGATTGCCGGGCGGAAAGATGCCCAGTAGCTGGGTGAACCGGCGCACCAGGTGTTGGTCGAACTGCTGGCCGTCATTGCGCTTCATGACTTCGAGAATGCGATCCGACGGGAACGCCTGTTGGTACGAGCGCTGCGACCGCATGGCGTCGTAAACGTCGGCAATGCTGCACAGCATCGTGCCGAGGTTGAGCCCGGCCCGCGACACGCCGAACGGGTAGCCGGTGCCATCGAGTCGCAGGTGGTGCTCGAACGCGATCACCGGCGCGATCGCCGGCATCTCCGGCGTGCGGCGCAGGATCTCGGCGCCGTCGACGACATGCATCCGCATGATCGCAAACTCGCTGTCGGTCAGCTTGTCCGGTTTATTCAGGATCTCGGTCGGCGTGCGCACTTTGCCAATGTCGTGCATCAGCGCCGCCAGCCCCAGTTCCCGCAGCATGGTGCCTTCGATGCCGAGCGCGCGGGCCTGCGACATGGTCAGGATCGAGACGTTCACCATGTGCGTGAACGTGTAGTTGTCGTAGTTCTTGAGCGCGGTGAGCGCGATCAGCGCCGTACGATTCGCCGACACTGCTTGCGCGAGCGAGTCGACCAGCGCCCGTGCCGCCTTGGGATCCGGCGTCCCCTCGGTCTTGGCCATCTCCCACACGGATCCGGCCACCGCGGAGGCGTCGGCGTAGAGCCGCCGGATGGTGGCCACATCGGCGGCCGATTTCTCCACGACGCCGCCCACCTCGATGCGGCCCACGCGGATGTGCTTCAGGCCGGCCAGCACGGCCAACGGGTCCGCGGCCTCGACGCCCGGCCCGTCCTGTCCGGGCCGGCGCTCGGGATGCGCAATCGTGAGAGCGAGCGTCGCGAGCTCGTCCGGGGTCACGCCGCGGTCGAACACGATGCGCTCAATCCCGAGCGATTTCAGGCGCCGGATCATTTCGCCCATCGACTCGGCGGCCCGCGGCAGCGGCGTGTCGCCGACGACGATCTCCTGGCCGATGATGCCGATGGCGACCGACGGCAGTTCGGCGAGCAGCCCGGTCAGCGACTCGTTCAGGCCATCGAACGCGCGCTGTACCAGTGGATGACCGGGCGCGTACAGCTGCGCACCGCGCAGGGCGGCTGCCAGCCGGCGCATGAAATCGTCGGCCATCCGCAGGCGCGTGACCGGATCGATCACTGGGTCCTCCGCAGCGAGGGACGTGTCGGCGGCGGCTCCGCCAGGGCGGCCCGCGCCGCCCGCTTGACGCCGCCCGACCCCTGGCCAGCCGCCTCGGTCAGCGCGCGTTCGGCGCTCGGCAGCCCGATTCCCCGCAGCGCCCGTGCCGCCGCCGCCCTGATACGGGCGGTCCGGCCGGGCGCATACCATTCGCCGCGGTAGAGGATGTCCTTGAGCGTCGCCACCGACCGCTCGTCCACGGCGACGCGGCCGAGCGATTCGATCGTCGAGGTGTAGAGGCCTTCCAGCGCGCCGGTGTGCCCGGTGTGCGTGAGGATGTAGACCAGCAGCGGCGCTGACCGCTCGTCACGCAGCGACCCGATCACCTGCAGAATGGCGTCGCGGGTGTGTGGTTGGCCGCTCTTGAGCGCCTGTTCCAGCAGCGCGTACGCCTCCGGCGTGCCCACCTGGACAATCGCGCGCAAGGCCTCGCGCTGCACCTGCGGTTCCGCATCGTCAAGCAGGCCGCGCAGATCGGGCAGGGCGGCCTCGCCCCCCAGGGCGCGCAGCAGGTCGATCGCCGCTCGACGCACAGCCGGATTGGGCGACGTGCGCAGTTCGTCGGCATACCGGCGGGCGGCCGCGCCAAATCCGATCAGGATGTCGCGCAGCCGCCGCACGGTGCGGGCGTTGTCCTCCGCCGCCAGGGCGTCGGCCAGCGGCCCGACCAGCGCGGGACCAATGGTCTGGCAGATCTGGGTGGCCAGCGCCACCTCCACATCGGTCGCTTGCCGCAGAAACAAAGTAAGGTGCCGCACCAGCGGACCGTCGACCAGCCGTTTGATCCCGGTCTGCGCCGGCGCGGCGAAGGGCGACGACTCCTTGGCGACATCAACGACGGTGTCGACCAGCCTGGCGGCGAGCGCCAGGTCGCCGACCAGGACCAGCTGTTCAATGCTGCCGATGGCCTGCTCGAGCACGCCCGACCAGGCGTCCGGCCGGGTCTCGATCGTCAACAAATCCAGCAGCAACCGCTGATCGAGACCCCGCACCTCTTCGCCGCTGAGTGTGGAGACCCAGGCGCGCACCCGAGCCGGCGGGTCGTCGCCCACCGCGTCGACGGCGACCGCCTGCGTACGGGCCGAGGTCAGCTCGCGCGCGTAGTCGTCCGACACAAACTCCGAATCGGAGTAGGTCGTCAGCATTTGGGTGGAGTTGTTCCAGATGCTCTTGAATTGCGGGTCGGCGCCAAACTGCGCGGCCGCTTGCTCGGCCGCGGCCGCCAGAATCTCCTGCTGGCGATTGCCGTCCGGCACCAGGGTTTGAAATGCCGCGGCCAGGCGGTTGCTGGCGCCGCGATCGGCGATCACGTTGTCGACCAGAAACTTCGCGAGCATCTCGTCGGTCAGCCGCGACTGCAGCTCGCCGCCGAGATCCATGACGGCCGCCGCCGCGCCGGAGGCCTGGAGGGGCGGCGGGTTGGTAATCAGCGTCAGCAGCATGTCGGGCGGCATCTGCGCCGCCGCGCCGGCCATGCGATCGAGCACCGCGTCCAGTTGATCGGGCTGGCGTTCGGCCGCGTAGTTGGCCAGGCCGTGCATCATCTCCAGGAGCGACTTGCGCTGCTGGGTCGAGTCATCGCCGCTGGCACGGCCATGGGCCTGAAGCCGGGCGGCGAACTGCGCCAGGCGGTCGGCATCCTGGGCCACTTCAAGCATGCCGGCCATCCCTGAGCCGCCGCTCCCCGTGCCGGCGTTCTCGTCACTGAGCGTGGCGAGAATGCGATCCCACGATGCGGCCTCGCCGGTGCCGGCGCGTTCGCGCAGCACTTCGGCGTAGTCGATCTCGGTGAGCGTAATGGCCTGGTCGCCGACTTGGGCCCAGGCGCGCGCCACGCCCCCGGTCGCCTGCGTTTCCTCGGGCGGCTTGGCCAGCAGCGACAGGAACGCGTGCCACTGGTCGTTGTCGAGCGTCTCGCGCAACGTCATCTCGCCGATCAGGTGCTGGTGCAGGAGGACGGCCAGTTCGGTGGCGGCTGGCTCGGGCTTGGCGAAGCCGCGTCCGGCCACGGTCAACGCGTCGGGCAGCACGGTGATGGCGAGCGGCCCATCGGCGACCGCGTCGCGGCCCGCATCCGTGATCCGCGACAACGCGCCCTGGATGGTCGGGTGGCTGGGCGGATACATCGACACCACCCGGGTCGCCGCCCGGCACGCCTTGGCGAATTCGGCCAGCCGCGCGGCCTGCTCGGCCGGCAGCGGTTCGGGCGCGGGCGCGGAAGGGGATGTCATCACCGGGGACTCACGAGCTACAAGTAAGCCAGCGGGTCGATGCCGGCCGTTGGCCCATCGACCGCCTCAACCACCGCGCGCGAAAACTCACCGCGGGCATCGCGGTCCCAGGTGTTGGTCAGGAGCGGCGTTTCATACGGCGCCCCTTTGGCGTCGAGGATCAGCTTCACCTGCGGCCGGAACGGATCGTCGGGATGGGTCTGCGTGACGACCCCGACTTCCTCGGTGCTCAACCTCACCAGTGTGCCGATCGGGTACAGGCCCATCAGGTTGACGAAGCGCCGCAGCAGTGCGGGATGGAACGCGGTGCCGTCCTGCTGGCCCATGATGTGCTTGATGCGGTCGGTGGCCATTCCGGCCCGATACGCGCGATTGCTGCGCAGGGCGTCGAAGACGTCAACCACGCTCACCACCATGGTACACAGGTTCAACGTGCGGGCGCCGATGTTCTCAGGGTAGCCGCTGAGATCCTGCTTCAGGTGATGCTCGAACGCCACGACCGGCGCCAGCGCCGGAGTTTCCGGCGTGCGCCTGAGCATGTGGGCGCCGTTGACGACGTGGAGTTTCATGATTGCGAACTCTTCATTGGTGAGCTTGTCCGGCTTGTTCAGGATCTCAAGCGGCGTCTCCACTTTGCCGATGTCGTGCATCAACGCCGCGTAGCCGAACTCGCGCAGGATCGGGCCCTCCAGTTCCAGCGACCGCGCCATCGCCATCGACAGCGCCGCCACGTTGACCATGTGGGTGAAGGTGTAGTTGTCGTGGCGCTTGAGCGCGGTCAGCGCGAGCAACGAAGTGCGGTCCTGGTAGACCAGCTTCGACAGGCTGTCGATGATGCCGCGGGCGTCGGCGGGATTGGGCTGGTCGCCGGCCTTGGCCGCGCTCCAGATGGTTTCCGCGGTCGAGACCGCCGTCGAGTACATCTGCTTGGCCGCGGCCAGGCCGATGTCTTCGGTATCCTCCTCCTCGGCCACGACTCGCGAGACCAGGATGCGGCGAATGCCGCGCGCCACCAGGCGATCGTTCACCGGCGTGCGCGAGGTGCGGTCGGCCAGTTCGTCCATCATCGCGCGGATGTCGGACAGCTCGACCCCGCGCGCGAAGGTGATCTTCTCGATCTTGCGGTCGCGCATGTCGCGCAGCAACCCCGCCAGGGCGCCCGATCCGCGGGGCAGCCGGAAGTCGTTCAGCACGACGTCGTCTTCGAGGAACGCGACGATCACGGTCGGCGCATCCCGCAGCGCCGGCGATAGCACGGCCGTCAGCGCGTTGGCCGATCGTGTCACCTGGGGATGGGTGGGCGCGTAGAGCTCCGACGCGCGCACGGCAGCGCCCAGCCGGCGGACGAGGTCTTCTTGCGGCGTAATCATGGGGGTGGCAGCCGTTTCAGGGCGGCGGCCGCCCGGCGCCGCAGGAAATAATCGCCCGTGCGGGCCAGGCTGTCGATGGCCTGGCGGGCACGGTCGGTGCCGATCCGGGCGAGGGTGCGAAGGCCGGCGTCCCGGAGCCGTCGCGTCTTGCCCCACGACAGCCAGCGGCGCCGCCGCGTCATCGTCATGATCTGGGGCAAGGCGCGGTCGTCGCGGAATGCCGATAACGCGTCCAGCGTGTCGAGGACCACCGACAGATCATCGCCGAACGGGTCGCTGTCGTCGAGGATGCGCCCCAGCATCGGCACGACCCGCGCGGTCTTGAGGCCGACCAGAGCGGCGATCACCGCCGCGCGCGCCGGCCCGGCG
Organism: Acidobacteriota bacterium; assembly: GCA_021730945.1. Taxonomy (GTDB): domain Bacteria; phylum Acidobacteriota; class Vicinamibacteria; order Vicinamibacterales; family UBA2999; genus 12-FULL-67-14b. Next base: position 86,977 of record JAKFYH010000029.1, on the reverse strand, counting down.
GTGCTCTTGAGCACGGTATACATCGCGCGCGATGCGGCGGGGTCGTCAATGCGCGCGAGTGACGACACCGCGGCCTGCATGACGCGGGTGTCGCTGCGCCGCAGCAGGGTCGCCAGCGGTGGGACCGCCGCCGCGGTGCCGATGAGCCCAAGCAGACGCGCCAGTTCGCGTTGAATGAACCAGCGCGGGTCGTCGATCGCGGCGGTCAGGCCGGCAATGGCATCCGGCCCCAGCTTGACCAGCAGGGCCGACGCCCGCTCGGCGGCCAGCCCGCCGTCCTCCTTCTGGTAGGCGCCAAGCAGGGCCGGCACCGTCACCACGCCCAGGGCGACGACGATCGTTTCAAAGCTGGCAAATTCCTCCCTGGATTGATCGCCCAGGCCGGTGGCCGCTTCGGCCAGGGCGTCGGACGTGCCGATGCTGTCCAGCGCCCGGCGGCAGGCCTCGGGTGCCAGCGCCGGCGGGCGGGTGATCGCGACCGACAGTTCGGTCACGATTGGCGCGACGCCGCCAAGGGCACCGGCCAGCAGCAACTCGTCGGCAAACGCCGCCATGTCGCGGGCGGTGTCGCCCATGCGCTCGGCCTGGGTCTCGTTGCGCAAAAGGTCGATCAGCAACTGGCCCGAGAGGCGCCGCACGCTCTCATAGGCCAGGGTGTCGAGCCAGGCGGGCATTTCGGCCGGCAGCCCGCGGGCGGCGAGATCGGCGGCGCGGCCGCCGGCCTCATCCATCGACTTGCGGTAGTCAGTCGACACGTACTCGGCTTCGTTGTACTTGAGCAGCAGCTCGTCGAGCGACTGGCGAATGTCGTCAATCGGCCGCTTGCTGCCGAAGTCGCGCTCAGAAATCAGGCGCTTGGCGAGCGTCAGCACCCGGCGTTTGCGGTCGGCGTCGGGAGCCAGGGTGTCCAGCACGGATGCCAGCCGGCTGGTGGGGTGCCCGGGCGATGACAGCGCGCGCGCCAACAGCATGGCCACCTGCTGGTCATCGAAGGCCCGCTTGAGCGCGCCGACGATCGGCACCCCTTCGGAGGCGCTTTCTTCCTGGAGCATCATCGCGAGCGCCGTGGACGACTCGAGATTCGTGGAGGCGAGCGCCAGCGTCCCCATGACTTCCTGCATGCGGTCGGGCTCGAGGGCGGCGACCGTCTTGGCGATGTGGCGGTAGACGGCGAGCACGGTGGCGGCCTGGGTCGTGACCAGCGGCGAGCCGTCCGGTGTCGAGAATGCCTCGGCGGTGTCCTTCGCCAGTTCGCCGATGGCGCCGACATCGCGCGAGATGTCGAGCAGGCGCTGCTGTTCACCCGGCGCGAAGGTCGACCGGCCCATGATGATGGACCGGACAATCGCCTTCCAGGTGGCGTCGCGCCGCGCCGCGCCTTCGTCCACCTCGCGTTCGAGCAGTTCTTGATAGTCGATCTGCTCGAGGAGGATGGCATTCTGGGTCTCCTCGGCCCAGACCACTGCCGGACCGCCGCGTTCGCGGCGGGTCTGCCGGTCGAGGCTCAGCACCCCGAGCAGCGCCCGCACGACCGCCTCTGATGGCGGCAGCATGAACGTGATCTGTAGCACATCGCGATCGTGGAGCAGCGCTGCACAGTCACTCACGGACAGTTCGGTCGATTCGAGCGGCAGCCCGTCGATCAGCAACTGGTGCGGCGTAACCGCGACTTGCATCATGCCGCCGGCCGCGGCCGCCGCCGCCGCCGCAACCAGGCGCTCGACCGCCAGCGCCACCGCCGAATGCTCGGACGGATAGAAGCTCCACGTGCGCTGCGCGACCGTGATCGCGCGCGCCAGAGCGACGGCGTGCCGGGTGACCTCGGCGGGCGAGGCGGTGCGCTGGGACATGCGTCCCCTAAGATATACTGCCGACCGTCCATGCGAGCCGTCGACATTATTCGCTCGAAGCGGGACGGCGAGGCGCTGTCACGCGAGGCGATCGAAAGCTTTGTCAGCGGCGTCACCGACGGTTCGTGGGCCGACTATCAGGCCTCGGCCCTGCTCATGGCCATTGTGCTCAAGGGCATGACCCCGGTCGAGACCGGCTGGCTCACCGAGGCGATGGCACGGTCGGGCGAGCGGGTGGACCTCAGCCACATTCCCGGCGTCAAGGTCGGCAAGCACAGCACCGGCGGCGTCGGTGACAAGGTGTCGATTGTGCTGGCACCGCTGGCCGCGGCGTGCGGCGTGGTCGTGCCCAAGATGTCGGGCCGCGGTCTGGGCCACACCGGTGGCACGCTCGACAAGCTGGAGAGCATCCCCGGCTTTCAGGTGGCGCTGTCCCTGGATCGCTATCGCACACTGCTCGAAGAGGTCGGCTGCTGCCTGATCAGCCAGACCGCGAACATCGCGCCGGCCGACAAGGCCCTGTACGCCCTGCGCGATGTGACTGCCACTATCGAGAGCCTGCCGCTGATCGCCTCGTCGGTGATGAGCAAGAAGCTGGCCGAAGGCAGCGACGCCCTGGTCCTTGACGTCAAGTGCGGCCGCGGCGCTTTCATGAAGCGTCCCGCCGACGCGCGCGCCCTGGCCCGCGCCATGGTCTCGATTGGCGCCACGGCCGGGGTCCGCACCGAGTGCTTCATTACCCAGATGGACGTGCCGCTCGGCCGCGCCGTTGGCAATGCCCTGGAGATCGCCGAGTGCATTGAGGTGCTGCGGGGTCGCGGCCCGGCCGACCTCACCGAACTGGTGGTGAGGCTGGGCGCACGCATGGTGCGGCTCGCCCGGCAGGCGCCGGGCGACGAGGCTGCGACGGCCCTGGTGCGGCACGCGCTCGAATCGGGCGCGGGCCTGAAGAAATTCCGCGACATGGTCGCCGGCCAGGGCGGCGATCCCGGCGTGGTGGACGATGCCGGACGGCTGCCGTCGGCGAGGTTGACCCACCAGGCCACCGCCGCGCGCGGCGGCATTGTCACCGCACTTGATGCGCTGTTGATTGGCCGCGCCGCTGTCGCACTGGGAGCCGGCCGCGACAAGAAGGGTGACGAGGTGGACTTGTCCGCGGGGCTGCTGCTGCGCAAGAAGCCAGGCGATGTGGTGGCGGCGGGCGAGCCGATCGTCGAGCTGCACTACAACGACGCCGCCCGGCTGCAGGCGGCCGAAACACTGGTCACGCAGGCGATCGTGATTGGCGATCACGCGCCAGCCGCCGTGCCGCTGGTGCTCGGCTGGGTGCACGACAGCGGCGAGACGATGTTCGTCGCCACTTGAAATAGGTGCTGAAGTGCTGAGGTGCTGAGGTGCTGAAGTGCTGATTCGGATCGTGAGGGATATGTGGGAGTGTTGAGCACGCTGCAACCGCTGATCGGGCTCGCCGGTATTCTCGGCGTGGCCTATGCGCTGTCGACCAACCGGCGGGCCATCAACCTGCGGGTCGTGGGTTGGGGGCTGGCACTCCAGGTGCTGTTTGCGCTGATCGTGCTCAAGACCAACATTGGCCAGCGCGTGTTCACGGTGCTGGGCGACCGCATGCGCGAACTGCTCGACTTCTCGATTGTCGGGTCGGCCTTCGTGTTCGGCGCGATCGGCGACTCGTCGGTGTGGGGCCGGGCCATGACCGGCGCCCTGGGCGAGGAGGGTGCGCGCTACGGCGTGGTGTTTGCCTTCCAGATCCTGCCCACCATCATCTTCATCGCGGCGCTGTTCGCGATCCTCTACTACCTCGGCATCATGCAGGTGATTGTTCGCGCCCTCGCGGTGGTCATGAACAAGGTGATGGGCGCCAGCGGCGCGGAGTCGCTGAACGTCGCCGCCAGCATCTTCATGGGGCAGACCGAGGCCCCCCTGACCATTCGCCCGTTCCTGGCGAAGATGACGCAGTCGGAGCTGATGACGGTGATGACCTCGGGCATGGCCCACATCTCCGGCGGCATCATGGCGGCCTACATCGCGTTTGGCATCGACGCCAAGCACCTGCTGACGGCCGTGATCATGACGGCGCCGGGCACGCTGATGATGGCCAAGATGTTCGTGCCCGAGACCGAAACCCCCGAGACACGGGGCACGGTGAAGCTCGAGGTCGTGAACCAGGACGTCAACATCATCGATGCCGCCGGCCGCGGCACCTCGGAAGGCTTGCACCTGGCGCTCAACGTTGGCGCCATGCTGATCTCGTTTGTCGCGCTCATCGCCCTGGCCAATGCCGTGCTCGGGGCGGCCGGCGGCTGGTTCGGGGTGCAGGGCTTTTCGCTGCAGACCATCTTCGGCTGGGTGTTTGCCCCAGTCGCCTGGAGCCTCGGCGTGCCCTGGCGGGACGCCGCGACGGTGGGCAATCTGCTCGGCACGCGCATGGTGCTCAACGAGTTCATCGCCTTTGCCGAGCTGGGCAGCCTGAAGGAAGTCCTCGACCCGCGCTCGTTCACCATCGCCACCTTCGCGCTCTGCGGCTTCGCCAACTTCGCTTCCATCGGCATGCAAATCGGCGGCATCGGCGCGCTGGCGCCCAACCGCCGCGGCGACCTGGCGCGCCTGGGCCTGCGCGCCATGCTGGCCGGCACGCTCGCCAACTTTCTCACCGCCATCATCGTGGGATTCCTGCTGTGAGCGGTTCAGGGATCGGGGATCAGGGATCCGGGATTGGGCATCCGGGATCGGGGACCGAAGGGCGACCCGGCTCGGACTTCGATCGCGCGACCGAAGCGGCGGAATGGCTGCGCGGCCACGGCTGCGGTGGTGCCGATGTGGCGGTCGTGCTGGGCTCTGGCTTGGGGGATTTCGCCGATCATCTCGACGAGTCGTTCACGCTTCCCTATGCCGGGATTCCACACTGGCCGGCCTCACGGGTCATCGGTCATGCCGGCAAGCTGGTCGGCGGCACCCTGCGCGGCAAGCGCGTGCTGGCCCTGTCGGGGCGCGTGCACCTCTACGAAGGCCACCCGATGGCCACGGTGACCTTTGCCATCCGGGTGATGGGCCGGCTCGGCGTGCCGCGGGTGATCCTCACCAACGCGGCCGGCGGAATCTCGCCCAACTGTTCACGCGGCGCCTTGATGGTGATTGACGATCACATCAACCTGATGGGTGACAACCCGTTGGTGGGTCCCAACGATGAACGCTTTGGCCTGCGTTTCCCCGATATGTCACACGTCTATTCGCCGCCCCTGCGGGCGATGGCCGACGCGGCCGCGGCCGAACAGGGCGTGCCGATTCAGCACGGCGTCTACGTCGCGGTGCTCGGTCCCAGTTACGAGACGCCGGCGGAGATTCGCGCCTTTCGCGGACTGGGCGCCGATGCCGTCGGCATGTCGACGGCGCCCGAAGCCATCGTGGCCCGCCACATGGGCATCGAGGTGCTGGGCATCTCGTGCATCACCAATCCCGCGGCCGGCGTCTTCCCCGAGCCGCTCCATCACGAAGAAGTGATGGAGACCGCGCGACAGGTGAAGGGGCAGTTCATCGGCTTGCTGGAGGGGATCATTGGCCGCCTCTGAGGCGTTGCTCGCCGCCGCCCGCGCCGTGCGCGAACGCGCGGCGGCCGACTTCTCGGGCTTCAAGGTCGGCGCCGCCCTCGAGACTGCCGATGGCCAGATCATCACCGGCTGTAATGTCGAGAACGCCAGCTACGGCCTCACCGTGTGCGCCGAGCGCGTGGCCATTTTCAAGGCCATCTCCGAAGGTCACCGCGCCTTCCGCCGCATCGTCGTCGTTGCCGACACCGAGTCGCCGACGCCACCGTGTGGCGCGTGCCGGCAGATCATGTGGGAGTTCGGCGGCGATCTCGAAGTGATTCTCGCCAACCTGACGACGGTGACGGCCATGTTGCAGATGAAGGACTTGCTGCCTCTGCCCTTCGATCGGCGCCTGCTCTGATCCCGACAGGCAATTCCCTCCCGACCCGTAGTTCCCTCCCGACCAGCCGTGCCTTCCCGGTATGATTCGGTAAGACATGCTTCCCACCATCGCCTGGCAAGATTCTGACATCGTCATGATCGATCAGCGCAAGCTGCCGGCGGCGGAGGTCTACGTGACCTGCCGCAGCGTGAACGAGGTGGCCAAGGCCATCAAGACCATGGTGATTCGCGGCGCACCGGCCATTGGCGTGTGCGCGGCGATGGGCCTGGCCCTCGGCGCCGCCCGCAGCAAGGCCACCGGCACCAAGCAGTTCACCACCGAGTTCCAGCGCAACTGCGAACTGCTCGCGAGCACGCGGCCAACCGCCGTCAACCTGTTCTGGGCGATCGAGCGCATGAAGCAGTCGTTCGCCGACGGCGCGCTGGCCGGCGAGTCGGTGGATCAGTTGAAGAGCCGGCTGCGGATTACCGCCGACGGCATTCACGATGACGATGTGGCCAGTTGCCGGGCGATTGGCGCGCATGGCGCGCCGCTGGTGCCAGCCGAAGCGCGCATCCTGACCCACTGCAATGCCGGCGCCCTGGCGACCGCCGGATACGGCACCGCGCTCGGCGTGATTCGTGGCGCGGTGGAAGCCGGCTGCAAGGTGAGCGTGCTCGCCGATGAGACGCGGCCGTTCCTGCAGGGCGCGCGCCTCACTGCGTGGGAGCTGGTGAAGGACGGCATCGACACCACCGTGATCACCGACAACATGGCCGGTGCGATCATGCGCCAGGGCGGAGTCGACCTGGTGGTGGTGGGCGCCGACCGGATTGCCGCCAATGGCGACACCGCCAACAAGATTGGGACCTACACCGTAGCCGTCCTCGCCCAGGCGCACGGCATTCCGTTCTACGTCGCCGCGCCGTGGTCGACCATCGACCTGGCCACCGCCGACGGCGACGCCATTCCCATCGAAGAGCGAGACGCGCGCGAAGTGACCCACGTCGGGTCGACGCAACTGGCGCCGGAAGGCGCCAGCATCCGCAACCCGTCGTTCGACGTGACACCCCATCAGCTGATTACCGCCATCATCACCGACCGTGGGATCTTGCGCCCGCCCTTCATTGAGAACCTCCGCGCTTGAACCGTCGCGCTTGAACCGTCGTGCTTGAACCTCCGTGCTTGAACCTTCGTGATTGAACCATGCTAGTCCTCGGCCTCGAAACCTCCTGCGACGAGACCGCTGCGGCCCTGGTCGAGCAGACCGCGGACGCGAGCCGGCCCTGGCGCATGCGGTCGAATGTCGTCGCCTCGCAGGTGGACATCCACCGCGAGTGGGGCGGCGTCGTGCCGGAACTGGCGTCGCGCCAGCATGTCCGAGACATTTGCGGGGTGGTCGAACGGGCGCTGGCCGATGGTGGCGCCACCTGGCAGGATGTCGATGCCCTGGCCGTGACCCAGGGCCCCGGACTGGTCGGGTCACTGTTGGTCGGCGTGTCGTTCGCCAAGTCCGCGGCGTGGGCGCTCAAGAAGCCGCTGGTCGCCGTGCATCACCTGGCCGGCCACATCGAGTCGATCTGGCTCGAGCATGGCCGGATCCCGCTGCCCGCAATCGTCCTGGTGGTGTCGGGTGGCCACACCAGCCTGTATCTGGTGCCGGAAGAAGGCCGTTACCAACTGCTCGGCCGCACCCGGGACGATGCGGCCGGGGAGGCGTACGACAAGGTGGCGAAATTAATTGGCCTGGGCTATCCGGGTGGGCCGATTCTCGATCGCCTGGCCGGCGACGGCAATGACATGGCCATCAACTTCCCGGGCACGCGTTTGACCAGTCCCGACCGCAACGCCCCCGAACGCGATGCGCGGTTTGACTTCAGCTTCAGCGGCCTGAAGACATCGGTGCTGCGCCATGTCCGGCAGCGGCAGGCGGCGCTCGGCGCCGAGACCTTGCCGCCGCGGGAAATGGCCGACCTGGCCGCGAGTTTTCAGCGGCGGGTCGTCGATACCTTGATCGAACGGGCGTTTGCCGCCGCCCATTGGCATGGGGCGAAGGCCATCGGCATCGCCGGCGGCGTGTCGGCCAACTCGCGGTTGCGCCGCGACGCGCTCGCCAAGGCCGCGCGCAGTGACATCCCGGTGTTCATTCCCAGCCTGGCCTTATCGACCGACAACGCCGCGATGATCGCGGCGGCCGGCATTCGCCTGCTCGATGCCGGGCGCCTGGCGCCCGCCGACCTCAACGCGGCTGCGAGCCTGCCTCTGTAAAATCACCAGATCGCCAAATCGCCAGATCACCACGTCATCATTCACCGATCACTTTGATCAGCACACGTTTTGTCCTCTTCCCATCGAACTCGCCGTAGAAGATCTGCTCCCACGGCCCGAAGTCGAGCGCACCCTGGGTGATGGCCACCACCACCTCGCGACCCATGATCTGGCGCTTCATGTGGGCGTCGGCGTTGTCCTCGCCGGTGCGGTTGTGGGCGTAGCGCGCCGGGGAGGCATCAAACGGCGCCAGCTGCTCGAGCCACTTGGCGTAGTCCTGGTGCAGCCCGCGCTCGTCGTCGTTGATAAAGACCGAGGCGGTGATATGCATGGCGTTCACCAGCACCAGGCCCTCGCGGACCCCGCTGGCGTGGACCGCGGCAGCCACCCGCGGCGTGATGTTCTCGAACCCGACCCTCGCGGGAATGTCGAACGTCAGATATTCTGTGTGCGACTTCATATGGCTCAAGAATACCCCTCGCATCCCGTCGTCGGCGTCGGCGCCGTGGTCGTTCGCGATGGGCGCGCCCTCATCATTCGCCGCGCCCACGAGCCTCGCAAGGGGGAATGGTCACTGCCGGGAGGCAGCGTGGACCTGGGCGAGTCACTCTTTGATGCGGTGCGCCGCGAGGTGAAGGAAGAGACGGGACTCGACGCGCACCCGGGTCCGATCGTCGAGACATTCGACCGGGTGCATCGGGATCCGGACGGGCGCATCCGCTATCACTTCGTGATCGTGGACTTTGTCTGCGAGGCGCCGGCGGGCGAGGCCGTGGCCGGTTCCGATGCCGAGGCCGTGGCGTGGGTCACGGCCGATCAGCTCGACGACTACGGGGTCAATGCCCATGCGGCCGCCGTGATTCGCAAAGGCTTGGAGTATTCTTTCCCCCAATGACACTTTCCCGCGAGGCCGCCTGGCAACTGTTGACCGAATGGACCCAGGGCGAAAGCCTGCGCAAGCACGCGCTGGCCGTGGAGGCCGCGGTTCGTGGCTACGCGCGCCAGCAGGGCGCCAACGAAGAAGAATGGGGCGTTGTCGCGTTGCTGCACGATTTTGATTACGAAAGGTATCCGACGCTCGGTGACCATCCCAACAAGGGCTGCGAGCACCTGCGGTCGCTCGGCTATCCGGAATGGGTGATGCGCGCCATCCTCTCGCATGCCTCAGAAATCACCGGGGTGCAGCCGGAGACGCCGGTCGAGAAGACCCTGGTGGCCTGCGACGAACTGGCGGGATTTGTGACCGCCGCCTCCCTGGTCCGGCCGTCGAAGAGTGTGCTCGACCTGGAGGCCGCCTCGGTCATCAAGCGCATGAAGGACAAGGCCTTTGCCCGGCAGGTGCCGCGCGATCACCTGATCCGCGGCGCCGAGCTGATGGGGCTGCCGCTCGACCAGCACGTGACCAATGTGATTGGATTTCTGCGGCTGCAGGCCGATGCACTGGGCCTGCGCGGAACGCTCTAACGCCGATGTCCGTATAAAGAGACACCGGCGATGACGCAGACCCTCGGAATCCAGGGCCGCAGATGACACAGATGACGCAGAGGGTCCAGGGCCGCAGATGACGCAGATGACGCAGGCTATCCGGGGCCGCAGATGACACAGATGACGCAGGCTATCCAGGGCCGCAGATGACACAGATGACGCAGAATGGCGGCCAGGCTCATCCGCTCGACGCGCCGCGGTTTGCCGGACCGGTGGTCGACTGCCAGAACCTGACGGTTCGCTTCGGCAAGAACCAGGCGCTGAAGGACGTGACCGCGGTGTTTCCGGCTGGCGCGGTCGGCCTGCTGGGCCCCAACGGGGCCGGCAAGAGCACTCTGCTCAAGTCACTGCTCGGCTTCATCGTGCCCGAGAAGGGCACCATGAAGGTAATCGACCTGGATGTGGCTGCCTCGCCTCTGGAGATTCGCGAGCGCATTGGCTACATGCCCGAGAGCGATTCGCATATTCCCGGCATGAACGCGGTGTCGTTTGTCGCCTACTGCGGCCAGTTGTCAGGGCTGCCGGCGACCGACGCCATGCAACGCGCGCACGAGGTGCTCTACTACGTGGGCCTTGGCGAAGCCCGCTATCGCAACATCGAGACTTACTCGACCGGCATGAAGCAGCGCATCAAGCTGGCCCAGGCCATCGTTCACGATCCCGACCTGCTGTTTCTCGACGAGCCGACCAACGGCATGGATCCCAAGGGCCGCGACGAGATGCTCGAGCTCATTCATGACCTGGCCCACAACAAGAACGTCAATCTGATCCTGTCGTCGCATCTGCTGCCCGATGTCGAGTTCACGTGCGACCACGTGGTGGTGATGGACAAGGGCACGGTTGCCACCTATGGCCCGATCAAGGCGCTCAAGGGCACGACCGGGCGAGTCTACGAGTTGCGGATCAAGGGCGACGAGGCCCACTTCATCACCGTCCTGAGGGGCGAGGGGTTCGACGTCAAGGATTCCGACGAAGACGTCATGCGGGTGTTCGTGCCCGGCGCCACCGGCGACAATCCGAAGGTGCTGTTCGACCTGGCCGCCCGCGAGCGCGTGCAGGTGCGCCACGTGCGCCCGAGCGTCCCCACCCTCGAGGACGTGTTCGCCCGCGCGGTGGGAGAGAGGTAGCCCGTGCCGATTCATGACCAGGGCTATCGGCGCTACGGCGGCATCCGCACCGGCATCGGCCGGGCCTGGCAGGTGATGACCCGGGCGGGCATCATGAACGTGATTGCGAAACGGCAGTTCCTGGCCCTCATGCTGTTCGCCTGGGCGCCGTTTGTCGTCCGCGCCGTGCAGATCTATGTCTCGGCCACCTTCCAGCAGGCCTCTTTCCTGGCCCCGAAGGGCGAGACCTTCCGCGAGTTCCTCGACCAGCAAGGCGCGTTCGTGTTCTTCGTGACCATTTACGTGGGCGCGGGCCTGATCGCCAACGATCGCCGGGCCAACGCGCTGCAGCTGTACCTGTCCAAGCCGATGACGAGCGCCGAATACATCGCCGGCAAGCTTGCCATCCTGTTCCTGTTCCTCGTGTCGGTGACGTTCCTGCCGGCCATGATGTTGTTGCTGACGCAGGCGATCTTCGCCGGCAGCCTCACCTTTGTCGCCAACAACCTCTACCTGCTGCCGGCCATCACGCTGTTCTCGCTGGCGCAGGTGCTGCTGGCCTCCACCACCATGCTGGCGCTGTCGTCGCTCTCCAAGAGCAGCCGCTTTGTCGCCGTGATGTATGCCGGCCTGTTCTTCTTCACGTCCGCCCTGTTTAACGCCCTGCGCGGCATCACCGGCCGCAGCAGCTTTGCCTGGCTGTCGCCGTCGGCGGCGCTCGAACAACTGGGCGACGTCATCTTCCGCCTGCCGCCTCGCTACCAGTTGGCGCCGAGCCTGGCCGGCCTGATGGTGCTGGCGCTGATCGGGGCGTCACTGTTCATCCTGAGCCGCCGCGTGCGCGGCGTGGAGATCGTCACGTGATTCCCACGGGAGGGGCGAACGACGGGTCGGGAGGGAACCTCTTGTCGGGAGGGCAATCCGTGTCGGGAGGGAATTTCCCGTCGGGAGTGAATTTCCCGACAGGCGGGAACCTCCCGTCAGAAGGGAAGCTCCCGGCTGGGTCGGCGCTGGTGCAAGCCGACCATGTCTCTAAGTGGTACGGGCAGGTGAGTGGCCTGAACGATGTCACCGTGTCGATTCCGCCGGGCATTACCGGGCTGCTGGGGCCCAACGGCGCCGGCAAGTCGACGTTCATGAAGCTGATGACCGGGCAGCTCAAGCCGAGCCAGGGCCAAATCCGTGTGCTCGGCGAGCCGATCTGGGGCAACCCTGATGTCTACGCGCGGATTGGGTTCTGCCCGGAACAGGACGCGTTCTACGACCGCATGACCGGTTTCGAGTGGATCAACGCGTTGGTGCGGCTCAACGGCTACAGCGATGCCGAAGCCGAGGCCGCCGCCAAGTCCGCCCTCGACAAAGTGGACCTGCTCGACGCGGCCGGCAAGAAGATTGGCGCCTACAGCAAGGGCATGAGGCAGCGCGTGAAGCTGGCCCAGGCGCTGGTGCACGACCCCGAGTTGCTGATTCTCGACGAACCGCTTACCGGCATGGACCCGATCATGCGGCGCAAGACCATCCGCCTGATCAAGGACTGGGCCCGCGCCGGCAAGCACATCATCGTCTCCAGCCACATCCTGCACGAGATCGAGTCGATGACCTCGAACATCCTCCTGATCAACAACGGCCGCATCCTCGCCGAAGGCAACGTGCACCAGATTCGCGACCTGATCGACACCCACCCGCACACCGTCTACGTGCGGGGCGAAGATCCGCGCGCCCTGGCCCGGCGCTTCATGACCGAAGACGACGTGCTCAGCCTGAAGTTCGCGCCCGGCGCGGTGATTATCGAAACCTCGAAGCCGGACAGCTTCTACGCCAGGCTCACCGAGCTGGCCGCTTCGGGCGACGCCGGCCGCATCGACGAAGTGCAGTCGCCTGACGATAACCTGCAAGCCGTTTTCAAGTACTTGGTAAAACAGTGACCACCACTCGCCATCGGCATATGAGCTTCTGGCAGGCATCGCGACGGGTGTTCGATCTATCGCTCGGCGAGATGTTGTGGTCGCGGCGCACCATCTTCATGGCGCTGGTCGTCGGCGGGCCGGTGCTCCTGGCCGTGATCGTCAAGGTGGTTGAGTTGTTCGGCATGTCGGCGCTGCGCGTGAATGGCCAGCGGGTGGCCGGCTTCGGCGTGTTCGGCGTGATGATCTGGATGCTGTTCCTGCGCTTTATCGTTCCGGTGCTCGGCGTGTTCTACGGCACGGCGCTGATGGCCGATGAAGTGGAAGACAAGACCATCACCTACTTGTTCACGCGGCCCATCCCGCGTGGCGCGGTGCTGGTGGGGAAGTACCTGGCCTACCTGGCCTGCACCGGGCTCGTGGTGCTGCCGTCGGTGATGATCGTGTATTTCCTCCTGGTGCCGCCCGCGGCGATCGCGGGCAGCTTTGTCGCTCTGGTCACCGATTTGGGCCTGCTGGGCCTGGGCCTGGCGGTCTACGGCGCCGTCTTCGCCTTTGTCGGCGCTTACTTCAAGCGCCCCCTCGTCATTGGCCTGCTGTTCGCCTTTGGTTGGGAGCAGGTGGTCCTGGCCCTGCCCGGTTACCTGAAGCAGTTCACCATCGCCTTCTACCTGCAGTCGCTGGTGCCACATGCCATGCCGTCAGACGGCGTCGCCAGCATCCTTCAGGGAATGTTCCGGGAGAGCCCGCCGATTGGCGTCGCGCTCGCGTGGCTGCTGGCCTATCTGGTCGTGTTCCTGTATATGGCCACCCGGGTCGTCGAACGCAAAGAGTACGTCCTCGAACAATAGCGGCTCAGGACTTGCTAGAATCCACTGAGCCACGATGCCTGACGTGGTTCGGAGGTGTTCGACTTGGCTGGCATCGCAGTTCTAATCATTGCGCTCGTTACTACGACCGTCGGCGCCGCATTCGCGCAGGCACCCGCTGACGCTACCTTGCAGCCCGTCCTCTCGAAGATGGGGACCTACGTCGCCGGATACGGCGAGAAGGCCGCCCTCATTGTCGCGGTCGAAAAATACACACAAACCGTGATGTTCGAAGGTGCGCCGGCGCCGCAGCAGCCGCGCCGCCTGGTGGCGGAGTTTGCCATAGTCAAGGCCGCCGACGGCTCGGGCTGGGTCGGGTTCCGCGATGTCGTGGAGGTCGACGGCAAGCAACTGTCGGACCGCCGCGATCGGTTGGTCAAGTTGTTCACCTCTTCGGCTATTACCGACGCCAACGAAGTCACCCGCATTGCCAACGAGAGCGCGCGGTTCAACGCGGGTCCGGTCAGCCGCAATTTCAACGTTCCGACCTCGGCCCTGTTTTTCTTCCTGCCCGAGCACCACGGCCGCTTCGAGTTCACGCGCAAGGGCACCAAGAAGATCGACGGCGTCGAGACGTGGGAGGTCGCCTTCAAGGAAACCCGCGTGCCGACCTTTATCATGACCCGTGCCGGCGTGGACGTGCCGGTGTCTGGCACCCTGTGGGTGAAGCCGGATGACGGCACGATCGTGCGGACGCGGCTGCGCATGAACAACTTCGCCGACCAGATGACGTCGCCGATCCAGGGTGCCCCGGTGCAACGGCCGGAAATGGATCCGTCCCGGCCGCAGGGGCGGCGCGCGGCGGCGGTGCCGACCATGTATTGGCAAAAGGTCGAGAGTGCGGCCGACATCGAAGTGACCTACAAGAGGAATGCGGATGTCGGCATCTGGCTTCCGGCGGTGATGGAGGAAAGTTACAGCGGTCCCATCACGCTGACCGTGAACCCGTCGGTTGGCCGATCGACCACCCGCGCCACCTACTCCGATTTCAAGCAGTTTTCGACCGCCGGGACGCTGGTCGTCCCCCAACACTAGGCACATGCGACGCCTCCTGTCTCGCGCCGCCTGGTTGAGTCTCGGGTTGTCGGTGTTCGTGCTGTCGGAGAGGGCAGGTGCCCAGGGGCAGCAGACGGTGCCGGCGTTCCGCGCCGGCGTCGACCTGCTGACGCTCGACGCCACGGTCCTCGATCGGGCGGGCGAGCCCGTGCCGGATCTGCAGGCGGCTGACTTTACGGTGAGCGTCGGCGGCCGCCCGCGCAAGGTGGTGTTTGCGCAGTTCCATGGTGATCGTACGGTCACGTCCGGCTCCGTCTCGATCAACGCCCCGGGAACGCCGCGCACCGGCGCGCCGGCCGGCGACGGCCGCATCGTCGTATTCGTCGTCGATCGCGATTCGTTGGCGCCTGGCAATGAGGCGGCGTTGCTCGAGACTGCCTCGTCGGTACTCGACAGTCTCGGCCCGGCCGACGCCGTTGGCCTGGTCGGCGTGCCAGTGGGGCTGGTCGATCTGACCCGCGATCACGCCCGCGTGCGCGCCGCGCTGCCGCTGATGACCGGCACCCGTCCGCGGCAGGAGATGTATCGCGACCGCAACATTTCCTGGGACGAGGCTCTGGCCTACGAACGCCGCGATCCAAGAGTGATTGCCGAGGTGGTGGAGCGCGAGTGCTACAACATTCCGTCCGGCATGCCGAACCGTTGCCCGCCAGACCTGGTGCTTCAAGCCCAGGAACTGCTGCGAACCGGCCGCGCGCATGTGCTGTCGACCACGTCGGTGCTGGACCGGCTGGCCGGACAGTTGGCGCCGCTTCGTGGTCCCAAACACGTGATCCTGATCTCCGGTGGACTGGCGTTTGGCCAGGATCTGCTGGTGCACTTCGAACGCTTCGCCAAGACGGCGGCCGCGGCGCGGCTGGTCCTCTACGCCGTGCATCTGGACCAACCCGATTCCGATGTCACTAGCCGCCGCACCATCGCGTCGGCGTTTGGCGGGCGCGAGATGACGGCGGGCCTCGGTGCGCTGACCGGCATGACTGGCGGGGCGTTGTTCATGGGGGTCGGTCGCGCGGCCGGAGTGTTCGACCGCATCAAGACCGAGATCAACAACTTCTACGTGCTCGGCGTCGAAAGCGAGCCGGACGACGCGGTGGGGACGCCGCGGGCGCTGAAGGTGGCGGTCACGCGGCCGGGGCTGTCCGTGCGGGCGCGCCGCGAGGTCAGCCCGTTATCGGTGCCGCCAGTGGCCACGGTCGCAGACCGGCTGGCCGCGCTGCTGAACCAGCCCACCGACATCGGTGAACTCTCGCCCGGCGTCACCACCTATTCCACACGGGGAACCGAGGCGAGTTCGCTGCGGGTGCTTATTTCGTGTGAGTTTGCCGCCGAGGGGCTGCGCTTGCCGGTTGACTGGGCGTTCTCCGTCCTCAGCGAGGGAAATGTGGTGGCGACCGGTAGTGAGCGGATCGAGGCTGGCATTTCGGAGCACGCCGGCATGACGGTCGCGGCCAAGTTGCTGCCGGGACGCTATCGGTTACGTGTCGCGGCCACCGACGCCACCGGCCGGGTTGGGGTGACCGACCTGCCCATGGTGGTCGGCCTGCGGGCTGCCGGCAGCCTGCAGATGAGCGACCTCCTGGTGGGCGTTGCCGATGATAACGGCAGGCTGTCGCCACGTGGCCGCATTCCCCAAGGGACGCCGGTATCGGCTCTGCTCGAAGTGATGGCCGGCGACCCGGCTCAGCTTGAGCAGGTCCGGGCCGTCATCGAGGTCTTGCCTGCCGGGTCGGCCGAGCCCCTCAGGCGGTTCCTGATGGCGGCCAGGACCGGGTCGGCCGATACCATGCTGATGAACGACGCCGAGATCGCCACGGCCGACTTGCCGGCCGGTCGCTATTCGGCCAGCGTGGTCATCCTGCAGGGGGACCAGCCAGTGGGCCGGGTGAGCCGGGCCTTCGAGGTTATTGAGAAATGAGGGGTCGGGGCTTCGCCCCTTCCGGGGCTGGCGGCTCGCGCCGCTCATCGGACTCGGCTCCAGCGCCGTGTGTGGGAACCCCAGGAGGCCCGTCGGGCCCGCCCCCTACGAAGGCGGCGAAGCCGCCGAGCCTGACGAAGACCGCAGGTCGAGCCCTGCGCCCGGAGGGCGCCTAAAACGACAGAAATGTGACGAAATGGGGAACAATCTCCCCCAGCTCGTTCGTATACAGAGGCAGGAGACCCGCATGTCGAACAAAACGCGATACTTCGTGGCGGTAACGGGCGCAATTCTGGTGATTGGCCTCGGAACGGGCATCGTGGCGTCCTACATGGGCCTGCCGGTCTCGGTCTTTACCAGCGCCGCCGGCCCCGAAGAACTGGAATATGTGCCGGCCGATGCGGCGGTCGTCGCCTACGCCAACGTCCGCGACGTGATGAATTCACAGCTCCGCCAGCGGTTCCGCGAGATGGAACCCGGCCAGGACCAGAAAAACGAGTTCGAGGAGAAGACCGGCCTCAACTTCGAACAGGACATCGAGACGGTCGTGGCCGCGGTCCTGCCGAAGGGCAACCTCGCCAGTAAGCCCCAGGACGCCTTCCTGATTCTCGCGCGCGGCCGCTTCCAGGCGGCTCGCCTCGAGGCCCTGGCCCTTGAGCACGGCGCCACGGTGACCGACTATCAGGGCAAGCGCCTCATTACCCATCACGACGCCGACCGCAACGACACTGCGGACGATGACATGGCGGTCGGGTTCGTGGAGGCCGACCTCATCGCGTTTGGCAGCGCCAATACGGTGCGTGCCGCCATCGATGCCCGCCGCGACAACCGCAACGTGGTGGCCAACATCGACATGATGCGCCTGGTCAACGAGCTCGACAACGCCAACGCGTGGGCGGTGGGCCGCTTCGACGCCATTGCCGGCCAGTCGGGCCTGCCGACGGAGATCGCGTCGCAGATGCCCGCCATTACCTGGTTTTCGGCGGCCGGTCACATCAACGGCGGCATCAGTGGCGTGCTGAAGGCCGAGACCAAGGACGAGGCGTCGGCGCAGAACCTGCGCGACGTGCTGAAGGGCCTGTTGGCGCTCGCCAAGATGCAGGCCGGTAACCAGCCGGGCATGCAGCAGCTGGCCGACTCGCTCATTCTGTCGGGCGACGGCAAGAATGTGGCGCTGTCGTTCCAGGTGCCAACCGAGGTGTTCGACGTGCTCGAAGGCCTGGCCAAGGGCCGCAAGGCCGTGGGCGCCATTCAATAACATAACGGCGTGTGCCGGCGGGACTAAAAGTCCCGCCCTTCTGGCACCGGTAGTAAGATGCGCGGACGTGCCTGACCACGTCTTCTTCTACGGAACGCTCATGTCGCCGTTCAATCGGCCGGGGCGGCTTCGCATCACTCCCAAGCTCCAGTTCACCGGGCGCGGCTCCATCAGGGCCGCGCTCTTTGACTTGGGCATCTACCCGGCCGCCGTGCCGGCCGAGGATGACAGCTTGGTGTGGGGCGAAGTCTACGAGACGCTGGACGCGGCCGCGGTGCTGGCCGCGCTCGATGAAATTGAGGGCTACCGGCCCAACCAACCCGACCGCAGCCTCTACACCCGCACGCTCGCCACCGTGACGCTGGAAGACGGCCGGGCCGAGCAGGCGTGGGCGTACTTCTACAACGCTCCACTTGGCCGCGCGCAGCGCATCACCTCAGGCGACTACCTGGAGCACCTTGGAAGAAGTTGAAAGTTGAAAGTTGAAAGTTGGAAGTTTCAGTTCCAAGTTTCAGTTCCAAGTTCCAAGTTTAAGCTCGAACTGAAACTCCCAACTGAAACTTGGAACTGAAACTTCCAACTTTCAACTTTCAACTTTCAACTCACTTGGCGAGCTCGTCGACGAAGTGGGCAATGGCCGCGGCCACTCGGTCCGACAGCTCGATGAACTCGACGCCGGTGCGGTAGGTGATGATGTCCTGGTCGACATCGCTGATGCGCGAGTGCGCGACGCGGCCCTTGACGACGACCGAGCGTTCCCCCAGGGTCAGGCGGAAGTCGTGCAGGGAATCCAGTTGCAGGGGGAACGCGGTTTCCACCTGCATGCCGCCGTGGCTCATCTGGCGCACGGCGGTGGGCTGGAACATCATTACCTCGCCGTGTAACGCCCCCAGCAGCTCGACGCGCTCGGAATCGCGCTTGTTGTCGTCCGAGGCCATTGGCTCGAAATTATAGCGTAGGCTTCGCCGTTGACGTAGGTGAGGATGGGCAGCCGGCGGGTGGCCGGATCGAGCTGCAGCATCTGCAGCACCTGGCAGGCTTCTTCGTCATCGGGCGCGAAACACAGCACCACCAGGTCGGGGCGCCGGCGGCGGATGGCCGAGTACGGCTCGTCGTTTCGGTCGAGGAAGTCCACGCGGAAGCGGTTGGTGCCGAGCAGCGGCTCGATGAACAACAATGCCTCCGGTCCCGCGCCCACGATCAAGGCTCGCGGCATCGCGCTGCTGTCTACCTGTGATGTGGCCGGTGTCATGGGCGCCTCCCTTGAGGACTTGACCTTCAAGATTCACGCCAGACAGATTTGGCCCATTTCCTACAGAAATTGGTGCCGACCGTGGCCCGAAGGTGACAGGGCGTGTCACCGGGTGCGCCAAAAAATGTCAGGGGAGCTTCTTCTTGTCCTTGATCGCCTGCTCGAGCATGGGATTGACCTTGAAGCCGGCCTTCCTGGCATCTTTCAAGGTGCCTTCGGCCTCGGCAATGCGTCCGGTCTCGAGATAGACCACGGCCAGGTTGTTGAGCGCCTCGCCGAACCTGCTGTCCACGGCGACCGCCGCCTTGAACTCGCGTTCGGCGTCGGCGAGCTTACCGGAACGGAAGTAGGCACTGCCGAGCGACAACGACACCCATGGCGGCACTGTGGCTTCAATGCTGATACTGCTGCCCTTGGTGACGGCGTTCTGGATATCGCGCCGCTGGTTGTTCAACTGGCGTAACAGGTCCTGCTGCTGGTTGCTGGGCGGCATGGTCTGCACCTGCCGGATCTGCTCGTCAATCTCGGTGATGCGGTCCTGGCGATTGCGTTGGGCGTCCTGCTGGGTGGCGAACTGTCTCCCCGCCTGGGCGACGTAGAGTTGCCGGCAGGTCTTCAGGGTCTCAATCGCCTCGACGTAGCGCTTGAGCGCAATCTGGGCTCGGCCCAGGCCATAGTGGGCGTCTTCAAAAGTGCGGTCAATCGCGATGGCCTGCTCGAAGGCGCTGGCGGCCCGCTCCCAGGTTTCGGCGCTCATCAACTCCCACCCGGCGCGATTGTGCGTGCGAGCGCGCTGGCGGTCGGGAGGGGTCTGCGCGGTGGCCAGTGAAGCCAGGACCAGTGCCGCAAACAGCAGTGTGATGGTTCTTCGCATGGTGTCCTCAATCATGCACACGCCCAAAAATGAGAAGTGCCCCGCGGACCTGAGGTCCGCGGGGCACGATGATACCCGAGCGAGGTGGCGCTTAGAAGAGGAAGCGCACGCCGATACGGGCCTGAATCGGCGTCTGGAACGCGTTGTCCATCAGGAAACGCGGATCCTTCACGATGTTCTGGCTGACGATCAGGTCGGCCAGGTTCTGCCGGCCCGTGTAGAACAGCGTCTCGTCCGGAGTCACGCCGTTGGTCTTGTGGTAGGTCGAGTACTTCCCGATCGCGGTTCGCTGATTGAACAGGTTGATCACGTTCAGGCTCAACTGCACTTCGCGCGACCCGGCGATCTTGAAGCCGTGCTGCACCAGCAGGTCGGTCTGCGAGAACATCGGCGTCCGGCCGTCGCTGCCGCGGCCGAGGTACTGGACCGGCAGGTTGTTCGGCGCGTAGATGCCGATTTCGCGCGACACCGGCAGGCCGCTCGCGACGTACTCGTTCACGCCCACGCTCGTCCCGAAGGGGAACATGTAGATGAACTGCGTCTTGAACTGGTGCGGACGATCGGTGGCCAACGGACCGAGGGCCGCCTTGCCGCCGTCCTGGAACATCATCAGCGGGTAGTCCCACAGCCGGCCCACGTTCGGGCTGGTGCGGCCGTTCTCGTCTGACTGCGACAGGCCGGAGTAGTTGCCATAGAGGCGGCTCCAGGTATAGCCCGCGCGCAGGTACCAGTTGTCCGAGTACTTCTTGTCGAACGCGAACTCGACGCTGTCGAAGTCGCGGACCGCCTTCGGATTCGCCACGTTCGGATTGGTGAACGCGAGCGAGGCCAGGTTGAAGCCCGGGTTGGCGATGATGTAGATCTCGCTGCCGTCCGCTGCCAGCGCGCCCGTGTCTTCGATGGCGCGGTCGACCTGCTTGTGGACGTAGCGAACGCTGACCGCCATGATGTCGTTCAGCTGGTGTTCGATACCGGCCGACGCTTCCTGCAGCTTCATCGGCTTCAGGTCCGGATCCTGGTGATCGGAATCGAGCGACACAAAACGGAAGTCGATCGGTCCGCGGATCAGCGTGCCGCTGCAAGCCGGCGGGCACTGGGGGCTGGCCGTCAGGTTGGTCCAGTCAGGCGTGTCGAGCGTGTAGTAGTACTCGAGCCACTTGTCGCCGCCGAACGAGCCGCGGGGGAGTTCGAGCTTGAAGATGTCGTAGAACACGCCCCACGAACCGTAGGCCTTCCACTTGCCGTCGCCCTTGATGTCGTAGGCGAAGCCGACGCGCGGCGCCAGCTTGTCGGCGAAGCCGAATTCCACGCCGTATTGCGGCACGCCCTCCTGGGTCGAGTAGGTCGGGACGCGCTCACGCTCGGTGCGGACACCGGCGTTGATGGTCAGCCGGTTGTTGATGGTCCACGAGTCCTGGATGAACAGGCCGATGTTGGTCGTCTGGACGTCGCCTTCGGTGATGAAGCCCTGCTTCGGCACGACGGCGTTGCTGCGCACCGAGTAGTAGCCGTAGGCGCCGCGGGTCAGCGGCACGCCGGTCGACAGCCCGGTGTTCCAACGAATCTGAACGCGGTTGTTCGCTTCGCCGCTGAGCACGTTGTTGCCAACCTGGTCGGCCTGCACACCGAACTTGATCTGGTGGGCACCACCGGCGTTGGCGTAGAGCGTGCCGTCAGCCTGGAAGTACAAACGCGTCTGCTGGTCGCGCGTCACCTTGGTGTTCGAGGCGATGTTGCGGAACCCGCTCGCGCGCTGCAGGCTCACCGGCGTGTCGAGCAGGCCGATGTTGTTGCCCGAGGTGAACTGGATGAAGGGCTCTTCAACCACGTTCGAGTCGTTCTGGTCGGCCATGTAGTAGCCGCCGCGCATGCCGAGGAAGAACCGCGACGAGGCGACCCAGTCGAGGTTGCCCGAGACCGAATAGTTCGGGAACTTCGAAATCTTGGCATAGTTGGTGCCGGCCGGATCGGTGCCGGTCAGCGCCGGCAGCAGGCCGTTGGTTTCGCGCCAGCTGCTGTTGTACGACACGCGGGCGCGCACGCTGTTGCTCAGCTGCGAGGTGATGTTGGCGGTGATGTTCTGCGACGGCGTCTTCTGTTCCACTGAGGTGGTGGCCGCCGCCGGATTGCCGGCGCTGGTCGGGTCGACGTTACGGGTCGCCGTCTCCAGGACCGGCAGGTAGGCACCAAAGAACCAGGCGCGGTTCCTCATGATCGGGCCGCCCAGCGAGAAGCCCGGCTCGAGCCGCGATTCGTCGTCCTTCGGATAGGTGATGTACTCCGCGACGTCGTCGTTGGTCAGGTTGCGGCGCAGCGTCTTGTTGCTGGCGCCAGCCATGGAGCTGCTCTGGAAGTTGAAAATGCCGCTGCCGTGCCAGTCGTTGGTGCCGCTCTTGGTCACAGCGTTGATGACGCCGCCCGTGGCGCCGCCAAACTCCGCCGTGTAGCCGCTCGACTTGACCTGGACTTCTTCCACGAAGTCGGCAATCAGGTTCTTACCCGAGGTGCCGTTGCGCAGATTGGTGGTCTCAATGCCGTCGATGATGTAGCGGTTCTCGCCGGCGCTGGCGCCGTCGATCGAGAGGCCGCCGAGCTTGCTCTCCTGGTTGGCGCCGGGCGCCTGCGTGACCAGGCTGGTGAAGTCGCGGCCCTTCGGCAGCAACTCGACCTGCTCGGCGCGGATGTTGGCCTGGCGCGAGGTGCTGCGCACGTCCACCAACGGGGTTTCGGCCGTGACCGTGACCGACTCGGCGACGCCGGCGAGCGGCAGCGCGAAATCAACCTTCTTCACCTGGCCGAGGCCGACGCGGACTTCGAACACTTCCTTGGCCACGAAGCCCTGAAGGTTCGCGCTCACCCGGTAGTTGCCGGGCGCGAGCGACGGGAAGCGGAAGACACCGACCGCGTCGGTGGTCGTCGAGGCCACGCGGCCATTGGCCTCGGCTTCAACGGTGGCGCCGGGCAACACGGCGCCCGACGAGTCTTTAACGACGCCTTCGATCGAACCACGCTGATCCTGCGCCCATGCGGGAGCCACCAACGCGCCAATCAACAACAGAACTGCGAAAGGTCTTGCGAACATCACCTTTCCTCCTTTGGAAAAGCAACAACAACACAACGGGAAAAAGTAAAACTTAACAGATGAATTTTAGCCCAGTCAGGGGGCCAAATGTGGGACGAACACGTAGATTCCTGTGACTAACTGCGCAGTTGAGGGGCCAGGCCACAGTCACGATCCGTGATTTGCCCCGGATTTACTGGGCTTTTTTGAACGTTCGTTTGATAGAATCTTTTTTCCATGCCCCCCACCGAGGCCCCAGCTCAACAAGTCGTGATTCTTGGTGCCGCCCGGACCCCAATTGGCAGGTTCGGCGGGGCCCTTCGGGACGTCCACGCCGCCGAGCTCGGCGCCGTGGCGGCTCGGGCCGCGCTGCGGCGCGCCGGTGTCGCGGCCGCCGACATCCAGGAAGTACTGATGGGACACGGCCGGCCCGCCGGCGTGGGTCCCAACCCGGCGCGCCAGGTCGGCCATCGCGCCGGCGTGCCGGACGCCGCGCCGGCCTACACCATCAACAAGGCGTGCGCCGGGGGTATGCAAGCGGTGGCGTCTGGCGCCCAGAGCATCCTGCTCGGCGAGTCGGATGTGGTCCTCGCCGGTGGCATCGAGAACATGAGCCGCGTCCCCTACCTCGTCGACGCCGCTGACGCGCGGTGGGGGCACAAGATGGGCCACTTCTCGTTCGTCGACGCCATGTATCGCGACGGCTTCCAGGATCCGCTGTCCGGCCTGATCATGGGCGAGACCGCGGAGGTGCTGGCGCGTCAATACGGCATCACCCGCGAGCAGTCCGACGCCTTTGCCCTCGACAGCCAGCGCAAGGCCGAAGCGGCGCAGCAGGCCGGCTACTTCGACCGCGAGATCGCGCCAGTGACCATCACCGAGCGCGGCAAGTCCACCGAGTTCGCCGTCGACGAACACCCGCGGCCAGGGTCGACGATGGAGGCCCTGAGCAAGCTGCCGCTGGTGTTTCCGACGGTCGAGGGTCACGACGGCATCATCACGGCCGGCGCGGCGTCAGGAATTACCGACGGCGCCGCGGCGCTGGTCCTCGCCTCAGCGGCGTTTGCTGAGGCACGCGGCCTGCAGCCGCTCGCGCGCATCGTCGGCTGGGCCAGTGCCGGTGTCGATCCGCGTCTCATGGGGATTGGTCCGGTGCCGGCCATCGCGAAGCTGGAGCAGCGCACCGGCCTCGGCATCGATGACTTCGATCTGGTCGAGATCAACGAAGCGTTTGCGGCGCAGGTTCTGGCCGTGCTGAAGGACGTGCCAATCCCGTCGGCGAAACTGAACGTCAACGGCGGCGCCATTGCCCTTGGCCACCCCATCGGCTGCACCGGCGCGCGCATTATCGTGACCCTGCTGCACGAGTTGCTGCGGCGCGGGCAGAAGCGCGGCCTCGCCACCCTGTGTGTGAGCGGCGGCATGGGCATGGCCGTGGCGATAGAAATCTGTTAGTTGAAAGTTGAAGAGTTGAAAGTTGGGAGTTTCAGTTTTAGTTTCAGTTTCAGTTTTTAAAGACCTATGAGAATCGCAGTTATTCCCGGCGACGGCATCGGCAAGGACGTGACGGCGGAAGCCGTCAAGGTGCTACGCGCGGTTGGCGAAGTGTTTGGCCGGACGTTCGATTTGGTGCATTTGCCGTGGAGCGCCGATCACTACCTGGCGACCGGCGAGACGCTGCCGGCCAACGGCTACCAGATGCTGCGCGACCAGTTCCAGGCCATCTTCGTCGGCGCGCTGGGCGACCCGCGGGTGGGCGACAACAAGCATGCCCGCGATATCCTGCTCGGCACCCGCTTCGAGCTCGACCTGTACGTGAACTACCGTCCGGTCCGGCTGCTCGACGATCGCCTGTGCCCTCTGAAAGATCGCGGCCGCAAGGACATCAACTTTGTGGTGTTCCGCGAAAATACCGAAGGCGCGTATGTCAGTGTCGGTGGCCGCTTCAAGGCGGGGACGGCCGACGAA
Source organism: Acidobacteriota bacterium (assembly GCA_021730945.1). Lineage (GTDB taxonomy): Bacteria > Acidobacteriota > Vicinamibacteria > Vicinamibacterales > UBA2999 > 12-FULL-67-14b. Next base: position 62,187 of record JAKFYH010000029.1, on the reverse strand, counting down.
GTGGCCATCCAGGAAGAGGTCAACACCTTCAAGGGTGTCAATCGCATCATTCGTCACGCCTTTGAATATGCCGTGGCGAACGGCCTGACGAAGGTCTGCATGGCCGACAAGAGCAACGTCATGCAGCAGGGGCACGCCCTGTGGCAGCGCGTCTACAAGCAAGTGGCGGCCGAGTACCCGGCCGTCACCGCCACGCATCAATACATTGACGCCCTGGCCATGTTCCTCGTGAAGGATCCCGGCCAGTATCAGGTGATCGTCACCAACAACCTGTTCGGCGACATCGTCACCGACATCGGCGGCGCGCTGCAGGGCGGGCTCGGCATGGCGGCCTCGGGCAACATTCACCCGGGCAAGACCTCGTTATTCGAACCGGTCCACGGCTCGGCGCCACCGCTGGCGGGAAAGAACGTGGCCAACCCGATGGGCGCCATCCTGTCGTCGGCGTTGATGCTGGAGACGCTGGGCGCCGTTGACGAGGCCAGGGCCATCGAGCGCGCGGTGGAAGCGGCGATCGTCGAAGATCAGACCACGGCAGATATTGGCGGCCGGCTCGGCACGCGCGAGGTCGGCGATTGGATCGCGAAGCGAATTCAGAACTAGGACGAGAGAAGTTGTCCCGGAGGGCGGCACTTTAGTGCCGCCGATAAATTATGGCAAAGAACGTTTTCATTCTCGGCGGCGCGCGGACGCCGATGACCCAGCATGTTGGCGCCCTCAAGGACGTCTCGGCGATCGACCTCGCCGCCGCCGCGTCCAAAGGCGCCTTCGATCGGACCGGTGTGATGCCGGAGTGGATCGATCACGTCGTATTCGGCAACGTGCAGCAGAGCAGTGTTGATGCCCATTACGGCGGACGTCATGTCGGCCTCAAGGCCGGCGTGCCAATCGGCGTGCCGGCGCTGACCGTGAACCGCCTGTGCGGATCCGGCATCCAGGCCGTGCTGAGCGGCGCCCAGCACATCCAGTTGGAAGAAGCCGGCATGGTGCTGGCCGGCGGCATGGAGAACATGAGCCAGGTGCCGCATGTCATTCGCGGCGCGCGCTCGGGCTTCAAGCTGGGCCAGGGCAAGCTCGAAGACTGGCTGTGGGAAGGCCTCACCGATCCCTATGCCGGCTGCTCGATGGCGATCACCGCCGAGAACTGCGCCGTCAAATACGGCATCACCCGCGAGGAGGCCGACGCCTACGCCTTGCGCAGCCAGCAGCGGGCGCACCAGGCCTGGACGTCCGGGATCATGAAGGACGAAGTGGTGCCGGTGGAAATCAAGACCCGCAAGGGCGCGACCCTGGTCGAGCAGGACGACCACCTGCGACCCGAGACCACGATGGAAATCCTGGCCAAGCTGCCGGCCGCGTTCAAGAAGGACGGCGTGGTCACCGCCGGCAATGCCAGCGGCATCGTCGATGGCGCCGCGGCGCTGGTGATTGCCGGTGAGGCCGCGGTCAAGGCGCGCGGCCTGGCGCCGCTTGGCCGCATCGTGTCGTGGGCGACCGTGGGCGTGGATCCGACCCTGATGGGGATGGGGCCGGTGCCGTCGATTCGCAAGGCGCTGGACACGGCTGGCCTCGCGCTCGCCGACCTCGACCTGATCGAGATCAACGAGGCCTTCGCCGCGCAGTATCTGTCGTGCGAGAAGCAACTCGGCCTCGACCGCGACAAGGTGAACGTCAACGGCGGCGCGATTGCGCTCGGCCATCCGCTCGGCGCCAGCGGCGCCCGCATCCTGCTGACGCTGCTGCTCGAACTGCGCCGTCGCGGCAAGAAATACGGCGTCGCCTCGGCCTGCATCGGCGGCGGCCAGGGCATCGCGATGATCGTGGAGGCACTGTAATGGCAATCAAGACCGTGGGTGTGTTGGGGTGTGGGTTGATGGGCGCGGGCATTGCGCAGATCTCGGCCGCGGCCGGGTTCAAGACCTACGTCCTGGAAGTGAACGAAGACATCCTCAAGAAGGGACTCGGCCGCATCGACAAGTTCCTGACTGGTGGCATCGAGAAGGGCAAGGTCACGCCCGAGCAGAAGGCCACGGTGCTGGCCAATCTGACCGGGGCCACTGCGTACGCCGACCTCAAGGACTGCGATCTGATCATCGAGGCGATTATTGAGAACGTCGAGATCAAGAAACAGGCTTACGCCCAGGTCGAAGCGGTGGTCGGCGCGCACTGCCTGATTGCCTCGAACACCTCATCGCTCTGCATCACCGAACTCGGCGCGGCGACCAAGCGGCCCGACAAGGTGGCCGGCCTGCACTTCTTCAATCCGGTGCCGCTGATGAAGCTGGTGGAGGTGATCCGGGCGCTCGCCACCAGCCAGGAGACGCACGACGCGTTGATGGCGTTTGCGCGGGCGATTGGCAAGGAGCCTGTCACCGCACCGGATCGCGGCGGTTTCATCGTCAATCGCCTGCTCGTGCCGTACCTGCTCGATGCCATCCGCTGCCTCGAGGACGGCCTGGGGACGGTCGAGGACATCGACAACGGCATGAAGCTCGGGTGCGGCTATCCGATGGGGCCCTTCACCTTGCTCGACTTCGTCGGCCTCGACACCACGTTTTACATCGCCAACATCATGTTCGAGGAATTCCGCGAGACCCGCTTTGCGCCGCCGCCGCTCTTGAAGCGGATGGTGCTGGCCGGACACCTCGGCAAGAAGTCGGGCAAGGGCTTCTACGACTACCCGGCTAAGTAGCCGGAGCCGACCCCCACTTGACCAGCATCTCGCGCAGGCCGGCCGGCGTGATGGGCTTGGACAGGTAGTCGTCCATGCCCGCCGACCGCGCCGCCTGCACGTCTTCGGTCATGGCATTGGCGCTGAGGCCGATGATCCGCGGCCGCGCCGCGCCCGGGCCGAGCGCCACGATGGACCGCGTGGTTTCGAGCCCGTCCATCTCGGGCATCTGGATGTCCATCAACACCAGGTCGTAGGCCTGGCGCTTGACCGCCGCGAGCGCTTCCAGACCGTTGGCGGCGACGTCGGCCTGGTAGCCGAAACGCTGGAGCATGGCCAGGGCCACTCGCCGATTGACGGCGTTGTCTTCGGCCAGCAGGATGCGGAGCGGCACGCGTTGGCCCAGTGCCGGGTCGAAAGGCGAAATCTCCACGGCCTGCGGTTCGGCCACCTCCGGCACCGCTTCGGTCGGCAGCGTGAAACTGAAACGAGCCCCCTCGCCGGCCCGGCTCTCCACCCAGATGCGTCCGCCCATGGCCGTGACCAGCCGCTTGCTGATCGCCAGTCCCAGGCCGGTGCCGCCGTAGCGGCGGGCTATGCCGCTATCCACCTGCGAGAACGGCCGGAACAGCAGGTCCTGGACCTCGGCGGGAATGCCGATGCCGCTGTCGGCCACCGAGAATGTCAGCGTGACCGGTGCCTCGCCGGCCGGCGGGGCCACCGCAACCGACACGCGCACCTGACCGTGGTCGGTGAACTTGATGGCGTTGGCGATCAGGTTGATCAAGACCTGCCGCAGGCGCTCGGCATCACCGAGCACCCGCGCCGGCACTCCGGGGTCGATCGTGCATTCCAGCGCGATTGACTTCTCCCGCGCCTGCGGCGCCAGCAGATCGACGCTGCGTGTCACGGCGTCGGTCACGGCGAACGGCGCCCGCGCCAGTGTCACGGTGCCGGACTCGACCTTGGAGAAGTCCAGGATGTCGTTGATGATCACCAGCAGGTTCTGGCCGCTCTGGCGGATGGTTTCCGTGAACTCGCGCTGTTGCGGATTGAGCGGCGTGTCGAGCAGCAGGCTGGTCATGCCGATCACGCCGTTCATTGGCGTGCGGATTTCGTGGCTCATCGTCGCCAGAAACGCCGACTTGGCCTGGCTGGCGCCCTCGGCCTGCACCTTGGCCTGCTCGAGTTCGAGCGCCTGGGCGCCCAGTTCCGCCGTCCGTTTCTCGAGCTGGACCAGCAGGTCACGGGCCTGGCGGACCACCGCACTGGAACGCTTGCGCAGCGATTCGATCGCGATGCCGGTGATGGCGATGTAGGTGCCAATTGCGTAGAGCGTGGCGGCGACATACAGGTGTGCTTCCCACGCGATGCCGGCGCCGGTGCCCCAGGCCAGCCATGCCAGGTACCCCAGGTAGGTGGCGACGACGACATGGTTGAAGTAGAACGCGCGACGGAACCCGAAACCGACCTGGTCGCCGACACGGACCAGCAGGAAGAAGGCGAACAGCTGATCGGCGGCGCCGACGTGGTGCATGGTGAACAGCCACATCACCACGTCGAGGTGCAGGAACAGCAGCGTCAGGTCGAATCGGCCGACGCGGTCGTAGAGCAGCCGGACCACCGCCAGCGCGGCCAGCGTGTAGCCCAGGTTGATGGCCAGCAGGGTGAGGATGCCGGCCCGCGGAAACTCAGGCAGGTTGAGGTCGTAGAGGAATGCCGCCAGGGTCATCATGGCAAAGCCAATGACCCGCATGGCCGGAATCTGGATGACGTTCAGCGCGTAGCCGCGCCGGTACTGCGCGCGCCGCGATTGCTCGGGGTCGAGGGAGAACAGGGTGTCGTCTGATCTGCTCATGCAGCGTCAGCGCGACAGTCGTTGCAGCAACTGCCTGGCCTGGGCCTTGAAGCGCCGGTCCTCAGGGGTCCAGTCCGGGTCCAACGGCGCGTCGATGGCGGCCTGATAGGCCCGACGGGCGTCGTCCTTCCGCCCCATGTCGGCGAGCGTATCGCCCAGGAAGATGTATGAGATCACGCTTTGGGGATTGTAGGTGAGGGCCTTGCGGAGGTGTGCCTCGGATTTCTGGTTGCTGCCCCCGAACAGGCCGGGCACCTTGAAATACCAGCGGCCCAGCGCGCGGTCGGCCGAGCCCTGCAGAAAGGCCGGATCGATGGCCAGGGTCCGTTCGAGCGCATCGCGAATCTGCCCGCGGTACTTGATGCCTTGCCGCAAGCCAAACGATTCGGCCAGTGCGCCCATGTTGGCGGCCAGCCAGAAGTGACCCTCGGGCCGGCCCTGGTCGATGGCCATGGCGGCCCGCGCGGCGGCGATGCCGGCCTCCAAGGCGGCCTTGCGTTGCGCCTCCGGCAGTCCGTTGGTCCCCAGCCAGTAGCGCGCCTGCGCCAGGCGATAGGCCGAGGTGAAGTCCATCGGATTGGCAGCCAGGCGTGCGGCCCAGATTTCGGTGGCCTGCTGCGCGCTGTTCAGCTGCTCGCGGTCCCGGTAGAGCGCGTCCGGGTCGCCGTTTGGAACCTGGATGGCGGCCGCTGCATCCAAGGATGGCATGGCCCCAGAAACCGTCGTCCCGGTGACGCCGCAAGCCGAGATATACAATAACCAGATGCAGGATCTGATCCAGCGCTTGCTGATCGAGCTCGGCGAAGACCCCACCCGCGAGGGGTTGGTCAAGACGCCGCGGCGGGTCGATAAGGCGTTGCGGTTTCTCACGAGCGGCTACCAGGCGGACGTGGATGAGGTGCTGAACGGCGCCTTGTTCACCGTCGATTATAGCGAGATGGTGATTGTCCGCGACATCGACTTCTACAGCCTGTGCGAGCATCACCTGCTGCCGTTCTTCGGCAAGTGCCACGTTGCCTACATCCCGAACAAGCGCGTGATCGGCCTCAGCAAGATCCCGCGCCTGGTGGACATTTTCGCCCGCCGCCTGCAGTTGCAGGAGCGGATGACCAATCAAATCGCCGAGACCATCACCGAGAAGATTAAGCCCCTCGGCGTGGCGGTCGTGTGCGAAGGCACCCACTTGTGCATGTCCATGCGCGGCGTGGAAAAGCAGAACTCCTACACGATTACCAGCGCCATGCTCGGGGCGTTCCGGGAGCAGGCACGCACGCGCATGGAGTTCCTCGAACTGTTGAAGCTCAGGAGCGGCACCTTTTCTGTGACCGGCATGCCGATTCCGCACCATACCCACGATCACGACGAGTGAGGCGCCGGAGATTAAAGGAGCAGGAGAATTCAATGCGCTTCATCTCCTGGACTCCTGCTTATAATTGGTCATGCGCGTGATGCTGGCTCTTCTGTGCGTTGGCCTCATCTTCACCCCGTCGCTCGACGCACAGACCCGCAAGACCACACCCAAGAAAGCCCCGGCCGCCAGAAAGGTGGCGCCGCCGATCATCTCGCGCATTCAGGCCGAGTTGCAGTGCCCGGCCGAACTGGGCCGCGGCGTCGCCACCGGGCGCCGCTTTTGCGACGTGCTCACCTCGCGCGATCCGCTCGAGGGCATCCTGATCACCGTGCCGCCGCATCGCGGGCCCGTGAAGCTGATGTTCGAACTCCACGCCCGGCACACCTATTCAGCCGAGCTCATCAAGCAGAAGCAGGCCTATCGCAAGTACACCGCGACCGTCGGCGTGCTGTCGATGGATAACACGCTGATCGAACGGGCGATCGTGCAGAGCGAGTTTCGTACCGACGCGGACTTATTCGACCGCATCAGCGGCGGGGCCGGTCCCGGCGGGGTCAAGGCGGTCGCGCCCACCGGCGACGAGTTCATCACCATGACGCTCCCCGCCGCGATTGAAGGTCAGGTGTCGGTGCTGGGCGAGAAGCTCACGGTCATGCGGCCCGACGGCACCGACAACTTCGCCGCCGCGGGCCGGCCGATCGCGACCATCAGCAACGTGATGCTGGAATTCACCCCGGGCCCGGCGCCCAAGAAGGCCCCGGTCAAGAAACCGTAGCGCGGTAGCACGCCAGCATCGCCTCGGCCGAGCGATCGATGTCCGCTTCGGTCGTCGACCAGTTCGATACGGCAATGCGCATGGCCTGCTTCCCCTGCCAGAACGCTCCGCCCGCCCAGCACGTGCCCTCGGCCTGAATGCGGGCGATCACGGCGGTGGTCGTCTGGTCATCCCGAAACTGCACCAGCACCTGGTTGAGCGGCACCTCATTGAGCAGGGTGACCCCCGGCGCCGCCGCCAGCCGCGCGGCCATGCGGCGCGCCAGCGCGCAGTTGCGGCGGACGATGCCGGCGATGCCGTCGCGGCCGAGCGCGCGCAACAGCGCGTAGAGCGGGACCACCCGCGCCCGGCGCGATGACTCGGGCGCCCAGTCCATCCCGATCCGCTCCTCATCGTCGCCCCGCTGCAGGTAGGACGCCTTCATGCCCATCGCCGCGCGCAACGGCGCCGTGTCGGCGACGATCGCCAGGCCCGAGTCGTACGGCACATTCAGCCACTTGTGCGCGTCGGTCGCCCACGAGTCGGCGCCGTCGATGCCGTGGACCTGCGCGCGCAGCTCCGGCACCGCCGCGGCCCACAAGCCAAAGGCGCCGTCGACATGGACCCACGCCCCGCACGCATGCGCCATCGCGATGATGTCGGCGACCGGATCGCTGGCGCCCGTACTGACGTTGCCGACCTGGGCGCACACAATCATCGGCCCGCGGCCATCGCCCAATTGCCGTCGCAGCGCATCGGCGCGCATGCGCCCCTGGTCATCGACCGGCACGGTCTCCAATTCGTCGCTGCCAAATCCGAGATAGCGCAGGGCGCCGACCGCCGAGACGTGCACCTCGCCGCCCACCAGCACCCGCACCCGCGGCGCGCCCCGCAGGCCCCGGGTCTCGACATTCCATCCGGCGCGGTGCAGCACTTCATGACGGGCGGCGGCCAGGCAGGTGAAGTTCGCCATGTGGCAACCGGTGACGAAACCCACGCCGGCCCTGGCTGGCAAGCCCAGGAGGTCGACGATCCACGACGAAACCACGTCCTCCATGACCGACGCCGCCGGTGAGGTGACAAAGAGGCAGGCGTTCTGGTCCCACGAACTCACCAGCCAGTCGGCGGCGACCGTCACCGGCACCGATCCGCCGGTGACAAAACCGAAGTAGCGCGGGCCGATGGTGGCGACGAGACCCGGGTCGGCCGCCAGCGCCAGGTGATTGATGACCTCCGCCGGATCGGTGGGCCCCGCTGGCAGCGGCCCACCCAGCGCGTCGAGCAGTTCCTCACGAGTGGCGCGCGCGCCCACGTGCCGTTGTCCGGCCTCACTCATGAAACGGGTGGCGTGATCGTACGCGGCCTTGAGTGGATCATTCGATGACATAGGTGTGCCTGTCTGCGGCTGTTAAGTCTTGGATCAATCGGCGGCTGTTCGGTCCTGGTCAATCGGCGGCTCTGACAGCCTTGAGCGGAATATCGAGCGCCGTGGCCCACGCCTCCCAATCGGCGGCCCGCTTGGTCGCGAAGACTTGCGAGAGCGAGGCGCCGTCAGCGAGGCCAAGCGCCCCATACAAGCGGGCGCGAAAGTGCGGCTCGAGCGCGCCAACGGCGATGAAGGCGTCCTGCGCCGCATAGACGCCGTAGGCCGGGTTGCCCCCGCCAAGCGCGCCACCCGGTGCGGTCAGCCCGTGCCGCAGTGGCGCGGTGAGCGTCTCCAGCGCATCGAACAGCCCGACAACACGCTGCCCGCCGGGCCCGTGATGCATCATCTCGACGATCGCCGAGTGGACCCGCTCGGCGCCCATCAGGTCCGCCAGCAGCGTGGCCGGCAGCCGGTCCTGCAGCAGCCCGGCTTTCGCGACGTAGGTCAGGTCGTGCCCGGCCTCATCCGGGTGCGCGGTGTCGCCGACGATGTTCAGGTGGCGCAGCAAGGGGTAGCGCCGCGACAACGCCGGAGCATCGAGGCCCAGCCGGAGTAAGGCGGACGGCCGGTGACTCGCCATGAACACATCGGCGGACCCGAGCAGGTCGGTGAGCGACCGGATCCCGTCGCCGGTCTTCAAGTCGAGGCGGATCACGGCAATGCCGGCGTGAAGCTCGTCGTACCACGGCTTGCACAGCCCTTCGAGCGGATCGCCCCACGGCGCCTCGATCTTGGTCACGACGGCGCCGGCGGCGGCCAGGCGCGCCACGGCAACCGGCCCGGGCACGTTCTGGGCCATGGTGACGATCGTCATTCGGTGAGCCACTCGTCGAGGATAGCCGACAGGTCAAGGCCCGGGGCGATCAGGCAGCTGTGGCCGTGGCCTTCGAGTATCCGCATGCTGGCACGTGGCGTCAGCGACGTCATCAAGCGCGCCTGGTCCACCGAGGGGACCAGCACATCACGGTCGGCGGCCAGGTACAAGACCGGCGCCTGAATCGCCGGCAACCGGTCGCGAAGGTCGTAGCCGCGCAGAATCTGAAGCCGCGACAGGTAACCCGCGCGAGTGGTGTGCTGCATCAGTTCGAGGAAGTGGCGGATCTCCTCCGGGTCGGTGCCGGGCGAGTGCATCCGGCGGCCGTTCAGTTGCCGCACCAGCCGCATCATGCCCCACGGCGTGGCGCGCAGCAGGTGATAGCCAAGCCACAGGCGGCCCGGCGATCCGAAGTGCGCGAAGGAGTTGAGGATTACCAGCCGGCCGACCCGGTCGGGGTGGGCGAGGGCATAGCTGAGGGCCAGCGCGCCGCCGAACGACTCGCCCAGCAGGGTGACGGGGCCGTCCGCCGCCGCCGAGACCGAGCGATGCAGGTCGGCGACCAGTTCATCCATCGACCCCGCCTCGTCACGCAGCCGGGTCGTGGTCACGGTGAACCTGGCCTCGAGGCCGGGGACCTGCCGGTAGAACAGGAGGCCGGTGCCATCGATGCCGGGTACGAGTACCAGGGGCTCTTTCGGCGCGGCCATCAATGCTTATGCTACCTTCTCGCCGTGACTCCCGCGCAAGCCGGCCGAGTGGCGTGGACGGTGTTGACCATGTTCGTGGTGCAGAGCCTGGTGTTCGGCCTGTCGGTGCTGCCGGCCTTCTATTTCTGGACCTGGACCCTGACCTGGAGCGTCCCGGCATTCATTCGGCCGGCGATTGTCGCCACCACCCTGGTGCCGGCCTACCTGTTGTTCGCGATTGTCCTGGTGGCGCTGTCGGCGCTATCGACGCGGGTCTGCGGCTGGCGGACGGCCGCCAACGGCGCCTGGAAGCTGCGCGACCTCGAATGGCCGCTGCTCGACTGGGTGCGCTACATGGTGTCGACGCACATCGTGCGCGTGTTTGTCGGCACCTTCTTTCGGGCGTCGGCCTTGTGGACCCTGTACATGCGCTGGAACGGCGCCCGCATCGGCCGCGGCGTGCACATCAACAGCCTGTCGATCTCCGATCACAACATGCTGGAGTTTGGCGACGGCGTCGTGATTGGCGAGAGCGTGCACCTGTCGGGACATACCGTCGAGGCCGGCATGGTCAAGACCGGCCCGGTCCGGCTCGGCCGCTTTGTCACCGTCGGCCTGGGCAGCATGGTGGGCATCAATGTCGAGGCCGGCGAGAAGTGCCAGATTGGCGCTCTGAGCGTCGTGCTCAAGGGTTCGACGCTCGAAGGATCTGCTATCTATGCCGGTATTCCTGCGCGTAAGATAGAACCTAGATCAAGGGCCACAGATGACGCAGATGACACAGATGCTGCCGTCGGGTTCTTCTGATTTCCTGACCGTGAACAATCCCTGATCCCCGAACCCTGATCCCCGATCCCCGATCCCTGATCCCCGACGTGCCGCCCCTCATTTCCATCGTCGTTCCTGTTTACAACGAGGCGCGGACCGTGGCCGAAGTCATCGAGCGCCTGCTGGCGATCGACCTGCCGGCGCCGCGCGAGATCCTGGTTGTCAACGATGGTTCGACCGATGGCACCCGGCAGGTACTCGACCGGCTGACGGCCCGGCCGCAACTGCGGATCATTCATGCCGAGAAGAATGCCGGCAAGGGCAGCGCCATTCGCACCGGGTTCGCGCAGGCCACCGGCACGATTGTCGCCATCCAGGACGCCGACCTCGAGCTCGACCCCGCGCAACTGGCAGCGCTGGTGCAGCCGATCCTGGACGGCCGGACCCGGGTGGTCTACGGGTCGCGCTTCCTGGCCGGGCGGCCTGATGCGCCGTGGTTGTCGATTGTCGCCAACCAGGTGCTGACCGGTGTGACCAACCTCCTGTTTGGCGGACGCCTGACCGACATGGAGACTTGTTACAAGGTGATGGCCACCGACCTGGCGCGCGGCCTGAACCTGGAGTGCAACCGGTTCGACATCGAGCCGGAGATTTCCGCCAAGCTGTTGCGCGATGGTCACGCCATTGTCGAACTGCCGGTCCGGTTTGAACCCCGCAGCCGTGCGCAAGGCAAGAAGATCGGCTGGCGCGACGGCGTGCGCGCGATCCAGGTGCTGATCAAGTACCGTTTTTCCCGATGAACCAGTTGGCCCGATGGTCCGGGCGGCGCGGCCTTCGTGCCGGTCTCGTGCCGGCCGTGCTGGCACTGGCGGTCGCGCTCGCCTTGGCGGCGTTCGGTGTGACCCGTGGCACGCGCGCCGTGGGTGGGTCGGATTCTTCCTGCTATGCCTTGATGGCTGAAGCGTTCGGCACCGGCCAGTGGCAGCCATCGAGCCGGCTCGTCGAGGCGGCGCCGTGGCCCGATGCGTCGCGGACGCTGGCGCCGGGCGGTTTCATCCCTTCTCCGGTCAGGTCTGATGCTGCCTCGCCGGTCTGTGCGCCTGGCTACGCAGTGTTGATGGCGCCGCTTTTTGCCGTCGGCGGCCCCGACGGCGTGTTCGCGGCGACCCCGATGGCCGCGTTCGTGCTGGTGTGGTGTGCCTTCGTGCTGGCCCATCGCCTGGCGGGCGGCCTGGCCGGCGTCGCTGCGGCGGTCCTCACTGCCTCAAGCCCAATCGTCCTGTTCCAGGTGGTGCAGCCGATGAACGACATCGCGACGGCGGCGTTGTGGATGGCGGCGCTCGCACTGATGTCGCGTCCGGTTGCTTGTGGCGTGGTCGTCGGTCTTGCGATTCTGGTCCGGCCAAACCTGGCGCCGTTGGCGTTCCTGGTGGCGGCCTGCGCGTGGCGGCCGGACCGTGGCCTGCGTGGCACAGCGGTGCTCATGGCGGCCGCCGTTCCCGGTGTAGCGGCGTGGCTGTGGCTGAATCACGTGCTCTATGGCAGCATCGCCGGCAGCGGCTATGGCGAAGTCGGGGAGCTGTTCAGCCTGTCGCACGCCGGCGCCAACTTGTCGAATTACGGCAGCGCGCTCTACCAAACCCAGACGGTGTTTCCGCTCGTGGCGCTCGCCGCGCCGTTCGTGCTGACCGGCGAGGCCAGGCGCCTGGCGATCGGCCTGTTGGCGTTTGCAGGCGCTGCGGCCGCCGTCTATCTGTTGTATCGACCCTATCCCGAATGGTGGTACCTGCGATTCCTGATCCCCGCGCTGGTGGCCACGCTGGTGGTGGCTTGCAGCGTGGCGGCCCAGGCCGCCGATCGCGCGCGCATGCGTGGTGTGGCCGCGATTGGCACGGTCGTCCTGGCGTTGATGGGAGTGCAGACGGCCGGCGCGCGCGACGTGTTGGCGCTGCAGGGTCTTGAGGGCCGCTACCGGGAAACGGCCGCGCTGGTGGACCAGCGGCTGCCGGCCAATGCCGTCCTCCTCACGGTGTGGCAGAGCGGCAGCGTGCGTTATCACGCAGGCCGCGAAGCGGTGTTGTGGGACTCACTCGATCCGGCCTGGCTCGATCGCGCGGTGGAATGGCTGACCGCAGAGGGACAAACGCCCTACATCCTCGTCGAGCGGCGTGAAGAGGCGGAGTTTCGCGATCGTTTCCGCGGCCATTCCGCGCTCGGTGCGCTCGATTGGCCGCCGCGATTCAATATCGGCGGCCAGGCCCGCATCTTCGATCCGGCCGATCGCGCCCGCTACTTGGCGGGCGAAGCGTACGCGACCGAGAATAGCAGGCGAGGACGGTGAGCATGCGCGATCGGCTTTTGTTGCCTGACCACGGTCTGTCCAGCCGCGGTCACCGGCTGGCGCACGCATCGCCAACCCCGGAGTATTTCCGGGTTCACGGTGAGCGGTCGGCCACTCCGTATGACGCTCGGTCGCGGCCGGACGGCTACATCCCATTCTGTGTCGCCGAGAACGGCCTGGTATTCGACTTGCTACAGGCCAAGATGGCAGAAAGCCGCGACGTCACCGCGCGCTGGCTCGGCTACCAGTCGATGACCGGCGCCCCAGAGTTCAAGCAACAACTCGCGCGCTTCCTGGGCCGCCACGTCTGTGGCCGGCAGATCCTGCCTGAGCAGGTGGCAGCGCTGGCCGGCGCCGGCTCGGTGCTCGAGATTCTCTTCCATGCTCTTGCCGATCCCGGTGATGCGATCCTGGTGCCGACTCCGAGCTACGCGGGCTTTTGGCTCGACCTCGAGACCCGCAACGAGCTCGCCATCATCCCGGTTCACACCAAGCGAAACGAGGACTTTCGGCTTACGCCTGAGGCGCTCGATCGCGCACTGGCCGCGGCGACCAGGCCCGTCCGCGCCCTGCTGTTCACGACGCCGAACAACCCGCTCGGCACCGTCTACCCGCCGGCTGAACTCGAAGCGATTCTGCGATTCACGGAGGCCGCCGGCATCCACGTCGTCTTTGACGAGGTCTACGCCCTGTCGGTGTTCGGACCGACGCCGTTTACCAGCATCGCGGCCCTGCGGCCCTCGCTTGGTGACTACCTCCACATCGTCTGGGCCTTCAGCAAGGACTTCGCCGCCAGTGGCCTGCGGTGCGGGACGCTGATCACCGAGAACCGAGACGTGATGGCCGCCACGGAGGCGCTCGCGTACTGGGCCTGCGTCTCCGGCGACACCCAGTTCATGCTGGGCCAGATGGTGTCTGATGACGCGTGGGTGGACAAGTATGCCGCCACCATGTCCGCCCGCCTCGGTGACGCCTACCGTTCGATCACCGCCCGCCTGGAACAGGCCGGCATTCCCTACCTGCCGTCGGAGGCGGGCTTCTTCCTCCTGATTGACCTGCGTCGATACCTCACGGCACCGACGTGGGAGGCCGAGGACGCCCTGTGGCGCCGGATCCTCGACGAGGCCAACGTGAATCTCACGCCCGGTTCGGCGTGTCGCATCGAGGAACCGGGGTTCATGCGTCTCTGTTTTGCCGCGGTGTCAAAGCAAACGGGAGCGGTCGGCGTGGATCGCCTCGCCAGCGTGCTGTCCGGCCGATGACCACGCGCGGGCCCTGGCGCGGCCCGGGTCAGGACCGCAGCAGGTAGTCGCCGAAGTAAATGTAGATGGCGCAGATCGCGCCTTCTCCGAGCGCCACACCGAACAGCGTCTTCTTGAAATCGATCTTCAAGGCGCCGCACACGTAGCAAATCAGGTCGGTCGGCACCAGGGGGAAGAAGCTCCAGCCGATGATGATGGGCAACTGGTGCCGCTCGAGTGCGCGCCGAATCTGCGCGATCTGCGCCGGATACTTGCGCTCGAACTCCTCATTGAACTGCAGCGCCTCGGAGAACCAGTAGAAAAGTGCCGAGGTGATGACGATACCGGCCAGGGTCAGCAGGAACAGGGGCCAGGGCTGGAAGAACGGCATGCCGACAACCAGCATGAAGGTGGCCGGCACCAGCGTGAACGCCCGCACCGCGCCCAGCGCAAGGTAGATGCCGGCGGCGATCACCGCGCCGACGCCAAAGGCATCCTCCAGGTGGACCTCGATAAAGGTGCGCTCGAAGAAGTACATGTAGAGCGCCGCCGAGACCACGGCCAGCCAGATCACGAGCGACACGTAGCGGAGGCGCTGGTGCCGCATTACTCGGCGTCGTCTGCCGCGCCGAAATGGATTTGCTGTTCGAGCTTGGCGAAGCCGGCCAACGCCGAGGGTTCGGGAGCCGCCCACGAGACCAGAATGCCGATGATGAACGACAGCGGGATGGTGAACAGGCCCGGGTTGCGGTAGGGGAAATAGGCCGTGGTGTGCTTCAGCAGGTCGACCTGAATCGCCGGCGACATCCAGATCAACCCGAGCGTGGCCACGGTGCCGAACAGAATCGACGCCTGTGCCCCGCGCGTGGTGAACGGTTTCCAGAACATCGACAGGATCAGCGCCGGGAAATTGGCGCTGGCGGCAATGGCGAACGCCAGCCCGACCATGTAGGCGACGTTCTGGCCCTTGAACGCAATGCCCAGGCCGATCGACAGCAGTGCCAGCACGATGGTGGCGGCGCGGGCCACCAGCAACTGTTCCTTCTCCGGGGCATGACCGTGGCGGAAGGCGTTGACGTAGATATCATGCGACAGCGCCGCCGCGCCGGCCAGGGTCAGCCCGGCGACCACGGCCAGGATGGTGGCAAAGGCGACGGCGGCGATAAACCCGAGGAACGCCTGTCCCCCAACCACTTCGGCCAGTAGCGGCGCTGCCATGTTGCCGCCGGCATCGACGCCGCGGATGGCGGTCTGGCCCACCAGCACCATCGCGCCGAAGCCGAGGACGAATGTCAGCAGGTAGAAAATGCCGATGATCGCGGTGGCGTAGGCAACCGACACGCGCGCCGTACGGCCGTCGGGCACGGTGTAGAACCGCATCAGGATGTGGGGCAGGCCGGCGGTGCCGAACATCAACGCCAGGCCGAGCGAGATCGCGTCGACCGGATCCGAAACCAGCCGGCCCGGGGCCAGCACGCTGGGCCCGTACTGCTCGGCGGCGGCCGCGAAGAGCGCCAGCGGATTGAACGAGAACTGGGCCAGCACCATCACCGCCAGCATCGTCGCCCCCGAGAGCAGCAACACGGCCTTCACAATCTGCACCCAGGTGGTGGCGATCATGCCGCCGAACAGCACATAGGCCAGCATCACCACGCCGACGATGGCGACGGCAACTTCGTAGTCGAGTCCAAACAGCAGGCGAATGAGGTTGCCGGCGCCGACCATTTGCGCGATCAGGTAGAAGGCGATCACCGCCAGGCTGCCGGCCGCCGAGGCTACGCGCACCGGCCGTTGCCGCAGCCGGAATGCCACCACGTCGCTGAAGGTGTAGCGGCCAAGATTGCGCAACGGCTCGGCAATCAGGCAGACCACGACCGGCCAGCCGACCAGGAACCCGATGGAGTAAATCAGGCCGTCAAACCCCGACAGCGCCACCAGCCCGGCGATGCCCAGGAAGCTGGCCGCGCTCATGTAGTCGCCGGCGAGCGCCAGCCCGTTCTGCAGCGCGGTCACTGAGCCGCCGGCGGCGTAGAAGTCCTTGGTGTTGTGTGTGCGGCGCGCCGCGAACCAGGTGATGACGAGGGACAGGATGATGAAGATGATGAAGCCCGACATCGCGATGATGTTGGGCTGGCCGGCCTGTCCCATCAGCGGCCCTCCTGGTGCGCGCGGCGGATCTCGGCGACGGCCACGTCATAGTTGGCGTTAGTCCATCGCACGTAGACCATGATCAGCAGCCAGGCCGCCACAATCACGAGCACGCCCAGCAGGATGCCCACGCTCAAACCCGGAACCAGCACCGTGCCGAGCAGCTCCTTGTTGAAGGCCACCAGCAGGATGAAGCCGACGTAGATGAGGGTCATGGCCGCGGTGAGCAGGATGGAGAGCCGCCAGCGGGCGGCCGACAGCGTGACGAGGCGAGAGGCCGAGTCGCTCATGCGCCGTCATCATAAGCCACCGAGGACACCGAGGACGCAGAGAAAGCGTTGACTCGGTGTCCTCGGTGGCTCTCGGTGGCTAGTGCGTGGTCGGCTGCTGGGCTTTCTTGAGGCCCTGGATCTGCAGCACCGGCACACCCGGCTGTTCTTTGAGCACTTCCTTGCGGTAGAGCTGTTCCATTTCGGCGTGATGGCGCAGCTCTTCGGGGGTCATGTTCTTCCGCTTCTGCGCCGCGATTTTTTCATCGCGCGAATTCTTGGCGATGCCGAGATCGTCAAGGTCGGTCTGCTTGCCGGCGGCCACGGCTTCGGCGTTGAGCTTCAACGTGTGGTCGGTGCTGGTCAGCGGCACCGCCTTGTTGCCGGCGAAGATTTCGTGGCGGCCGTGCTCGTCGTACCACTTGGTGAGGGTGGCCGTCATGTGCATCTTCTCGATGATGTTGCGCCAGCCGATGCCGGTGTTGTAGGCGCAGAACGAGATCTCGCCCATCTGGGTGGCATACGGGATGATGCACATCTCGGTGCGGCGGAAGTCGTAGTTGAACAGGTCCTGGAACCACATGCCGGCGATGAACAGGAAGTTCCAGCGATCGGCGCGCCGCTTGTCGATGTCGGCGCGGGTGCGTTCGCCGTCGACGCGGCCGTAATCGCGATTGGTGGCGCCGAACGTCTTGTCGAACTTCATCAGCAGATCGCTCAGCTTGAAGTGGGTCGGCGCCTTAAAGGGGTCGTAGTTGCGGGCCAGCGCCAGCGCCATGCCGACGATGGTCAGCAACTTGCCGCGGGCGGCATCGTTGACCTGCGCGACGTCGGCAGCGAGCTGCTCGGCGCGGACGAAGGCGGTGACCGGCACCGCCTCCTTGGTCTCCTTGTCGATCATCACGGCCATGCCGATGCCGCAGTTGGGGTGGCAGCCGCAGGTGAGGTTGCCCCAGTCCTGATCGGGCCCCTTGACCACGTCACCCCAGTCGGTGAACGTGCCCATGAACGAGATCGGGAACCAGTCGCGCACCGGCTCACCGAGGCCGGTCTGGTTCTTGACGTCGTGCGCCAGGTGCGACAGCGTGTAGCGCTGCGCGGCGCGGCGCTCGGGCGTGACTTCTTCGTCGCGGCCGGTGAAGCTTACCGGCTGGAACGAGAGGAAGTTGATCCGCTTGGGGTTGTCGAGCGCGAACTCGATGATGCGGCCCACCTGCTCGTTGTTGACGCCGTTGACGATCGTCACCACCGGGACGATGTCGACACCGGCGTTGTGCAGGTTCTCGATCGCCCGCAGCTTGACGTCGAACAGGTTGCCGACCCGGCGATGCGAGTTGGCGGCGTTGCCGATCCCGTCGAACTGGAGGTAGGCGTAGCGCAAGCCGGCTTCGGCCGCCGCCTTCGAGAAGTCGGGGCTCTTGGCAAACTCGATGCCGTTGGTCGCGGCCTGCACCGACGAATAGCCGACCTTGCGCGCGTAGCGTACGGCGTCGAGGAAATACGGCGACAGCGTCGGCTCGCCGCCCGAGAACTGCACCGACATCTGCCGCCTGGGCTTGATGGTGATGGCGTTGTCGAGCACGGTCTTGATGTCTTCCCACGACAGCTCGTGCACGAAGCCCACCTGGTTGGCGTCCATGAAGCACGGGTCGCACATCATGTTGCAGCGATTGGTGAGGTCCACGGTCAGCACCGAACCGCGGCCGTGCTTGATGGTGGAACTGCCGTGGTTGTGGAGCTTTTCGTCGTTGTGGGCGCGAATGTCGCGGCCGGGGAAGACCTCCTCCAGGTGCTTGAAGAAGGCGGTGTCGATGGCCATCGTGTCTTCGAAGTGCCCGTGGATCGGGCAATCCTTCATCATCACGATCTTGCCGTCCTTCTCGTCGATGGTCGCCTTGATCTCGCCCACCTTTTCGTTGAGCAGGGTGTCGAGCGGCCGGGTGCCGTCGAGGATGGCCTGGCGCGCCTCACGCACGCAGGTCGGGCACAGCGAGTCGGTCTGCCGCGGCCAGCCCAGCGGCGGCTTGGTTTTCTGGTGCGACTTCATCAGCGGCTTGTCCGACCACCGCGGTGTCATCGACGGGTTCTGGCTGATCTTGTTCAGTTGGGAAAAGACCTGCCAGATGCCGTTGGCGGCGATCGATAGACCCTTCTCGGCGTACTTGATTGGCGCGTGCATGGGCGCTCCTGCTCTCGACGGGCGTGGTCGGCGTTCGGTCAACACACGGCCCGTAAGTGTTTGACTCCACTGTATCTTACGGGTCATTTGCCGGTGTTTGCACGGCGATCAGGGAGTGGGCGGAAAGCCGGTGCGAATGGGCGCCGGCCGGAGCGAATGGCCAAATTCCGACAACATCGGTCCGCGATTGAACCCGTATACTCACAGCGAATGACCGACCCGGCCGTCGGCAGATCATGGAGATGATGATGAAGCGACTGATTACCGTGTGTTGCGTGTGTCTGGGGCTCGCGTCGGCGTCGCCGGCGTGGGCACAAGCCGAGCAGCACCAGCATGCCCCCACGCCCGGCGCCATCAAGGCCGGCACGGTCAACTTCGAAACCTCCTGCAACCCCTCGGTCAAGGACGACTTCAACCTCGCCGTGGCCGAGCTGCACTCGTTCTGGTTTCCCGAGGCGCGGGCGTTGTTTGAAGGCGTGTTGAAGAAAGATCCCCAGTGCGCCATTGCCTATTGGGGTATCGCACTCACGTACTGGGGCAACCCGTTTGCCGGCCAGCGTTCACCGCAGACCATTGCCACTGGCAAAGCCGTGATCGAGAAGGGCCTTGCCACCGGCAGCCCGACGGCGCGCGAAAAGGGCTACCTCGATGCGGTGGCCGGGCTCTTCTCGAGCGCGGATGTGACCACGCAGCGCGCCCGCGTCGTGGCCTACGAAGGCGCCACCGAGATGGTGGCCAGCTTGAACAAGAACGACATGGAAGCGCGCATCTTCTGGGCACTGGCGATCGCGCAGACGGCGCTGCCCACCGACAAGACCTTCGCGCAGAACCTGAAGGCGGCCGAAGTGCTGGAGCCGTTGTACAAGCGCAACCCGAATCACCCCGGCCTGGCGCACTACATCATCCACGCCTATGACGTGCCGGCCCTGGCTGCCAAGGCTCTGCCGGCGGCCCGTGCCTATGCCGACATCGCGCCGTCGGTGCCGCACGCGCTGCACATGCCGTCGCACACCTTCACCCGCGTCGGCGAGTGGAAGGAATCGGTGGGCACCAACATCCGCTCGGCCGATGAGGCTGAGAAGAGCGGCGGTGGGCTCGGCGAGGGCCTCCACGCGCGCGACTACATGACCTATGCCTACCTGCAGATGGGCATGGACGCCCAGGCGAAGAGCGTGGTCGACCATGCGATGTCGGTCGCGGGCAAGGCCGCCGCCGGTCCTGGTGCCGCCGGCGCACCCGGTGCCAACACCTTCGCGCTGGCCGCCATTCCCGCGCGCTATGCGATGGAACGCAGCCAGTGGGCCGAAGCCACTGCGCTCAAGGCCATGCCGGCGCCGAACACGCCGTACACCGAAGCCATCACGCACTTTGCCCGCGCCATCGGTTTCGCCCGCTCGGGCAAGCCGGCCGAAGCGGCCGCCGACATCGCGCGACTGGCCGCGCTGCGCGATCGTGAAATCGAGATGAAGGACGCCTACTGGACCGAACAAGTCGACATCCAGCGCCGCGGTGCCGAAGCCTGGGTGATGTTTGCCGAGGGCAAGAAGGCCGAGGGCCT
Source organism: Acidobacteriota bacterium (assembly GCA_021730945.1). Lineage (GTDB taxonomy): Bacteria > Acidobacteriota > Vicinamibacteria > Vicinamibacterales > UBA2999 > 12-FULL-67-14b. Next base: position 42,120 of record JAKFYH010000029.1, on the reverse strand, counting down.
GGCCGCCATGGCCGCGGTGGCCGACGCCGAGGACAAGACCGACAAGTCCGCCGTCACACCGGGTCCGCTGGCCCCGGCCCGCGAACTGTACGGATTCATGCTGCTCGAAGACGGCAAGGCCCGGGAGGCGCTCGTCGCGTTCGAAGCCGTCACCAAGAAGGAACCCAACCGGTTCCTCGCGCTCTACGGCGCCGGCAAGGCGGCCGAAGCCGCCAAGCAGACCGCCAAGGCCAAGGGCTACTACAGGCAGATCGTCGAGATTTGCAAGGACGCCGGCACCGAGCGGCCCGAGCTGCAGTACGCACGCAAGATGGCGAAGTAAAGTGAACCTGCCGGGAGGTGCCTTCCAGACGGGAGGGCACCTCTTGTCGGGAGGGCACTTCTTGTCGGGAGGGCACCTCTTGTCGGGAGGGCACGGCTGGTCGGGATCACTCTCGACGGGTCAGCCAATTCGAGAGTCGTGTCAGCGCCTCGCCCACGGTCGCCTCGCTGGCGGCGAAGCACATTCTCACGTAGCCCTCGCCACCGTCGCCGAAGCCGGCTCCCGGCGCAATCGCCAGGCCGGTCTCTCTCAACAACTCGGTACAAAAAGCTGCGGAGTCGGTGAGTCCGGCAATCCGTGGAAAGGCGTAGAACGCCCCTTGCACTTCAGGCAGCGACACGCCGGGCAGGTTCGACAGGGTCGCGATGACCGCGGCCCGCTGGCGTGCGTAGTGCGCGCGAAGGTCCGCGAGGTAGGATTCGCCGTCTCGTAGCGCGACGATCCCCGCCTGCTGCACCATCGCCGATGGGTTCGAGGTCATGAACTCCACGGCCTTGTACATCACCTTGATGGTCGCTTCGCTCGCCTGGGCCCAGCCGAGCCGCCAGCCGGTCATGTTGTAGGTCTTCGAAAAGCTGTTAGCGACGATGAGCCGCTCGCGGTTGGCCGCCACCCGGGCAAATGACGGCGCCGCCGGCGGTGCCGCGTCGCCGTACACCAGCCGTTCGTAGACTTCATCGGCCAGTACCACCAGGTCGTGACGTTCGGCCAACTCGACGAGCGCCTGTTGCTCGGCGACACTGATCATCCAGCCGGTCGGGTTCGACGGGCTGTTGACGATCAGCATGCGCGTGCCGGCGTCGATGGCGCCTCGGACGCGATCGAGATCGAGCTGAAAGCGGGGGCCCTCGCGTGCCAGTGGCACCAGCCGCGCCTCGCCGCCGGCCATGGTCACGCCGTTGGCGAAGATCGCGTAGGTCGGAGAGATGATGACGGCATTGTCGCCGTGACCGACGAAGGCGCGAATGGCTGCGTAGATCGCCATCGAGGCGCCCACCGTCGCCATGATTTCCGGCGGACGATAGGTCACGCCGTGGAGTTGGTGCACCTTGGCGGCAATCGCCTCGCGCAGCTCGGGCGTGCCGGCGGTGTGGGTGTAGCAGGTGTGGCCGGCCTTGACGGCCTGGTCGGCCGCCTCGCCGATAAAGGCCGGTGTTGGCAGGTCGGACTCGCCGTAGCACAGCTTGATCGCGCCGGGCATGGCCTCGGCCGCGGTGGCAATCCGCACCATCGGCGATTCGGCGACCCCGAACAGTTCTCGCGTGTAACGCACCACGTCCTACTTCACCACCGGTCCCAGCATCATCTGTCCGGCGATCTCCCGCACCACCTTGGCCGCGACCGTCGCCGTCATGCCGCCCACGTCCTGGGCCGGGTTGTACTCGACGACGTCGGCGCCGACGATGGTGCCGGTGAGCTGGTGAATCATGGTGAGCACTTCGCGTACGGTCAGGCCGCCCGGTTCGCGATGTGACACGCCGGGCGCGAACGCCGGATCCAGGCCGTCCAGGTCGACCGACAGGTAGACCGGGCCGTCGACGGCCGGCCGCCGGCCGGCGGCGAAGTGATGCATCTCGATGCAGCGGACATCGAATCGCGCCAGTTGCGCCCGTTGATGCGGGGTGAGCGTGCGAATGCCGACCTGCACCAGCCGGACGCCCGCGCACTCTTCGAGGATGCGGGCAAACGGACAGGCGTGTGAATAGCAGTCGCCTTCGAAGTGGTCATAGAGATCGCCGTGCGCGTCGATGTGCAGGATGGTCAGCGTCGGCCGTTCGGCGGTGATGGCGCGCAGAATCGGATAGGTGATGGAGTGGTCGCCGCCCAGAGCGATGGGCTGGAACCCACCGGCCAGCAACGCACCCACCCCCATCTCAATCTGCCCGCGCGCCAGTTCCGGCACGTCGGACAGGGCGAGATCGCCGGCATCGGTCAGTCCCGCCAGGTCGGCGCCGTTCTCGGTGTAGGAATTGCCGGCCGGACTCCAGATCGCCTGGCGAATGAGCGGCGGCGCCGCCGCTGAACCACGCAGAAACGATGAACTGGCGTCGTAGGGCACGCCCACCAACTGCGGCCTCGTCACGATGTGCACCCTAGCACTTCAGCACCCTGGCACCCGAGCACCCTAGCACCCGAGCACCCTACATCCCCGGCGGCGTAAATCGCCCGTCGTTGGCCAGCCAGCCGCCATCGGCGAACAGGATGGTGCCGGTCACGTAGCTGGCCGCGTCCGACAGCAGGAACACCGTGGGGCCAGCCATCTCGGACGCCTGGGCCCAGCGCTTCATCGGCGTCTTGTCGGCGTAGGCCTGGTACCACGCCGGCTGCGCCTTGATTGGCGCCGTGAGCGGCGTTTCGATCACGCCCGGACCGACGGCGTTGACCCGCACGCCCAGCTGGCCCCACTCGGTGGCGGCGGTGCGCACCAGTTGCACGATGCCGGCCTTCGTCATGGAGTAGACCGATTGCCCGGGTTCGGTCACCAGCGAGCGGATCGACGAGAACAACACGATGCTGCCAGACTTCTGTTGCACCATCAGATGGCCAGCCGCCTGCAGCACGTTGAAGTTGCCGCGCAGGTTAACGCGCACCACGCGGTCGAACTCCTCGCCCGTGTACGTCAGGATGGTCTTGCGAACGTTGATGGCGGGTGTGCACACCAGCCCGTCGAGACCGCCGCGACCGCGCAGCGCGTCCGCGAGTGCGTCGCGCACCGAGACTTCATCGGCGATATCAATCGCGCCCGCCGCTGCCGAGCCGCCGGCCTTGCCAATGAGGTCCGCCGTCGCGGTCGCGTTGACGGGGTTGATGTCGAGGCAGAGAGTATGGCCGCCCTGTTGGGCCACGCCGAGCGCCACGGCTTGCCCAATACCCGAACCCGCGCCGATCACTGCGATAGTCTTGCCGTCCAGTCGAAACATGCCTACATGATACTTGCCGGGAGGCACTTCTTATCGGGAGGGCACTTCTTGTCGGGAGGGCACTTCTTGTCGGGAGGGCACTTCTTGTCGGGAGGGCACTTCTTGTCGGGAGGGCACTTCTTGTCGGGAGGGCATTGCTGGTCGGGATAACATTCCCATCGTGCCTGTCTCCGACACCGACCGCGTTCTCGCTGAAGTCGATCGCGCTGCCGACGAGATTGTTGATTTTGCGTCGCGGCTGGTTCGCATTCCCACCGTGAACCCGCCCGGCGAGGAGTACGAGGCGTGCGCGAATGCCATTGGCGATCAACTGCGGGCCCATGGTGCGGACGTACAGCTGCTGCCCGCGGTCGGCAAGGTGGAGCACACCTCCCGCTATCCCCGCATCAACGTTGTCGGCCGTCACGAGGGCACGGCCAAGGGACCGGCCATTCATCTCAACGGCCACTTCGATGTCGTCCCGGCCGGCCAGGGTTGGACGCGCGATCCATTCGGCGGGGAGGTGGCCGATGGCCGCCTCTATGGCCGCGGGTCGTGCGACATGAAGGCGGGTCTGGCGGCAGCGGTGTTTGCGGCGGCGGCCATTCGGCGCGCCGGTGTGGCGCACGGCGCGCCCATCGAGATCAGCGGCACGGTGGATGAAGAGAGCGGCGGCTTTGCCGGGGTGGCCTGGCTGGCCGAGAACCGTTGGCTGTCGCGTGAGCGCACCAAGTGCGTGATTATTCCCGAGCCGTTCGGCGTTGACCGCATCTGCGTCGGCCACCGCGGCGTCTATTGGTTCGAAGTAGTGGCCGAGGGCCGCATTGCCCACGGCAGCATGCCGTATCTGGGCGTCAGCGCGATCGAGGGCATGTCGCACCTGCTCGACCTGGTCCGCGACGAACTGGGGCCCGTCCTGGCCGGCCGCATCACCACGATGCCGGTGGTGCCGGAGGGGTCGCGGCGGGCGACCATTAACATCAACGGGATCGATGGCGGCCAGCCGGTGGACGACACGCCGAGCCCGTGCGTGGCCGATCGCTGCCGCGCCGTCTTTGACCGCCGCTTCCTGTTGGAGGAGGGCCTGGACCGGACGCGCGCTGAGATCGTCGCGCTCGTCGCCCGGGCGCAGGCGCGGATGCCGGATGTCCGTTTCACGATCGAGGACCGGATGATCGTGGAGCCGACGCGGGCGCCGGAAGATGCGCCGGTGATTGGCGCGCTGACCGCCGCAATCGCCCGGGTCGCCGGCCGGCCGGCGTCGCTCGTGGCCAGCCCGGGCACCTACGACCAGAAGCACGTGGCGCGCATCGCCGGCGTGCCGCACTGCGTGGCCTACGGGCCCGGCGAGCTGGCGATGGCGCATCAGCCGGATGAGTTCTGTGAGCTCGCTGATATCCTGACCGCGACAAAGGTGCTCGCGCTCGCGGTGTTGAAATTGACAAATGAGTGATCGACAGACTTAGCGACTGTTTGGTGATTGGGGAATTGGCGATTGCGTGAATCGATCGGAGAATTGACGATTTAGAGATTGGTCGGCCAATGCGAGACGCCCGACTCACGACCGCAATCGGCATTCACCCGATGGAGTCACCCAATCGACAATGGCGAATTCACCAAACAGTCGCCAAATCTGGCGATCCATCATTCGTCAATGTGTGTTGTTACAGATTTAGCGAGGATTTATGACCGGACAAGAAATGGTGGCGCTGTCGAAACAGCACTCGCTCTACGAGTGGTCAGCGCAGGCGAATGTCGATCCCATTCCCGTCGCGAAAGCGAAGGGCATTTACTTCTGGACGCCGGAAGGCAAGCGGTTCATCGACTTCAACAGCCAGTTGATGTGCGTCAACATCGGCCACGGCGATGCCCGCGTGATCAAGGCGATCCAGGACCAGGCGGCCACCCTCGCCTATGCCAACCCGTTCATGGCGACCGAGCCGCGGGCCCGGCTGGGGCAGAAGCTGGCCGAGATTTGCCCGGGCGACATCAACGTGTTCTTCTTCACCAACGGCGGCGCCGAAGCGGCGGAAAACGCCATTCGCATTGCGCGGATGTACACGGGTCGTCACAAGATCCTCACCCGCTATCGTTCGTATCACGGCGGCACGGCCGGCGCGCTCACGTTGACCAGCGATCCGCGGCGATGGGCCGCTGAACCGGGCATTCCCGGCGTTGTCCGGGTGCCGCATCACTACCACGGCGTGGAGCGCGGTTCGGACACCGCCGAGGCGGCGCTGGCGATCCTCGAGGAGATCATCATGATGGAGGGCCCGCAGACGATCGCGGGATTCATTCTCGAGACCGTGACCGGCACCAACGGCATCCTGATTCCGCCCGACGGCTACCTCGAAGGCGTCCGCGCGCTCTGTGACAAGCACGGCATCATGCTGATCGCCGACGAAGTGATGTCCGGCTTCGGCCGGACCGGGGCGTGGTTTGCGGTCGATCACTGGAAGATCGTCCCCGACATCATCACCATGGCCAAGGGCCTGACGAGCGCCTACGTGCCACTCGGCGCGGTCGGCGTGCGGCAGGGGATCGCCGATCACTTCCAGCAGAAGGTGCTGTTTGGCGGCCTGACCTACAACAGCCATCCGCTCGGCTGTGCCGCCGCGCTCGCCACGCTCGCGGTCTACGAGGAAGACGACCTGATTGAGCGCGCCAAGGCGATGGGCGTGGTGATGGGGAAGATGATGGTCGAACTCAAGGCCAAGCATCCGTGTGTCGGCGCCGTCCGTAACATCGGCCTGTTCGGCATCTTCGAACTGATTCGCAACCGCACGACCAGGGAACCGATGGCGCCGTATAACGGCGGCTCGCCCGAGATGGCGGCGCTTGGCAAGTTCTTCCGCGACGAGGGCCTCTACACTTTCGTGCGGTGGAACACGTTTTTCACCAACCCGCCGCTGTGCATTACCGAGGCCGAGCTGGCCGAGGCGTTTGCGATTATCGACAAGGGGCTGTCGATCACGGACCAGGCGGTGGGCTAGCGCCCACCGTGGGGCTCGCGGCTTCGCCTCTTGTAGGGCTCGGCGCTGGCGCGCCTCGTGGGGCAGCCCCCAGGAGCGAGCGATCGCGAGCGACTCCCACGAGGGCGCGACGCGCCCGAGCCCCACGGCGCGCAGCGCCGCCCTACTTCAAGCCCCGCACGTGCGCGACCCAGGCGGCCACGAGCGGCTGCATCGCGCCCTTGGACGCGGTGTAGGCCTTCGACCACTTGGCCATGTTCGCCTGGTCCACAGCCAGCGTCGCCGGCTGTGGCACTCCCAGGTGACGCATGTAGATGCCGAAGATCGCCGCGAGTTGCGCCGCATGATCCGTTGGATGGTTCTCGAGATACGGCGTCAGTGTGGCCACCGCGTCGGCCGCGCGTCCACCAAGGACGTAGGCCAACCCCAGGAGCTTGCTCGCGCGCGGATCGGCGCCGGGTTGCTGCACCGCCAGTTCCAGCGGCGCAATCGCCAACGCCGGTTGCCCGGCCTTAATCCACTCCTCGCCAGCCAGCCGTGCGGCGGCGGCGTTCGGCGGGGAACCGGCGGCGCTTTGCAGCAGTCCGGCGGCATCGCCGTGGCGGTTGGCCTCGGCGAGGACGGCGCCAAGATAGAGCCGCGCCGGCAGGAAGGTGGGGGCGCTTTGCATGGCGCTTTGGAATTGCACGGCAGCCTTATCCAGTTGCGTGGCCTGCAAGAGTTCCAAACCCTTGAGGAACGCCGCCAGCGCCTGGTCGCCGTCGCCAAGCGCGGTCATGGCCGCCGATCCCAGGTCGCCACCGCGCGCCTCCTTCACCGCGGCCTTTGACGCGGTCGCGCGCGCCTCGGCGGCCGCGAACACCGGCGTCAGCGCCGCCGGCGTGAGCAGTTCCTTGCGATCGAAGTTGGCGACGCCGCCGCGCAGCACCATCACCATCTCGGCCGGCATCGCGCCGCCCGAGGCCGCGGCCGGTGCGCCGTCGGTCAGCGACGGCGTGCCAGTGAGGATGCGGAACGGCCGGATCATGTGACCCTGCGCCTTGCCGCCCTGGCGGATGGTGCTGCGCGCCAGGTAGCGGCCGGGCGGCAGCGCGGTGGTGGCGAACTGGGCGCTGCCGGCGAGAATCTCCGGCGCCGGGCCGGCGGCGATGTGCATGGGGACACTCGCCAGTGGTGCGGCGTCCTCGTGCGACAGGATCTCCAGTGTGGCCTCGACGCCGGTCAACTGCGCGGCCGTGCCGTAGATCTCGACCAGCGCCGCCATCTGGCCGCCGCCGATCGCCGGTTCGATGGCCGGCACGATCGCGGTGGCCGCGCCATCGTTCGAGGCTCCCACGATCAGATCGCCGATCGAAAGAGCGGGGCCGTCCAATTGCCACGCCGTGACCAGCCGCGAGACGCTGCCGACCCGCCCTTCGCTGTCGGCCATCGACAGGATCAGCCGGTACTCGCCGGGATCGATCGCGATCGAGACCGAGAACACCGCCGTGCCGGGATCGCCGGTCTTCGCGGTGAGCGTGCGCGGTCCGACCGGCGGCGCCAGGCCGCGGCCGGCCTTGTTCACCAGCAACATGCCGGCGGTGTAGTCGAGCGGCTGATCGGCCAGCCGTTCCACCTCGGCGGCGACCAGCACGCGGACGCGTGAGGTGCCCGGTTCCTTGTAGGTCCAGGTCGCCACCTTCAGCGGCAGGTCGTTGATCGGCAGCAGCGACTTCAACGCCCGCGTCACCGCGTCGGCCGGCGTCGTCGCCTTGGCGGACACCGAGGTGAGGAAGCTGCGTCGCGATCGAATGGTGACGCCGCGGCGTGCGGTCTTGACCGAGATGCCATGGCGGCGGCCGTTGCGATCGTCGGGACGCGATTCGACGCCGAGCAGGTAGAAGCCGTCGATTGCCCGCGAGATGCGGTCGAAGGCGTACTCGGCGGTGGTGTTGATGCGATACAGCGACCCCCGCGCGGCGCCGGCCAGCATCTCGAGCCCGGTGACCTGCAAGGCGCGGTCTTCGCGTGGCGTGTTGGGACGCTCGCGCTGCGCGACATCGATCGGCGGCACATCGAGCAACAGCACGTCGAGCGTGGCGCGGGCGTCGGCGGCCGCCGACGCCAGCAGGTCGGTTTCGCCGCCGATTCCCTCGAAGACCAGGCCTTCCGACACCATCACCACCGACTTGGGCCCCTCGACGCCGGCCATGCCCTTGAACACCGCGAGCATGCCGCGGACCGAGGCGTCGGTGCGCTGCCGGATTTCCGCCGCCATCTGCGCGGCGTCCTGTTCGACTTCGCGCTCGCAACGCTCGAAGTTGGCCGGCGACAGCGCGCCGCACTCCCGGGCGATCGTTTCGACCGCCAATTGGAGATTGTTGCGCGTGTAGATAGCCAGCGCTTCGCTGACACTGAGGTTGAAGCGGCCGGTGAGCGGGTCGGCGCTGCCGACGACTCGTAGCAAGGCCTCCCGCACTTGATCGTGATTGGTGGTGAAGTCCACCAGCTCGCCCGGACCCGGCACGGCGACCACCGCCACGCGGTCTTCGGGGGTCAGCGTGTCGACGAATTTCTTGGCGCTGTTCATGGCGGCGCGGGCGGCGCCGGTGCGGATGTTGCCTTGATCGATCAGCAGCAGGATCAGCCGGCCGCTCGGCGCGCCCTTGGCGTTCGACGTGAAGTAGGTCTCGTCGGGCGCGGCGGCGACCTTGCGCGGCGCGCCGATCACGCGGAGCGGGTCAACCGAACGCACATATTCGGCCGAGACTACCTGGCGAAGGTCGCCGTCCACCTCGACCGTGAAGTCAGTAGCGGCCAGGTCGGTGACCTGGCGGCCGTTGCCGTCGAGGGCGGTGACATCGACGCTGACCAGCTCGACGCCGGCCCGGAACACCGATTGCGGCGCGCCGGTCTGTTGTGCCGCAGGTGCCGCAGATGCCGCAGATGACGCAGATAACGCAGATAACGCAGACAGGAACCCACTGGCCAACGCGACACAAGTTACGACGCGCATAGGTCACTCCACGGCCGGTAGTCTACACGTGAAGTTACAATCATCGGGCATGTCCATTCGCGACGTCGTCATCGTCGGCGCCGGGCCCTCGGGCCTGGCCACCGCCATCGCTGCCAAACATTTCGGTCTCGACTACCTGGTGCTTGAAAAGGGCTCGTTGGTGGACGGCATCGCCCGGTTTCCCCTCAACATGGTGTTCTTCACTACGCCCGAGCTGCTCGAGATTGGCGGCATTCCGCTCACGACGCCGTACGACAAACCGACGCGGGCCGAGGCGCTGCAGTACTACCGGAAGGTGGTCGACACCTTTCAGTTGCAGGTCTCGCTGTTCGAAGAGGTGACGGAAGTGGAGGCCGCCTCTGCCGAGGCCGCCGCCGAGGCCGGCGTGACCAGTCTGTTTCTGGTGCACACGCGCACTGTGCGCGGGGTGACGCGGGTGCGCGAAGCCCGCAACGTGGTCTTGGCCATGGGGTACTACGGTGCGCCGGTCATGTTGAATATCCCAGGGGAAGACCTGCCGCATGTCTCGCACTTCTACAAGGAAGCGCACCCCTATTACCGGCAGCGCGTGGTGATTGTCGGCGGCAAGAACTCGGCGGCCGAAGCGGCGCTCGAGATCCACCGCGCCGGTGGCCACGTCACGATCGTGCATCGCGGCGCCGCGTTCGGCGACTCGATCAAGTACTGGGTCAAGCCCGACATCGAGAACCGGGTCAAGGAAGGTTCGATCGCCGCCCACTTCAACGCGAACATCGTCGAGATTCGCCCGACCGAGGTCGTGCTCGATACCGGCCAGACGCTGCCGGCCGAAGGCGTGCTGCTCTTGACCGGCTATCGCGCCGATCCGGACTTCATGCGGCGGGTGGGAGTTGAAATCAATGCCGAGACGCTGGAGCCCAGGCTTGATGCCCAGACCTACGAATCAAACGTGCCCGGGCTGTTCGTCGCGGGCGGGCAGGTCGCGGGGAAGAAGACCGGCACCGTGTTTATAGAGAACGGCCGCTTCCACGGCGAGATGATCGCCAAGACGCTGGCCGCTCGCCAATAAGGGGTCCTGGGTCCCGAGTCCTGAGCCCAGGACTGAGGACTGAGGACCCAGGACGCAGGACCTAAATCGCCAGCAGCCACCCGTGACGGTCGGCCAGGCGGCCCGAGCGGATGCCTTCGAGTTCGGCGCCCACCCTGGCCAGAACGGAATCGGGCGCCATCGGCTTGACGGTGATCTCGCGATCTTTGTGACGCAGGCGCCCCAGCGGCGCAATCACCGCCGCCGTGCCAACTCCTGCCGCGCCGTCGAGCCGGCCGGCGGCGTGTGCCTCGAACACTTCGTCGATCGAGATGCGGCGCTCTTCGACCGGCACCTTCATGTCGCGCAGCAGGGTCAGCACGCTGTCGCGCGTAATGCCCGGAAGAATAGTGCCGCCGAGCGGGGGCGTGACCACGGTGCCGCCGATCACGAAGACCACGTTCATCAGGCCGGCTTCCTCCACCCACTTGCGCTCGATGCCGTCGAGCCACAGCACGTTGTGGAAGCCCTTCTTCTGCGCCTCGAGCGAGGCGAGCATGCTGCCGGCATAGTTGCCGCCGCACTTGGCGGCGCCGGTGCCGCCCGGGAACGCGCGCACGTAGACGTCTTCCGCGATCAGATCCACGGCGCCGGAGAAATACGGCCCGCTCGGGCAGGTCTCAATAATGAAGCGGAAGGTATCGGACGGCCGCACGCCGAGCGGCTCGCCGGTGGCGAACATCACCGGACGAATGTAGAGCGCCGCGCCGTCGCTTTCAGGGATCCAGTTGCGATCGAGCTGCACCAGGGCGGCCGTGCCGTCGATGAAGATCGACGCCGGAATCTCTGGCATCGCCATGCGCTGGCACGTTCGGTTCATGCGGGCGTGGTTGGCATCGGGGCGAAACAGCACCGCGCCGCCGCCGGATCGCGGAAACGCCTTGAAGCCCTCGAAGATGCCCTGGCCGTAGTGCGCCACGGCCGGGGCCGCGGCCATCATCTGGGCGCCATAGGGCACGATCTTCGGGTCGCCCCAGGTGCCGTTCGCATAGTCGGCCACCAGCATGTGATCGCTGAAGACCGCACCGAACGCAGATTTGTCGCGGAGTTCCGGCGTCAGCCGCGACGCAGAGGTTTTAGAGACAGGGATGGAAGTAGCGAGCATGTCCGAGTCTATCACCAGCCCGCCCTGAGCGAGGTGAGGGCGCCAGCGCTCGCCGAGTCGACGGGGGCCGCAGATGACGCAGATGACACGTCTCACCCAGGGCCGCAGATGACACAGATGACACAGATCCGAAGCGGCCGCAGATTAGGCACCGATTAGTCACAGATTGGCGGGGGAGAGCGCGCCGCCAAACGGCGGCTCGACCCGCGGGTCGGGCGTGTATCTGCGTCATCTGCGTCATCTGTGGCCCGACTGACGCGCGGGTCAGGACGATCTGAGTTGGCCTTCGCCGACAAGGACGCTGGTCCCGCCGACGCGCACGCGAGTAATGTCACCGGCGACGACATCCAGTCTGATGTGGATGCGGCTGGGGCGGCCCATCTTCACGCCCTGCGCGCTGACCATGGCGCCGGCCTGGCCGGCGGCCACCAGTCCGTGTTTCACGAGATAGCAGCCAAGCGGCCCGCTCGCCGATCCGGTGGCCGGGTCCTCGTTGGCGCCCATCATGCGGCTATAGCACGTGGCGCCGTCCGCGCCGGGCTCGGTCGAGAAGATGAACAGGCCGCGGCGCGTCAGCTTGGCCGCCTCGAAGGCAGCCGCGACAGCACGCGTGTCCACCACGGCCTGATCGACGGCGGCCCGCGACACGAGCGGCACGAACATGAACGGCGAGCCGCACGAGACCTCCTGGGGCAGCAGTCCGGGGGCGAGCGCCGAGCTGTCGAGGCCGAGCGCCGCGGCCAGTGGCGCCGGCGCGGCGAAGGTGGGGCCGAACACCGGCTTCTGTTGCGTCATCCACGCGAATTGCAGCCGGTCGCCCTGCCATTCCAGCTCGACCAGGGTGGGGCCAATCCCCAGGCCAAAGGTGAAGTCCTTTCTCCCTGCCGCGATCACGCCATCGTCGGCCAGCGCGAAGGCGGAGCCGATCACGGGATGACCGGCGAACTGCATTTCGTTGGCGGGTCCGAAGATGCGCAGCCGCACGTCGGTGCCGGCCCGTTCGGCCGGCTGGACGAAGGTGCATTCAGAGAACTTGGTTTCGCGCGTCATCGCCTGCATCTGGGCCGCGGTCAGGCCCGACGGGTCGGTGAAAACCGCCAGTTGATTGCCGGTGAGCGGCGTCTGGGTGAAGACGTCGTAGTGGAGATAGCGGCGGCCGTTGGTGACGATGGGGCGTCTGATCGGTTGGGGCTGGACGGCGCGGGGCAGGGCCATGGCCGGGAAAGCGGCGGCCGACAGGCTCATCCAGGAGCGGCGGGTAAGCAGTCTCATGCCGCCTAGCGTAGAGCAATGACTGGGTCGCGCCCAAGTTAGAAGTAGAATCCGAGTTATTAGTGTTCGACGCCCTGTTTAAGTTCTTCTTCGAACTCTCCCCGGTGGTCTTCAGCCAGGGGGAATTTCGCTTCGCCGCCTCCACGGGCTCGTACGTGGCTGCCGTCGCGGTGCTGGTGGCGGTCGGACTGACGCTGTCGGCCTATCGCTCGGGGCGCGGCCGGCCGCGCGACCGCATGGCGCTGGCTGCGATCCGCATCACCTTGCTGGCCATTATCCTGGTCTGCCTGTTCCGCCCGCTGCTGGTGGTCAAGGCCGCGGTGGCCCAGCAGAACTTCCTCGGCGTGCTGCTGGACGACTCGCGCAGCATGCAGATTGCCGACCACAACGGCCAGCCGCGTTCGGCGTTCATCACCGAACAGCTCACCGCGCCCGACGCCCCGTTGCTGAAGGCGTTGTCGGAGCGCTTCACGGTGCGCACGTTCCGCTTCTCATCGGCGCCGGCGCGGACGACCGGGGAGGGCGGCCTCGCGTTTGCCGGCTCGCAGACACGGCTGGGGGCGGCGCTATCCGGCGTGCGGCAGGAACTGGCCGGCCTGCCGGTGGCCGGGCTGGTCATGGTCAGCGACGGCGCCGACACCGCCGATGCCGCGCTGGGCGACGCGTTGCTCGGGCTGAAGGCCGAGGGCCTGCCCGTGTTCACGGTCGGGGTGGGCGAGGAACAACTGTCCAAGGACATCCAGGTCGGCCGCATCACCACGCCCAAGACCACGCTCAAGGGCACCACGCTGATGGTGGATGTGGTGCTGTCGCAGTCGGGCTTCGACGGCCAGCAGATCACACTCGACGTCGAGGATGAGGGCACGCTGGTCAGCACGCAGACCGTCATCCTCCCGGACGCGGGGACGCCGGCGTCCATTCCGGTGCGCTTCACCGTGACCGAAGCCGGTCCGCGCGTGCTGCGCTTCCGCGTGTCGCCTCAGCCCGGCGAGCTGGTCACCGAGAACAACGCGCGCGAGGCGCTGATCGACGTGCGTGACCGCAAGGAGAAGGTGCTTTACTTCGAGGGCGAGCCGCGTTGGGAGATGAAGTTCATCGGCCGCGCCATCAAGGACGACAACAACCTGACGCTCACGGTGTTGCAGCGCACCGCCGACAATAAGTACCTGCGCCTGGGTGTCGATTCTCCGGATGAACTGGCGGCGGGCTTTCCCAAGACGCGCGAGGAACTGTTCGCCTACCGCGGCCTGATTCTCGGCAGCATCGAGGCCGGCGCGTTCACCGGCGATCAGCTGCGAATGATCTCGGAGTTCGTCGACCTGCGCGGTGGCGGCCTGCTGGCCCTGGGCGGCCCACGCGCATTTGCCGAAGGCGGCTACGCCGGGACCGCCGTGGCCGACGTGCTGCCGGTGGTGCTGGACCGCACCAGGGTGCAGGCCAGGGATACCGTTTCGCGCCTCACGGTGAAACCGACGCGTGCCGGCAGCGCCACCGCCGTCACTCAACTGGGCGCGACCGAGGCGGCGTCGGCCGAGCGCTGGAATACGCTGCCGGGCATCACCGCGGTGAACCGCGTCGACGCGGTCAAGCCGGGTGCGACGGTGTTGTTGAACGGCACCGACGAATCGCGCGCCGAGCGGCCGATGCTGGCGTTCCAGCGCTACGGCCGCGGCAAGTCGTTCGCGTTCCTGCCGCAAGACTCGTGGGTGTGGCAGATGCACGCCAGCATTCCCGTCGAGGACATGACCCACGAGAATTACTGGCGGCAGTTGCTGCGCTCGGTCGTCGATGCCGTGCCGGATCAAGTGGAGCCTGGGCTCACCACCGAGCGTGTCGAGCCCGGTGAGTCCGCGACGCTCGTGGTCAACGTGGTCGATCCCTCCTTTGTCGAGCTGAACGACGCGATCGTGACCGCCACCGTCACCGGTCCCGACGGCGTCATCTCGGATTTGCCGCTGTCGTGGGACGGCGAGCACGCCGGTCAGTACTCGGTCGCGGTCCCGACGACCGTGCCGGGCTGGTATGAAGCCAGGTTGCAGGCCACCCGCGCCGGCAAGCCCATTGGCACCACGGTGACGCACTTTCGCGCCGCGCCGGGCGAGGCCGAGTTCTTCGATGCCACCATGCACGCGGCGACCTTGCGGCGCATCGCCGAGGAAACCGGCGGGCGCTACTACCAGGCGGCCGGCACGACGACGCTGGCCGACGATCTGCGCTACACCGGACGCGGCGTGACCACGGTCGAAGAACATGATTTGTGGCACATGCCGATCGTGCTGATGCTGCTGGTCGGCCTGCTGTCGGCTGAATGGGGGTACCGCCGTGTTGTCGGCCTCGCGTAGCCTGCTCGCGGCGTCCGCCCTGGCCGTGGCAGCGGCCGCGGCCCCGGCCGCCGGCACCCTGGCCGACGCCGGGCAGGATTTCCGCGGCGGGCGCCAGCGGCGGTCAGCGCCGGTGATCGAAGCGGTCAAGGCCGACTACGATGGCCGGTTCGTGTTCACGCGGCTGCAGTACGGCGGCGGCGATCTGCGCATGATGCGGCGCGAGCCGCCCTGGGCGCATGACTTTCCCCGTGCCGATTTTCATTTCACGAAGATCCTGTCGGAGCTGACCCTCACGCGGACGGTCATCGATCAGGGCAACATCCGTACGCTCGACGATCCGGAGATGGCGATGTTTCCGCTGGTCTATATGTCGGAGCCCGGGTTCTGGACGCTGAGCGAGGCCGAGGCCGACGGCCTGCGGGGCTACCTGCAGAAGGGCGGCTTCATCATCTTCGACGACTTCCGCGAGAACCATCGCGACAACCTGGTCGTCCAGATGCGCCGGGTGCTGCCCGACGCGCGGTGGCAGCCGCTCGACGCGAGCCACCCGATCTTTCATTCGTTTTTCGAGATCAACTCGCTCGACGTCGAGGGCTACTACGGCCCGGCCGAGTGGACCGGGCTGTTCGAGGACAATGACCCGGCCAGGCGGTTACTGGCGGTGGCTAATTACAACCACGACCTTGGCGAGATGTGGGAGTTTTCCGATACCGGCTATGTGCCGGTGGATTTGTCGAACGAAGCCTACAAGTTTGGTGTCAACTACGTCATCTATGCGATGACGCACTGACGCCGGAAGTTGACAGTTGAAAGTTGACAGTTGAAAGTTTGACGTCAAGTGCAGTGAAGGGAGCCTCCGTGGAAACCGTTGACATGAACTCGCCGGATGATTTGGCGCTGGCCGATCGCATGAAGGATGGCCGCGACAAGATCATCCGCGAGTTGAAGAAGCTGATTGTCGGCCAGGACGAGATCATCAACCAGGTGTTGCTGACGTTGTTCGTCGGCGGCAACAGCCTGATTATCGGCGTGCCCGGGCTGGCCAAGACGCTGCTGATCCACACCATGGCGCGGGTGCTCGACCTCAAGTTTTCGCGCATCCAGTTCACGCCCGACCTGATGCCGTCCGACATCACCGGTACCGACATCATCCAGGAAGACGCCGCCACCGGCCGTCGCCAGATGGTGTTCTCGCCCGGGCCGATTTTCGCCAACATCGTGCTGGCCGACGAGATCAACCGCACGCCGCCCAAGACCCAGTCGGCGCTGCTCGAGGCCATGCAGGAACACCGCGTCACCATCCAGGGCCGCACCTACAAGCTCGAAGAGCCGTTCTACGTGTTTGCGACCCAGAACCCGATCGAACTCGAAGGCACCTATCCGCTGCCGGAAGCCCAGCTGGACCGCTTCATGTTCCACATCGTGATCGAGCATCCGCCGGAAGACGAGGAGTTCATGGTGGTCAAGACGACCACGGCGATCCTGGAGCCGATTTTCGAACGGCCGGTGAGCGGGCCCGACCTGGTGGCGTTCCAGCGCCTGGTGCGCCGGGTGCCGGTGGCCGACCCGGTGATGCGCTACGCGCTGTCGCTCGTGCGCGCCAGCCGGCCCAAGTCGCCGACCTGCCCCGACAACGTCAAGAAATGGGTGGCGTTTGGCGCCAGCGTGCGCGCGGCGCAGTACCTGGTGCTCGGCGGCAAGGCGCGCGCGCTCA
This sequence comes from Acidobacteriota bacterium, assembly GCA_021730945.1. Taxonomy (GTDB): domain Bacteria; phylum Acidobacteriota; class Vicinamibacteria; order Vicinamibacterales; family UBA2999; genus 12-FULL-67-14b. Next base: position 25,450 of record JAKFYH010000029.1, on the reverse strand, counting down.
CCAGCGGCCGCTATCACGTCAGCTTCGACGACATTCGCGCGATTGCCCACTCGGTGCTGCGCCACCGCGTGCTCACCAACTTCCACGCCCAGTCCGAAGGCGTCACCAGTGACATGCTGATCGATCGGCTGATCGAGCACGTGCCGTCGCCCAAGTCGGGGATGTAGTGTCCGTGCATCAACCCATCCCGGGCGCGCGCTTCGTCGACCCGACGGTGCTGGCGCGCATCGGCAATCTGGAGATGGTCGCCAAGATGGTGGTGGATGGCCTGATCAACGGCACCCACCGGTCGCCGTTTTTTGGCGCGTCGGTCGATTTCGCCGAGCACCGTGGGTATGTCGCCGGCGACGATATCCGGCGCGTCGACTGGCGCGTCTACGCGCGCACCGACAAGTTCTACATCAAGGAATTCGAGGCCGACTCGAACGCCAATTTCGCCGTGCTGCTCGACATCTCGAAGTCGATGGGGTTTGGCGAGAAGATCTCGAAGCTCGACTACGCCAAGACGCTGGCCGCCTGCCTGACCTACCTCGCCAATCAGCAGCGCGACCGCGTGGGCCTGGTGACCTTCGATGAGCAGGTCGTCGATCACGTGCCGCCGTCGGCCAAGCACATGGATGTGGTGCTGCATACGCTCGACCGCGCCAGGGCCGAGAAACCGGGCCACCTGGTGGCGCCGCTCAAGCGGCTGGCCGAGCATTTTGGCCGCCGCGGCATCATCGTCGTGATTTCCGACTTCTACGCCGAGCCGGAGGAGATTTTCGATGCCGTGGGGCTGCTGCGGTTTCGCGGCAACGATGTCGTGCTCTTTCACGTGCTCGATCCGCAGGAGGTCGACTTCGCGTTTGTCGAGCCGTCCAGCTTCGAAGACATCGAGAGCGGCGAGCAGATTCCGATCGTGCCGTCGGCGCTGGCGGATCAGTACCGCGCGCTGGTGGCCGCGCACATTGAGGCGCTGACCACCCGGGCGTCGCAACAACAGATCGACTACATGCTGCTCAACACCAGCCAGCCGCTCGATTACGCACTGTTCCGCTTCCTGTCGATGCGCGAACGCATGTCGAGGACCAGGTAGCCCGTGTCGTTTCTGACGCCGCTGTTCCTGCTGGGCCTCGCCGCACTCGCCATCCCGGTGCTCGTGCACCTGACCCAGCGCGAGCGCAAGTCGGTGGTGGCGTTTCCCTCGCTGATGTTCCTGCGCAAGATTCCTTACGAGTCGGTGCAGAAGCGCCGCATCCGCGACTGGCTGCTGCTGGCCCTGCGGCTGGCGGCGCTGGCGCTGATCGTGGCGGCGTTTGCCCGGCCGTTCCTGCGCGGGTCGGATGTCGCCGCCGCGGTCGGCGGCGCCCGCGACATCGTGGTGTTGCTGGATCGCTCGTACAGCATGGGCTATGGCGACATGTGGTCGAGAGCCCAGCGCGTGGCCGGTGAGGCGATTGCCAGTGCCACGGCCGCCGATCGGGTGTCGGTCGTGTTGTTCGCCGACACCGCCGAAGTCGCCTTGCGCCTAACGCCGGACCGATCGCGCGCGGTCGCCGAGATCAACGCCGCCGCTCCCGGCCCTGGCGGGACCAAGTACGGGCCGGCGCTGAAGCTGGCCGGCAGCCTGCTCGCCGAATCGATGTTGCCGCGCCGGGAAGTAATCGTGGTGTCGGACTTTCAGCGCGGCGGCTGGCAGCCCGACGACACGCTGCGATTGCCGGGCGGCACCATGATCTCCACCGCCGTGGTCGAAGGGGCGTCGGGTCCCAGTCTGGCGCTGACGCCGGCGACCCTGTTGCGGACGCGTGACGCCGGGCAGCCCGAGCGGGTGACGGTCACGGCCGGTGTGCTCAATCGCACCGCTGCCGCGGCCAGCGCGGTGCCGGTGCAACTCGAAATGGACGGCCGCATCGTCCAGACACTGACGCTCAATGTCGCCGGCAACGCCTCGGCCACGGTGACGTTTGCGCCGGTCTCGATCGCGGCCACCGTGACCCGCGCCACGGTGCGGCTGGGCACCGACGTCCCCAAGGGCGTCTCGGTGCAGACCGGCGTCGCCCCGGTGTCGTCCTCGATCGACGCGCTCGCGCGCGACAACGTGTTCAACTTCGTGATCACACCGAGCGCGCCGGTGCCGGTGACCGTGGTCACGCAGGGCAATCGGAGCGAGGCGAATCTGTATTTGTCGGGGGCACTGGCCATCGGCCAGGCGCCACGCTTCGAAACCACCCTGCAGTCGGTGGAGGCGCTGGCCGGCGATGCCGCCGGTCGCGCCCGGTTGCTGATCCTGAACGACGTCGCCGTGCCCGAGGCGACCGCGGCCAAGTTGGTGACGTTTGTCGAAGGCGGCGGCGGGTTGCTGATGGCGCTGGGGCCGAGGGCGTCGTGGCCGGCGGCCCGCGAGGCGTGGCTGCCCGCCGTGATTGCGGCGCCGGTGGATCGGACGCGCGGCGCGCCGGCCAAGCTGAGCGGGATGGACTACGGCCATGCGGTGTTCGAGCCGTTCCGCGCGCCGCGCAGCGGCGATTTCACCACCGCGCGGTTCTACTCCTATCGCGGGCTCAAGGCCGCGGCCGGCGCCACCGTACTCGCGCGCTTCGATACCGGCGAACCGGCGCTGGTCGAGAAGGCCATGGGCCGCGGCCGCGTGGTGATGTTTGCGTCGACCTTCGACCTCGGCTGGAACGACCTGGCCCTCAAGCCCGTGTTCCTGCCGTTCATCCACCAGTTGGGCCGGCACCTGTCGGGCTTTCGCGAGCAGCCCGCGTACTTGACGATTGGCGAGGTGCTCGACATCAACGCCGCGGAGGTGGCCGCTGGTGCAACCACCACCGCGTCGCGGGCCAACCTCAGCCGCACGGTCCTGACCCCCTCAGGGCAGCGCCGTGATCTGTCTGCGTCATCTGTGTCATCTGCGGCCCCGGATGGTCCGGCGTCATCTGTGCCATCTGCGGCCCCTGATAATTCTGTGTCGGCGTTGGAGTTGACCGAGCAGGGCTTCTACGAGGTCCGTGCCGCCGGCCGGGAGCCCGGCCCCGTCGTGGTTGCGGCGGCGAACGTGAGCTTGTCTGAGTCAAACCTCGATCGCATGGACCCGAAGGAACTGGTGGCCGGCGTGACCGGCAACGGCGTGGCCGGCCCGGCCGGGGCCCAGGACGTCTTACCTGATGCGGCCCAGGAACTGGCCCAACGGGTCTGGTGGTATCTGTTGTTCGCAGGTATCCTGCTCTTGATTGCGGAAACCGTGCTGGCCCAGCGACTGTCGCGCGCCGCGCGGTGAGATGCCTGAACCATGGCCACCCGCCAACGGGGTGGCCCAACATCGGAGAAGCCGTAGATGGGCGAGCCTAATCCCCGCGCGCAGTTGCTGGAAGTCGTGCGGCAGGTCCGGCGCCGGTGGCGCCTCAAGCTGGCCCTGCGCGGCGCTGTCGGTTTCCTGATCGCCGGCGTGCTCGCCCTGCTCGCGATCGCCTACGCCCTGGAGGCGCTCAAGTTCACCCCCTCGGCGATCTTCTGGTTCCGCATCGCCACCGGCCTGGTGCTGGTCGCCGCCGGCGCCTGGTTCTTTGCCCGGCCGCTGTCGCGCAAGGTGTCCGACGATCAGGTTGCGCTCTACATCGAGGAGCACGAGCCGTCGCTCGACTCCACCATCCTGAGCGCCATGGAGGCGTCGGAGCGCCCTGGCGACTGGTCGCCGGAACTGATTCGCCGCCTGGTCGAGAACGCCATTGAGCGGGTGCACGACATCCAGGAGGGCCAGCGCATCGAACGCGACTCGATGCTGCGCTACGCCTGGGTGAGCGGCGGCATCGCCGTGGCCGCCTTCGCGGTGTTCACGTTGGGGCCTGCCTACCTGCGTCACACGCTGTCGGCGCTGTTCGACATCTCGCGCGATGTCGAGGCGGCGGCGCCGTACCGGATTGCGGTCACGCCGGGCAACGCCAAGGTGCCGAAGGGCGCCGACCAGATGATCAACGCGACCATCTCCGGCTTTGATGCGGCCGACGCCACCATCCTGATTCGCAAGGCCTCGCAGTCGGCGTTCGACCGGGTGCCGATGGTCAAGGCCGAGAACGGCAGCTACGAAGGCATGCTGTTCGACCTCGCCGAACCGCTCGACTACGTCGTCGAGGCGGCCGGTGTGCGATCGCCGGTGTTCAAGTTGAACGTGGTCGAACTGCCGTATGTGAAGAAGCTCGACCTCGAATACACCTATCCCGCCTACACCGGCCTCGAACCGCGCAAGATCGAGGATGGTGGTGACGTCGCCGTGCTGAAGGGCACCGACGTCCGCCTCATCATCACGCCGACCATGGCGTCGAACGGCGGACGGATTGTCCTCAGCCCGCCTTCGCTCGCTCCTGAGGCGGCGAGCTCCGGCGAGGTCTCGGCGAAGCGGCCTTCGGCCGCGAAGGCGGGCGAGAGCGTGCCCCTGACGGCCAATGCCGATGGCACCCTGACCGCGCAGTTCAAGGCGCAGCACGACGGCTTCTATCACGTCGAACTGGACTCGGCCGGTGGCGACCGGCTGCCCGCTTCACCGCAGTACACGGTGGACCTGCTGTCGGATCTGGCGCCGACCGTGAAGCTGTCGAAGCCCGGCCGCGACACCGACGCCACGCCCGTGCAGGAGTTCTTCATCGAGGCGCAGGCCGACGATGACTATGCGGTGAAGAACCTGCAGTTGGTCTATTCGGTCAACGGCGGGCCCGAGAAATCGGTGCGCCTGTTCGACGGCGCGCGGCCAGTGGCGGAAGTGACCGCCGGTCATACCTTCTACATGGAAGAGCTGGGCGTGAAGGCCGGCGACTCGCTGTCGTACTACGCCAAGGCGACCGACAACGACGCGATTGCCGGGGCCAAGGAAGCGACCAGCGACATCTTCTTCCTGCGCATCCGGCCGTTCGACAAGAACTTCAAGCCGGCCACCTCGATGGCGGGCGGCGGCGGCGGTGGCGGCGGGGGCGGCGGCCAGGAAGTGGGTGCGCTGTCGCAGCAGCAGCGCCAGATCATTTCCGGCACGTTCAACATCCAACGCGATCGCAAGACCATCAAGGCCGACAAGTTTCGCGCCGACATGGTGGTGCTGACCCTCGCCCAGAGCAAGCTGCGCGATCAGGTGAACGGCCTGGTCGAGCGGATGAATAGCCGCCTGGTGGTCTCCGATCCGTCGTTCAAGAAGATTGCCGAGCTGCTGCCGAAGGCGGCCGAGCAGATGACGCTGGCCGAGAAGCAGTTGCAGGCGCAGAAGCCCGACGGCGCGCTGCCGCCCGAGAACCTGGCGTTGCAGTTCCTGCAGCAGGCCGAAGAAGAGTTTGAACTGCAGGTGCAGACCGGCCGTCAGGCCGGCGGTGGTGGCGGTGGCGGCGGCGCCGGCTCGATCGCGGAAGACCTGGCCGACTTGTTCAAGATGGAAATGGACAAGATGGCCAACCAGTACGAGACCAACCAGCAGGCCTCGTCTTCGCAACAGGATCAGCAGATCGACGAGCTGGCCGAGAAGCTGAAGGAACTGGCGCGCCGGCAGGAACAGGAAATCGAACGCCAACGGCGCCAGGCCGCGGGCCAGTCGGCCGGCGGCGGGGGCGGCGACCTGCAGCGCGCCCTGGCCGAACAGGCCGAGGAAGCCGCGCGCCAGTTGGAGAAGCTGTCACGCGATCAGCAACGACAGGACCTCGCCGATACCGCACGGCAGTTGCGCAGCGCCGCCGACGCGATGAAGCGCGCCGCGGCCAAGGGCGATCCCTCGGCGGCCGGCCAGGCCGCCGCCGCTGCCGATCGGCTGCGTGAAGCGCAGCGTCAGTTGACCGGCAACCAGGCCGCCCGCGGCGAACGCGATGTGCGTGAAGCGCAGCGCCAGGCGCAGGAGATTGCCGAAGAGCAGCTGGACATTGCCGCCGACGCGCGCGGCTTGCCGCAGGCGGGGCCCGATCGCCTGCAGCAGGCCCAGCGGCTCGGCCAGCGCAAGGACGCGCTCGAGAACAAGGTGGCGAGCCTCGAGAAGCAGCTCGATCGCATGGTTGGCGAGCAGACCCGCGATGCGAAAGACACCGCCCGCAAGCTGTCGGAAGCCGCCAACGGCATTCGCGACAACAAGGTGAAGGAAAAGATCCGCTATTCGAAGAGCCTGCTTGGTTCGGGCGCGCCCGAACAGTACGCGCGCAACTTCGAGGAGGAGATCGGCGCCAACATCGAAGCGTTGCGCAACAAGTTGAATGACGCGGCCACCACGGTGGGCCAGCAAGGCCGCGACCGCAGCACCGAGGCGCTCGACAAGGCGCGTGAACTTGCCCGCGGCATGGACTCCATGGGCCAGCGCATGGCCGAGCGCTCGCGCCAGCAAGGCCAGGCCGGCAAGGACGGTCAGCAGGGCCAGGCGGGGAAAGAAGGGCAGCAAGGTCAGTCTGGCAAGGAAGGCCAGGCCGGTAAGGAAGGCCAAGGCCAGTCCGGCAAGGAAGGTCAGGGGCAGGGCCAGGGTCAGGGCCAGTCCGGTAAAGAGGGTCAAGGCCAGGGCCAGGGCCAAAGCGGGCAACAGGGTCAAGGTGGCCAGCAGGGTGGCGGCGGCGACCGCTCCGGCGGCAACCGCAATGCCGGTGGTCGCGAAGACCTGGGCGGCCGGGCCACCACCGGCGGCTTCGGCGACGGCGGGTGGGACGGCAGCGATCGCAGCCCGGGCCGCTTCACGGCCGACGACATCCGCCAGTTCCGCGGCGAGGCGCGCCGATGGGCGCAGCAGGGCCAGGAACTGCGCAACATGTTGCGCGAGCAGAACATCGATCCGAAGGAACTTGACGAGATCATGAAGCGGCTGCGCGAACTCGACTCCGAGCGCGTCTACCAGGATGTGGCCGAGCTCGAGCGGCTGCAGACCTTTGTCGCCGAGGGCATGAAGCGGTTCGAGTACGGGTTGCGCCGCAAGGTCGGCGACGAGACCGACCGTGCGCTCGTGAACGGCTCCGATGAAGTCCCGGCGGAGTTCAAGGCGCTGGTCGAGGAGTACTACCGGTCGTTGTCGAGGCAGAAACCGCGTCAATGACCCGTCGCCTAACCGCGGCCCTGGTCGTTGCCTTTCTGCTGGCCGGTTCGCTGGCAGAGGCGCAGCGCGGGTTCCGCGGTGGTCGTGGCCGGTTTGGCAGCGAGTCGGGTGCGCCGCCGCGCCTGGCGACCGACGCCGACCGCGACGGCAAGTTCCACATCTGCCGGTTGATGTACACCCAGGTGCGCCAGCAGAATCTCGGCATGGGATGGGGCACCGATTATCCCTACGCCGAGATCAACCTGTCGATCCGTCTCTCCGAATTGACCAAGACCACGGTGGCCTTCGACGGCGCCCGCCAGCCGGTGCACCTGGTCGTGCGGCCCACCGACGATGCGCTGTTTCAGTGCCCGATTGTGATTGCCTCCGACCCCGGCAGCGCGGGGTTCTCGGTCGATGACGCCACGCGCCTGCGCGAATATCTCGACAAGGGCGGCTTCCTGTGGGTGGACGACTTCTGGGGCACCTACGCCTGGGAATCGTTCGCCAGTGAAATTGCCAAGGTGCTGCCGCCGGGCCAGTTTCCGATCAAGGACCTGCCGCCCGACCACGCCATTTTCCGCACGCTGTTTCCGGTCGCGGAGATTCCGCAAGTGCCGTCGATCAACTTCTGGCGCGGCAGCGGCGGCGAGACTTCCGAGATGGGCGACGACAGTGCCGGCGCGCACATGGCGGCGATCACCGACGCCCACGACCGCGTCATGGTGCTGATGACCCACAACACCGACATCGCCGATTCGTGGGAACGGGAAGGCGAAGACCCGCGATACTTCTTCCAGTTCTCGCCCAACGGCTACGCGGTCGGGCTCAACTCGCTGCTCTACGCGATGACGCACTGAGATGACTCGCCTGGTTCGCGCCTTTGTCGTCGCCCTCATCCTGGCCGCCAGTGTGGCCTCGGCGCAGGAGCAGTGGGGCGGCTTCCGCGGCCGCGGCGGCGGCCGGTACCCGCCGCGCTACCCGACCGCGACCGGTTTCGATGGCGGGTTCAACTTCTGCCGACTGATGTACACCAGCGATCGCCGCGAGGCCGGCGGCTCGGGATGGTCGACCGACTATTGGGATGCCGACATCAATTTCAGCACCCGCCTCGCCGAGTTGACCAAGGTCACGATCAGCCGCCAACCCGACGGACGTCCCAGCCACTTCACCCTGCGGATTGCCGATCCGCTGCTGTTCCAGTGCCCGTTCCTGGACGCCACCGACGTCGGCACGGCCTTCTTCAGCGATGCGGAGGCCGAAATCCTGCGCAACTACCTGCTGAAGGGCGGCTTCCTGTGGGTGGACGATTTCTGGGGGCCATACGCGTGGGACAACTGGGTCGCGCAGATCAGCAAGGTGCTGCCGCCAGGGCAGTTCCCGATCCGCGATTTGGGGCTGGACCACCCCATTCGGCGGACAATGTTCGAGTTCGCCGACCTGCCGCAAATCCCGTCGATCAATTTCTGGCGGGGGAGCGGCACCACGTCGGAACGCTATGAACTGAGCGCCGAACCGCACTTCCGCGGCATTGCCGACCAACATGGCCGGTTGATGGTAGTGATGACCCACAATACCGACATCTCCGATGCCTGGGAGCGCGAAGCCGAGGATCCCCAGTTCTTTCTCAGCTTCTCCCCCCAGGGCTATGCCGTCGGCATCGATGTCGTCCTGTACGGCTTGACCCACTGATCCAGATTCCTCAAAGGCCTGCCACGCCTCGAAGTACCATGGACTGTTGTCCCCCTTACAATGGTCGGAGGAGTGCGCCGTGAGTGATCCGGAAGTTGAAGATTTTGCTGCCATGTTCGAAGCGTCGGTCAAGACCCGGCGCTTTTCCAGGGGCCAGGCTATCGACGGGACGATCGTCGCGATTGGCCCGGACACCTCGCTGGTGAACGTCGGCGGCAAGGGCGAGGCGGTGATCGAGACGGCCGACCTGAAGGATCACGAGAACGACCTCGAGTTCGCGGTGGGCGATCGCATCCAGGCAATCGTGGTCAACACCGTGGGCGGCATCACCTTGTCGCGCAAGGGCATCAAGGGCGCGGCCTCGCTGCGGCAGCTCGAGGATGCCTTCCGCGCGGGCTTGCCGGTTGAAGGCAAGGTCGAGCGCGAGGTGAAGGGCGGCTACGAGGTGCGGGTGGCCGGCCAGCGCGGCTTCTGCCCGTTCTCGCAGATCGACACCGTGCGGAGCGCCGACCCGGCGCAGCATGCCGGCCACACTTACAGCTTTCGCATCATCGAGTTCAAGGACGGCGGCAAGAACCTGGTCGTTTCCCGTCGCGCCCTGCTCGAGGACGAGCAAAAGGCCGGCGCCGTGGCGCTACGCAGTTCGCTCGCCGTCGGCGCGACCATCACCGGCCGCGTGGCATCGGTGCGGGAGTTTGGTGCGTTCGTCGATCTCGGCGCCGGTGTGCAGGGACTGCTGCACGTGTCCGAAATGGGCTGGTCGCGCGTCACCGACCCATCGTCCATCGTCAAGGTTGGCGAGGAGATTACGGTTCGCGTCCTGCGCGTCGATAACGACGGTGAGCGCATCTCGCTCGGCCTCAAGCAACTGCTGGCCGACCCGTGGGTCGCTGCCGCGTCGAGCTACGAAGTGGGGCAGGTCAAGACGGGCCGCATCACGCGGATTGCCGACTTCGGGGCGTTTGTCGAGCTCGAGCCCGGGGTCGAGGCGCTGGCGCACTTCTCGACCTTTGCGCCCAGCGGCCGCGCCGATGCCTGGTCGCAGTCGATCGCGGTGGGGCAGAGCGCGCCGTTCGAAATTCTCGCCATTGACGTCGACAAGAAGCGCATCGGCGTCGGCATGGTTCAGGATGGCGCCGAGATTCGCGACGGCAAGAAGGTGGACGAAGTCCGCGAGTACCGGGAGCGCCAGGTCGCCGCGCCGTCCGGCGGCATCGGTTCGCTCGCCGATCAGCTTCGCGGCGCGCTCAAGAAGTAGGCACAGAAGTGGGGCCGCACTTTAGTGCGGCCGACTGTCGCTTCCGAAGCCATCGGGCGCTGGCCGACCGAGGCCTCTCGCCATCGGCTTCCGCGCTCGCTTCGCACGGCTGTCAACTCGCCGCTCGGACCCGACGGTTGCTCCGTGCCTTCGCGGCGAGTTGTCTGTAAGTAACCTGCCCGTCGGGGCGCTGTTGATGCCCTCTGTTCAAACAAAGATCGGTCGCCCCGACTCCCGCCGGGCTACGCTCGCGCTCCACCCGACGGCGAGTGGCCGGCATTGGTGGCAGAACACTGCGAAATCACGCCAAGCTGAGACGGTTCAGGTTAGGATTCACGCAAGCTTGAGGCTGTTGTGCTGACCAGCCTTCCGCGACGACCTGGCAGTGGCGGGCTTGAGAATTGCCAGTTGACCCATCCATTCTGCAACCAGTCGATTCGCGCATGAGGTACGCCAACATTGCGTTGCACCAAACGGCGGCCGATAGCGCCATGAGGCTCCGCTGGTGAACGCGATCGTCGATCAGCTCCGTCGGGCTGTAACGCACTGGCACCGGCACCTACCCTTTGGCACCCCAGGCACCGTACGCACCCTAGGCACCTTGGTGCGTACGATGCACTGGTGCCGGCGCCTTCAGTGCCGCATCCCGGCGTCGCCGGTGGCGTGCTTCAAGAGCGCCTTCATCTCCAGCAACTCGATCATCGACCGGCAGCGGGCGAGGGGGCCCATCCGCTCCAGCAGTGCCTGTTTTTCGATCGGGTCAAAGTCCAGGTACTGCGCCAGGGCGTTGACCAGGTCCTCGTCCGGCATATTCTGCGGCAACCGGCTGGCCATGGTGCCTTCGAAGATCGGCTCCAGTAGTTCCTCGAGCCGGTGGCGGCACTGCTTCAAGGGGCCGCGGTCAGCCGCGGCCATGGTTTCGTCAATCGGCGTGATGAGGGCCCGCCGGTAGAGCCGGCCGTTCGCCGGATCCTCTTCGCCGTGCATGGTGAACTTCTCGAGGCCCCGGAGCACCAGGTTGAACCGGCCCTCGTCCAGCCGCTCCGCGTGGGTGATCAGTCCCGTGCAACCCGTCACGTACACCGGTGGCCGCTCGTCGGTGGTGTCGGCCTGGTGGCCGGGCCGCAGCAACACCATGCCGATCAAGCGGTCGCCCGCCAGGGCATCGGCCGTCATCTGCCGATAGCGCGGCTCGAAGATGTGCAGCGGCAGGAAGACGTTCGGAAACAGCACGACCGTCGGCAGCGGAAAGATTGGCAGTGAACTTGGAAACATAAGGCAGTGAATCGACTCCCGACTCCCGACTGGCTCAGTGAATCGTCTTGGTCTTCTTGTCCATGTAGTCCATCAGCACGTACTCCCCCAGCGTGTAGGGCGTCGTGAAGTACGCCTTGCCGCGGCACATCCTGGCGACGCGGCGGACAAACGCCACCAGATCGTAATCGCGCGCCAGCATGAACGTGTTGATCATGATCCCGGCCTTCGCGCACGCCGATACTTCCGACAGGGTCTCGCCGATCACGAACGGGTCGAGGCCGAACGGGTTCTTGTAAATGCTGCCGTCGGCCTGGGTCAGCGCCGACGGCTTGCCGTCGGTGATCATGATGATCTGCCGCATGTCCTTGCGTTGCCGCTCGAGAATGCGGCGCGCCACCTTCAGGCCTTCGCGGGTGTTGGTGTAGTACGGGCCCACGCGCACGCGGCCCAGTTCCCGCAGCGGAATCTCCTCGGCGCTGTCGTGGAAGAGCACGGCGTGCAGCGTGTCGCCGGGATACTGGGTCCTGATCAGGTGTGACAGGGCCATGGCCACCCGCTTGGCCGGCGTGAACCGATCTTCGCCGTAGAGAATCATGCTGTGGCTGCAATCGAGCATCAGCACGGTGGCGCAGGAACTCTGGTACTCGCCCTGGGCGACCATCAGGTCGGAGTAGTCGATATCAATGCCGGACCTGTTGACCGACGTTTGGAGGGCCGGGGCTTCAGCCCCGGCCGCTTCAGCTTCGTCGGCGTTTCGCTGAACGGCATTCAGGATGGTCGCCGTGGCGTCGATGTTCATCACGTCGCCGAACTCGTACGGCTTCGGCGCGCCGCTGGTTTCGATGCCGGTGGACAGGTCGCGGGTGTCGTGGCGGCCCGTGCTGCTATGCCCTGATGACCCCAGCAGATCGCGCAGGGCGCGATAGCCGAGGAAATCGAGCGCCTTGTCGGTGACCTCGAACTTCACCTCGCCCGGCTCGCCCTCGCCGGGGCCGCCGCCCTGGGCGCGGCGCGCCTTCTCGGGGTCGAGATCGGGCGGAGCGGTGATGTACCCCGACTCTTTCATGCGCTCGATGATCTGCTGGATCAGCTGCTCGAGTTGGTCCCGCATCTGCTGCTCGCTGCCTTCGGCCTGGTCGCCGAACATCTTCTCCAGCGTGTCCTCGGGCAGCACGCCGCCGTTAAAGAGCGCCTCGAGAATGGCATCGTGCAACGCCTGCATGGTGCGGTCGCTGTCGTCGCCGGTGTCGCGCGGGTTGCCAAACCCGCTCGACATCAGCAGGTCCGACAACTTCGACATGAGCTCGTCCATGTCGAGGTCGTCGAGCAGGTTGGGCACGTACTTCGTATATTTGTATTTCATGGTCTTAGCGACGGCTAAAGCCGTCGCTCTACGAACGTTCGGAGGGCGATGGCTTCAGCCATCGCCTCAGTTGTAATACCGTTTCTTCTTCTTGCCCGTCGGACTGTCGTCGTCATCATCCGGCGTCAACACCGGGGTGCGCGACTGCGGCGGCTGCGGACGCCGGACGGGTTCGGCGCCGAAATAACCGCGCTCGTCGCTGCGGCTAATCTTTTTCTGCGCGCACATGCCCTCGAGGGCGAAGTCGATGCCGGCAGCCAGTACCGGCACGGCGGCGTCGGGGGCGATGCCCACGAGGTGGGCCAGTTCGATCAGGCCCTGCACGCCCCTGGCCTGCGCCACCATGTCGGCCGACGAGGTGGTGTCGGACAGGCTGAGTGCGCCGCCGAGGTCGAACCACTCGATTACCGGCTTCAGGTCGCTGTCGCGGACGTAGCCGTCGAATACCTGCGACACGGCGGCACGAACCAGGTCGCGTGCCACCTGGTCGGCGCCCTTCAGTTCGCCTTCGTATTCCAGCTCGAACTTGCCGGTCATCGACGGCAGCGCCGCGTAAATGTCGGTCACGCGGGTCACGGTCGGCGTCTCGCCGCTCGCCAGGGCGCGGCGCTCGGCGTTCGACACCGTGGTCTCGAGCACGCTGATTGGCAGGCGTTGGCTGACCCCCGAGCGCTTGTCGACCTTGCGTTCGCCGCGGGCCTGGAAGGCGATTTCCTCCACCACTTCGCGCACGAAGTGAGGCACTTCGATGGCGCCGCCGCGTTCGACCCAGGCTTCCTGTTCGGTGATGGCAATCGCATCGGCGCGGTTGTGCATGTAGTGGGTGCGAATCTCGGCGCCAATGCGGTCCTTGAGCGGCGTGATGATCTTGCCGCGTGCCGTGTAGTCCTCCGGATTGGCGGTGAACGCGATCATCACGTCGAGCGGCAGGCGGACGGGATAGCCCTTAATCTGGACGTCGCCTTCCTGCAGGATGTTGAACAGCCCCACCTGGATCTTGCCGGCCAGGTCGGGTAGTTCGTTGATGGCGAAGATGCCGCGGTTGGCGCGCGGTAGCAGGCCGAAGTGCATCGACAGCTCGCTGCCCAGTTGCAGGCCGCCCCTCGCCGCCTTGATCGGATCGATGTCGCCGATCATGTCGGCGATGGTGACGTCGGGCGTTGCCAGCTTCTCGACATAGCGCACATCGCGGCCCAGCCAGCGGATGGGCATGTCGTCGCCTTCGGCCCTGACCTTGGCCTGTCCGAATGCTGACAGCGGAGCCATCGGATCGTCGTTGATCTCGCTCCCCGGAATCACCGGCAGCCATTCGTCGAGCAAGGTGGTGAGGGCGCGCAGGATCCGGGTCTTGGCCTGGCCGCGCAGGCCGAGCAGGATGAAATGGTGTTTGGCCAGCACGGCATTGACCAGTTGCGGCACGACGGTCTCGTCGTACCCGATTACGCCGGGAAACAGCGTTTGCTTGCGGCGGAGGCGCTCGGCCAGGTTGTCGCGCACTTCATCGCGCACGGGGCGGCGGCGCACGTCGCCGCGCGCGACCGCGGCTTTCAATTGTCCAAGGGTGTCAAGACGGGGCGGGGACGACATGTTCCTATTATCACTCGCCCGGCGCTCGCGACGGTTCCTCGGTCCCGCTGCCCCGGCGTGGCGGCGTGGTCCGCAGCGGCGGCAATTGGTAGGAAACGCCCTTGCGCAAGGCATCAAGCGTGGTCAACGCAATCAATGGATAGATCGTGCGCAGGCCCGGCGGCAGCCGGCGGTCGGCGGGTTCGCCGAGCGTGAACCATCCATCAGGCGTGATGACAAAAGTGCCGGCGGTCCAGTCCGGCTTGCGGCGGGCGGCGACGATCACGAAGTCCGCTCCGGGTAGCCCGGCCCATGCGCCTGAATATCGCCGGTCGGGTTCGTCGGCGCCCTCGGCGTCGGTTCGCTCGCGCTGCGTCGCCCGCGCCGCCGCCGCGGCGCGGCGGCGGTGGAGCAGGGTATCGATGAGGGTCAGCAGCGGATCGCCATGGGGTGAGGCGACCCACCACGACGCGGCCCTGAACCAGCCGCTGGCCACCAGGTAGACGGCGAAAAGACCTGCCGGCGTGAAGAACGCAAACGCCACTGGTGCCACCAGCCACAAGGCCGCCGGCACCGCGCTGACGGCGGCCGACTCCGGGAGGCGGGCGTCCACCTGCATCTGTGAGATGTCGAGGATGGAGGCGGCGGACGAACCGGACATGAGCGCCAGGTAGTTGAAGTAGCCGCGGATGCCGAGCGCGGCGCCGGCCACCATGGTGAGGAGGCCGGAGACCGGCGCCAGGTGGTGCAGAGGCAGCCCATCGAACCGGTCCCAATGCCGGCGCGGCAACACGGTCACGGCCAGGGCGCCCAGCATCTCGAACATGCGCACGGCGTGAAGTATATGCCTCGCCTCCTTCCGGTTCGTCGCGAGGCATGCGAACATGCTCGCGTGCGCGTGCCCGTCTTTCGCTCGGCTCGTCCCCTGGTGTTTGCGCACCGGGGCGGGGCGCGGCTGGCGCCGGAGAATACCATGCCGGCGCTCGACCACGGTTTGGCGCTGGGCGCTGATGGTCTCGAGATCGACGTGCAACTGTCGGCCGACGGCGTGCCGGTCGTGATTCACGACAAGACGCTGGAACGCACCACCGACGGCCGCGGCCTGGTTCGGACGCTGACCGCCGAGGCGCTCGCCCGGGTTGACGCCGGCTTTCATTTCGCGCGCGACGGTCAGCATCCGTTTCGCGGCCAGGGCATTGGCGTGCCGACGCTGGCGGCGGTGCTGGCGCGGCATCCCGACACCCGCGTGATCATCGAGATGAAGGGCAGCGAACCCGAGTTGGCACGGGCGGTGGCCGCCGACGTCCGCAAGGCCGGCGCGGTCGAGCGTGTCTGTGTCGGCTCGTTTCACCAGCGCTCGATTGTCGCGCTGCGCGAGCAATTTCCCGAAATCGTCACCAGCGCCTCGCAGCCGGAGGCGCGCTGGGCGCTGCACCGCTCGTGGGTGCGCTGGCCGTGGATGGGGCCGCGACCCTACGTGGCGTTCCAGGTCCCCGAACGCGCCGGCCGCCTGCGAGTCGTGACGCCGGCGTTTGTCGACCAGGTGCACAACGAGGGGCAGGTGATCCAGGTGTGGGTGGTCAACGAGGAGCCCGACATCGTGCGCTTGCTGGACTGGGGTGTCGACGGCGTGATTTCCGACCGGCCGGACATCGCCGTCGCCGTGAATGCCGCGTGGTATAACCAGCGCCAAGCCAACGAATGACGATGACACCACCGACCTTGAATGACATTTACGCCGCGCGCGAACGGATCGCGCCGCACCTGCTACCCTCGCCGCTGCTCAAGCACCCGCTGCTCGATCAGGCCACCGGCCTGTCGGTCTGGGTGAAGCACGAAAACCATAACCCGACCGGCGCCTTCAAGGTGCGCGGCGGCCTGAACCTGGTGGCATCGCTGACCCCGGACGAGCGGGCCCGCGGCATCGTCACCGCCAGTACCGGCAACCATGGGCAGTCGATTGGCCTGGCGGCGCGCCTCCATGGTGTCGCGTGCACGGTGTTCGTGCCGGTGGGCAACAATCCCGAGAAGAACGCCGCCATCCGCGCCTACGGTGCGACGGTGGAGGAAGTCGGGAAGGACTTCGATGAAGCGCGGGAATGCTGCGAGCAGCGCGCGGCCGAGACCGGCGCCCGCTACGTGCATTCGGCCAACGAACCGCTGCTGATTGCCGGGGTCGGCACCTATGGCCTGGAGGTGTTCGAGCACCTGCCGGCGGTTGATGTCGTGCTGGTGGCGATCGGCGGCGGGTCGGGTGCGTGTGGCTTGATTACCGTGCGCAACGCGCTCGGCGCCAAGACCCGCATTATCGGCGTGGGCGCGGCCAACGCGCCGGCGGTCGAACAGTCGTGGCGTGGCCGCGAACGTGTTGTCGGTGAATCGGCAAACACGTTCGCCGAGGGCGTCGCGACCCGCGTGACCTTCGACTTGACGTTTGGCATCCTGAAGCAACACCTGGATGACTTCATCCTCTTGACGGAAGAGGAACTGGCCGAAGGCGTGCGGCTGGCCCTGCGCGCCACGCACAACCTGGCCGAAGGCGCCGGGTCGGCGTCGCTGGCGGCGGCCATGAAGCTGCGGGACCAACTCCAGGGCCAGCGCGTGGCGTGCGTCATGAGCGGCGGCAACCTTGATCACGCCAGGCTGAAATGGGTTCTCGGGTGACCACGCTCGAACGGCTGGAGGAGTGGGCGGCCGTTGGCACGATCACCCAGGCCCAGCACGATCTGCTGAGCGCGCTTGTTCGCCGCGAGCGGGTGTCGGTCCACCTCGAGCTGAGCGCGCTGCTGTACCTGGGCGTGCTGTCGTTTGTCGGCGGCCTGGGCTGGACGATGCGCGCGTATGTCGCGCACCTCGGCGACGCGGCGATCCTGGCGCTGTTCTCACTGATCGTCGCGGCCGCGTTCTACTACTGTTTCGCCAAGGCCGCGCCCTACGCCGATGCCGAGGTGGAGTCGCCCAACCTGGTGCTGGACTACGTTCTGTACCTGGGCTGCCTCGTGCTGTCGGCGGAGATTGGCTTCATCGAGTACCGCTTCCACCTGCTCGACAACTGGCATCACCACCTGTTGGTGGTCAGCGTGCTCTTTGGCGGGCTGGCGTATCGCTTCGACAACCGGTTTGTGCTGTCGCTGGCCTTGTCCTCGCTGGCGGGATGGCTGGGCCTCGGCATCAGCGGTCTTGACGTGATTGCCGCCGACCCCTTGCGGGCCGCGGCCCTGGTCTACGGCACGCTGGTGGCCGGCCTCGGCGCCGGGCTCTATCGCCAGGGCATCAAGCCGCACTTTCTCGATGTCTACCTGCACCTGGCCGCCAACGTGGTCCTGGTGGCGCTCGCCTCGGGGATCGCGGAGCCATCGCTGGGCCTGGTGTATCTCGGCCTGCTCCTGTCGGTCTGCGCGGCGCTCGTTGCGCTCGGGATTGGTCACCGGCAGTTCGCGTTTGTCACCTACGGCACCTTGTACAGCTACGGCGCGGTCACCGCCAGGCTGGTCCCGCACATTCATGACCCGTTCGCCATCTTCGCCTATGGCATCGTCACCGGCACGCTGGTGCTGGTGGTCCTGGTGGCGATGGCCCGCCGGTTTGGACGGGACGAGTGAGCGCTTATCGCCCTGAGGACGAACGCGCCATGCGCACGGCCCGCCTGGTGGACGACTGGACCGCCTCGGGCCTGTTGACGCCCGAGCAGCGCGAGATCGTGAAGCCGCACCTGGCCGTGGACCTGCGCCGCACCAACAAGTTCCTGCGCATCACCCTGTTTGTCTTCGGCGGGATCATCGTGCAGTCGGCGTTCGGCCTGATCGCGCTCGCCGTGGGACTGTCAGACGAGCGCGCGGCGGCGGCATTTTGCCTGGTCTCGGGCGCGGCCGCCTTCGGCTTGGCGTCGTGGTTGGTGCGGCAGTACAACCTGTATCGCTTCGGTGTTGAAGAAGTGGTGGCGCTTAGCGCAGCGGCGCTGGTCGCGATCGGCGCCGCGCTGCTGGTGTCTGACAGCGGAGACTGGCCCCTACCCGTGGGCCTTGGTGTCGGCGCCGTCATGCTGTCGGCCTTGTACTTTCACTTTGGCTACGTCTATGCGGCCGTGCTCGCCGTGGTGGCGCTGGCGGCGCTGCCGTTTCAGTTCGGCCCGGCGTTGGGCGCCGGTGGCACCGAGTTGGTGCAGCGGGCAGCGGCAGTGGGGCTGCTGGCAGCGGTCGCGGTCGCGGCACGTTGGGCCCGTCGCGATCCTGGCGACGAGCATCCCGGCGATTCCCTGACCGTGATCGAGGCGGCGGCCTGGCTGGGCATCTACCTGCTGGTGAACCTGGTGGCGTCTGGCCCGATCAGCCGCGTCGATCGCACCTCAGCGCCGTACTGGATTTCCTACGCCGCGATCTGGGTGTTGCCGGTGGCTGGCCTGTGGCTGGCGCTGCGCGGAAGGGAGCGGCCGTTGCGGCTGGTCGCGATGGCCGCCGTGCTGGCGACCGTGCTGTCGAACAAGGCGTATCTCGGCTCGCCGCGTCACGAATGGGATCCGATCGTCCTGGGCGTCATGCTCATGGCAGTGGCGATCGTGGTGCGGCGGTGGCTGGCTTCAGGACCGCAGGGAATGCTCCACGGCTACACGGCCTCTCGCCTGCTCGAGTCCGACAAGGCCGCCCTTGGCCGTCTCGCCATGGTGTCAACACTTCAGACCGGCCCGCCGGTTGCTTCGTCCGCACCGGCGCCGCCCGTGGGCGGTGGCGGCCGGTCGGGCGGCGGTGGCGCGGGTGGATCGTTTTGACCCGGCTCGGCCCGTTCCGCCGCCAGACGATTGCGCCGGTAACCGCGCGGTCACAGGCGGAGTAAAGTACTGCGATGCTGGGCCGATGGACCGGGCTGATTGTCGCGGGGGTGGTGGCCCTGGCGGCGTTGACCTATGGCTACTACAGCTCGGAGTCTCTCCAGATTCGCGAAGAGCGCCACGAGGCGATCGCCGCCATCGGGACCCTGAAAGCCGATCAGGTCCAGCTCTGGAGGCAGACGCGTCTCGACCACGCCGAGGCGTTGTCGCGCGCCCCGTCCGTGCGCCGCGATCTCATCGCCCACTCGGGTGATCCCGCCGCCAACCTCGATGCCACACGGCTGGTCCTGACCACCGGTGCCGAGACTTATGGCTATACCGCGTCGTACGTGCTCACCGGCGAGGGCAAGCCGATGCTGACCGTCGGCCGGCAGCCGCGTGCGCCCTCTCCGGATCAGTTGCCGACCGCCCGCGACGCACTCGCCGGCTCTGCCGCCGTCATGGGCGCGCCCTTCCGCGCCGACGACGGCCGCGTCTACGTTGACACCGCGGCCGCGGTGCGAGATGGCCGCGGTGTGCCGCTCGCCGTGGTCGTGCTGCGCACGGATGCCCAGGAACTGCTGTTCCCCATGCTCCAGGCCTGGCCGATTCCGAGCCGCACCGCCGAAACCATCCTGGTCCGGCGCGACGGAGACGAGGTGGTGTTTCTCAATGAGATGCGCCATCGGCCGGGCAGCGCCTTGACCATTCGCGAACCGATCACGCACACCGAGTTGGCCACGGTGCAGGCGGTCCTCGGCACGACTGGCATCACCGAGGGGCCCGACTATCGTGGCGTGCAGGTGCTCGCCGACATCCGGCCGGTGTCAGACTCAGATTGGTACCTGGTGGCCAAGCTTGACGCCGATGAGGTGTGGGCCGAAGCCCGCTATCGCGCCGGCGTGGCGGTCATCCTGATCGCGCTGCTGATCCTTGGCGGCGCTGGCGGTGTCGCGGCGTTCTATCGGCAACGGCAGGCGCAGCAGTTCCGGGGTCTGTACGAGTCGATTCTTGAGAACGCTGAACTGCTGCGCGAAGCCGAAGCCGTCGGCGAGTTGGGCAGCTTCGTGCTCGATATTCCGTCCGATGCACTCAGGAGTTCCGACAACCTCGACCGCGTGCTCGGTCTCGGCCCGAATCACCCTCGCACTGGCGCCGGATGGCTTGAGGTGGTGCACCCGGCCGACCGTGACGAGGTGACGGCCCGCTACCAGCAGGCCCTCGCTGCCCGCGGCAACTTCGACTGCCAGTACCGCATCGTCCACTCGTCGGACAAGTCCGAACGCTGGGTGCACAGCCGGGCGCGCATCGACTATGGACCCGATGGTGCGCCGCTGCGCATGGTCGGCAGTATCCAGGACATCACCAGCAGCCGGGCGGCCGAACACAACCGACTGAGTGAAGAACAGCGCTACCAGCGCCAACGCAGCGCGCTGATTCAACTCGCCACCAGCGCCCCGCCCAAGGACGAGCCTTCGCTCAATCGGGCCTTCCAGCAACTGACGGAGGTGGCCTCACGCACGCTCGATGTCGAGCGGGTCAGTATCTGGCGCTATAACCCGGAACGTACCGGCATCTACTGCCTTGACCTGTATGAACGCGGGGCCAATTGCCACTCAGCGCGAGCGGAGATCGCCGCCGGCGATAACCCCGCCTACTTCCAGGCGCTGACCGAGGCGGATGTCCTGGCGGCCGACGACGCGCACCGCGATCCGCGAACCATGGAATTTGCGGAGGGCTACCTCACTCCCCGGGGCATTACCTCGATGATGGACGCCGTGATCCGGCTGCGCGGTGGCGTGATCGGCGTGCTGTGCTGCGAGCACACCCTGCGGGTGCGCCGGTGGACGCACGACGAGCAGACCTTTGCCGTCGCCATGGCCAACCTGGTCGCGCTCACGCTGGCGGGGTATGAAGGCCAGCGCGCCGCCACGCTGGTGCCGCGCGCCGCCCCTACTCAATCCTGACGCGGCCGTCGGCCTCGATGAAGGCGGTCTGCGCCGCGGTGGCGTCCATGCGCCCGCCAAGGATGGTGTAGATAAAATACTTGTCCATCGACGGATGGACCGCGAAGGTCACGCGGATGTCACGCAGCACCGGCGCCTGCACCGCCAATTGCCGCGAGCCCACCAGCATGGCGCGATACTCCGGATACTTGAAGCTCAACTTCGATTGCGCGATCCGCGCCGGCTGCAGCGCCACCACGACCGCGAGCAGCACCAGGCCGGCGCCCTGGACCACGCGCGGCCGCGGGATGGCGGCGATCGAGAGGCCGTAAGTGAGGGCCATCGGTGTGGTCAGCGTCAGGAACCAATAGCTGTCGTAGGGCCGGGTCCAGGTGGCAAACAACGCCACGGCGGTGGCCAGGCAGCCGGCCGACACCGCCAGCAGCGGGAGGTCGCGGCGCCACGACACCAACACGATCGCCAGCACGAAGAGGGTCGGCAGACGGAACGTCCACGTGCCCATCTGCCGCACCAGCAGGTCGCCGGTGGTATCGACCACCATCGAAAAGCTCTTGCCGACGTCAAGGGACGAGGCCTGCGCGAAGCTGTCGATCACTACCGTGGGCGCGAGCGGCGTGCCGAGGTCGCGGGCCTGCGCCACGAAGTAGGGAACCTGCAGGCCGATCACCACCACGCTCACCAGGAGCGCCACCTGGAGTGCGCGCCGCCATTGGCGGCCCACCAGGGGGACGGCGACGAGCGCCGCCAGGACCGGGACCCCCACAAACGCGCCCGTGGAGTGCGCCTGCAACGCCATCCACGCCACCGCCGCGGTCACGCCGATCCGCCAGTGTGGCGGCTCGCTGCCGAGCGTGAGTACCAGCGCCATGGCGATTTTGGCGAGCGCCGCCGCGACCGGCGGGTTCCAGATCACCGCCGACAATCCGAGGTCGAACGGCGCCGAGACGGCAAACAGCGAGATCGCGAGCGCCAGCGAGACCGGCACCCGCGTCATCAACACCCACAGCAGGCAGGTGTCTCCTGCTGATTGCAGTACCGCGACGATGATGCCGCCGGTGTGGGGCAGGTTGTCGGTGAAGGGGCCGGCCATGACGCGGCCGAGCCAGAGCAGCCAGTAGAAAATCGGGCCGAGTGTTCGGCCGCCCGCCAGGCTCGGCGGGCCGGCCAGCGGTAAGTCGCGCCAACCGCCGAGCGCCACCGTCCAATCGCGGATTTGATCGCCGAGCATCAGGAAGGTGCCGGTGATGTCCCAGGTGCGGACGGCGAGGATGTAGGTGAAGAACGCCGCGGCGATGGCCAGGCGCAGTCGCGGCGTCGTCATCCAGCGAAAATTGTACCTCTCACGTTCCGCCGCCCGGGGTCGTTTCGGCAGGTGGCCCGCTTCACGCGGCCGGCCTCCCGGCAGCGGCGCCGGAGGCAGGGCCAGCGATTGCGGCTAATGATGGCGGTTCGAATGGCCGAGAGAACAGGGGGGTGAGAACGGCTCATGTGTAGGCGTGGCAACAGGTTACAAGCCGTTCGGGCCGTCCAGGCGCTTTCCTTTACCCCCCAGTCCCGCTAAAATGGTTCGGTTATCCAAACGACGGGAAAGTCTGCTCCTATAAGGAAGGTAATAGTCGGCCATGAGAAATACCGCTCCTACCGATGCCGCTCAGCTCGAAGCCCTCGAAACCCGGGAGTGGCTCGACTCGCTGGACGACGTAATGAAGCATGGCGGCCCGGCCCGCGTGGGTAGCCTGCTTCGCCAACTAGGCATACACGCCCAGAAGTCGGGCGTTCGCCTCCCCTTCACGGCGAACACGCCGTATGTCAACACTATCAACGCCGATGAACAAGTGCCCTACCCGGGCAGCCGCGAGGTCGAGCGCCGCATCAAGAGCCTGGTGCGCTGGAATGCCATGGCCATGGTCGTGCGCGCCAATCGCGTCGAAGACGGCATCGGCGGCCACATCTCGACCTTCGCCTCGTCGGCCACGCTCTACGAGGTGGGCTACAACCACTTCTTCCGCGGCCGCGACAACGGCAACGAAGGCGACGTGATCTTCTTCCAGGGCCACGGGTCGCCCGGCATGTATGCCCGCGCCTTCCTCGAGGGCCGGCTGTCCAACGAGCAACTGGTGAACTTCCGCCGCGAGTTTGCCGTCGGCGGCGGCCTGTCGTCGTACCCCCACCCGTGGCTGATGCCCGACTTCTGGGAGTTCCCCACGGTGTCGATGGGCCTGGGGCCAATCCAGGCCATCTACCAGGCGCGCTTTAACCGCTACCTGGAAGATCGCGGCCTGAAGCCGAAGACCGACGCCAAGGTGTGGGCGTTTCTCGGCGACGGCGAGACCGACGAACCCGAGGCGCTCGGCGCCATCACCCTGGCCTCGCGCGAAAAGCTCGACAACCTGATCTTCGTGGTCAACTGCAACCTGCAGCGCCTCGACGGCCCGGTGCGCGGCAACGGCCAGATCATCCAGGAACTGGAGGCCATCTTCCGCGGCGCCGGCTGGAACGTGATCAAGTGCATCTGGGGCTCGGAGTGGGATGCCCTGCTGCAGAAGGACACCGACAACCTGCTGGTGAAGCGGATGGGCGAGATCGTCGACGGCGAGTACCAGAAGTACGCCGTCGAATCGGGCGCCTACGTGCGCAAGCACTTCTGGGGCGCCGACCCGCGCCTGCTGGAGATGGTCAAGCACCTGTCAGACGAGCAGCTCAAGCGGCTGACCCTCGGCGGCCACGACCCGGAAAAAGTGTACAACGCCTTCAAGCGCGCCACCGAGACCAAGGGCATGCCCACGCTGGTGCTGGCCCGCACCATCAAGGGTTACGGCGTCGGCGAGTCGGGTGAAGGCAAGAACGTCAGCCACCAGCAGAAGAAGCTGAATCACGAGGAAGTGAAGACGTTCCGCACCCGCTTTGGCATCCCGATTTCCGACGACGAAGTGGCCGAGACGCCCTTCTACCGTCCGGCCGACGATAGCGCCGAGATCAAGTACATCCAGGAGCGCCGCGCCGCGTTGCACGGCCCGGTGCCCAAGCGCGTGGTGCGCTCGACGCCGATCAAGGCCGAGTTCGGCGACACCTTCGACGAGTTCCACAAGGGGACCGGCGACCGCACGGCGTCGACCACCATGGTGTTCGTGAAGATGTTGTCGAAGCTGCTGAAAGACGAGCAGATCGGCAAGCAGGTGGTGCCGATCGTCCCGGACGAGGCGCGCACGTTCGGCATGGAGGCCCTGTTCCGCCAGGTCGGCATCTACGCCCATAGCGGCCAGCTCTACGAGCCGGTCGATCGCGACACGCTGCTCTATTACAAGGAAGCGGCCGACGGCCAGATCCTCGAAGAGGGCATCAACGAAGCCGGCGCCATGTCGTCGTTCATCGCCGCCGGCACCGCCTATGCCACGCACGGCATCAACATGATTCCGTTCTTCATCTTCTACTCGATGTTCGGCTTCCAGCGGGTCGGCGACCTGATCTGGGCCGGCGCCGACATGCGCATGAAGGGCTTCGTGATGGGCGGCACCTCGGGCCGCACCACCCTGAACGGCGAAGGCCTGCAGCACGAAGACGGCCAGAGCCACGTGCTGGCGCTGCCGGTGCCCAACTGCCAGTCCTACGATCCGGCGTTTGCCTACGAGCTGGCCGTGATCATCGAGGACGGCATCAAGCGCATGTATCAGGATCGGGAAGACATCTTCTACTACCTGACCGTGATGAACGAGCAGTACCAGCACCCGGCGATGCCGGCCGGCTCGAAGGACGGCATCCTCAAGGGGATGTACGTCTGCAAGCCGACCGGCAAGCCCAAGGCCAAGCTGCGCGCGCAGTTGTTCGGCAGCGGCACCATCCTGCTGCAGGCACTCGAGGCGCAGAAGATCCTCGAGGAGAAGTACAACGTCGGCGCCGACGTCTGGAGCGTCACCAGCTACGTCAATCTCTACCGCGACGGCCATGCCTGCGACCGCTGGAACCGCCTGCACCCGACCGAGGCGCCGCGCGTGCCGTTTGTCACGCAGGCGACCAAGGACGCGCCCGGCGTGTTCGTGTCGGCGTCGGACTACCTCAAGGTGCTGCCCGACTCGATCGACAAGTGGCTGCCGCGGCCGCTGCAAACGCTCGGCACCGATGGCTTCGGCCGCAGCGACTCGCGCGCCGCGCTCCGCAACTTCTTCGAAGTGGACGCGCGCTTCATCGTCCTGGCGACCCTCCATGGGTTGATGCAGGACAAGCAGATTGAACCCAAGGTCGTGGCACAAGCGATCAAGGACCTCGGCATCGACGCCGAGAAGTCGAACCCGGCGGTGAGCTAAACGTGGCCGATTTCATTCTTCCGAATCTCGGTGATGGCGTCGCCCAGGGCGACGTCCTCAAGGTACTGGTCAAGGTTGGCGACACCATCGCGGTCGACCAGCCCATCGTGGAACTGGAAACCGACAAGGCCACCATCGAAGTGCCGTCCGACGTGGCCGGCACCGTGAAAGAGATCAAGGCCAAAGCCGGCGACAAGCTGAAGCCGGGCCAGGTGGTGCTCGTGTTGGAGGGGGCGGGTCAGGCC
>JAKFYH010000047.1 GCA_021730945.1 Acidobacteriota bacterium | reverse complement strand
GGGCAGGCCTCTAGGGGTGCCTTGACAGGACACGACAGATTCGGGGATAACAGCCAAGTCATGAAGAACGCGTGGGCCAGTGCGTGTTGTTGCGTCGGGGGTTCCTCCGACGCCTGTCGTGCTGTGTCCACATAAGTCGTCCTGGTCCTGAAGCCAGCCGGCTTCAAAGTTCTCAGCCGATTCAAGGCCCGGAGGTGAAAACCTTCGGGCCTTTTTGCTTTTTGCCTCGTTTACCAGGAGGGCAGCACTCTGGTGCTGCCGCCACCGATACAGGAGACACCATGAAGCGTTTGGTTCGTTACCTATCTATCGCGATCGCGGCGTTGTCGTTCGCCCCCTTGGCGTCGGCGCAGCCACCGTCGCCGGCCGGCCTGTGGGACGCCGCCGTCGTCGTCGGCGGCCTTGAGATCCCGTTCCGATTCGAGATCGCCGGCACCGGTTCGTCGGTGAGCGGCTGGTTCTTCAACGGCGACGAGAAGGTGGCGTCGACCGGTGGACAGTTCGAGAACGGCACGTTGAGCTTGCGCTTCGATCACTACGGCACGGCGGTTGAAGCCGCGTTGGTCAACGGCCGTCTGACCGGCAGCTACAATCGCGCCAGCGGCTACTATCCGTTCTACGCGAAGCGCTTCGCGCCGTCGCCGGCGTTTCCCAACGAAGTGCCGGCCATCGACGGCGTGTGGCAGATTGGCGGCGTCAAGAGCAACAAGGGTGAGGCCGCCTGGCGGCTGATTGTCCGTCAGTCAGGCGCCGAAGTGACGGCCGCGATCCTGCGGGTTGACGGCGACACCGGCGCCCTGGCCGGCACCTATCGCGACGGCAAGTTCGTGGTCAGTCACTTCTCGGGTGCGCGGCCGCTGGTGTTGGAACTCACACCGACCAAGGACGGCGGTCTTGAGATCCTGCGCAACCGGCAGGAGCGCCTCGTGGCCGTGCGTGAGAAGGACGCCAGGCTGAAGGACGTGCCTGAGCCGACCGACCCGTCGCGTCATTCGAGCGTGAAGAATCCCACCGAGCCCTTCACCTTCAGTTTCCCTGACCTCAACGGCAAGACACTGTCGAGTGCTGACGAGCGTTTCCGCGGCAGGGTGGTGATTGTCAGCATCAGCGGCAGTTGGTGCCCAAACTGCCACGACGAGGCGCCGTTTCTGGCGGAGCTCTATCGCAAGTACCAGTCGAAGGGCCTCGAGATCGTGGCGTTGTCATTCGAGGAGGACGCGCAACGCGCCAAGGGCTACCCGCGTCTGCGGGCGTTCAATCAGCGCTACGGCGTGACCTATCCGGTGGTGCTGGCTGGCGACCAGGCGGATTTGGAAGAGAAGGTGCCGCAGATCCATAACCTCAATTCGTTCCCGACGACGATCTTCCTGGGACGGGATGGACTGGTGCGCGGCGTGCATGCGGGGTTTGCGGGCGCGGCGAGTGGCGCCTTCCATGACAGCGCGAAGGAGGAGATTACGGCGACGGTCGAACGACTCCTCGCCGAAACCTCCTCGTCGCGGGCGAAGTAGTTTAGCGCGGCGGCAGCGTGCCGCCTTCGGCGAGAGTCTTGATGTTCTGAATGGCGCGGGTGAAGGTGGCAGTGCGCGATGCCTTGTCCTTCTCCCGTGCCGCATCGTCTGGCAACATCGAGTTGTCGTAGATCAGCGTGTAGTAGATCCGCGACGTCTTCTCGGTTACGGGACGGACCTCGAGGGTGCCGTGATACAGGTTGTAGGGCCGCCCGGCCCGCACGGTTTGGGTGTAGGTGTAGGAGAGCGCGGTCTTGCCGACCAGCACCTCGTTGGCGACCGAGCGCACGGCGCCGATTTCGCCGTCGACGCCCGAGAGAATCTTGCACCCCGCGGGAATCTGCAGCCACTCGGCGATGTCGCAGTACTTGCCGATCCGCTTCCAGACGTCGGCGGCCGGCCGATCGATGGCGATCTCGAGCGGGATGGAAATGTAGGTCGGGTTATCGACCACGATGTTGGCGTTGGGGGCGGCCGGCGCCGGTGCCTGGGCGGCAGCGGCGAGCGGTAAAGCGGCAAGTAGTGCCGCGGCAGCAATGGGGTGGGCGAGTCTGGTTCGCATCAATCCTCCGCCGGGAAGACTACACGATCGTTGGCACTTTTCGGTCAATGTGTTAGTATCAGTCTCTTCCTTGTCGCGGGGTGGAGCAGTCCGGTAGCTCGTTGGGCTCATAACCCAAAGGTCGGGGGTTCAAATCCCCCCCCCGCAACCAATCATCTTCATAGAGGAAACTACGCGGTTTTCTTGCTGCGCGACGGGGTTTCGGCCTTCGTGCGCGGTGATTTTGTAACCGTCGGTTTTAGGCGTGATTCTGCAAGGTTGTGCGTAGTCGTGCGGTCCGAAAATGGGTCAGAGAATGGGGCAAGCGCGCCCCACCCGAAGCGGCCGTCGAGCGTCGCGCTCATCCGGCGAATGCGTTTGATCGACACGCCGGTGTAGAGCCGCGTCGTCTTCGTGTCGGTGTGGCCCATCCAGTCCTTGATGTCTTCGTGATCGGCGCCGCCTTCGGCCAGCGCGAAGCCCACCGCGTGCTTCGTGTTGTAGACGCGCAGCCCCGCCGGCCAGCCCGCCGCCTTCACACGCCGCCGGAACTTCGAGTCGTCGTACGAGCCCCACGCCGCCGCGTCCACAAACGCGCGCCAGGCGGTCAGCATCTCGTCGTTCATCGCCTGCAGAATCGGTTCGCCACCCTTGCCGCCGGCAATGTCGACGATGCGACGCCGGAGATCAACATGCGGCTTCTCCAAGCGCCGGAGCTGCGACGGGCGAATGCCGGTGGCGGCCATCACCATGAAGCGCGCCCGGGCCCGGGCGCTGTCCAGGACGCGTCGCTGGAGGTTGGCCTGGGCTGTCGCGAACCGCCGGATGGCTTCAGCTCCCTTGGCCCGGCCTTTCGTCGCCTGGTGGCGCTCTGCCGCCGCGCGGTCGGCATCCAGGCGGGCGCGCAGCCGCTTCTCGGTCCGGGCGATCAGGGTGTTGGCCACGTGCTTGGGCCGGGTTTTATCCGGCCGCGGAATCTCAATGTTGTCGAGCGGCGTGCGCACCTTCTTGTCGTCGGCGAGCGTGACGTACAGGTGGTGCAGCGTGCGGCAACGGTTGAGGATGGTCTTCTTCGACACGCCGGCCTCGAGCCAGGTCGAGATGACGGCCGTCAGGTGCTTGCCGCGGATCTGGTGCCGTCGCCGATCGCCGATCGTGGCCACCCAGGCCGCCAGCTCCGACTTCTTGGCGGCATAAGAGACCTTGTGCGCCTGGCCCTTCAGGTAGGTCGGCACGTCGGCCGCCAGCGACCCCCTCGCGACGTTGGGCCGCTCCTTGCGCATCTCGACGCGCTTCTCCTCGCGCCACGCCTGGATCTCCGGCAGCGGCGTGTCGTTGTCGAAAGGTTGCTCGACGCGCCATACGTCTGGCCAGGTGCCCACGGTCACGACCGCAGTCAGGGACGTCTTGCTCCCCCGGTAGATGCCTTCGGCGACGCGCCGCAGTGGGGTGCGCGGCATCGTTCTATTTCGCGAAGGCGGCCAGCGCCTTCTGCCACGCGGGTATCCAGGCGCCATCGTTCTTCGGCTCGGCCATCGCGATGTCGGCTTTCTCGACCTTCTGCCAGTTGGCGGCCGCTGTGGCCACCATGTCGGCCGCCGTCTTCAAGCCGGTGTTCAGTTGACCTTCCGCGGTCATGAACCACCGCAGGTACTGGCGCCACGCCAAGTTGAGACCAGACTCCTCGAGATCCCGAACGAACTCTCGGGCCAAGTGATCGGTGGCGATCGACTGGCTCATGATCCCTGTGCGCTGCAGGTTCACGATGTCGGCGGCACGAAGGAACGCGAGCAAGGCCTCTTCGAAGAGGTAGGGCTGGGCGGGGCCGCCCCCAGGCTCGTCGTCCTCGAAGCGGTTGGGCGCGAATCGCCGGAGGTTGAAGTACTTGCCGGTGCCGCAGTGACTAGCGCCGGCGGCCTTCCAGAGCACCATGTCGGCATTCGAAAAGGCGACGATCACTTCGTGGCCACCGGCCTGCAGGGCACTAATCAGTCTCATCGCGCCGAGGAGCTGCTCATCGTCCTTGAACTCCCGCCGCGGCTGGGTGTCGTTGCCTAGCACGAGGTAGATCTCTCCACAGGGCGTCCGCGAGAGAATCGACGCCGTCTCGAGCGGCCGTGAGGGCTTGGCCGCCAGGTAGTCGAGATCAACGATAGCTGTCTGAATAGCCCGACTGCGCTGATGCGCCTCCAGCTTCCCGTGCAGATAAGTACCGACCTCGACGATGGTCGCAAAGTAGTCCGGACTCGATTCACGGGGGGGCACCATCGCCGGTGAACAGATGGCATCCGGCCTGACTCGGTCGCAGTCGGCAATCAGCTTGTCGGTCAGTGCGTTCCACCAAACGATCGAAGACAAATCAGCCGTTTCCAGGTCACTCGGGTAGTAGCCCCACTCTGGCAGGTGCCCGCGTCCGTTCTTCGGATAGTAGAGTTGTGGGTCGAACAGCACGTCGAAGTGGCCGCGATGGCCCGCAGCTTTCGACTTATCGACGAGCGCGCTGAGTTCGTGGTTAATCGGGCTCAGCACCGTGCCCTTATACCCAGACAGATCGGGATCGAAGAGCAGGTTGTCGGTGTTGTGCCCCATCTGTTGGTACGTACCCATTACGACTCCCTGCTTTGTGCTTGCCACGCCGCCGAAAGGGCGTCGGGGGTTCGAAACCTTTGTACGGGCCACGGCGCGACCATCTGCGCCAACGCGGGGAGGCCGGCCCGATTCGCGAGCTCAATGAATGATTGAGGGACCGGCGTGCTCCGCTCGGAGACACGGTCGACGATGGCCGAGTCCGAATCGTCCGCTGACTCTCGGTAAGGGTGATGCCCGAAGGTCGCGACGGCAAGCGTGACCCCCAGCGAAAACTGATCGGCCCGCCAGTCGATCAAGTGCTTGTCGTTACACAACTGCTCCGGTGACGCGAAGAACGGTGTGCCAGGCCCTCGGCCGATCCACGACTTCGTCAGCGAGGGCTCGCCCAACGCCCGCACAAGGCCGAAATCGACAAGAACGGGACTGATACCGTCCCCGCGCAGCATGATGTTCTCGAGCTTGATGTCGCGGTGTACCAGACGATGGCCCGCGACGTGGTCGATGGCGTCGACCAGCTGAGCGCCGATCGAGAAGGCCTCGACCGTCGAGAGCAGGCCGCCGCGCTCGATTCTGGCTCCGAGGGTTCCGCCGCTCAGGAACTCTTCGATGGCGTAGAGGAACTTGATCGGGCCCACATCGATCACATCGACCTTGGCCAGCCTTGCGATGTTAGGGTGGCTGCAGAGCACCGCAGCACGCACCTCGCGGTTGACGCGCTCGATGTTGGCGCCTGGGCGAAAGACCTTCACCGCGTGCCGCGACTCGCCGTCGCGGGCCTCGTAGGTCTCCTTGAACACGCCCGCCCCGACAGGTCCAACCAAGACAAAGCCATGCGCGTCGGCGATCGCCTTCGCGACCGCCTCAAATGAGGGCACCATTGGCCGGCCTAATTGTGGGTGTTCAGGAACTGGACGGCGCGGCTCGACACCCAGGGCATTAGCGGGTCGACGCGTGGCGCCTGATGCAGCACCTCGATGGTGCCGTCTGCGCGCATAGCGCAGAGCCCTACGCGCCGCCGATCGAACTCACTGGCGTGCGCGAGAGCCCGATGCGCAACTTTTGCCGGCAGCACGACGTACGATCGGTGCGCGAAGGACGTCGCCCTGTATGCCTGGTGTAGCGCCACGCGCCACTGGGTCAGCTTGGCTTCGAATGCGAGCAGCTCCCCGTCACCTGACAAGGTAATGACGTCGGTGCGGCCGTCGCGATAGTCGAACTCGGCACCGACTTGCACAGCTCGGAGGGGTGCGCCCTCACAACGGATCGCCTCGACGAAGTCCCGCACGAGCGCGGCCTCGGTGAGATACGTCCCGTGTTCCTTCATCGCAGGCGTGTCACTCGGGCCCAAAAGTACCACGGACGGATCAGCAGTACTAGACCCAAATTCAGGCGAGTTGCTCTCGGAAATCATGTCGCGTTTGCGCGCGCTGATCTGTCGCCATAGGTCGCCGCAGATCGATGTCATCGATCGGACCGCTGTGAGGGCGCTGGTGAGAACAGACTGATCGATCAAGTGCATTCGCATAGGGGATACCATCTAACCTGCCACCTCGGCCGCCGTGCCTGGCACCCAGCCGCCAGCCATCAGAATCTCAACCCGCTCGAGCAGCTCCGCCCCGTAGAACGCAACCCGCTCACCGTGATACATCCGCGACTCGATCAGGTTGCCGTCGATGAACTCCATCCACTCGAGCGCCTCGAAGTTGGTGATGCGGCGTTCCTTGATCTCGGCGACGTGCCCGCCGGGCTTCGTGAACCGGTGCAGCACGCGCATCGGCACGGGCACGTTGACGACGGCGCGGTCGCCTGGCGTGTAGCTCATACGAGCTTTCTCGCGAGCTGTTCGTTGAGGATTTCATTGACGGTGAGCGGAATAATGACCTTGCCACTCTTCCGGAAGAAGGCATCGATCTCGGTCAGCGCATCGCGGGAGTAGTCGAACGAGACGAAGAACCCCTTCGTGCGGTCGCTGCGCGTCATCATCGCTTCGAAAGCGTCGATGTCGGGGCGGCCTGCCTTGTCCTTCTGCTTCACCTGGACCGGGTACCACGCGTCCATGAAGTCGAGCCGGCCAGCGGCTTTTCCGTCAGCCGCCGGCGCTGATGACACCGGGTAAATCCGGCCGTCGATACCCATGTCGCCGACCTGGGTCTTGTTCGGAATGCCTCCGAGGGCGATGACGGCCCAGTTCTCGAACTCGAAGGGCGGCAGCTTGCGCAGCTGGTCCTCGGACCAGGGGAGGTCGCGAACAATAAAGCCGCGGCCGACCTTCCAGAGCTTCTCATCCTCGACCAGGCTGGTTACATCGCGCAGCCGCTTCGCCATCACGCGGCAGGCCGTCGGCGACACGTCGATGCCAATCCACTGGCGCTTCAAGTTCTCAGCCGAGACCAGGGCGGTACCGCAGCCGCAGAACGCATCAAGAACGATGTCGTTCGGGTTGCTACTGGCGCTGATGATGCGGTCCAGCAGGGCGAGCGGCTTCTGCGTGGGATAGCCGAGGCGCTCGACGGCCTGGGAGTTAAGCGGCGGAATGTCCACCCAGACGGTGTCGATCGGCCGGCCTTCCTGTTCGTCCAGGTAGCGCTTGAGCCGAGGCACAGCGCCGGGACTCGGTTGCACCACAATGCCAGCCGCGTGGGCCTCCCTCATCCGTTCCTTTGTCCATCGCCACACCTTGTGGTGGCCCATGAACTCATAGGTGAGGTTAGGCCGGTTCGGATTCGGGTTCGTCAGGTCGCCGAGCGTGTACCGCCGGCCGTCCGGGTCGCGGTGGCTGTACTTGGCCGCCGTCTTCTCGTCGAGGTTATCGAGGTCGTATTCCTGAAACGGCCGGTTCCAGGTCAGCGTGTCACCGCCGCCGTAGAAGAAGATGGTGTCGTGGTTGTTCGGGAAGCCCGAGAACGCCAGGCTCTTGGCAGTAGTCCGCTTCCAGATGATCTCGGATTGAAAGTTGTTCTCGCCGAACAACTGGTCGAGCATCACGCGCACGTAGTGCGAGGCGTGCCAGTCGCAGTGGTAGTAGAAGCTGCCGGTCTTCTTCAGCACGCGCCGCAGTTCGACACACCGTGGCCGCATGAACTCAATGTAGGCCGCCGTCGACGCGTGGCGATCGTCGAACGACCGCTTCTCCTTGGTCTCGCCCCAGAACACCTCGTAGTTGCGGTTCGAGTTGAACGGCGGGTCGATGTAGATCAGGTCGACGCACCCATCGGGCAGCTTGCGGAGCTGCTCGAGGTTGTCGCCGCAGTAGATGACGCGCGTGTCGACGAGGGATGAGGGCTTCTTCGCCATGTGACGGCCTACCGGAGCGCCGCGCGGTCCTTCTTGCCGATCTTGCAGCGGCGCTCGCCGGCCGGCGTCACCACGACAATGTCAACCTCGTCACCAGGCATCTTCTGGAACGCTTCAATGGAGAACTTCGCGGTGATGCCCTGCCCCTCCCACTTCCCGCCCATCGCGTTGGACCAGCTGACGGGGTAGGGCTCCATGGATTCCGCCTGAAGAACATCGGTGGGGTTATCGCCTTTGGCACCCTTCCTTTTTAGGACGATGTGTTCGGCGTTGGCTGCTCGGTGCCAGACGCCAGAGCTGAAGGTAGGCTTATTGGGTTCTGCGACAAGCCACAGCGTGCGCGACAGCATTTCGTCAGTGACATCGGCCGCAGTGAAGGGCTGGTACTTCTTCTTGGCCGCCAGGGCGAGGCGCATGATACGCCCGACCGGGCCTTCGATCACAACCGTGAAGCCACCATTGAACTCTCCGAAGTCCATCAGGCCGCTGGTCGCATAGCACTGTGAAGATAGCGATTTGCCTGCAAGACCTGCGCTGATGGCCGCGTCAACATCGGCTGGTGTGAGTCCTTGGCTATAGGCGGCCGTCGAGAATGCAAGTGCGGCGGTCAGCGTCAACACGCGCACCATGGTCGTCTTCGTTCGTTGCTTCATGGGCTGGGGGTCTCCGAAGTTATTAGACGGCCAAGGTTACAAGAACTCTCACCGCCGGTTTCACGCTTCGACACCGCGCCTGACCTGACCTGTCACGGCGGGGCAGGCGCGGCCAGGCGATCCTACATCTCGCGATTGCGACGCTCATCACGTCGCTATATCGTTCGGTCTTCGCGACGTCGGCGGATTGTCCGGCCTCGTAGTGCAAGCCCCCAACCCTATAGCTTCGTGAGGCGGTCTCGGATGCAGTCCCCTCGTCGTTCGTTGTTCAGTATCGTCGCCACGTCTCGCAAGCCTGCTCGACCTGCTACGCCCCGCGAGTTTTTCGAATGCGCGGCGATCCTTCGTCAGCTGTCTCCTGATTCGCTGCGGCTGATCCTGGAGACGAGTCAAGTGCTGCTGGCTGCAGAGGCTCGGCAGCGCGAAAGCGCTCAGCCATCTCCAGGAGAAGCCTTCGCGAGTTGAGGTCCCGGAGTTCACTGTAGATACGCGCGATCGCTTCAGCTTCGGGGCTGGTGGCGGCGTCAGCCTTGAGTGGGTTCATGGCATCGCGCAGGATCTGCTCGAAGGTCGTGTCGAGGATCCCCGCGTAGCGCTCGAAGTACTCCCACCCGGCGTTCGCGCCCTGCTCCATAGCCTTGATGGTCCCGGCGTCCGCGCCCATCTGTTTCCCGGCCTCGCGACGGGACCACTTCTTGTACTGCTCCCGGCGAAGCAGAAGGGCGTCACCAACTCGCTGCCTGAACGTCCTGGACACGCGGGCAGTGTAAGTTTCCAGCCCCAGATCAGCAAATAAATCCTTACCAATCAGTATGTTGCTGGTTATGTCCGTAACATTATGATTTAGTTCTTGACGCATGCTGATTTAAATCGTAATGTTTGGCCATGAATCTGCGGGAGCTTCGTGAGAGTCGCAAGCTGACTCAGGACAAGGTCGCCGAGCTGGGCTTCGTGAACCAGGCGACGGTTAGCCAGCTCGAGCTCGGCAAGATCCTCGATCCCCGCCACTCTACGTTGAAGGCGCTCGCCGAGGTTTACGGCGTTCGCCTGCAGGACGTAGTTGACGCGCTCAACATTTCGATTCGCGAAGCCGAGGCCGCGTGATGCGTTCAGCCGCCTCGATCCGCCGCCGCGCGTTCATCGCCTCTCATTCATCGCAGTGTGCCAAGCCCGCGCGCGGCCGGAAAGCCGAACTTCGTAGCGAAGCAGTGGGCGAAAGCGCCGCGACCTCTTGCGGGTACTGCGGGACCGATTGGCTGGCGTCGGCGGCGGCGCCGACGTGTCCCACCTGCAACGTCACGCGTTCGTCAGCGCATGGAGGTCGCCAATGACGTCCACCCCGAAGCGCTGCAAGGCCGGCGAGCGCTGCCAGCCCGTCACACTGCGCGAAGCGCTGTACTGCCAGGTGCACCACTCCGAGATGCGCCTCGACGCGATCGCGCGTCACCTGGGCATCAGTGCGAACACACTGGCCGATGCCGTGAACCCGGACGGCGACGGTTCGATGCTGGCGCCGAAGCACTACCAGCCCCTGCTGCAGCTCACCGCCGACAACCTGGCCGTGGTCGCGTTCCTCGCGTTGCTGCAGCACGCGGTGGTCTATGCGATGCCGAGCGGGGAAGCCAGCGACCTTCATCTCGCCGCGGTCGTTCGCGAGTTCGGGGAGTTCCTGACGCGCCACGCCGAGGCGCGCGCCGATCGAGCCATCACGACGAACGAGGCCGCCGAGATCGAGCGCGAAGGGCAGGACGCCATCAAGGCCATTCTGACGGTTATCGATGAGGCGAAGCGGGAAGCTGCAGCCGCGGCGCCGGCGGTGCGCGCATGAACCGCGCCGCCACGCCCGTGCTGCAGCTCGAGGACGCGCCGCCAGTGTGCAACATCGAGATCACCGCTCAGCTGCTCGGCCGCTCGGTGCGCGCCATCAATGAGGATCTGCGGCTCGGCATCATGCAGCCGGCGCCGCTCCCTGTGCTCGAGTCCTCGACGGCTCCGAAGAAGAAGCACAAGAGCCGCAAGTGGTCGAAGTTCGCGATCGAGGCCTGGCTGAAGGGGGAGTATCTCGCCTTCGTGCGCCAGGCAGTGCCGGCCACGGCTGGCCCGAAGCCTCGCGCTTACTTCAGTAAGGCCCGCAACGCCGTCGCCGGATCGGCGGTGCAGGCATGAGGGTCGCCATCATGCTCGGCTCGCCCTGCCGGCGTATCAACGATCCGGTCGCGTTCACCTGCGCCGTGCTGGCCAGCGTGCAGCAGCAGAGCAGCGATCGGCCCGTGCCGGCGGCTGCGCTCGCCAGGGCGGTGCCGTTCGCGCGGACCGAGGCCGAGCCGTTGCCGCCGTCGTTCTTCCACGCGGTCCACCGCTTCCGCGCGCACCAGCTGCGCATGGAGCCGGCATGAAGGTCGCCGTCCCGTTCGAGTTCACCGACGAGGACCGCCAGCTCGTGGCGCGGTTCCTCGGCTACGAACGCCCAGCAACGCACATCGAGTGCGCGGCTTGGGCCCGCGGTCAGCTCCGCGGCTCGCTCGCCGTGATGAGCACTGCCGCGGCCCGCCCGTTGCCCACTGTTCACGAGAATCGCGTAGTCCGTGAGGGTGCTCGGAGGTCCTCATGAGCCAGGTGCTCGGCTTCCTGATGCTCGCCGGCGCCGTTTCGCTGTTGGTAGTGGCGATCGCACTCGAGATCAGGCTGGCCACGGTCGAAAGGAAGGCGCGATGACGGCGCCGCGCCGCCCGGGCATGAAGCGCCACAAGTGGGTGAAGGTCCGCCTTCACGTCTACATCTGCCGGCAGTGCGGCATGGGCAGCGTTAACGACCAGGACAGCCGCGGCGGCTGGTTCACCACGTACCACAGGCCAGACGGCACGCGCGGCACCATCGAGCGCCACGTGCCGCCCTGCGAGGTTGGCCCGTTCACGGCTGCCTACTTGAAGAAATACGAGAGCGCGATCGCCTGTGCGGGTTCCGCCCGCGCCGCCGCGGAGCCCTCGGCCAACGCTGTTCACCATCAACCCGAAAGCCTCAACGCATAGGAGACGCAGGTCAATGCCACACGACAAGAACGGTCAGGTCATCCAGGCGGGCGACGAAGTCATCGTCCGCTGCAAGGTCAAGGAAGTGCAGCCCGGCGAGGAGTACTGCAACGCCACGCTCGAAGCCGTCGAGACGATGCCGCCGAGCGGTTCGGTGTCGACGATCGTGCTCAACACGAAGCAGTGCGAGAAGGTCGATGCCACGCCGGCAGTCAGCGATCAGGGCGATGGCGCCGGAGCCGAAAGCACCGCGCTGGACGCGTAGTTCGAAGGCGTGGAGGTGGGCCATGCGCAGCAAGTAACCCCACAGGCCTGGATGACTTCGTCCTTCAAGACGGGCCTCATAAATGTCTACGAAGGGCGGCCGCCGACGGGAGCGTAACCGCAGTCGGGAGTGTAAGCCGCTTGTCTCATATCAAGGGCTGACTTTGCCGGTTTCAAAGCAAACCGGCACCACGCACCAACAGCAAACGCGAACTTGAAGGAACACCCGGCGCCCCGCGAGTGGAGCGCCGCCATTCCGCGCGCGCCGCTGACCAGGTGAGCCGTGAACAGCGAAACCCCGGGCCCAACGTGTCCCGCAATGGTGCGCCAACTACCGGCCCTGGCCAGCGTCCGCGCGGGTAACAGAGGGAGGCCCTTGTGCACACGTCAGAAGCCGACGCCACAACGCAGACCGCACCGCCGCCGAAGCCGAAATGGGCTTTCGCGCGCGAGTCGTTCCCGTGTGGGCGCTGCAAGGGCGCGATCGGTCTGGGCGAGGCCTACCGCGTGTCCACCAGTCCCAAGCGCTTCGGCCTGTGCGAGGAGTGCTCGCTCGCCATCGATCCGGAGAACGGCGCAATCCCAGACCACATCGACGAGCGGTCACCGCTCGAGGTGCTGCGCGACGAGTTGACGCAGCGCCAGGCGTCACGCCGGCCCGACTTCGTGAGGTTCGACACGCCCGCGGCGCGCGCCGCCTGGAAGCGTGAGGCCATGCCGAAGCCGAGCGCGCGGATGTCGTTCAAGCCTGGCTCGCAGCCGTACGAAGACCCGCGCGGGCAGGGCCGTAACCGTCACGGCGTGGCCGACGCCATGCGCAAGAACATCGAAGAAGTCGATCGGGACTGGCGCAAGCGCCAGGCAGGGGAGCGCGACGAATGACGCCCGATTGGATCATGACCTCGCGCGGCGGCGTGTTCTACCCGCTGGCCCCGCGGCCCGAAGACGTGGACATCCGCGACATCGCGCACGCCCTGGCGGCCGTCAACCGCTTCAACGGCCACACGCGCGAGCCGTACTCGGTGGCGCAGCATTCAGTGCTGGTCAGCTACCAGTTCGACAACGACGATCCGAGCGTCGCGCTGCTGGCCCTGCTGCACGATGCCTCCGAGGCCTACCTCGGTGACATCCCGCGGCCGCTGAAGCACTCGCCGGTGTTCGATAGCTACCGGGTTGCCGAGCGCCAGCTCGAGGCTGTGATCTTCCAGGTGTTCCACGTCGATGTGTACGCCGACGATGCGGGCGCCATGCAGCGCATCAAGGATGTCGATCGGCGGATGCTGCGCACCGAGCAGGCGCAGCTCATGCCGCCGGCGGCGCCGGGCGAGGTCCGAGACGACGTCGAGCCGTTCTCTCGCATCGTGATTGACCCGTGGTCGGCGCGCGTGGCCGAACTGGCGTTCCTGGTGCGCTATCACGTGCTCTGCCAGCGGCGCGCCGACCTGGTGGAAGGGCGGTCGGCATGAGCGGCCTGTTTGGCGAGCCCAAGATCGACATGGCCCGCGGGCCGGTGGGCGCCGGCGAATCACCAAGCGGCGTCAACTGGGACAAGGCCACCGATGCCCCCGTCAGCGGCAACACGCCGGCCGCCAGGCACGCCAGCGCCACCGGTGCGGCGGCCGCGGCGCCGCGCATCCACGGACGTACGCAGCAGCTTCTGCGGTTCTTCTTCGATCGGGACCGCGTCACGCTCGACCAGGCGCGCGAGCACCTGAACATCCCGATCAACTGCGTCACCGGGCCGTGGCAGCGCCTCGACAAGCTCGGGTGGATCGAAGGCACGGGCACGTACCACACCTACGTCACCGCCGGCGGCCGTCCGGTCCGTCGCGAGTATCACCGCATCACCGAAGCCGGCCGCGTGGCGGCCAGAACGCACCTGTCATCCCAGAAACGGAGCTGAATCGCATGTCACCAACCGCCACCCCCGACGCGCCCGCCGCCACTCGAACCCTCGGCATCTACGTCCCAATCGGGCTCGTGTTCCCGTCGTCGCTCAATCCGCGCAAGCACTTCAACAAGGCCGAGGATGACGACCTGGTCGCCAGCGTGAAGGCGAACGGCATCATGGAGCCGCTGGTCGTGCGCCCCGATCACGTCGTGATGGAGAACAGCGACGCGCCAGCCGCCTACGAGATCATCGCCGGCGAGCGCCGGTTCCGCGCCGCGCAGGCCGCCGGACTGGAGGAACTGCCCGTCATCGTCCGCGAGGCCACCGACGCACAGTTGATCGAGATGGCGTTCACCGAGAACGACCAGCGTAGCGGCATGCACCCGATTGACGATGCCAACGGCTTCGCGCGCTGGCTGCGCCTGGACCCGTCGCTGACGTTGGACCGCCTGGCGGAACGCCTCGGCCGGCCTGTCGCGGCCATCAAGCGCCGCATGCGCCTGCTCGACCTGGTGCCCGAGGTGCTGGAGGCCTTCGAAGAGGACCGCATCACGGTCTCCCACGCTGAGCGCATCGCCAAGGTTCCGGCCGAGCAGCAGCGCGCCGCGTACGCCGCCTGCTTTGAGCCCAAGTTCGACTACGAGGAGGGCGAAGTGAGGGACGAGCTGGTGACCGTCCGCCAGCTCAACGCGTGGGTCATGAAGAACGTCGCATTGAAGCTCGACGCGCCCGAGCTCCAGGAAGAGTTCCCCGAACTGGTCGAGGACCTGGCGAAGCACGCCGCCAAGGGTGCGACCGTGACGATCCTGAGCGACCAGTACAGCGAGAAGAAGCCCAAGGACGGCGATCCGCTCCCGTCGAATCTGTGGAACGAGTGCAAGGCGAAGGACAAGGGCGCGCAGCGCGGCGTCTTCATCCTCGGCCGGCGTCGCGGGCAGAGCATCTGGTTCCAGCTGAAGGAACTGCCGAAGCCGGCGCCGGCGCTGAAGCCAAAGGCCTCGTCTTCCAACCCGCCGCCTCCGCTCGGCGGCTCATCGTCACCAGCCCCGGCGCCATCCGGTGATGGTGGCGCGAAGCAGCGCGAGAACGACGAGCGCGCGCGGCAGCTGCGCGCCCGTGTCGAGGTAGAAGCCATCGTCCAGGCGGGGAAGAAGACAAAGACCATCGGTCGCGCCGTGCTGATTGAGATCCTGATCGCGCTCAGCGAGAGCATTCAGATCGACACCGAGACCGGTGACCAGATCACCGAAGCCCTGAAGCTGCCGTCCAATGCGCTGCAGTACGGCAGCGACCCCAAGCAGCTCGCGAAGGCATCGACGCCGTTGCTGTTCCAGACGCTCGGAGCCATGGTCGCGATGTGCACGCCATTCAGCCGGCGCACGCTCACCTACAAGGCCCTCGGCGTTGATCTCAAGAAGATCACCGCCAGCGTCACCAAGCAGCTCGCCGACGCCGCGAAGAAGGCGCAGGCAGCCGAGAAGAAGAGCGCGCCGAAGTCGGCTGCCAAGACGAAGGCCGCCGCCAAGAAAGGCCGCAAGTGATCGACCGCTCGTGGGTCCGTAGCGTCGTCCCGCTCGTGCTGCTCAGCATGTCGCTGAGCGGCACGGTGTTTGCGACGGACGGACGGACGGACGGACGGACGGGAATATCCGCGGCCAGTGCTCCCAGCGGTGGGTGCGCTGAGATGCCGGCGAAAAAGATCCCGAGCGTCGGCCGCGGCGGCGAGCGTGGCGTGCACGCCGAGAACCTCGGAGCGCGCGCTGTGAAGCTGCGCGCCCCATTCCCGTGGTTCGGCGGCAAGTCGCGCGCGGCCCACTTGGTGTGGCCTCGGTTCGGGGATGTCCCAAACTTCGTCGAGCCGTTCGCCGGCTCGCTGGCCGTGCCCTTGGCGCGCCCACACGCGGCCCGCGTCGAGACTGTGAACGACAAGGATCTCTACCTCGCCAACTTCTGGCGGGCGCTGCAGGCCGATCCGGACGCCGTCGCGCGGCATTGCGACTGGCCGGTCAACGAGGCCGACCTCCACGCGCGGCACAAGTGGCTGGTGAACAAGGGGCGCGCGCGGCTGCAGCGCATCCTCGACGATCCGGAGTTCTTCGACGCCAAGATTGCGGGATGGTGGGTCTGGGGGCAGTGCCTCTGGATCGGGTCTGGCTGGTGCGCGGGTCCCGATTGGAACACGCGCGACGGCTCGAGCCTCTCAACCAGGAACGGGAACACCGCGACCCAGCGCCGGCGGCCGACCCTGAAGAACGACCACGGCGTGATCGTGTGGAAGAAGCGCCCGGCCGCCAATCACGCCGGCGAGTCGAACGGCATTCACCGTAAGTCGCTGCACCGCTGGCAGGGCGGAGGCCAGGGCGGCGGCAGCGGCGTGCACTCGCCGTCGATGTGGAAGCAGCCACCGGACCTGTCAGGCTCGCGCGGCGCCGTCGGCCGCGGTGTCCATCGTGCCGGGCTTTTCGCGAAGACCGAAGGGCTGTACGCCTACCTGCAGGACCTGTCGGCGCGACTGCGTCGCGTGCGCGTCTGCTGCGGCGACTGGAAGCGGGTGCTGACCCCGAGCGTCACCACCTACATCGGTGTCACCGGCGTGTTCCTGGACCCGCCATACAGCCACGCCGAGCGCACGATCTGCTACAGCGAAGACCACGACATCAGCGCTGAGGTGCGGTCGTGGGCGCTGGCGCACGGTGACGACCCGCTCTTCCGCATCGCCCTCTGCGGCTACGAAGGCGAGCACGACATGCCGCCGACGTGGGAATGCGTGCCCTGGAAGGCGCACGGCGGCTACAGCCGTTCGGCACGAGGTGTCGCCAATCGAGACCGTGAGCGGATCTGGTTCAGCCCTCATTGCCTGCCGGCGGACTTGCCGCTGTTCGCCGAGCCCACCGGAGTGGCGTCATGAAGGTGCTGAAGTGCCCCATCTGCAGGACGGTTCGCATCAAGAACCGCCGAACCAAGACCTGCTCGCGCGTGTGTGGCCAAGCCTGGCTGAAGCGCCAAAGGGGCGCCGACTTTCATCGCAAGGCCGGGCAACACGCCGGCGCGAAGTCAGCGCTCCGCACCAAGGCAAAGACCGAGCGGCGGTGGCGTGAGCGGTGGCCAGGAGTGCCGGTGTCGGCCGCGCGGGCGATCTACACCCAGGGCTTTAACAGCGGCTTCCGCGGCGGCTCGAGCAGTGGCTATCGCAGGGGATGGGCGGAAGCGCTCGGAGAGCAGGCGGCATGAAGGGCCGCGCGCCGATCGGCGGCGCCGACTGGCTGATCGTCGAGGCGATCCGGGCGGGCCACTCGACCGTGCCGACGATCGCGAACTACGCGCGCGTCGAGCAGGGCGCGGCCCGTGAGGCGCTGAACCGGCTGCGCACGACCGGCCAGGTCCGTCGCTACGGCGACAAGCGAGGCGCGCGCTACATCGTCGTCAACCGCATCACGAAG
Organism: Acidobacteriota bacterium; assembly: GCA_021730945.1. Lineage (GTDB taxonomy): Bacteria > Acidobacteriota > Vicinamibacteria > Vicinamibacterales > UBA2999 > 12-FULL-67-14b. Next base: position 83,887 of record JAKFYH010000047.1, on the reverse strand, counting down.
ACCCCGTCACGGAGGCAGACGTCATGAAGACCATCATCGCGTTCGGTGAGCGCACGTGGGTATCAGCCATTGAGCAGCTCGGTCCCGCCGGCGCCTTCCTGGCCGCCGTGATGGTGCTGTTCATCCTCGGGGTCTTGGTGATCGCCGTGCTCGGCATGGTGAGCCTGCGCGCCATGCGGGAGGCCGACACGGCAGACCTGCCAGCCCGGCCGGCCCAGACGTCGACGTCACCCGCCCGCCGCCTCGCTCTGCGCCGCCGCGTCGACGCGCGCATCGGTATCGAGGCCGCCAATGTCGTCGACCCGCGGGGGCAGCAGCGGTGATCGACCCCCAGTTGATCGAGACCTGCGCCGCACTGGTGGCGCCGGCGCCCACGGCGTTCTACGTCGTCGTGCAGCTCGCGTTGTGCGCGGCCGCGGTGGCGACGGCCTTCCTGGCCGGCCTGGCGGTGATGGGCTGGCGGATGTCAGGACGGAAAGGACGGATGGCGTGAGCTCGACCAGCATCGAATGGACCGACGTCACCTGGAATCCGATCCGGGGCTGCTCGGTGATCTCGCCCGGGTGCGTGAACTGCTACGCCATGAAGCAGGCGCACCGGTTCAGCGGCGAGGGGAAGGCCTACGAGGGCCTGACGAAGCTCACCAGCGCGGGTCCGCAGTGGACCGGCAAGGTAATGCTGGCTGAGAAGCAGCTGCTGGCGCCGTTGTCCTGGCGAACGCCGCAGCGCGTGTTCGTCAACAGCATGGCCGACCTGTTCCACGAGGCGGTGCCATTTGATTGGATCGACAAGGTCTTCGCGGTGATGGCGCTGGCGCCGCAGCACACCTTTCAGGTGCTGACGAAGCGGGCCGACAGGATGCAGGCGTACTTCGAAACCAGAACGACAAGGCACATCATCGCGGCTGCAGCGAAGGACATGCCCGGCGGCAAGGCGGACGGCTGGAATGGTAAGTGCGACCACGAAGTCTGCAACGGTCCGTGGCCACTCCCTAATGTCTGGCTCGGTGTCAGCGTCGAGAACCAGAAGTACGCGGACGAGCGAATCCCGCTGCTGCTGCAGACGCGCGCGGCCGTGCGGTTTATCAGCTACGAGCCGGCGCTCGGTCCGATCGATCTTGAGAACGTGCCGATCCCGGCACCTGGCGCCGATCACTATGGTCTGCGTGGCGTCGCTCAGCCGCTGGCTGAGAAGGATTCCGAGCCAGACGACTGGAAGTACTGGACGCGACATTCAGCGAAGCTCGATTGGGTGATTATTGGCGGCGAGAGCGGCCCTGGCGCCAGGCCATTCGACGTCGGCTGGGCGTGGTCGATCGTTAAACAGTGCCAAGCCGCCGGAGTTGCTTGCTTCGTAAAGCAGCTCGGCGCGGTTCCGATCGTGCCTGCCGGCCGGCAACAGCACTGGGACTGGCAAACGATCGACCGCACCGAGGACCAGCGATTCACTGAGCATGACGCCAACGCCAGAGTCTGGCGGCTCAACCTGAAGGACAAGAAGGGCGGCAACAGCGCCGAATGGATGCAGGGGCTCCGCGTCCGCCAGTTCCCGGAGGCCCGCGCGTGAAGCACCCGTGCCGCGTGAAGGGCTGCATCGCCGTGGTTACGGCCCCGGGAGACCTGTGCCCAGCGCACTACGACTCGTGCCACCTGTGCGGGTTCCCGCGCCGGATGCACCCGGTGGTGCAGTTCGTCGAGGGTGGCCCAGTCGTGCGCTGCGGCGAGTTCCAGCACCAGGGCATGGAACCCAGTCCGATGTCTGCGTCTGCCGAGCACCCGGCCGCCGCCACTGTTCTCGCCTTGCGGGACCTCGCCAGGTATCGCCTGCCGATCGGCGACGAGATCAGGCTGCACTACGCAATCGAGCGCGTGCTGCCGGAGATCCTGCCGGGTGAACTGGTGGAGCCAGAGAAGCACCTGGACCGCTTGAGCCGCATCGACTTCTACATCCCGCGCGTGAAGGTGGGCGTGGAAGTCAAGGTGAAGGGGGGCGCCGGCGACGTCACGCGGCAATTGGCGCGCTACGCCGAGTCGCCCGAGATTGACCACCTGGTGTTCGTGACAGGGCGCGTGCATCTGGCAGCGTTATTCGACGGCGTGGCCCAGATCAACAACAAGCCGTTCACCGTCATCAGTGTGGGGTTGCTGCTGTGAAGGCCTACGGCAAGCTCACGCTCCGCGGCGACGTGTGGCACATCGACGCTGCTCCGCACGTCCACATGCGAGCGAAGCGCATCTTCGGCAAGCTCCGCGACCAGTCCCGCGGCGTCTTGATGCTGTCGCACACGCCCGAGCTGTGCGCGGACCTGCAGTGGTTCATGGGGCGTTACCCGCTCGAGATGGACGCGCCCACGGCCCGGACGTTGGCCGCGAATGCCGCCAGGCACCGGGACCGCATCGCCCGGCTCGAGGATCTGCTCGACACGCGCTACGACCCGCCAACGTTCGCCCTGGCCAAGCCGGCCCGCAGCTACCAGGCGCGTGAAGCGGCGTTGCTGCTCGAGGCCGGCGGCCTACTAGTGGGCGACGATGTGGGGCTCGGCAAGACCGTCACGGGGATCTGCGTCTTGTCGGATCCGCGCGCGCTGCCGGCGGTGGTGGTCTGTCAGACCCACCTGACGCGGCAGTGGCGCGCCAAGATGCAGGAGTTCGCGCCAGAGCTGAAGGTCCACATCATCAAGCGGCGCAACCCCTACGAGCTGCCCACCCACATGGGCGCCGGCCCGGACGTCGTCATCTGCAGCTACGGCATGGTCACCGGCGGCTGGTCGAAGGTGCTGGCCCGCTACGCCAAGTTCGTCATCTTCGACGAGGTGCAGGAGTTGCGGCACATGGGTACGCAGCGCTACGGCGCCGCCCTCGACCTGTGCGAGGCCCTGCCGTATCGGATGGGACTGTCGGCCACGCCCATCTACAACTACGGCGCGGAGATCTTCAGCGTCCTGGACTTGCTGCGACCTGGTTGCCTCGGCACGTTCGAAGAGTTCCACACCGAGTGGTGCGGCAAGAACGACATCCTGAAGGACCCTAAGGCGTTCGGCACGTGGGCGCGCGACAACTTCCTGATCGTGCGCCACACCCGCGCCGAGGTCGGCCGAGAGCTGCCGCCGGTGACCCGCATCACGCAGACCGTGCAGAGCGACACCAAGGAGCTCGACAAGGTCAAGAACACCGCCGTGCAGCTGGCCAGGACCATCCTCGCCAACGCGCCGCAGTCCCGCGGCGCCGTCGGCAGCGCCTCGCGTGAGCTGACCGTCCTGCTGCGCCAGTACACCGGCATCGCCAAGGCGCCGCACGTCGCAGATTTCGTGCGGATGTTGCTCGAGCAGGGTGAATCGGTGGTGCTGTGCGGCTGGCATCGCGAGGTCTACGCGATCTGGCTGGAGAAGCTGGCCGAGTTCAACCCCGTGATGTACACCGGCACCGAGAGCCCCACCCAGAAGGCCGCCGCGGCCGCGGCGTTCGTCTCGGGTGAGTCCAAGCTGTTCATCATCTCCCTGCGATCCGGCGCCGGCCTGGACGGCTTGCAGGTCGCCAGCGAGTGCATCGTGTTCGGTGAACTGGACTACAGCCCGGGCGTGCACGAGCAGTGCATTGGACGCATCGCCCGCGACGGCCAAGACAACCACGTCATGGCCTACTTCCTAGTCTCGGAGGAAGGGTCAGACCCGCCCATTATCGAGATCGTCGGTCTCAAGCGAGAGCAGAAGGAAGGCATCATGAATCCAACCATCGACTTCATCGAGCGCGTCGATGACGGCGGCGACCACGTGCGGCGTCTGGCCGCGTCCTACCTGAAACAGATCGGCGTCCGCGTTCCCGTTACGAAAGGAGCGACGGCATGAACGGCGATCCGAACCGATGCGCCGTGTGCGGCTGGCCGTTGGCGGCTACTGCGGACAAGGGCTGCCGACGAGGTAACTGCTCAATGCGGCCGCTGCCCACGCGACTCTACGACCGCGCCAGGGCGGAAGCCGAGTACGGAATCACGTTCAAAGGGCAGCCGCTGCCGCTGCAGTTCCGCGCTGAACCGGATGCTATACAGCAAGCCTCTGCAATCGGCGAGTTGGTCGGCATCTGCCAGTGGATCGAGAAGACATTCGACATGGGCGCCGACCGCAGCCAGGTCGCCGACCCAGCCATCATCGCCAGGCGTGACATCTACGCCGGTGTTCTCGCGCGCATCGCCGAGTTGAAGGCGGGTTCGTAGATGAAGCTCTTCGGTCAACTGGTCCGCACCGTCGTGAACGTGGCGCTGCTACCGGTGGCGGTCACGAAGGACGTCCTGACCCTTGGCGGCGCCGCGACTGGCGAGCCAGCGGCCACGCCTCGCCTTATTCAGCAGATTAAGGACGAAGCAGGAGAGAGCGAATGAAGGCGCTCACCATCTGCCAGCCGTACGCCGAGCTGATCGTCCGCGGCGTGAAGCCGATCGAGAACCGAACCTGGCCGACCGCCTACCGCGGCGAGCTGCTCATCCACGCCGGGAAGTCACAGGCATGGCTCGACCCGGATGACATCGCCACCTACCCAACCATGAAGTTCGGCGCCGTCGTCGGGGTTGCGCAGCTCGTGGCGTGCCTGAACCTCGAGCAGGCAATGAAGTGGCCCGCCGCTTACCAGCACTTGGCCGCCCACGAGCACGCCAACGGGCCGTGGTGCTGGGTGCTGGAGAACATCAGGCCGCTGACCGAGCCGCTTGAGTGCCGCGGCGCCCAAGGCCTCTGGTTGCCACCTACGTGGCTCGTGGCGCGCGTGATGGGCATGAAGCTGGAGCGTGTGGCGTGACGGCGATTCGCATTCAGCGCCGGCGCGCCAAGGGCTGGAAGATGCCGGCGAACACGATCTACGTCGGACGGCCAGGCCCATGGGGCAACCCGTTCATCGTCGGCCAGCACGGCACGGCGGCCGAGTGCGTGGACCTCTACCGCGCCCTCTTGGCCGGCTACGTCTGCATCTCGAACGAGCGTGAGCAGGTGGACGCCCAACGGCGTGCCCACGCGCACGTCTCAAAGCACTTGAAGGAACTGGGGGGCAAGAACCTCGCGTGCTTCTGTTCGCTCGCGAAGCCATGCCACGCGGACATCCTGCTCGCCCTAGCCAACGGCCGCGAGCTGCCGCCCACCGAGATGGTGATGAAAGGGATCAGTTGAGCGACCGCATCGAACAGCTCAGGGGGCTGATCTACGCACCCCTGACGCGCCAGTGGCGTTTGTTGTTGGCGCTCGACAAGCATCGCGCCGAAGGTCTCGCCTTTCCGGAGATCTTGCGCATCGGCGGCTGCGACGAGCAAACAGCCCGCTTCGACGTCGACACGCTCACGATCGCTGGGTTCCCCATTCACGTACGGACCCCTAAGAACGGCGACGCGCCACGGGTCTTCCTTGATCGGTCGCCAGGGCAATGCGAAGGCACCATCTTCAACAGGCAGGGGCACTGACATGAAGATCCACACCCCCGTCAACTCGTTGCCGGCCATTGCACCGCAGACGCCGCATCCAGCCCATCGCCCTGACCGCAGGCTGGCCTACAAGGCCGCCCAGCGGTCGGCCGGCCTGTGGGTGCCGGTCGAGTGCGAAAGCTACCGTGAGGCGCTGTATCTGGCGAATGGAGCCAGGCGGCACGCCTCCCTAAACATTGAAGCCGAGCAGCGCGGGCAGGTCACCTACCTGCGCTACATCGGCCGCGTCGGTAATGCCCCTACACATCCGCCGTCTCACGTGCTCGCGGCGCGCACGTCGATCGATCGGGTCGCACAGCAGTTGGCGACCGCTCCCAAATATCCAGAAGGCTCTGCGCAATGACCACGAAGGGTAAGACCGCTCAACCAGAGGGCGGAAAGGCCGACCAGCCGGCGGCCGTCGTCTCCGATGTCGGACAGTTCGCCATCGTTCCCACCTGGTTGCTAACGTCAGGTGTATCTGATCGGGCCGTCCGGTTGTTCGCGTGCCTCGCCGCCAAGCACGCCGACTTCAAGACGGGCAAGGCTGTGCCCAGCCGGCGGGTGTTGGCCGCTGATCTGGGCTGCTCCCTCAGTAGCGCCGACCGTGCGATCGATGAACTCACCGAGGTGGGCGCCCTGACTGTTGAGCAGCGCCAGGCGAACAACGGCGACTTCATTTCAAATATCTACAGAATCAGGATTGCCAAACCCGAGGGGCTGCAACAGGAAGAGGCCCGCGTCGATCAGGCCGGGCCGATCGATGCCACAGAAACTGGTGGGGGGGTATGTTCACGGGTGACTAGACCCCTAGTCACCGACGAACAGGGGTCTAGTCACGGGTGGATAGGGCACTCGTCACCGGTGACTACTCAAGAAACAAACCCAATTAACCAGATCAAGAACGTACAGAAGATTACAGCGCCGCAAGAACACGGCGCTTCTGGCCCTGTGGAAAAGTCTGAGCCCACGCTGTGGACGGTTGGTCTCGCCATTGCTCACCGTGTGCGTGAGGACTACCCGAAGGAGCCTGGCAATTGGCTCTCCGAGATCAAGGCGCGGATGCTCAACCAAGGCATCGACGCCAACGACTGCGGCCCGGACGGCACGAAGGGGAAGTTCTTTATCCGCGTCTGGGAAGAGATGCTTAAGCAGGTGAAGCACCGCAAGGGCGATGGCGGCGTCATCGCCTGGCGCCACCGGCACGCTGCACGGCAGGCAGGCAAGAGCAGCCGCCGCGTCCGCCTCGACACGTCATGACCCTCACCAGTTCGCGCCTCACCACGCGCCTGTATCGCGGCGACGTGGGGCGCGGCGATCAGTGGCGCCCGGCAGCCGATGCCGGGGGCCCCTGGCGACTTCCACCCACTGCGGGGGAACGGAGCCGCAGAGAATCGCTAGTTTTTACGGTGACATTAGGGCTAAAGGCTAATGGTCTCAACGAGTTAGGTGACGATGCAGACGGCAGAAAAGGGCGGCGCAGATTGGACGCTTCAACCTCCGAACGCGGGTGTTCCATCACCCGCGCCGGTCGGATTGTTGACGCGTCGCGAGCTCGCGACGTGCCTCGGTGTGCACATGCAAACCGTCACGAAGTGGGAGCGCGAAGACCTGCCGATCGCGCTCGCCGGAGGACCTGGACGTCCGACCTACTACAGCGAGGCGGAAGTGCGGGGCTGGCTCGCCGATCGCGCGGCCAAGGCGGCCGAGCCGACGCCAGGCCGGATGAACTCGATGGACGCCAGGGCGCAGCGGGACCTGTGGCAGGCGCGCCTGGCCGAGCAACAGCACAAGCTGCGGTCGCGCGAGCTGCTGCAGGTCGACGAAGTGCAGCGGGTGTGGATGGCCGAAGTCACGGCGGTTCGAGCGACGGTGCTGAACAGCTACGCGACGGCCGCCGATCGCGTGTTCCGGGCGGCGAAGATCGACGGCGTCGCCGGTGTCGAGGCTGAACTCAAGGCGATCGCCTACGACGTGCTCCGCGAACTCTCTGAAGACGATCGGCCAATGCCGGACATCGACGGTGAGGCGCCAGATGACGAAGACCACGACGGCGTGTCGCGCGTGACGCGCGGACCGATGCCAGAGCCGACGGCGCCTGTCGTCGAACCGCCGAGCGTGATTCTCCACGACGCGTTCCACGCGGTGGCGGCAATGCGTGCAACCACCAGGGAGACCAAGTGACGACCCCCAGCGACCAGGTGTTCGTGCGAGAGCCCAACAGCTACACCATCGACCCCGCGCTCGAGCAGCTGCTCCGCAAGGTCCGACGCGGCTACGCGCCGCCCACTGACCTGAGCGTGTCCGACTACGCCGACAGTGCGATCGTGCTGACGTCGGGCCCGCTCGCCGGCACGAAGTGGCAGACCGACTTCGCGCCGTACCAGCGCGGCATCATGGACGGCTACCACGAGCCTGGCGTCGAGATCATCGTGGTGATGGGCTCGAGCCAGTGGGGCAAGACGTCCATCCTGGTCAACCTGGTCGCGTACCACATCGAGCACGACCCGTGCCCGATCCTCATCGTCGAACCGACGCTCGACCCGATGGCCCGCGACTTCGCGCGTAACCGCCTCGAGCCGGTGATCGCCGCCAGCCCGACGCTGCTCGAGCGCGTGAGCAAGAAGCGATCAAAGGACGCCAGCAACACGACGCTGTCGAAGACCTACACCGGCGGCCAGCTCGCTATCGCCGGCGCGAACTCGGCGTCGTCGCTCGCCTCGAGGCCGATCCGGTTCCTCGGCCTCGATGAGATCGACCGCTACCCGCAAGAGTTGCCAGGTGAAGGCAACACGATCTCGGTGGCCATCAAGCGCACCCAGACGTACCGGCGCCGCCGGCGGATCTTCCTCACGTCGTCGCCGACGATGGTCAACGCCCCGATCCATTCATGGTTCAAGCGCGGCGACCAGCGGCGCTACTTCGTGCCGTGCCCGGACTGCGGCTGCATGCACGCGTACGAATGGAAGAACATCAAGTGGGACGATCACGACCCGCAGACGGCGCGCCTCGAATGCCCGGCCTGTGAGTTCCGGATCGACGATGGTACGCGCGTGGCGCTGCTCGCGAAGGGCGAGTGGCGGGCGACCGCAGCCGAACGGCCGGACCGGTCGATCATCTCGTTCCACCTCTGGGAAGCCTACTCGCCGATGTCGTCACTCGCCGACATCGTGGCGTCCTTCCTTCGCGCGCGCGAAGTGCAGAAGACCGGCGACAAGTCGGAAATGCACACGTGGCAAAACACCACGCTCGGCGAGCCGATCGAGCACAACGCCAGCGAAGGAATCAAGTCACACCAGCTGCTCGACCGGCGCGAGGACGTCGAGCTTGAGATCGACGTGCCGGCCGGGGCGTGCTGCCTCACGATGGGCGTCGACACCCAGGACGATCGCCTCGAGGCGCTGGTGTGGGGCTGGGGCCCAGGGGAAGAGTCGTGGCTGATCGACCGTCACGTGTTCCCCGGAGACCCCAACGGCCCAGAGCCGTGGGCGCAGCTCGACGGCCTGCTGGATACGCAGTACGTCCACGAGTCAGGGCAGCGCTTGGCCGTCGCCGCGACCTGTATCGACACCGCCGGTCACCGTACGTCGATGGTCTACGACTTCGCCTCGAGGCGGGCCGCCAGGCGCGTCTACGCCATCATCGGCCGCGAGGGCCAACGCCCGATCGTGTCGTCGCCATCGCAGCGCCGGTGGGGCAAGGGGCAGCGCGAGGTGGCGCTCTACACCGTGGGCGTCGACGCCGCCAAGTCGATGTTTCTCGACCGCCTGGCGCGGACCGAGAAGGGTCCTGGTTACGTTCACCTGCCGAAGACCGACTGGTGCGACGCCGAGCTCGCCGAGCAGTTCACATCGGAAGCGATCGAAACGAAGTGGGAGCGCGGGCTTCCGAAGCAGGTCTGGAAGAAACTCCGGAACCGCAACGAGGGCCTCGATATGTCGGTCTACGCGATCGCCGCGCTGCGCCTGTTGAACCCCAAGTTGAGCGCGATGGCCGATGCGCTCAGGAACAGCGGCCCAAGGCAGACCGCGGCGCCATTGCGTCCAACCCAGCGCCGCCGGCGATCTCACAGCAACTTTCTCAAGCGGTGACCCCCATGACCGAGGAACAGATGTATAGCACCGACGATTGCGCCGCGCGCCTCAACAGGGCGTACGGCTGGAGGGCAGTAGACCGGTATGCCATCTACAGGGACATCCGATCCGGGCGGTTGCCACACCGGGAGGTGCCGGCGGTTGGCTCACGCGAGCGCGCGAGAATTGTTGTGCCGCGCAGCGAGTTTCTGGCGTTCGCGGAGGTCTATCATCCCAACGTCATGACCGCACTTCGGGCCATCTGCAACAACTGACAATGTCGGTCTACGTGGATGACATGCGAGCCCAGTTCGGGCGAATGACGATGTGTCACATGCTGGCAGATTCCACCGAGGAACTATTGGCGATGGTCGACCGTATCGGCGTCAATCGTCGATGGATTCAGCATGCCGGCACACACCGCGAACATTTCGACATCGCGCTTTCGAAGAGAGCGTTGGCTGTTCGCGCCGGCGCTGTTCCAGTCACGATGAAAGAGCTCGGCATCGTCATGCGACGAAAGCGGCTAGCGGCCGGCGAGCGTTCCACGTGAAATAGTGCGTTAGTGCGTTAGTGCGGGGGTGCATTCCAACGGCCGCACACTAGGCCAAACCCGTGGCCTACACCACCGCCGACCTCACTGCGATTCAAGCCGCGCGCCTGCGCGGTATCCGCACGGTCAAGTTTGCCGATCGCGAGACGACCTACACGTCTGACGCCGAGATGCGCCAGGTCGAAGAGGACATCAAGCGCGACATCGCCACGTCCACCCGTACCCGTAGTAAGCAGACGCGCATCGTCGCGTCGAAGGGCTGGTGATGGAGGGCGCCCTAGCCATGACGCTCGCCGGTCCCTCCGCACCTGTCGCCGTCCGGCGAGTGCGTAGCAGCACCGTGTACGAGGCGGGCCAGACGGCGACGCGCCGAGCGGTGGGCTGGCGGGCGCCCACGACGTCATCGAACGCGGGTGTGCTGGCGAACTTGACCACACTGCGCGACCGCTCGCGGGCGGCGACGCGAAATGACGGCTACGCGAAGGGCGTCATCGACAAGCTGGTCACCAACATCATCGGCACGGGCATCAAGCCGTTGTCGCAGGCCAAGGACCCCGCGATGCGCGTCGCGATCCAGGCGCTGTTCCTGCGCTGGACCGACGAAAGCGACGCCGATGGCCTCCTGGACTTCTACGGCCAGCAGAGCCTGGTGACGCGCACCTGGCTCGAAGGTGGCGAGGCCTTCACGCGTTTGCGCGACCGCCTGCCGGCCGATGGACTGAGCGTGCCGCTGCAGATTCAGGTCCTCGAGCCGGAACTGTGCCCCCACACCCACAACGTGTTCTCGTCTGAGAACAAGGTCCGCGCGGGCATCGAGTTCAACGCGATCGGGCGTCGGACGGCGTACTACTTCCACCCGTCTCGCCCGGAGTTCGACGACTACGACTCGTCGGTCCTCCGCCGCGTCCCGGCGGATCGGGTCTCGCACGTCTACGACCAGTTGCGCGCTGGTCAGCTGCGCGGTCTTCCGCACCTGACCCAAGCGCTGATCTCGCTGTACGAGCTCGATAAGTACGACGACGCGCAGCTGATGCGCCAGCAGATCGCGAACCTCTTCGCCGGCTTCATCAAGCGCCCGGTCGACGTAGGCGACAGCGACCTCGTCAACCCCATCACGGGCGACGCCAACGAGACCGCGCCCGATGGCTCCGAGATGCTGACGATGGAGTCGGGGATGATGCAGGAGCTCGGCCCCGGCGAGGAGATCACGTTCTCGAATCCGCCGGCGCCGACTGGCTACAACGAGTTCATGCGCCAACAGTTGTCTGGCGTGTCGGCCGCCACCGGCGTGCCCTACGAGATCCTCACCGGCGACATGCAGGGCGTGAACGACCGCACCGTGCGCTTGGTGCTGCTCGAGTTCCGACGTCGCATCCAGGCCTGGCAGCACCAGGTGCTGGTGTTTCAGTTCTGCCGGCCGATCTGGAAAGCCTGGATGGACCGCGTGTTCCTGTCAGGGGCGCTGCCGATCCCGATGGACTACCTCACTGACCCGTCGCCGTGGGCGGCCGTCAAGTGGGTGCCGCAAGGATGGCCCTACATGCACCCCGTGCAAGACGTCACCGCGGCCGAGAAGGCCGTGCGTGCCGGCTTCCGATCGCGCAGTGGCGTGGTCAGCGAGGCCGGCGAAGACGCCGAAGTCATCGACCAGGAGCAGAAGAACGACAACGAGCGCGCTGACGACCTTGGCCTGCGCTACGACTCGGACGGCCGCAAGGCGACCAAGGGAGCCGCGGCGCCTGTCACCGAGGACCCGTCCACCGAACCCGGAGATCCCGAAGATCCCGCGCGCCCGGGCGCGCCGATGAGGCAAGAGGTGCCCGCATGAAGCAGTGGTATCGCATGGAGCCGCAGACCGGCGATGCGTCGGTCGTGGACATCTACATCAATGATTTCATCGGCGACTGGATCGACGACTGGTATGCCCGCAACTGGGGCTACGACATGGGCGTCACAGCCCGCCAGTTCATCGAGCAGCTGGCCGCCCTGCCGGCCGCGGTGAAGACCATTCGCGTCCACATCAACAGCCCGGGCGGCGACGTGTTCGCCGCGATCCTGATCGCCAACGCGCTGCGCGACCAGCAGGCGTCGAAGGGGCGCACCGTCGAGTGCTTCGCCGAAGGCCTGGTGGCGAGTGCCGCCACGCTGCCGCTGATGGCCGGCTCGAAAGTGGTCGTGGCCGACAACGCCCTCGTGATGGTGCACAACCCGTGGACCGTGGCCGTCGGCAACGCCGCCGATCTGGCGAAGACCATCGCCGAGCTCGACAAGGTACGCAACACGATCGTCGCCACCTACAAGTGGCACTCGACGCTCGACGATGCGGCCCTTGTCGCATTGATGGACGCCGAGACGTGGATGGACGCATCCGAGGCTCTGGCCAACGGCTTCGCCACCGAGGTGGTCGAAGGGCTGAAGGCCGCCGCGATGATCCCGGCCCAGTCGGCCAAGAAGCTGACCGTACCAGAGAAGTTCCGCGCCAGGGTGGATGCGCTGCTGGCCAAGCCGGCCGACGCGCCCAAGGCGTTGGCGGCGACGGACATCTTGCGCCTCTGCCGTGAAGGCAATGTGCTGGATCTGGCCGAAAGCCTCGTCGCCGCCAACGCAACGCAGGCGGACGTCACGGCGGCCATCAGCGCCGAGACCACGAAGCGCACGGCAGCCGCCACGCGCGCGGCCGACATCCGTGCCCTGTGCGCCTCGTCGAAGCAGCCCGAGCTCGCCGACGGCTACATCAACGGTGCCATGTCGTTGGCGGACGTGCGCGCCCACCTCACGGTCATCACCGCCAAGGTCGACAAGGTCGAGATCGACGGGGCGCTCCCGGTCGATGAGGGCGCCTTGCCGAAGGACGCTCTAAGCCCGACCAAGATTTACGACGCCCGCAAACCGAAGAAGTAAGTCACGAGAGAAGGAGTAGCGATTCCTATGGACACCCCGCGTAACCGTTTCACTGTCACGAACATCCTCGTGGCGCTGTGCACGGCCTTTCTGAGCATGATGCCCACCGCCGTTGTCAAGGTGAACGCTCGCGGCATGGGCCACGAGCACGAGCAGCCGTGGCGCCGCAGCAGCCTGCTCGAGGCGCCGATCGCCGCCGCCAGGTCGATTATCGGTCGTCTCAAAGCGCGCTTCGACCGCGTGCAGCGTCATGCGCTGTTCGGGCCTGGTGCCATCGCCACGGCCGCGCTGATCGCCTACCTGGTCAACCCGGCGGCACTGCTTGCCGCCCCGGCCGTGTTCGGCGCGCTGACGGAAGGTCAGCACGCCGGCGAGTTCCTGATGGAGGAGCGCGGCGGCCCTGGCTATCCGAGTCGCGAGAACATCACGGTGCTGTCCGGCCAGAACCTGGAGGCTGGTGAAGTCGTCGGCCGTGTGACCAAGGGCATCGGCCGCGTGTCGGTGCCGACCGTGGTCGCGACCGCCAGCGCCAATGGCACCGTCAGCGCGGTGTTCGCCGGGCCCGAAGTGGAAGTGGGCGACTACGTGCTCACCTGCACCGCCGCGGTGGCCCACGGCGGCGTGTGGTCGCTGACGACCCCCAGCGGGAAGGCCTTGCCGACCCTGACGATGACGCCTGGCGCCGGCGGCTCGACGACCTACACCAGCCGGCACATCAACTTCACCATCACCGATGGCTCGACGGACTTCGCTGCCGGTGACGTGTTCACCTTCGTTGTCAGCACCACGGCGCCGACCATCCTCGGCGGCACCGGCACGAACACCATCTCGGCCCTGTCGCTCGGCCCGGATGCGAAGACCGGTCGCTACCAGGTCATCTGCGTGGAGGCCATCACCAACGGCGGCCGGTGGCAGGTGTTCAGCCCGGATGGCGATTCGATCGGCCACTACCTGCAGACCGCGGGTTCGACGACCGCCACCGCATTCACGAACCGGCAGATCAACTTCACCATCACGGACGCCACCGACGTCATCGTCGGCAACTCGTTCGAGGTCTGCGTCTTCAACCAGCTCGCCGGCGGCAAGGTGGTGGAGTGGGATCCGACGACCTTCGACGGTCGGCACCAGGCCAGCGGCGTGCTGTTTGACAACATCGACGCCACATCCGCGGATACCACTGGCGTGATTGTCGCCAGGGACGCGACCGTGATGAAGGGCGCCCTGAAGTGGGCCTCGGCCATCACGGCCGCGCAGAAGGAGTCGGCGTATCGGGACCTCGCGGCGCGTGGGGTCATTGCCCGCTAACGGGCTGTAGCCCAAACCACAGGACACGAGGAGACCAGACCATGCAACTCGATGCGTTTACCGGCAGTGCGTTCACGATGCACTCGCTCACCGCGGCCTTCAACAAGCTGCCGCACCAGCCCAACCGGATCGGCGCGCTCGGCCTCTTCAAGGAGGCCGGCGTGCGCACCACGTCGATCGACGTGGAGTCGCAGGACGGCCGGCTGAGCCTCATTCAGACGTCGCCCCGTGGCGGCGTCGCCGCCGACCCGCTCGTCGGCAAGAAGCGGACGATGCGGACGTTCCGGGTGTATCACTTCGAGCGCGATTCGAAGGTGTACGCCGACGAGATCCAGAACATTCGTCAGTTCGGGTCCGAAACCGAGATGCAACAGCTCGAGCAGCTCGTCAACGAGCGGATGGCCGAGCTGATTCCCATGCACGAAGCGACGCTCGAGTACCACCGCATCAACGCCCTCAGGGGCATCCTGCTCGACGCGGACGGCTCGACGCTGCTGAACCTGTTCACCGAGTTCGGCGTGGTGCAGCAGACTCAGGACTTCGTGTTCAGCGTCACGACCACGAAGATCCGCGACATCGTCGTGGCCGCCAAGCGCAAGTCGGAGACGGCCCTCGGGGGCCTGGTGGTCGGCGGCTATCGTGCGCTCTGCTCCTCGGGCTGGTTCGACTCCCTGGTGTCGCACGCCACGGTGGCCGAGGCCTACAAGTACCAGCAGGGGCAGCAGCTCCAGAACGACCTCCGCGAGGGCTTCATGTACGGCGGCGTGATGTTCGAGGAATACCGCGGCTCGGTGACCATCCCGGATGGCGCCGGCGGCGGCACCGCGACGTTCATCCCTGCGGACACGGCCTTGCTCGTGCCCGAAGCCGACATCTACATCACGCGCTTTGCGCCGGCCGACTACGAAGAGACGGTCAACACGCTCGGCCTGCCGCGCTACGCGAAGCAGGCGCCGGATCCGTCCGGCCTCAACAAGTTCCGGACCATCAACACGCAGAGCAACGCCATCTCGCTCTGCCTGCGTCCGGAAGCGGTCATCAAGCTCACCAAGAGCTAGGCATGACCGACACACGGGTTCCACTGAACCCGGCGATCGAGGCGTTTGGCCTGCCGGCGACGATCACGCCGCCAGGGGTGGGCCAAACGCCGATCTCGACATCCGGGTTCTGGGTGTCGGCGATGTCCGAGGAAGCGCCGGTTGGAAGCGAATACCGCCGGCGCGACCCTCGACGCATCTTCGTGTTGCCCCTCTCGTCGGACGTGCCGGAGCAGGACCGCGGCGCGATCCTCGCGGCGCCGGAAGTCGACGGCGGGGTGACAAAGACATGGCAGGTCGTCGGGCTGGGGCAGACAGTGGAGCCGGACTGCCAGCGGCTGATTGTCACCCCGACTACGTAGCCAGGAGATGAGACAGCTACATCATGGCCAACATTGAAGTCCACGGCGTTGAGGCGATCGTGATCGACCTGGAACAGTTCCCAGCCCGCGTGCTGAAGGCGACTGTCCGGGCGATCAATCGCGCCATCGCGAGTGGCCGTTCGCTGATGGTCAAAGAGATGTCGGCCGACACTGGTCTGAAACAGAAGGACGTCCGCGAAGCGATCGTGCTAAAGCAAGCCAGTGCTTCGAATCCGGTTGGTTCGATCGCGGCCAGCATGAAGCGGATCCCGCTCATCAAGTTCAACGCGAAAGGGCCGCGGCCGTCGCGCGGCCGCGGGCGCGGTGTCACCTATCGACTACCCGGCGGCAAGGGTCGTCTCGAGCACGCGTTCTTCGCGGTCATGTCAAGCGGGCACGAGGGCATCTTTGAACGCACGCCTGGCAAGTACATGAAGGGGACTCGCGACAACTTCGTCGTCGCCACCACGAGAGGCCGTAAGGGCCGCCAGGCGATTCACGAGAAGTACGGGCCGTCATTGGGCCAGGTGTTCAAGAAGTTCAGACCGGCGGGCCTCGCCCAGGCGCAGGCGGTCTTCGAGAAGAACTTCGATCACGAGCTCGAGTTCGCGAGTTCGCCGGGGCAGGTTGATGCCGACTGAGCCCCGCGAATACCGCATCGTGCGGAACCTGCAAGCCGCTCTGGCGGCGATGACCGTGGCCGGGGGCTACTTCTACGACGTGACGTCCACCGTGGTGAAGCTCGACCCGGACCATGACGTCGCAGCGCTGAAGCGCCCAGACGTGCCGCGGCCGTTCCTGATCCTCGACGTGGCCAAGGAGAAATGGATCTACGAGCCAGCCAATGAACTGAAGCTGGTGCTGCCGGTAATGGTGCACTGGATTGGCGAATCGGATCCAACGGTCGACGAGGCGCGCATGTTGATGTTCTATCGCGCCTGCGCGGACGTCGAGCAGGCGATTGCGATCGACCTATCACGCGGCGGGTTGGCGACCGACACGCGCATCACCGGCCGGCAGTTGGTGGAGAACGTCGAAGGCCCCGAGGTGTGGGCGCAGATTCAAACCGAAATCCAGTTACGCCGCACCTTCGGCCAGCCGAACGGTTAGGAGGGGATTGAGATGCGCATCGCGAAATGCATCCGTCCGCTGACGCTGAACGTGGTGGGGAACCTCACCAGCGTCGCGATCGGCGAGGGCTGGCAGGGCGACCTCGACCAGGTCGTCAGCCGGACCGACCGCGGCCCGCACACGCTCGCCTCCGAGCTCGGCGACCACCTGAACGACACGAACTTTGAGTTCATCAAGCCGGCGTCGAAGCACGCACCGGCCAAGGCACCCGCGGCGAAGGCGCCGCAGCAGGAGTAGACCATGGCGTTGTCCACCGTTCAGATTGGTCGCATCGGTCAGGCGTACGCGAAGAAGGAAACCACCTACGGCACTGTGCCGTCGCTGGCGTCCAGCAACGCCTTCCGCCACAAGTCGCTGACGTTCCCGGGCTCGGACGTCCTTAACAAGCGCGAGATCATCGAGAAGCAGTCGTCGCCCGGTCAGTTGGCCACGAACATGACCACTGGCCGTACGTCGGCCAGCTTTAACCTGGACGCGATTCTGCGGCCGAGCGGCACCATCAACACGCTGCCGGAGTTGGACCCGTTCCTGGAATGCGGCTTCGGCACGAAGACGAACACGACCCTGTCGACGACCGTCGGCGCCGGTACCGGCGCGGTTGGCGGCGCGACGCTGGCCAGCGGCACCGGCACGGCCATCGGCCTGCCGGTCCTCATCACCTGCCCGGACGGCAAGAAGCGCGCGCGCTTCCTCACGGCAGCCAACACGGGCACGGGCGTGGTCACCTGGGCGCCGGATCTGCCGGCGGGCCAGGTGCCGGCGGACGGCGCGGCCGTGAAGCTGGGAACCCTGTATCGCATCAGCGCCCAGAACATGAACTCGCTGTCGATCGCGCACTACCTAAAGAACACCGACGGCACGGCCGGCCTGTCGCGCGTGCTGAGCGGTGGCGTCGTCGACAAGATGGGCATCAACTTCGATGCCAACGACGATCCGATGTTCTCGGCCAGCGGCGCCGCCAAGCTTTTGAGCGCCTCGGCCGCCCCGTCGCAGCCGGCCAGCTTCACCACGGTCGGCAGCCAGCCGCCCTCGGGCATCACCGGTGAGCTCGTGCTCGGCAACACAGCGGCCAAGATGCTGAAGATGGCGATCGACATCGAGAACGCCATCAAGGTGCGCAACGAGTCATACGGCTACGACTCGGCCGAGGAGTCGTACCGCGCCGGACGCATGAAGATCGGCGTCACTCTCGAGATGCGGGCGAACTCGCAGACCCAGTACGACCTGGCGGTCGCCGGCACCAACCTCGGTGTGTTCCTGCAGACCGGGTTCACCGAGGGCAACATCATCGCCGTGCGCATGCCGAATGTGCTGTTCCAGGTCCCGGATACCGACGACCCGGACGATGAAGTGAACTTCCCGTTCAAGGGCGAGGCCAAGGAGAGCGTGGACGGCGCCCTGGACGCGATCTTCGTCGGGCTGCTGTAAAACGACCTATAAAGCTGGCGCCGGGGGACTGAGAAGAGCCCCCGGGCCAAAACAGCCGATCGGGCGCGCGGCGGTCGCGCCCCCTCTCACCTACGTGCCGACGTCGTCACGGGTGCGGTTCCTGGCCACCGAGCCAACGAAGCGCACCAGCCCACAAGGCGGCGTCTCGATTGAAGTGACCGAGTTCGACCGCCGGCCCCGCCACACGGTGGGCGCCGATCCGCACTTCAGGAGAGGGCATTGAGCACCAAGACGTTCACGTTCAAGAACTACTACACGCGGGACATCCCGATCGACGACGGCTTCGAGGGGGAAGCCGTCGCGCGCGGCGAGACGTTCAAGGTGCGCATTCGCCGCTTCACGGTCGCCCAGCTTCAGAACTTTCAACGCGGGTTCGCGCGGCTGAACAACCCCACGGCGGCGCGGATGATCTTCCGGAGGCCTGCCGGCGACGAGCAGGCGATGCGCGACATTCCCGCCAGGCTCAACGAGAAGGGCGTCGTGGTCGAGCCGGCTCGCAGCGAGCATGTCGTGCCCGACGACGAGATCAAGCGCCGGCGGCTCGAAGAGATGGACGCGGAGGCGATGGCCGCATACGAGGCTGCCAACCAGGCCGACGACACGTTCATGGCCGAGTTCTGCAGCGAGGCAATCGCCGACTACGTATCGGTGGCGCCGAGCGGCGTGGTGCTGAAGGCCGAGCGCGACAACGGCGAGGTGTTCCAGGTGCAGACCGGCAAGGACATCCTGGAAGCCTTCGGCGGGAACCTTTCGATGTTGGTGCGGCTGACCAGGGCGATTCACCAGGAGAACACGCTGTCACCCGAAGCAAAAAAAGTCTTGCGGCCGCTGTCTGGTTTGACGGCTTCCTCGCCGATGCCCGTCGCCGCGGCGGCAGTCGATGGGGCGACACCGGCCGCGATTGTGGCGAGTGCCGAAGTCGAGGGCTATGCGCCGAGCGCCGGTGTGTCGGCGGACCAGGACCCGATCCCGTCTGGGTCGGCCGCGTTGGTGGGAGCGACGTAGAGCTTCACGAATGCCCGGTGCTGCTCTTCACGGCGGACGTGAAGGAGGCGCTGGAGTGGTTTCAGCTCACCCACCAGCTGCAAGGCGGCTACGGGTGGGTGGAGTGGCAGCGAACGGCGCTGCCGTCGGCGGGTGGGGTGGAGGACCAGCCGGCGAAGGTGATGGAGGCGCTGGCGTTGATCGCGCGCGAAGAGAACGCGCTGATCGGGCAGGCGAGGAAACAGAGCCGCGGCAAGGGCCGCGAGCGGGACCAGGGGCAGCGGAGAGGCTGATGGCGGACGAACAGCGCGAAGTCACAATCACGATCCGGGGCAAGAACCTCACTGCGGCCGAGTTCGACAAGGCGCGCAAGGACCTCGCCGGCGTCGATGACGCGGCGAAGAGGACCTCGACGTCGACGATGTCGCTCGGGTCCGCGTTCAAGGCCATGAGCGGCGCCCTCGCCGGGTGGGGCGTGTATTCGGCGATCAGCAGCTTCGCGGACCTGACCGGCGAGCTCACCGACCTGTCGGCGAAAACGGGCATCGGCGTCGAGGCCCTGCAGCGGCTGAAGTACGCCGCCGAGCAGAATGGCGGCTCGCTCGACCAGGTCACCGGCGCGATCTCGAAGCTCGGCGCGAACCTCGCCGGTGGCAACAAGTCCGCCGTCGGCGCGCTCGACGCCCTCGGGCTGTCGTTCGACCAGATCCGGGGCATGGCTCCGGACAAGGCCTTCACGACCATCGCCGATTCCATCGCGAAGATCCCCGACCCGATGGCCCAGTCGAAACTGGCCATGGATCTGTTCGGCAAGTCCGGCGCGGACCTGCTGCCGATGATGAAGGGGAACCTGTCCGAGACCGCCTCGGCCGCGGATCGCCTCGGCATCGTGCTGAGCGAGGATGCCGTGCGCGCCGGCGACGAGTTCGGCGACACCATGGGCACACTGGCCGCGGTCGGCAAGTCCGTGATCGCCCAGGTCCTCGAGCCCATGATCCCGGTCCTGACCACGGTCGCGAAATGGATGGGCGAGACCCTGCCAGGCGCGGTCAGGTTCGTCACGGATGCCCTGTCGCTCGGCCTGGGCCGCGCGTTCATGGACATGAAGATCTGGTTCAACGAGTTCCTGCTGAGCATCGCCGAAGGTGTCAACAGCATCCCGCTACTCGGCAAGGCGATCGGCTTCTCGGGCGAGACCATCGCCGGCCTCAAGGCCAACGTCGCCCAGGCGAAGGACGGCTTGGCGATCTTCACCGCACAGTCCATCACCACATCGGCGAAGCAGGAGACGCAGGCGCGCACGATCTCCACCCTCAACCTGAACTACGGCGAGAACGAGAAAGCGTCGAAGAAGGTCAAGGCCGCCAACGAGGAGCTGGATCCTACGATCGACCGGTTGACGAAGTCGCTGGCCAAGCAGATCCAGCACTACGAGGACCTGAAGCAGACGCTTGGCCAGGTAGCCGCGACGCCAGACTGGTTCAAGGTTCAGCGCGCGTCACTGGTCGAAGGCCAGCCAATCATGACGCGCACCATCCAGCAGACCGCCGAAATGACCGCGGCCGCGGAGAAGTGGGCCTTTGAGAACAACGCCACCCTCGCGCCGTCCATCAAGGCGCTAGGGCAGCAGCTCGACGAGACCGGCACGCAGAGCGTCAGCCGCTTCGGCCAGCTGATGGCCGGCCTGCCCAACGTCATCATGAGCGCCATCCAGGGCGGCGGATCGGTGATCGCAGCCGCCGGTGCCCATATCGGCACGTCGCTGATGAGCAAGTTCCAGGAGAAGTTCGGGCCGGCAATCAAGGACGCCTTGCCCTTCGGAATTGGCGAGGCCGTGAACGCCTTGCTGCCGACGCTGGGGGCGCTGTTCGGCCCCATCGCCGAGCGCATCGGTGGGTTCTTCCGGTCGATTTTCGGCGGGCCGTCGGCGGAAGAGCTGCGTGGACGGCAAGCCGTGGCGGACTTCGAGGCGCAGCTCCATTCGCTGCTGAACCAGACCCAACGCAACGAGGCCGGGAACGAATCCTGGAAGATGACGGTCATCGCTATCCGCGATGCGTACATCGCGGCTGGACGGACGGAAGCCGAGGCACTAGCGGCCGCTGAACGGCTGTGGCAGTCCAGTAAGAAAGGGGCCGGCGAATCTGCAGCCGCGATCGCCGCGATCAAGGCCGTCATCGACGGCGTGTCAGACGCCGCCAGCGGATTGGAGTCGGCCCTGGACGCTGCCACCGTCGACCGGACGATCCACATCGGGGTCACTGTCGACCCCTTGCCAGATGGCGTCGTCAACGGGACCATGGGCGGGTCCTTCCCGGCGCAGTCAAACCGTTCCTACGACATGAACGGCGATGGCCGGGACGAGAACGGCTACTCGGGCGGCACCTATCGTAAGCACGGCTACGACTTTCCCGACTTCGGCCGAGGCACCGACATCGTCGCACACGGCCGCGAGGCGATCGTGCCCTATGAAGACCGCATCGAGACCGCGAAGCGTTGGCTCGGTGGCGCCGCCATGGCCGCCAGTGTGGCGACAGCGGTCGTGCCTGCCCCGAACGTCTACGTCGTCAACGACTTCACCGGCGCGCGCCAAGTCACCGAAAGCGAGTTCCGGCAGATCCAGGACCGCGTCAACGCCGGCGGCATCACCGTCCCGTCGCGCAACATCAGCCAGAGGGGGCGGTAGGTGGCCAACATCCGCCTGGCCTACGAGAACCGCTATACCGCCGCGGGCACGGTGCTGGCCGCCTCGTCCGAAGTGTCGGCGCTGCCAGTCGCCGCGAGCCAGAACACCGACCGTTCGTATGTGTGGCGGTCGGCGACAGCCACCGGGACGCAGACCATCGACATCGACCTGGGCGCGGTGCTGGCCGTCACCTGCGCCGTCCTGGCCAACGTCAGCGTGCTCGGCTCCGGCGTGGTCGAGCTCTACGAGCGGGGAGATGCCGGCAGCGCCGGGTCGGCCACGCTGGTGGCCACCTTCGCCGCGCAGGACCGCGACACACGCGCCGTGGCCGCCTTCTTCGCCAGCCAGAGTCACCGGCACTGGCAGCTGAAGTGGACCAACCCGGGGTCCGATAGCGACTACGCCGAACTGGGCTACGCGTTCCTGGGCACCTACATCGAGCCGGCCGTCAACGTGATGGTGCCGATGCCGGTCTCGCGCCAGGCGCCGTCGATCGGGTCGGCCTCTTCGGATGGCCAGCAGACCTACGCGACGCGCACCAAGTACTTCACGGGCGCGCTGACTTGGGATGCCGTCCTGCCGGCGCAGCTGGACCAGCTCCGTGCCATCTTCGACGCGATCGGCATCGAGACCCCGCTCTTCATCGTGCTCGACACCGCCGTGAGCTGGACGACCTGGTTCGCGCGCTTCTCGGGCCCGCTGGGCTGGGAGATTGAGCCAGGCATGGCCATCGGCCGTTACGGCGTATCGATCGGCTTCGAGGAGGCCCGCTGATGGCGGCCACCTTCGCGGCCTGGCTCGACGCGACCGTGCGCACGGAGGTCGTGCTGTGCGAGGTCGAGCCGTCGGTCAGCCTGATGGGGTTCACGGCCGTCGGCGGTGGCGCGCCGAACACCTACGAGATCGCCTTCCCACGGCACACGCAGACGGCGCTGCTCACGGGTGGACTGTACTGCCCGGTGATCGGCGCCCAGCAGAACGACATCACGCTCGATGCGGAGGCCTCGCTGGCCGCGGTCGACGCCAACGCCGGCAGCTATTGGTGGGATGAGGCGAACGAAATCCTCTACGTCCACACCACCACCGGCAGTAACCCGGACAGCTTCACCCTGGTCCAGGCTACCGTGCGGCTGCACCTGGCCAACGCGCCGATCGTCCTCGAGACGAGCCCGGGCACGCCGGCAACGGCCGTGTTCTATCACCCGTGGCTGACCGACGCGCTCCCAACGATCCGCCGCGAGGTCGAGGACCTGCTGTCGGGCTCGACCTATATTCCTGGCGGCAGCGTGTCGTTCGTCAATGGCCACCAGGTGTGGTCGCGGCTGGTAGCGGCCGATGGCCCCTGGAACTGGAAGAACAAGACGATCCGGTTCGCGGTGGGTGGCAGCTATAACGGCCTGACGCTGACCCGCGCGCAGTATGCGACCGTCGCCACGATGGTGATCGAGGACGTCGCGCCGGCCGAGGACGTGTGCGCCTTCGCGCTGCAGCCGCGCCAGCGCTTCACCAACATCGAGCTGCCGGTGACGCCGTTCTTCGATGATGCCTACCCGAACCTGGGCGACGGTGTGCGAGGCACGCGCAAGTGGATCGGCTACGGCCGCGCCATCATCCCCCCCGACCTGACCGACACCACGAGCTACGGTGTCTACACCGTCGCCGACGCGGCGTACCAGACCCTGTTCGCCATCCACGCCGTGTGGGCCGTGCGCAAGAACACCGGCGTCTGGACGGCGCTCACTGAGACCACGCACTACACCAAAGACCTGACGGCCTGCACGGTGACCATCGTATCTGCGACCTACCCGCATGCCGACTACACACTGGCGGTCGACGTCACCGGTAAGCCGGACGGACTAGGCAGCGCCATCGAGACCTACGCCGACATCGTCCAGGACTTGCTGCAGACGTTCCTCGATGTCGCGGCTGGCGATCTTGATGCCCCGGCCTTCACCGCGGCTGATGCCGAGGCCGACGCGGTCTTGGCGCTCTGGGTGAAGCAGCCGCGCGCCCTGGCGTCGATTCTCGCCACGGGCGAGGGGGGGCTGGGCTCGCTTGGGCGGTCGGTGATGGGCACTGCTCAGCAGACTGTCGACGGCGCGTGGACGGTGCGGATCTGGAATCCGGACGTCGACGCCATTACCACTACCCTTCGGCAGGCCGACTTCGCGGCGTTCCGGCCAGCGCCGAAGCTGAAGACCATCTACACCGCCGTGCGCGTGCACTACGGCTTTGACCACGTGCGCAAGGAATGGGCCGTCGTTGAGGTCACCGATGCCGCCACGCACTACCGCACGGGCTCGCGCGACACGCTCGACATCTTCACATGCCTAACGACCGCCGCCAACGCACAGACGATTGCGCAGCGCTACGCCCTACTAGCTGGCTCGGTGACCGTTGAAGCGGACTTTACCGAACGCGGGGCGAAGCTGGCGGCGCTGGTGGCCGGTGAGAAGGCGTTCATCAGCTACACACCGGCGCCGACGGTGAGTGGTGCCTACGATGGGCAACCGTTTGAGATTCTCTCGAGCGAGCTGACATTGGGCCCACGGCTGAACGTTGTGGGGCGGATGGGGAACCTACGCGGCCTGGGCGGCCGCATTGGTCGCTGGATGGATAGCAGTGCGCCTGATTGGTCGACGTCGACCGCCGCGCAGCGCTTGGCCTCTGGCTTTTGGACGGACAGCTCCGGCCTGGCCGATTCAGGCGATCCGGCCTCGGGTGGCGTGTCGTTGTGGTGGTGAGGGATTCATGGCTCGAGCAGTAACGGTCGTTTGTGATGCCTGCGGCAAGGAGCGGCCCAGCGAAGGCCGGCCCAAGACATGGTGGGTCATGGAGCAGCAGAGCGAGGTGATGACAACGGGTGCACTGGATTTCTGTTCGTTGCTGTGCCTGGCGACGTGGCTAGCCGACCCGCGCGTGACGCAGCATCCGGCGTACGCGGCCGACTTCAGGAAGGAGTCGCAGTCAGATGCCGACCTTTAATGCGACCAATCCCGTGAGCGTGGGGTTGTCGACCAAGAAAGATCACTTCGACCGCGCGTTCGACAACATCCTCGTCGTGCGGGACGGTGGCATTGCGATCCCAAGCCAGACGGCTCACGACTTCATACCGGCCGCGAGCGCCAGTCAGTTGACGCGCGTGGCGGCCGTGGCAGGAAAGGTGCCGCACTTTAAGGCCGATGGCAGCGGGTGGGAAATGGTGTCGGTCGCCGGGCCGCAGTCCTTTCGCGGCCTCCACTTGCGCACCCACCAAGACGGAGACGCGGCGGCCAACAAAGTGGCCCTCGTCGGTTTGGAAGAAGTCGTCATGGATGACGGCGTGCGCTATAGCGGCTTGACGTTTCCACTCGAGGCTGACATCACCGCGAGTGGCGCAGCCGGCCTCGATACGGGGAGCCGCACCGCGAGCACGTGGTATAGCATCTACCTGATCGGCAAGGCCTCGACGCAGCTCGCCAGTGACCTGCGGTTGCTGCTGCATCGTGAGAAAGACTGGACGCTCGACCAGTCGCAGACGACCCAGGATACCTATGCGCAGCTGCGCTCGAGCACGGCGACCACCAAGCTCGCGCAGGGCTTTCAGCCCGGCACCACCGGCCTGTGCGAGATGATCGACATCCTCGGTTATCGCACCGGCACGCCGTCCGGCAATATCTGGCTGACCATCGAGGCTGACGCGGCTGGAGTCCCCAGTGGCACACCCCTGGCAACGTCAGACAAGCTCGTCGTGACCGACATGAGCTCTGGGCTCGGCAATATTCGATTCCCGTTCCGGACGCCCGTGTCGCTGACCGCGGGCACGCAGTACTGGATCGTCATGCAGGGCGACTACACGGTCCACGCCTCGAACAACTTCGTCTGGTCCGCGAAGGGTGGGGCCAGTAGCTACGCCGGCGGCTCGTACGCCACGTACAACCCGACCACCTGGACGCTCACCGCCACCCATGATTTCGCGTTCAAGACCTACGTCACAAGAAATAGCGCAGCGTTGACGCTCCCGTCGGGCTGGACGCAGTCCTGTAAGGTTGGCTACGTCTATAACACCGGCTCCAACGTGTTGCGAAAGTTCGTGCAGCACGAGCGTTGGAATCAGCCCATCGAGAGTGTGACCGTCGGGGCAATCGCGTCGGCGTACCAGTCGGTCAATCACGTCGCGGCATTTGTGCCACCTGTTCCGTGCCTGCTGTCGACCTTCATCAACTGCGACACGTTGGGGTCGCAGGCCATGATTGCGGGCGCGCCGGAAGGGTCCTACTTGAATCCCTCGGCGCGCCTGGCTGGTGTCGGCGGCTTCACCGCCCGCGTCGCGAACGAGAACTTCGTGGCGTCGTGCCTCGTGGACTGGCAGGGCGTATATCCGAGCTGCTATCCCAGCGGCACGGCCACCTTCTACCTCGATGCGTTTGAGTGGTTGCGATGAATAACTGGGTCTATCGCCTGGCTGACGGCATGTTCCTCTACGGTGGCTTCTATGAGCCCACGTTTGATCCATTGACCCAGGGTGTCGTGACCCTACCGGACGAGCGGATGCCCGACCGCGAGCTCGAGATGTTCGATGCTGGCAGCCCCACGAAACGGCGTGCACGGACGGCTGATGAGCGCGCGGCTGCGCAGGCCGCGATGCTGAACGCCAAGCTCGAGGAGGCGCTGGCCACAGGAGACGTCATCATTCGAGCCGCATTCACGCACCTTCCGACCGTCGTCGGCGCGATTCAGGCTGGGCGGTGGGACGAGGCAGCGCAGGAGCGTTCGGTTCAGAACGTGAAGACGACGGCGAAGACTCTGTTGTTGCAGAGGCTGACGGCGGAGGTCTAGGGCAATGTTGACGCTCCAGGAGTGGGCCTGGCTGGCCGCAATCGTTGCACCGTCTGGGATCGTCTACGCGTTGGTGCGTCCTGCGCTTCTGCGCCTCTGGCGCTGGGCCACCGCGCCAATCGTCGATCACTTTCGTGGTGTCCATCGGATGGTGGCGACCGTCGACCGCATGGAGGGCGAAGTCACGCAGATCAAGCGCCGCGTCGAGGCCGAGCTTGGACCGAACGGCGGCGGCAGTATGAAGGACCAGGTCACCGTGATCGCGGCCAGGCAGGCGGCGATCTTCGACAGCATGGCGCGGCCGGCGTTCCAGGCCGACGCAACCGGGCGGTTCGTGTCTGTGAATCGGGCCTTCGAGATGCTGACCGGTTACCCCGCGCGCGACCTACTGGGAATGGGGTGGGTGAACCTGATTCACCAAGATCACGTGGAGGCCTTCATGGTGGCCTGGAATCACACGATCCGAGACGGGCGCATGCTACGACGCGAATGCGTGCTGGTGAAGGCCTCCGGAGATGAGCTGTCGGTTTGCGTCGACGCCGTGCCGGTGAAGGCCGGCGCCCGCGTGCTCGAGTGGCAGGGCACATTCGAAACACCGGAGGCGGCATGAATCTCCGCGTCATCCGCGAACCCTCGCGAGGCGGGGCCACGCTAGGCAGTCTCTACATCGACGGCGTGCGGCTGTGCGACACGCTCGAAGACGAGGTCCGCGAGCAGCTCGACCAGCCCGTGGGCACCTGGAAGGTGAAGGGCCAGACGGCCATTCCCGCCGGCCGCTACCGCGTTGCGCTGCGTCAGTCGCCGCGCTTCGGTCGGATGCTGCCGTGGCTCCAGGACGTGCCTGGATTCGAGTGGGTCCTGATTCACGCCGGCAACAAATCGGTCGACACGGAGGGCTGCCTCCTCGTTGGCCTCGACCGCGGCGCTGCGACGATTGGACGGTCGCAGATGGCGCTGCAGCGGCTGATGGAGCGTCTAACGGCGACCACTGGCGAGATCTGGATCGACATTGAGAATCCGCCCGCCTACGCGGCAGGAGATCATAGCGAGTAACACGCAAGGGTTGTCTCGGCTGATCGCCTGAGGGGTGGCCACCCCAACGGCGGTGACGCACGGTGGGCTTCACCGGCCGGGACCAACAAGAAGCGATCGGGCAAGAAGCGGCCCGTAGGTTCGCGCACCATGCGCGCCCTGCGGGCCGTTTTGCGTTTGATCGCTTCGCTTTTTCTCGGAAGGGACGAAACGACCAATGGGAATTGACTATCCGCCTGATGACCTGACTCTCACGGTGCGCAACTGGTTGGCCAACGAGATCTATCCCGGCCTCCTCGGTGAAACCTTCGACGCTCGCGCGGCCGCGGTGTGGATCGACGGCTCGCAGGGCTTCGTGTCGCTATGGGTCGGCGGCCTGGGCGCCGGCCAGGCGCCCGACGTGCGCCTGCAGCTCTGCAAAGAGGAACTCTACCGGCGCATCGATCGCGTTGCGCATCCGCCGGCGCCTGGCGTCCACCCGGATCCGCTGCTCGGACTGCGCTACGGGGATCGGTGCTTCGCGGACGCCAACGGGCCGCGGCTGCCGGTCCTGCTGCATGCCGGCGACCTGATCGGCCAGGCGCTGGTGCTCGGGTTGGACCGCGTCCTGCCGGTCCTCGACCTGGCGGCCGAGGCGGGCTACCACGGTCTGCGCTCGTGGTTCGTGCTGCCGGCGGCGCCTGGCAATCCGTTCTGGGGCCATCGCCCGGCGCCGCGGTGGAACCCGCTCGACCACCCGGGCCAGTTCATCGCCATTCTGCAGGCGGCGGCCGACCGCAAGCTGACGTGGCACTTGTCGGCCGGCGGCCTGGACAGCCTCAGCAACGGCCAGGAAGACGCCCTGTTCGACTTGCTGGCCACGGCCATCGACCAGGTGGGCCCGCAGTACTTCGCGCTCGTGGAGGCCTGCAACGAGGTCCGGGACACCGGCGACGCCGACGACACCGAGCCGGCCGAGCTCGAGCGGCTGGTCAACCGCGTCCGGGCGCGTCACCCGCAGTTGCTCTACTCGCTGTCGGCGTACACCGGCACCGAGGACCGGGACGTGCTGCGCGCCTTCACGCCTGGCTGGTGCGGCCACTACTACCTGCACGGCTACCGCGGCGGCCGCGCGCACGACAAGATCCGGCACCTGTACTCGATCGGCGGGGAAGCGCCGGTCGTTCGTCGCCTCGGCTGGCAGGGCGAACCCTTCGGCCCCGGCCGGCTCGTCTCGGCGATGGATGGCCACGGCGAGCTCGACGCCGGCGTGATGCAACTGGCGGCCTGCATGGCGGCCGTAGCGCGCCAGGCCTGGACGTTCATGTCCGGGCCCGGCGTCATCCTCTTCGACGAACCGCTCGAGGCTATGCCGGGCTTCCGCGAGACGCCGGCCGCGGTGCGCCAGCTCCCGCAGGACCTGATGCGCTTCGACATCCTCGGCCACGGCGGGGACCGCTTCCGAGGCACGCGCATCCATGCCGCCGTCGACCAGTGGCGCGCGGACTTCGCGATCGACCCTGGCACCGGGCGGTATGTCGAGGTGGTCTACGGGCCGCCGGAGCAGGCGGCGCGGCCGCGGCAGGAGCGGCAGACCGTCGACGTGCGGCGCATCGTCGACTGCGCGTGGGGCTACGTCGAGACGGGTCGGCTCGCGTGAAGCCGCTAGACGTCTACGTCGTCGTGCATCCGAAGTCGCGGCGGGTGTCGCGCGGACACTCACCCGACGTCTACCGCGGCCGCGGCCAGGCCGCTGTTGCCGCCCAGCGACTCGGGATGAAGGTCGAGCCCGCCACGCTCGTGCGCCGCGCCGAGAGGCGCAAGCCGTGATCTGGCCGGACATCATCGCGCCGCCACAGCACGAGAACCCGGCGCCAGGTTGGGTAGACCCCGCCGTGCCGGACCTTCGGCTGATCTGGAAGCTCGCGCGCGAGGTTGGCTACGCCGTGGGCGTGCACGGCTCGTTGAAGCGCGACTTCGACCTGATCGCGGCGCCGTGGACAGACCAAGCAGTCAGCACCACGGATTTCGTTGGTCACATGGCGAAGGGCCTGCCAGCGTCGATTGTCGGCGTGAATACCGCGAAGCCACACGGTCGAACGGCCGTCATCCTGCAAATCGACGGCTGGTTCAAGCCGATCGATCTCTCGATCCTCCCAACCCGACTCTGAAAGGAACAATCCATGGACCCCAGTTTCTCGATCGACCTCACCACCATCGCGGGCATCGTCGCCCTCACCATCACCATCGTGCACGGCCTCAAGGGCTGGCTGGCTAGTGTGCCGCTGCTCGAGAAGCTGCCCGTCGCGGCCTACGTCGTGCTGGTCTCGATCGTGCTCACGCTGTTGTCGCGCGACGTGTTCCACCTGATTGGCGGTGATCGAGGTGAGCTGCTGATGCAA
Organism: Acidobacteriota bacterium; assembly: GCA_021730945.1. Lineage (GTDB taxonomy): Bacteria > Acidobacteriota > Vicinamibacteria > Vicinamibacterales > UBA2999 > 12-FULL-67-14b. The sequence goes on along the minus strand of JAKFYH010000047.1, from coordinate 53,736 downwards.
GCGATCATCCAGGCGCTCGCGGCCTCCGGTGCCGTTGAATGGTGGCGTGCCGGCGTCAAACCGCTCGAGCAGTCGGGCCGCGCCCAGGACGCCACGATGCGGCGGGGCAGTCGCGACCTCTACGTGCTGCCGATCCTGCTGGCCGTCGGCCTGTCGGCCGGTTGCGCGTCTACCGGCAAAGTGCTCGTCGAGACCGAGCGGGCCATGCACGCCACCATCGCCGGCGCCGACGATGCGATCAATGCGGCCTGCGACGCCAGGTTGCGGTCGGAAGACGATTGCAAGGCGTTCAACGGGTCGATCGCGGCCGCCTGGTCGGCCTACGAGGTCTACAACAAGGCCGCGCAGGAAGGCTCCATTGCCGGCGTGCCGGCCATGCTGGACGCGCTCGAGCAGCTGAGCGCCGCCGTCACCAGCGCGCGGCCGCAGGCCACCGCCGTGCTCGACGACCTGATGCGCCTCTACAACACCATCAAGGCCCTGTTGCCCAAGGAGAAGACCGATGCCGCCCACCCTCAAAGTTGAACAGCTCGAAAAGTGGCTCGCTGCCGGCGAGAAGCTGGTGAAGTCGCCGATCGCCGGCGTCGTGCTGCACGTCATCGGCGACCTGCTACCGAAAGCCGGCATCACGCCCGAGCAGCTCGCCGGTATGAAGGCGCGGCTGGCCGATGCCGGCGCCCGCAAGGACCGCGCGCGCAAACGTGGCGGCCAAGCCTGACGCCATCGAGCCGCGCTGCCCGAAGCGATGCGACACCGCCACGCCCCCGACACCAGTGGGGCGTGGCCGGTTTGTTTGTGAATGCTGCGGCACGGAGTTTCTCTGGCCGCCGAAGTTCGACGTGCCGGTCAGGTGCAATTAGAAGCTGGTCGCTGGGAGCGGTGGCTGCCCCGGTCACCGAGGCTGGTGTTCTAATTTCCTGATCGGTGCGTCGAAGGAACTGTGGTCGGGAACGGGTCGCCGGGAATCAGTGGCCTGTTCTTCTTCGCGGCCTGCATTGCGTGCCAGAGGTCGTAGTGCATCTGCATCCGGCACCAGCTCTCGGCGCCGAAGCCGGTCATAGCCTCGAACAGCAACGCCGTCTCAGCGGTCACGCTGCGCTTGCCAAGCTCGATTTCATTCAGCCGATTGTTTGAGATACCCATGCGTGCCGCCGTGGCCCTCGTGGAAATCGGTGGCTCCTGCAACTCGCGGAACTGTTCGCGAAACACCACACCAGGATGCGGAGGTGGCTGGCGCAGGCGCGCCAGCCAATCCTCAGGCATTGGAAACGGACCAGCCTTACGGCTGGTGGTACCTCGGGTCTTCGACTTCGACATCGTATGCCTCGCCATCTTCGAACCGGAACGTGATCCGGTATTGGTCGTTGACCCGGATGCTGTAGAACCCGGGCCGGTCGTGTTTGAGCGGCTCGAAACGCAGCCCCGGGATCATCGACAGGTCCGACAACTTCGCTGCCGTGTGCAGCAGCTGCAGGCGACGGCTCGCCGCCGTCCATGCTTTCTGCGCGACCTTGCGGGCCGCCTTCGTGTTATCGCCGAGGAAAATGTCTTGCGCGGTCTGGGACTTGAAGCTCTTAATCGCCATCTGCTCACAACCCTTGAAAGGGCCGGCGTGATTGCCGAACGAAAATAAGTATACATGGATGCCATGTATACGTCAATAGGTGATCGCTAGCCGCCGAACTCGCCGGGGTTGGGGTCGCTGGTGTGGAACCACGATTCCAAGTGCTCGAGCTCCTGCGCCTCCAGCGGAATCAGCGTCCGGCAGGCCGGGCAGGTAACACCCTTGGCTTTGAGAATTGCCGGCACCTCGTCTTTCCGGGTGGTCACCTGCTGGGGTTGGCCGCCGGCCGGGCACGCCAGGTTCTTGCAAGTCAGCACGCTGAAGCCAGCCAGCGGCCGCGGGCCCGGACCTTTCGACAACGTCAGCTTGCCGTCGGCGTAGTCGGCCATCAGCTGCAGGAACAGCGGCCGCAGTGGCCAGCCGTCCTTGTGGGCCCGTTCCTTAAAGCGGGTCCAGGGGCCGGCATCGAGGTCACGCAAGATGTAGGTCGGCATCGATTACTCCTTCTCTAACTGGTTCACTAAAGGTCGGCTAGCTGAACTTAGGCCGCGACCGGCAGTTCTTCGACCTGGTCGACGCGGCCGGCACGAAGGATCGTGTCGGCCGCCTTGAAGATGCGCTGCGCGGTGCGCTCGTCGATCGCCGCGCCGCGGAGGTAGTGCTGCACATAGCCGCGGCAGTACTCGAGGCCGTCTTGGCCCAGCGAGCCCGAGACGAGCAGCGCCACGGATTCAGCCTCGACCTCGGCGGCCGCGTAGCTGATGACCGCGCCGTCCTCGAGGCGGGCACCGTTCGTGGTGTGACCGAGGATGACGTGCGCGAGCTCGTGCACGAGCGTCGGGAACGGGCGTTCAGCCACGGGCGAGATAGCGACGCGCCGGCCGACCGCGTAGCCCTGTGAATTGCCGTTCATGGAGGCGAAGGCCTCCTCCGTGATGTCGAGCGCGGCCAACGCGCGCGCCTTATCCCAGGTCGGCGGCGCCGGCGCCACGTAGTCGACGCCGTCGGTCTGCGCCAGCACGAACCAGCGCGGCTTGAAGGCGAACCGCGTGAAGGTGGCGGGCGACTCGTCGCCAGTCGTCTCGTCCTTCACGGTGCGCTTGCAGGTGATCGGCATGCAGAGCTCGATCGCCTTCTCGCCCTTGCGGACCTGGCGGCCGAGGGCCTGCCAGCCGGCGTAGGTGGCGATCGGGCCGGGTTCGATGCCGCGGCGGAAGCATTCGATCAGGGCCAGCAGCTGGTTGCCGATTGAGTAGTTATGGAACCGGGAGAAGGCCTGCTCGAGCTTGCCTGGCTCGGTGACGACGGTGGCCAGCAACTCGGAAAACGACGGGGCGGTCTTTGAATCTGCCATCTGCTCACAACCCTTGAAAGAGGGCCGGCGTGATTGCCGAACGAAGACAAGTATACATGGATTCCATGTATACGTCAATAGGTCAAGAAAACAGCCCAGGCATGGGGTAAGAGAATGGGGTATATACCTAAAGGTAAGCAAGTCAACACGATAGGGTCAGTGGCGAAAGGCTCATAACCCAAAGGTCGGGGGTTCAAATCCCCCCCCCGCAACCAATCCTTAAGCGCAGCGGCTCGTGGCGTTTGCCTGATCAGCGGTAGCCGAAGAGCGGCGGAAACACCACGACCACTAGTGCGGCCCATGCGGAGTACACGGGCAGGTAGGAGACTTGCCACTGTTCGAGCGCCGCAAACGTGTCCCGGCGGCGCAGAAAATTCGCATAGAGCCACGCCGAGCCGGCCAGGTTGGCCAGCAGGATTAGATTCTCGCCGAGCGCCGCCACCCGGTTCGGCGTGAAGCCAAACTCGTTGATGCGAGCGGCGATCGCCCACAGGGCCACGCCGTCGACCACCAGTGCGGCCACCACGAGCAGCAGTTGCAGGCGGTCGAAGAAGCCGGGCGGCGCATGCGGGTCGCGCGCCGAGACGGCATAGAGCACCAGCCCCACCACCATCGCCAGCAGCACGTCGAACAGGATCAGCACCTCGCGCTCGACATTGATGGGATTGCCGGTCCACGCCATGGTGGCCAGAAACACCAGCAGCAGCACGGTGAAGAGCGGCGTGAACAGCCGGGTCAGCACCGGCGCCATGTTCTCCATGACGCGCTGCTTGGTCTCCACCAGCCAGGATCCGACGATCACCGCGCCGGCGGCCCCGCACGGCACCAGCCACGGGAACACGAACCACTCGGCCTGCATGTCGATGGCCGCGAACATCGTGACGGTCACGCCGGTGAAGACGCCGCCGCCCAGGGCGATGAGGACGTAGTAGATGGCCAGCTCGCCAGAGAACCTGACAAAGTTCATCCGCCCACCTTCGCCACGCCAACGCAGGCCCGTGTAGGCGAGGCCAACCGCCAGCCACAAGGCGATCGGCAAGTGCAGGACGGTGAGGACGGCGGTGTCACTGCCGTCGGCAAACGGGTAGACGTTGGCCGCGACCGCGCCGGCGACGAATGGCAGTGCCAGCCATCCAGCCATGGCGACGCTCAGTTTGCGCTTCCACACGAAATAGAGCGCGAGCAGCGGGAACACGAACAGGCTGGCATTCCTGGCGTAGAACGGCGGCAGCTCCTCGTTCGGGCTGAGGGTGTGGCCAAACAGCTCCGGAATCTTGACGGCGATGCCGGCGGCGACCGCCAATCCCAGCGCGACCAGCGTTTCCGTGGCGGTGCCGCCATCCGGCCGATGGGTGTCTGACACCGCGGCGGTCGGCTGCCAGAATCGATCCGTCGAGGCGGTCACGAATGCCCGTGATGCCGGGTCGATGCGCCCCAGTCTCGCGACGGCCACCAGGAACGCCTCGTCTGCCGCCAGGCCCGCCTCCGTCAGCGTGCCAAGGTGGCGGCGCAGGTCGCCTTCCAGATCGGCGGTGGCGGCCATTTCGCGGTCGGACCGCCGGCGCCGGTATTCCCGCCATTGGGCGATCAGTTCCTCGTGGGCGGCGGTCGGCATGGGAGAAATATAAAGGACTTCTAATTACAAAGTCAATCCCCGGTGTCGCCCAACCGCAGCCACCCTGCGCATGTAGAATCAGCGCCATGTTGAGTTTGCTGCTGCGAGGGGCGGTGGTCGCCGCGCTGGCGACGACCGTCGTGTCGGGACAATCAGCTACCGGTGGGCGCCTGCCGCGGCTCGACGGCATGTGGAATTCCGCCACCGCGACGCCGCTCGAACGCCCGCGCGAGCTGAAAGACAAGCCGTTCTTTACGCCCGCCGAGGCCGCCGAGTGGGAGCGCGACTTCGCCAGGCGCAACGAGGAACCGGCTCCAGCGGCGGTCCGGACGGGGACCGGCACCTACAACACCGTCTATCGAGAGTACGGCACCCGCACCGTGAAGACGTTGCGGACCTCCATCATCACCGAGCCCGCCGACGGCCGCATTCCCGCGCTCACGCCCGCCGCCGCCGAGGTCAAGCGCCGCCGGTTGGAAGGCTTGAAAAAGTTCGAGAATCCCGAGGCCCTCGGCCTGCAGGATCAATGCCTGGCCTTCCTCACCGCCGGACCGCCGATGCTGCCCTACTCCTACAACAGCAACTACCAGATTGTGCAGACCGCCGATGCGGTGCTGATCCATGCCGAGATGATTCACGACGCCCGCATCATCCACCTCGATGGCCGCCCGCACCTGCCGTCGAGCATCAGGCAGGGGCTGGGCGATTCGATCGGGCGCTGGGAGGGCGACACGCTGGTCGTGGACACCACCAACTTCGACGATGGCGGCGGATTCTATGGAGATGCCGGTGGCAACTTCGGCTGGGATCGCAACCTGAGAGTGATCGAACGCTTCCGTCTACTGGACGCCGACACGCTGCTCTATCAGTTCGAGATTGACAACCCCACGGCCTTCACGGCGCCGTGGAGAGGCGAATTGACGATGGCGCGATCAACCGAGCGGATCTACGAGTACGCCTGCCACGAGGCGAACTATTCGCTGACCAACATGCTAAGAGGATTTCGCGCCGCCGAGCGCCCGTCACCAGACCGGCGCCAGCGCTGAACCGCTAGGGATGCGACTGGTCGTACTCGGCGAGCCATTGCCGGCTCATGGTGCCCATGTCCTTCGTGTTGGACTCGGCCCAATAGCGGCCCATCAGGAACAGAATTGCGATGCTGCCGGCCGCCAGCGTCATATAAATCGTGGTCGTGTCCATGTCACAAGCCCTGGGAGACGTGCCTTGGTGAGGGCTGGTGGCCAGAATGGCCGCAGTGCTCAGGAAAGCGGAACTAAGGTTTCCATTATACGCGTGGAGTAAGCTGAGGTCATGAGGTCTTGGCTGCTGGTGGCGGTACTGATCGTGCCCACGCCCGTCATGGCGCAGGAGAAGCCAGTGCCCAGGGATTCCACGCGCCTGTCGGTGCCCGGCTGCGCCTACGATCGGCTGTTCATCGTCGACATCAGCCCCGAGAACGAGATGCCGCGCTCCGACATGAAACCCGGCCGCCGGCTGCGCCTGTCGGGTCCCAAGAAGCTGCTGGAGGAGATCAAGGCCCGCAAGGGCGACATGGTCGAGTTGACCGGACTGGTGCGTAACTCGGATCTGATCGAGCCGGGCGTAGGCCTGGCCGGCGGCCGCATCCGCGTCATGCCGGGGCGATCACCGGTCGGCAGCACGGCCGGGCGCGACTCCGGCGTGAGCCAGGCGGTCATCGACGTGGAGTCGTGGCGGCTGCTGAACGCGACATGCCCGGCGCGGTGACCGGCCTCATCTACAAGATCGCGCCCGCGGATTTGTGGCGCGCGGCGGTGGAGCAGGGCAGCTTCGCCGGTTCGCCCGCCGACCTGCGGGACGGGTTCATTCACTTTTCAACCGCCGCCCAGGTGGCGGCGACAGCGGCCAGGCACTTTGCCGGCCAGTCGGATCTGGTGTTGGTGGCGGTCGCGACGGAGGGACTTGACCTTCGGTGGGAGCCGTCACGGGGTGGTGACTTGTTCCCCCACCTCTACACGGCGTTGCCCGTGAGCGCGGCCGTCTGGACTCGGCCCCTGCCAGTCGGCGCCAACGGATCGCATCAGGTGCCGGATTTGGACGGGTGCGCCGGCGGCGCGCCCTAGTGGTAGTGCCCGTGTTCCGCTGACCACACGCCGCCCGGTTGCGCCACGTCGCGCTCGCCGGTCAGCGACGTGATGCCGACCACCAACCCGGCGGCCATCAGCAAACCGACGATCACCATCAGCGCCATGTTGCCGCGGCTCTTCTCTTGTTTCTGCTCGCAGCACTTCTTGAATTTCTTGCCGCTGCCGCAGGGGCAGGCATCATTGCGTCCAGCCTTCGTGGTCATGTTCATTCCTTGATGAAGCACCGAAGGCTTGATTCTTCTCTGGCCGGCGGCTGGGGTCAAGCCCGGAAGGCGTGAGGACCTCAGGCCGTTCGCGGCTAGCTGGCCCGCGCAGCCGCCTCGTTCTCGGTGCTCCACACCTCGCTGAACGCCACCGGGCGCCACCGCCACCAGGGCGCCGGCGATTCGGTCGCGGCCGCGAACTGCGGCTGGATCGTGGCCTGGTACCCGGCGAGCGCGCCGTCGCTCATGATCGGTTCGATTTGGTGGCGGACCCACGCTTCCTGGCCGCACGGTGCGACCATCGGCAAGGTGATGTCGCGGTCGCCGACGCCCACCAACGCCCGCGCAATGTAGCTGCGGAAATCGAGGCGCCAGTCCGCCCGCAGCAGGTCGCGGACGTCCCGGCCAATCAGGCCTGACTCGGTGCAATGGAGCGTCCGGCAGAAGGCCTCGTTGGCCCGAACGATGGTCCAGCGACCGTCAATCTGGTAGGAGGGGATGGTCTTGTCCGTCATGACCGTGAAGCAAAGCACTGGCCGTGCCAAGGACAAACCGCCGAAATGTCGAGCAAATTCGCAAATGTAACGGTTTTTGCCTGTGCGCCCAGGTGTGCGGGACGGCCCCGCACGCCCGGTCTCGCACACCGGATGAGATAAGTCTGGCTGTTGGCGGTGAAACCGTGTATCCTGACTGTTCGTTCTCACGCCTGCCAGCGTCTATCCAGCGCCGACGGCCTCAGGGCAGCGCTGGGGAATTTCCCAAACCTGCCAAATTTACTCGATGGATGACGGAGTCTCACGTGGCACCAATGAACGGTACGATCAAGCGGCTCGTTAGCGACAAGGGTTTCGGTTTCATCCTTGCCAGCGACGGCAACGAATACTTCTTCCACAACAGCGCCTGCACCAACACTCGTTTCGACGAGCTGCGTGAAGGCCAGAACGTGACGTTCGAAAAGGGCCAGGGCCCCAAGGGTCCCCGCGGCGAGAACGTCCAGGTCGTCTAGTTAGTCGGTTGGGCACCGCGCCCAACCTAGCGTTTACTACCTACCATCTCGAGCGGCCGGTTATCTAGCGATGTTCCGGCTGCTCTCGTTGGGCCTCTGCGTGAGGGCTCGGGGTTTCGGCCCTGAGCACCCATCCACCGCCTGACTCCACACACAACTTACGTTTAGTCCTGCCGCAACGCGGTCATGGGATCGATCCGCGCGGCGCGGCGCGCCGGCAGGTAGCCGGCGATCGCCGCCGCCACGGCCAGCGTCGCTGTGGTCACACCAATCATGGTCGTGTCGCTGGTGGCGAGGTTGAAGAGCAGGGCGTTGATGAAACGGCCGCTGCCCACGGCGCCGACCGCGCCGGCGGCGATGCCGATGGCCGTGATCACCCCCACGTGCATCAGGACCATGCGGACCACGTTCCCTGGCTCGGCGCCAAGAGCCATGCGAATGCCGATCTCGTTCTGGCGGCGCGACACCGAGTAGGACATGACGCCGTAGAGACCGAGCGCCGCGAGCAACAGCGCGAGTCCGCCAAAGAAGGCCGACAGCGACGCCACCAACCGCTCTTGCGTCACACTGGCGCTCAGGTCTTCGTCCATCGTCCGTAAGTCAACGACGACTTCCTCGTTCACAACGCCGACCGCGGCCACCACCGAAGCGCCGGCCGACATCGGCGGGGTCGATGTTTTCAGCGCCAATCGCAGGGACGAGCCGAGACGATCCACTTGCGGGATGGGCAGGTACATGGTTGGCGGTGCGGGCTCGCGCAGCGACCGATACTTGGTGTCGGCCACCAGTCCGATGATCTCCACTTGCCGGTTCTGGCGCGCGTTGCCAAACTGTTCCACCACGTAGGTCCGCCCGATCGGCGACTGGCCGGCGAAGAATTTCCGGGCGAAGGTTTCGTTGACGATGGCCACGGTGGGGGCGTTGGCGGTGTCCTGTCGGCTGATGTCGCGGCCGGCCAGCAGCGGCGTGGACAGCGCCTTGAAGTAGCCCTCAGTCACCGCATTGAAGTAGGCGAGCCGATCCGGCTCGGGGGCGTCGTAGCCGGGCACGGCGATGCGCTGGTTCCAGGTGCTGCCGCTGACCGGCGTCAGGAACGAGGCGGCCGCGACTTCAATTCCGGGAACGGCGCCGACGGCCTCGCGGATCTGTTCGAACAGGCGCAGGCGTCCCGCCTCGTCGCTCACCCCCGTGCGCCGCAGGTCGACCCCCGCCAGCAGCACGCGATTGGACTGGAAGCCGGCGTCCTGCGATGTCAGGCCGACCAGCGTGCGGACAAACAGCGTGGAGCCAAACACCAAAACAAACGACAACGCGACCTGCAGCGCGACCAGCGCGTGACCGGCGTTGAAGCGGCCGCCGCCGCTGACGACACCGCGCGCGTGATCGCGCAGGGCATCGGCCGGCGCCACGGCCGTGCCGCGTAGCGCCGGCACCACGCCAAACAGCAGGCCGGTGACCACGCCGATCACGGCCGTGAAGCTGAAGACGCGCCAGTCCATCGACAGGTCGAGCGCCACCAGGTTGGTGCGCGTGGAGAGCATCGTGACCAGGGCCCGGCTGCCCCACGCCGCCAGCAACAGGCCGGCACCAGCACCGAGCAGCGACAGCATGATGCTCTCCACCAGCAACTGCCGGATCAACTGCCAGCGGCCGGCGCCGAGCGAGAGGCGCACCGCCAGTTCGCGGCGGCGGGCCACCGATTGCGCCAGCAGCAAGTTGGCCATGTTGGCGCAGGCGATGGTGAGCACCAGCCCGACGATCCCCAGCAGCACATAGAGCGGCTGGCTGTAGCGGGTGCGCAGCGACGAAATGCCCGTCGCGGCAGGCGTCAGCACCAGTGGCTCCTTGATGTAGCCGGCCTGGTCCTGCGGCCGCCAATCCTGCGGCAGGGTGGCCTCGCGTAATTGCGGCTGCAGTGCCCTGAGACGGCTTTCCGCCTGCGCGAGCGTTTGCCCGGGTGCCAGCCGCGCAATCACGGTCAGCCACCAATTGCTGCGCCGATCCAGCGAGCTTTCCGGGCCGCGGATGATCGGCTCGGTGCCGAGCGGCACCGCCACGTCGAATGCACGCCCGACCTGCACCCCGAAGAAATCGCGCGGCGTGACGCCAATGACCGTGAATGGGTGGCCATCAAGCGCGATCGACCGGCCGATGGCGTCGGGATCGCCGCCAAACTCGCGCTGCCAGAATCCGTAGCTGACGACGGCCACTGGCCCGTCTGGTCCACCGCCGCGACGATCATCCTCGTGGCTGAACGTGCGGCCGACAATCGCAGACACGCCGAGTGCGTCGAAATACTGCCCGTTGACGAAGATACCCGCCACCGGCCGCAATTCGCCTCCCGCGTTCAGGTTGAAGCGGGCGCCGCCGGTCACCGTCAGGCCGGTGAAGATGTCCTGGTGGTCGCGCAGGTATTCCCATTGCGGATTGGTGAACGACGTGCTCGGCCCGCGCGGCGACTCGAAGGCCAGCAGTGCCAGCCGATCGGGCTCGTGCACGGGCAGCGCCTTCAGCATGAGGGCGTTGACCAGCGAGAAGATGGCGACGTTGGCGCCGATGCCAAGCGCCAGCGAGAGCAGGGCAACGCCACTGACGATGGGGGCCTGGCGCAACTGGCGAAGCGCAAACCTGAGATCCCGCCCCAGCGAAGACAGCATGCCCATGGAGTCTTTGACGGCAGTGCCCAGGGTTCGGTTGGGAGGGCAACGCGGGGACGGCATCGCCATGCCGTCCCCGGGGAAGGCTTACTTGAGGGTCGCTGCGACCTTGATGGCCGGGACGGCGGCCAGTGAGCGCTTGATAATGCAGCCGATGTTGGTCTTGTCGACGTGTTGCTGGAAGGTGGCGTTGTCGACGTTTGGCACGGTGGCCGTCACGGTGAGCTCGATCAGGTTGATCAGGAAGCCGATGTCATCCTTGCCCAGGTGGACGTTGGCGCTGGTGTGCACGCTGGTGGCGGTGAAGCCGGCCTGGGCCAGCGAGTTGGCCAGCGCCATGGAATAGCAGCCGGCCAGGGCCGCGCCGACCAGCTCTTCAGGGTTGGCGCCAGTGCCGTCTTCGAAACGGGTGGCGAACGAGTAGTTGCCTTCGTAGGCGCCACTGCCCAGCTTGACGCGGCCGCCCCCGCCCTTGAGATCGCCCTTCCACTCTGCTTCTGCCTGACGTGCCATGAATCCTCCTCGAGAAATGTTGCGAGAAGGACAGCGTACACCGGCAGGGCGCGGACGCCCAAGAGCTTATGGCTTCTGGCCGGCGTCCTTGATGAAGAAGACCATCTCGCCCGGCTTGATCAGGCCCAGCTCGCGCCGGGCTTGTTCCTCGACTGCCTGGGGATCTTCGCGCAGGCGCCGGGCCGATTCACGCAGCGCCGCGTTCTCGCTCCTGGCGCGGTCAAGCGCGCGCTCGAGAGCGGCGTACTCGCGACGCGCCTCCAGCAGGGCAAGCAGTCCCTTCTCGCCGGCGACGGCGTCCACGACGATGACCACGGTGAAGAAGACCAGCCCGTGCCGCAGCCAGCGTCGTCCACGGCTGGCAAGAGTCGCCTTGGGTGCGGCGGCGGGGGCGAGCGGCGGTTGGGGTTCGATGGATTCGGTCATCAGCTCGTCGGACTGTCGCGAACAATCGGTTCCGGTTGGCCGTCGCGCAGGTAGTCCTCGAGTGCGCGAATCAGCACCGTTCGAAGATCGGCCCGCTCATCCATGGCCCGAATCTTCGCGGCCCGCCAAAGCTCCCCGGGGAGTTCGACGGTCGTTTTCACCGTGTCGCTGTCAGTCCGTCGTGCCGCCACTACGGGCAGCAGTGTATCTATCCTTACGGGACAACGGCAAGACGTAAACGCGGTGAAGTTCCTGCACGTTTTTACACTAAGCAGTATTCACATGCAAGCATAATTACGTTTATACGGGTTTACGGGTCAGTGTATCGGGGGGCAGTGTATCGGGGCCTGGCCCCGATCCACCAATGTTCGATTGGGGCCAGGCCCCGATCCACCAATGTTCGATTGGGGCCAGGCCCCGATCTACCAATGTTCGATTGGGGCCAGGCCCCGATACACCAAATGGTGAAAATGGGGGCCAGGCCCCATAATCCAGACGTGGAGTTCGTGGTGGTGTTGACGACTTATCCGGTGGACGGCGACGCCGATGCATTCGCGCGCCAGTTGGTGGAGGAGCGGCTGGCGGCGTGCGTGAACGTGCTGCCGCCGATGCGGTCAACCTACCGATGGCAGGGGCAAGTAGAGACGGCCGACGAGCGGCAGGTGCTCATCAAGACAAAGGCCGCCCAGGTGGCGGCCCTTGAATCGCGCGTGAGCGAATTGCACCCTTACGAGGTGCCTGAGTTTGTCGTGCTCGCCGTCAACGCGGGCGGGGCCGCGTATCTGGCGTGGCTTGACGGGAGCGTGACCTAGATCGCCGCCAGCGCTTGCGCCAGGTCGGCCTGCAGATCCTCGACATCCTCGATGCCGACCGAGATGCGGACCAGTCCGTCGGTGATCCCCAGCATCGCGCGACGGTCAGGCGGCACCGAAGCATGCGTCATGATCGCCGGATGCGAGATCAGTGTTTCGACACCGCCCAGGCTCTCGGCGAGCGCCATCAGCTTCAGGTTGTTGAGCACGCTCTTGGCCGCATCGAGCGATCCGACATCGAACGAGATCAGGCCGCCGTACCCGCGCATCTGGCGCGTGGCCAGGGCGTGATGCGGGTGGGACTTCAGGCCCGGATAGATCGTCCGCTGCACTTTGGCGTGGCCGGCCAGAAAACCGGCAATCACTTCCGCGTTGCTGTTGGTCTTCTCCATGCGCACGGTCAGGGTCTTGGTGCCGCGCAGGATGAGCCAGGAATCCATCGGTCCCAGGATGGCGCCCGCCGCGTTCTGCACGAACTTCATCCAGTCCACGTCGTCCTGATGCTTGAGAATGACGACGCCACCGACGCTGTCGCTGTGGCCGTTGAGGAACTTGGTCGTGCTGTGCAGCACCATGTCGGCGCCCATCGTCAGCGGCCGCTGGAGGTACGGGCTGGCGAACGTGTTGTCGACGATGACCCGGACACTGCGAGCGTGCGCGATCTCGCTCACCGCGGCGATGTCGGTGATCTGCAGCATCGGGTTGGTCGGTGTCTCGATAAACAGGTATTTGGTATTCGGCCTGATCGCCGGTCCCACCAACTCAGGCTTCGAGGTGTCGACATAGGAGAAGTCGAGGCCGAACTTGCGACGGACACGCTCGAACAGCCGGAACGTGCCGCCGTAGGTGTTGTCGCTGACCAGCACGTGGTCGCCAGACTCGAGCCGGGTCAGGACCGCGTCAATCGCCGCCATCCCCGATGCGAAGGCAAACGCCGCCGAGCCCGCCTCGATGGCGGCGATGTTGCGTTCGAGCGCCATACGGGTCGGGTTCTGGGTCCGGCCGTACTCAAATCCGGCGTGCGGCTGGCCGAGACCATCCTGCACGTAGGTCGACGTCTGGTAAATCGGCGTGATGATGGCGCCGGTCGCCGGGTCGGGCTCCTGCCCGGCATGAATGCAAATGGTGCTGAAGCGGGCGGTATCGTTCAGTTTCATGGAATGGGTTCGCTACGTGGTACGTGGGTCAATCGGGCAGCCTAACGATACTCTGGTATGATTTTCGGGCGCAATTGCCACGTGCCCGTGCGCCACTGTGGCTCCGCCGCGCCTCATGAATTATCCCGCCCGTCCTGCCGCTGCGCTGCCTGGCCACCCGCCATCGCGGTGGCGCCGCTGGCGCTCGTGGCTGCTCGGCACGTTTCCGGGCCGAATCCTGACGCTGGGCTTGCTCGTGAAGGCCGTCACGTGGCCGCCCGGCACGGCCATGATCCTGCCCCCGGCGATCGAAGCCCTCGACCTGGTCGGCAGCCTCGCGTTGCTGTTTGCGTGCGCCTACGGCCTGGCTCGGCTCGGCATGTGGGCCAAACGCCGGCTGCTCTGGCGCGTGCGCCGCAAGCTGATCCTCTCGTACGTGTTCGTCGGCGTCGTCCCGGCGTTGCTCGTGATCACGTTCTTCCTGCTGGCCGGCTTGATCCTGTTCTTCAACGTCAGTTCCTACCTGGTGCAGTCACGCGTGCGCGCGCTCACGGACCAGGCGCGATTCCTCGCGCAAACCGCCCAGGTGGAAGTGCAGCGCAGCGCCACGGCGCAGGCCGTGGGCGAAGCGCTCGAGCGGCGGCAGTCCAGTACCGAGACGCGCTATCCCTACCTGTCGCTGGCCGTCGTCCCGATGAGCGGCCTGACCTGCAAGGTCGAGGCGGCCCGGGCGGCGCGCATTTCACGGACCTTGCCGTCGGCGTTGCCGCTGTCGGCCGGCCCCTGGGCGCACCTTGATGTGCCGGTCGTGCTGCCGCCGTGGATCGGCTGCGATGGGTTTACCGGCATCATCGCCTTTGACCTGCCGCCTGGCGCCGCCGCTGGTGACGAAGGGCGCACCCGGCTGGTCATGCGGGCGGTGGCTCTGCCGGAAGTACCCAATCCGGCGTGGGCGGTAGTGCTCGACATGCCGCTGTCGGCAGTGATCGAGCAGCGCATCCTCGATGAGACGGGGATTCGCATGGGCGAGGTGACCGCGTTCACCGGTGAGGGGCGACAGCCCATCCCAGGGCGGTCGTTCGAAGTCCGGCCGCCCGATCCCCAGAATACGCCGCTGTTCTCGCTGGCGACCCAGCGCTGGGTGGCGTTTCTCGATTTCTCCGATTGGACCACCGGCGAGACCGAGAGTGCGTCGGTGGCGATCCTGATTAACGTGTGGGAGATCTACAACCGCATCTCGGTGGTGTCACAGGCGGGCGTCGGCGGCGTCAGCTTCGGTCAGTTGCTGCTGGCGGTGCTGGCGGTGATCGGCGCGCTCTTCCTGATCATCCAGTTCGTGGCGTTGGTGATCGGCTTTGTGCTGGCCCGGCAGATCACCGGCGCGGTGCACGACCTGTTCACCGGCACGCAGCACGTTCGCGCCGGCGACTTCGGTCACCAGATTCCGGTACGGGCCCGCGATCAGCTCGGTGAACTGGCCGAGTCGTTCAACCTGATGACCGGTGAGGTGACGACGCTGCTGGGCGAGATGGCCGAGAAGGGCCGCATGGAGCAGGAGATGTTCGCGGCCCGCGAGATCCAGCAGAAGCTGCTCCCGGCCGGCCCGCTGCGTATCACCGGCCTGGCGATGTCGGCGTTTTGTGAACCGGCGCGCGAAGTGGCCGGGGACTACTATGACTTCCTGCCGATCACCGACACCATGACCGGGGTGCTGATTGCCGATGTCGCGGGCAAGGGCCTGGCGGCGGGACTCTACATGGCTCAGCTCAAGGTGATCGTGCAGTCGCTGGCGCGGCTGCACCACGAGCCGAAGGAATTCCTGTCGGCCGTCAACAAGGTGGTGTCGGCCAACCTCGACGGCAAGAGCTTCATCACCATGACCTACGGCGTGATCGACCTCGAGCGCCGCGAGATGACCTTTGCCCGGGCCGGCCATTGCCCGCTGATTCTGGTGCCCGCCGACCAGCCGCCCGGCCGCCGCAAGGCGCGCTTCCTGGTCCCTGACGGCCTGGTGGTGGGCCTGCAAATTGATGACGGCACCATGTTCGACTCGCTGCTGCAGGAGCAGACCGTAGCGCTTGAGCCCGGCGACCTGGTGGTCTGGTTTACCGACGGCATTTCAGAGACCATGAACGATGCCTTCGACTGCTTTGGCGAAGAACGCCTGGCCCACGTGGTCGAGCAGTACGCTCACTTGCCGTTCGACCAGTTGCGCGCGTATATCCTCGCCGAGCTGCGCGGATTCGCCAGCGGCGCTGACCAGCACGACGACATGACGATGATCCTGATGAAGATCGACGCCCCGGTGACGCTGCCGGGCAGCATCGCGGCGGTGGCGCCGGTTGCGAGGCTGACCTCGTGACGGACAGCGGGCTGACGGTGATCTTCCGCACCCAGTCGGACATCGAGGCCAACGTGATCGAAGCGCTGCTCGACAGCCACGGCGTCGAAACCATGCGCACGGCCGGCCCGGCGCCGGGCCTCTTCCCGCTCGCGCTCAATCCGCTTGGTGAAACGCAGATCGCGGTGCGCGACCACGAGGCCGCCGAAGCCGAACGAATCATCGACAGCCATCGCGAGCAGGTGGGTGGCGGCATGGTGGTCACGCTGCCGCAGGCGTTCGACGCGCTCGAGCGGCGCCTCGGGTACCACTTTCGCGATCGCGGCCTGCTGGAGCATGCGCTGACCCACAGGTCGAAGGCCCACGAGGATCCGAGCGGCGGCGTCACCGACAACGAGTCGCTCGAGTTCCTCGGCGACGCGGTGCTTGGGCTGGTGGTGTCCGAAGCGTTGTTCCGCGCGTTTCCGGGGTACTCGGAAGGGCAGAAGTCGAAGATCAAAGCCAACCTGGTGTCGACCGTGGCGCTGGCCGAAATGGCCGGGTCGATCGGCCTCGGCGACCACATGATTCTGGGGCGCGGCGAGGAGAAGACCGGCGGCCGCCTCAAGCATGCCTTGCTGGCCGACACCTGCGAAGCGCTGATTGCCGGCATTTATCTGGACGGCGGCCTGGAGCCGGCGCGGCAGTTCCTGCTGCGCGAGCTGGCGCCTGACATCGAGGATGCCCGCCAGCCTGAGTACTTCGGTCGCGACCATAAGTCGCGGCTCCAGGAACGGCTGCAGGGCCTGGGCCGGCCGCTGCCGTCCTATCGCATCGCCAGCGAAATTGGGCCCGACCACCGCAAGTTGTTCTACGTCGAAGTGGTCGTGGGCGAGACGGTGCTGGCGCAAGGCGCCGGCCGCACCAAGAAGGAAGCCGAGCAGGAGGGCGCCCGGCTTGCCTTGGCGGAAATTGCGAAGAGCGACGAACGAATAACGACGAACGAATAACGACGAACGAATAACGAAGAACGAATAATCACGAAACGCCATGTGCCGAAACATCAAGACGCTGTTCAACTTTGATCCGCCGGCGACCGACGAGGAAGTGCGGGCCGCCTCCCTGCAGTTTGTCCGCAAGCTGAGCGGGTTCACGGCGCCGTCGAAGGCAAACGAAGCCGTGTTTGCCAAGGCCGTGGACGAAGTGGCCGAGGTCGCCAGGCGGCTGGTCGATCAACTGGCGACCAACGCGGCGCCGAAGAATCGCGAGGAAGAGGCGCTGAAAGCCAAGGCCCGCGCGGCCGAACGCTACGGCACCGCGGTCAGTCGATCTCGATAATGCCCCAGTCCTTGCGGTCGGCGGTGCCGGCGGCGGCCATCGCGTGCGCGGGCTCGGCGTGCGGCAGGCGTGACACGGCGTAGGCCTGCACTTCGCGTGCGACTTCGTCGACCGACGGCGGCACGGGCCGGCAGTGCAGCCGTACCCACAAGCGCATCAGCGGGTCGGCAAAGCTGTAGCGCTTCTGCCGCGACACGACCAGGTCGACGTCTTCCAGCCACGACAGGTAATCCTTGGTCGACCCGGGTGTGCGATGCAGCCGATGGGCGACCTCGGTCAGTGTCAGCGGCTCATCCTCGGCAAGAATTTCCAGGATCGCCTTCAGCGCGCCATAGCCGCGGGCCTTATGCAGCCGCAATTCGTACCGGTGCGCGCACCAACTGGCCAGCGCGCCCTCGCCGGTGAGCAAGGCGGTCAAGGCACTGATCGGATCCCCGCCGCCGCCGCTCATCGATGAGGTCGCTTCGCTGATCGCGCGGACGTAGGCCGCGCGTCCGTCGGCCAGCACCTGGATGGTGCGGCCCAGATAGTCGCGGTCGTCGGCCGACGTCACGCCCATCGGCGGCAGCATCGCCGTGACCTCGGCGGCGCCGAGCGCCGGCAGGTGGATCACTTCGAACCGGGGATGGCCGTCGCGCAGCAAGCGGTGCGCGCGTGCGACATAGCGGCTGGTCAGCACAAAGCGGTTGGCGCTCTCCGCCATGGCGTGCAACATCTCACGCAGCACGTGCCGCAGGCCGGGAAAGCTTTCGAAGGTCCGGAGTTCGAGCGCTTCGTCGAACAGGAACGTGGCGGGCGCGTCGTGCCTGGCGCGCGCACGGGTGATCAGCCCAAGGGTGCGGTCAAACGCCGCGCGCGCCGAACCGGCAGCCTCCTGCGGCGCCGCCGCGCTCTGGCCATTGATCGAAAACGGGGAAGCCGCCGCCAGCGCCTGCTGGAAACGCTCGGGCGTACTGGCCGCGCGTTCGACGTCGACATACTGGCACTGCTCGCGCCCCATGCGGTCGTTGAGCGCATGCAGCAGCGTGGTGCGGCCAGAGCCGCAGCCGCCGATGACCACCGGAATGCGGGGCGGCGTGGCGTCGAGGGCGGCGAGGACCCGGCGTTCAAGGCCGGCGTGGGGAGCCATCATCGGCCCGTCTCCTGCATGGGTATGCGAACTCCGTGAATGTGCGCGGTGTGAATGGCTTCCGGGTAGCCGGCGTCGGCGTGTCGCACGACGCCCATGCCGGGATCGCAGGTCAGCACGCGCGTCAGGCGCTCATCGGCCTCGCGCGTCCCGTCGGCGACAATCACCATGCCGGCATGAATCGAATAGCCGATGCCGACGCCACCACCGTGGTGAACCGAGACCCAGGTCGCGCCGGCCGAGGCATTGAGCAGGGCATTGAGGATCGGCCAGTCGGCGATGGCGTCGCTGCCGTCGCGCATGCCTTCGGTTTCGCGGTTGGGCGAGGCCACCGAACCGGTGTCGAGATGATCGCGGCCAATCACGATTGGCGCCTGCACGGCGCCGGTGCGCACCAACTCGTTCAACTTGAGGCCGAACCGGGCACGGTCGCCCTGGCCGAGCCAGCAGATGCGCGCCGGCAGGCCCTGGAACTGCACCCGGTCGCCGGCCAGCCGGATCCAGCGGCACAGGCTGTCGTCCTCGGGGAACATCTCGAGCACGGCGCGATCGGTGACGCGGATGTCCTCGGGATCGCCCGAGAGCGCCACCCAGCGGAACGGCCCCTTGCCTTCGCAGAACAGCGGCCGGATGTAGGCCGGCACGAACCCGGGAATGTCGAACGCGTTCCCGACGCCGGCCTTCTCGGCCTGCGCACGAATGTTGTTGCCGTAGTCGAAGACGACCGCCCCGCGTTGTTGCCACGCCAGCATGGCGGACACGTGACGGCCCATGGCCGCGATCGACCGCCGCTGGTACTCCGCCGGATCGCCGGTGCGCAGCGTCGCCGCGTCGGCCAGCGACAGGCCGTCAGGCACATAGCCGACCAACGGGTCGTGCGCCGACGTCTGGTCGGTGACCACATCCGGCAGGAATCCGCTGGCCACCAGGGCCGGCAACACCTCGGCCGCGTTGCCCAGTACGCCGATCGAACGCGCCACACCGTCGCGGGCGCACTGCTGCGCGCGGGCGACCGCCTCGGCGATGTTGGCGGTGCTTTCGTCGAGGTACTTCGACGCCAGGCGCTTCTCGATCCGCGACGGATCCACTTCCACCACCAGCGCCACGCCGCCATTCATGGTGATCGCCAGCGGCTGGGCGCCGCCCATGCCGCCCAGGCCGGCCGTCACCACGATGCGTCCGCTCAACGTGCCGCCGTAGTGCCGGCGTCCGAGTTCGGCGAGTGTTTCGTAGGTGCCCTGAAGAATGCCCTGGCTGCCGATGTAGATCCAACTGCCCGCCGTCATCTGCCCGTACATCGTCAGGCCGCGTTCCTCGAGGTCGCGGAAGGTGTCCCAGGTGGCCCATTTCGGCACGAGGTTGGCGTTGGCAATCAGCACGCGCGGCGCGCCGGGGTGGGTCGTGAAGATGCCGACCGGCTTGCCCGACTGGACGATCAGCGTCTCGTCGTGCGCCAGGGATCGCAGCGAGCGGACGATGGCGTCAAAGGCGTCCCAGTTGCGGGCCGCCTTGCCGGTGCCGCCGTAGACAATAAGATCGTCGGGTCGCTCGGCCACCTCGGGATCGAGATTGTTCAGCAACATCCGCAGG
This sequence comes from Acidobacteriota bacterium, assembly GCA_021730945.1. Classification (GTDB taxonomy): domain Bacteria; phylum Acidobacteriota; class Vicinamibacteria; order Vicinamibacterales; family UBA2999; genus 12-FULL-67-14b. The sequence goes on along the minus strand of JAKFYH010000047.1, from coordinate 33,947 downwards.
GCCGCTTCCTGTGGCCACCCCTGGCACGTCAGCGACGTGCCGCGCGGGGCGCGGTGTGAGTGAACGGTGGTGGTCATCAAACGATCAGGATCAGAGGGGCGATTGCGAAGATAAGAAACTAAGCAGTGGTGCTCCGCTTGTCAAACTGAAAGTGCAGATGGAAATCAGTTGACAAGAATGCCGGTGGCGTACTCAAGTGCGCCGTCGACGATCAATTTGGTAATCGCATCAATGTCGGCCGCCGGTGGCCGGTCATCGGTGAGTGTCGGGACCTTGGTGCGCACGGCCGCGTGCGCGCGCACAAGCGGAGGTGAACTGCTGAGCGGCGCGCGCAGATCCAGTGCCTGGCAAGCGCACAGAATTTCCACGGCGATCACGGGCGTCACCAGTTGCAAAGCGCGTTCCGCCTTCAGCGCGGCGTGCATGCTCATGCTGACGTGGTCTTCCTTATTCGCCGATGTCGGAATCGTATCGACGGAGGCGGGATGGGCCAGTGTCTTGATTTCGGACGTCAGTGCCGCCGCCGTGACCTGCGCGATCATGTAGCCAGACTGCAGTCCGCCGTGCCGGGTGAGAAAGGCCGGCAGGCCGCTCAAGGCCGGATTCACGAGGCGTTCCGAGCGCCGCTCGCTGATCGTGGCCAGTTGCGCCACCGCCATCACCAACAGGTCGGCGGCCAGCGCCAGCGGCGCGCCATGGAAATTTCCTCCCGACACCATGTCGCCTTCGGCGGCAAACACCATCGGATTGTCGGTTGCGGCATTCATCTCGGTGCTGACGATATGACGGACCCAGGTCAGCGCTTCCCGCGCCGCACCGTGGACTTGCGGCGTACACCGCATCGAGTAGGCGTCCTGCACGCGACCGCAATTGATGTGCGAGGCGTTGATGGCACTGCCGTCCATCAGGCGCCGGAGGTTGGCGGCCGACACCGCCTGTCCGGCAAACGGCCTCGCGTCATGAATGCGCGGATCGAACGGGTGCATCGAACCCAACAAGCCATCAATTGACAGCGCGGCCGTAATATCGGCGGCCCGGCACAGGCGTTCGGCACCGGCCAGGGCCAGTGCCAGGACGGCGGTGGACACCTGCGTGCCATTGATGAGCGCCAGCCCTTCCTTCGGACCAAGCTCCACCGGCGCCAGTCCGGCCGCCGACAACGCCGCCGCTCCCGTCCGTGGCCCGTTGGCATCGAGGGTGTCACCCTCGCCGACCAGCACCAGCGCCAGGTGCGCGAGCGGCGCCAGATCGCCGCTGGCGCCGACCGAACCGCGCGACGGCACGCGGGGATGGACGCGGTGATTGAGCAGCGCCAGCAGCGACTCGAGAGTCTCGACGCGAATGCCGGAGTAGCCCTTGGCCAGGACATTGGCCCGCAGCGCCATGGCCGCGCGGACGGCGCGAACCGGCAGGGGCTCGCCGACCCCCGCGGCGTGGCTGCGCAGCAGGTTTAGCTGCAGCGCCGCCAAGTCGGCGCGCTCAATGCGGGTTTCGGCGAAGTTGCCAAAGCCGGTGTTGACGCCGTAGACCGGCCGGTCGCCGGCCGCCGCGGCGTCGACGACCGCGCGCGCGGCATTGACGCGGACCCGCGCGGCGGGCGCCAGGCCGACCTCCGCGAAGTTGTCGGCAATCGCGAGCAGTTGATCAAGGGAGAGGGTTGCCCCGTCGAGCAGGATCATCGAGGCCTAGGATACAGTAGAGAGATGAACATCGTGGTCCTGGGCGCGCAATTTGGCGACGAAGGCAAGGGCAAGATCGTCGACCTGATGACGCCGAACTTCTCCCTGGTCGCACGCTACCAGGGCGGGCACAACGCCGGTCATACCGTGTATGTCAACGGCAAGAAGTTCGTCCTGCACCTGATCCCGTCCGGCATCCTGCATGAAGGCGTGAAGTGCGTGATCGGTAACGGCGTGGTGGTCGATCCCCAGGCGCTGTTCAAGGAAATCGAGGAACTGGCGCAGTTGGGCATTGACGTCGGCGACCGGCTGCTGATCAGCGACAAGGCCCACCTGATCCTGCCGTACCATCGTGAGCTCGACGTGCTGAGCGAGGCGCGCCGCGGCGAACGCAAGATTGGCACCACCTCGCGCGGGATTGGCCCGGCCTACGAGGACAAGATCGGCCGCCGCGGCATTCGCGTCTGCGACCTGGTCGATACCCAGGCGCTGGCCGACGAGGTGCGCGAGAACGTCAGCGCGCGTAACCGCATGATTAAGGATTCGACGCTCGACTGGAAGCCGGTCTACGACCAGTTGCTGGCCTTCGGGGCGCGCATGCGCCGCTGGACCGGCGATGCCTCGCTTGCGCTCGAGCAGGCGCGCCAGGCCGGCCAGCGCATTCTGATTGAAGGCGCGCAGGGCGCCATGCTCGACATCGATCACGGCACCTATCCGTATGTCACCTCGTCCAACGCGACGATTGGCGGCGCGTGCACCGGGCTCGGCATTCCCCCCAAGGCGATCCACGGCGTGCTGGGTGTCGCCAAGGCCTATCTCACGCGTGTGGGCGAAGGTCCGTTTCCGACCGAATTGTTCGGCGAGGTGGGCAACCGCCTGCGCGAAACCGGCCAGGAGTATGGCGCATCGACCGGCCGTCCGCGCCGTTGCGGCTGGTACGACGCGGTCGCGGTGCGCTACGCGGTTCGCGTCAACGGCATCGACAGCATAGCGCTCACCAAACTGGACGTGCTCGACGGGCTCGAGTCGATCGAAATTTGCACCGGCTACCAGATTGGCGATCGCACGGTCACTGAGTTTCCGTCGGACCTGAACACGGCCGGCCCGATCACGCCGATCTACGAGTCGTGGCCGGGCTGGACCGAGCCCACCAAGGGGGCGCGCGAGTACGGGCAGTTGCCCGCGGCCGCTCAGCGCTACGTCGCACGCCTGGAAGAGGTGAGTGGGGTGCCGGTGGGCTTGATTTCCACCGGATCAGACCGCCTGGAAACCATCATCCGCGATGGCAGCCGCGTGGCCGACTGGCTACCGAAGCGAACCAAGAACTAAGAGCTGACGCTTCGTTACTTCTTATTCTTTTCCGCGAAGTCTTCAATCGCCGGCCCGTCTGCCGTCATGCCCCAGTCAATCCCGGCGCGATAGCGCGTCGGCATCCCCTTGGGCATTTCGAAGGCCGCCCAAGCCACGGCGCCGGCGCAACGCACCGGCGCCTTGGCGTCGCCGATGGTGATCCGCACGCGCTGGTTGGGCTTGAGCACGGTGGCCGAGACCACTTGCGCACCGACCATCGACAGATCCACGAGCACCGCCGCATTGCCGTCCACCGCCACTTCGACGCCGTCCCGCACACGAATCCGCGCCGCGCGCCTGGTGCCGCGTTGGTCGAGCGCCGGCGCCGGTTCGTCGACCGCGACCGCTGCACCGCCGGCCTGGCCGCGCTTGACCGCCACGCGGTTCAGCTCGCTGTCGCGTGCCAGCACCCGCACCTCGCACGTGAGGGCCGGGTCGTCCTTGATGCGGTTGATCAGCGCCGTGCCGCGTGAGGTGGTCGAGAACTCGTCCTGCAGCGCCACGATCGACGGCTTGGTCCGGATGATGTGATCGAGCGCTTCGAGCGCATCGCTGTCGGAGAACGCCTGCACCTCGCTGCCGGTCTCGAGGCGGCCCTGGAGGGCTGGCAGGGCGTCCGCGGGGCCGATCAGAACAATACGCGACGACACAGGAGGGGGAGTGTACCACGCTCCGCGCCGGACCGCCGATCTCAGCCGGCGAGCGCGGCGGCCACCGCCTTCAGCAGCGCGTCGGGCGAGAAGGGCTTGAGCAACACTGGCGTGCCCTGCTCGTGCAACGCCTCGCTCTGGTCCACGTAACCGGTGACAAACAGCAGGCGGACGTCGGGTCGCAGCTTGCGCAGGCACCTGGCGAGTTCGATGCCACCCATGCGTGGCATCACCACATCGGTGACCACCATGGTGATCTTGCTGGCATGCACCGTATACAAGTCCAGCGCCTGCTGGCCGTCGGATGCCTCCAGCGTCTGATAGCCGGCCTGTCGCAGGACGGTCGCCGACAGGCGCCGCAAGGCCCGCTCGTCTTCGGCAATCAGGATGGTGCCGGTGCCCAGGCTGGCGGCGGTCAGCGTGCGCGGCGTCGGCGGCGCCACCGTGGTGTCGTCGGTGCGCGGCAGCAGCAGCGAGAACGAACTGCCGTGCCCCGGCGCGCTTTGCACCGTCACCGTGCCGCCGCTCTGGCGCACGAAGCCATAGACCATCGACAAACCCAGGCCGGTGCCGGCGCCCTTGGGCTTGGTGGTGAAGAACGGTTCGAAGATCCGGGCCTGCACGTCCGGCGCAATGCCGACGCCGGTGTCGCGGACGATCAGCTCGACGAACGATCCCGGTGAAATCTCGAGCGTCCGCGCCTGCCCGAGGGTGACTTCGCGGTTGCCCGTCTCAATCGCGAGCCGGCCGCCATCGGGCATGGCATCGCGGGCATTCAGCGCCAGGTTGACCAGCACCTGTTCCAATTGCGCGGCGTCGGCGCGTACCGACCAGAGGTCAGTGGCCAGGTGGAGGTCGATGGCGATGTGCTCGCCGATCAGCCGGCTCAACAAGCGGCTCATGTCCATCACCCGCTGGTTCAAGACCAGGATTTCGGGGCTGAGAATCTGCCGGCGGCTGAAGGCCAGCAACTGGCCGGTCAGCGTGGCCGCCCGCTCGGCGGCATTGAAGATCTCCTCGACATCGGCGCGCAGCGGGGAGCCTTCGAGCGAGGTCAGCAACAACTCGGAGTATCCGCGGATCGCAGTCAGCAGGTTGTTGAAATCGTGGGCGATGCCGCCCGACAGGCGGCCAATCGCCTCCATCTTCTGCGCATGCCGCAACTGCTCCTCCAGCTCGGTGCGCGCCTGCTCGGCGGCCTGGCGGTCGGCCATCTCGCGCCGCAGTTCGTCGTTGGCACGGGCGAGGGCGGCGGTGCGTTCGTCGACCCGGCGCTCGAGGTCGCGGTGCGCCTCGTGCAGGGCCATCTGGCTGGCGCGCAGCTGCTTTTCGGCGTAATGGCGCTCGGTGACGTCGCGCAGAATCAGCAGCACCTCGGTGCCGGCCATCGGCTGGAGACGCGCCTCATACAGGCGCGGCGTCGGCGTGTCGGCGCCCAGTTCCAACTCGAGGTGGATCGGCAGACTGTCGCCGGCGATACGGCCGAGGGCGTCGACGATGGGGCCGCGGGCGGCGGCGTCGAGAACTTCGGTGACCGTGCGGCCAACCGCCCAGCCGCGAGCGGCCTCGGCGTGGGCGGCGCCCTTCATGTCCAGGATCAGGCCGCTGCGGTCAAGCTTGAGGATCTGATCCGGAAACGCGCTGACCAGCCCGCGCAGCTCGGCGTTGGCCTGTAGCAGCTCCTGCGAGCTCAGGTCGAGCGACCGCTCGAGCATGGCGCGGTCGTCATCAAACTGCCGGTAGGCCTGATCGATGCCGGCGAGCATCGCCGCCAGCTCCGCCGGCGGGGCCTGATCAGGAAAATGCCGTTTAAGTTGTCGCCGCAGCAGGCTGTGCAGATCGGCCATCAGCGTTCGGACAGAGTGGTGACGGTCATGGTCTGGTTGTGCAGTTCGCAGCGGGCCTTTGGCGTGAAGGGGGAGATTTCGCCGTACGAGTAGAAGCCGGCGATGACCGCGTCCGGCCCGACGATCTCGCGCACGCCTTCGACTTCTTCTTCGACCCGTTGCCGCAGCACCATCCGCCGGCCGACGCAGCTGATGAGCAGCGCCAGGTCCACCGGCGTGCCCAGCGCCTCGGAACTGATCCGTCCGGCTCCCACGGCACCATCAATCAGCCGGTCGAAGTTGGCTTTCATCAGCCGCACGAAGCCGCCGACGGGCACGTTGCCCGCGAACGTCAAGCTCTGCTCGTCCTCGTTGACCGACAGGATCGTGCGCACAACCGGCGCGCTGTCGCCGTGGGTGCGCAGCGACAGCGGGAAGAGCAAGCCGGAGGCGGGCAGGTCCGAGGCGTGTGCGCCGAGGTAGCGCTTGTAGAGTGCCAGCGCGGACTGGCCGTCCAGCTCGTAGAGCACGTTGCCGGCCGACTTGGTAATCTGGCGCTCGGGACCGAACGAGTCCCAGCCGCCGAGTGAACCGTAGCCCACCTTGAGCCGGCTGCCGTACAGGCCCACCGCCGCCACCGTATTGGTTTGGGGGACGCCGTTAAACAGGACCACCGTTTCTTTGAATTGCTCGCCATCGGCAGACAAACCGCCGGTGACCGACACGCTCGCCGGCAGGTTCTGGCCCAGGCCCCGCACCAGCGCCTCGCCGTTGATGTCGAGGCCTTCCGAGACCACGATGACGTGGACCAGGTCGGGATCGGCCAGCGTGTTCGCCAGTGCCGCGCCGGCCGCCGCACTATCGGCCGCCGTCACCGGCGCGGTCGCGGCGCGCACCGTGGTGTGCGCAAACTCGATGGCGGTGGTGACGACGCCTTGGTCGCTGACTTGGGTGTCGTGGATCTGTCCGGCGGTGGAGCAGCCAAGCAGCGTCGCGCGTGGCCAGCGCGCGGTCAGCGCCGGCCCGAGCGCCTGATGCGTCACACTGGCGCGGTCACCGAAGATGAGCACGAGCTGGGCACCGGGCGCGGCCGCGGGCCCTTCCCAGCCGGCGTCGTGCGACCACTGATTCTGTTGAACCTTCACACCGATACCCTAGCGCAATTGTCGAGGCTGGTGAGAGGGATTCTTGCTAGAACTCGTGCTGGGCGGCGTACCAATCCTGGAGGAAGCGCTGCGAGTTCAGGGGCGGCACGCCGTCGGCCGGCGTGGTCCGGACATAGGCGCCGTCGGTCTGCAAGGTCCAGGCCCGGTCGCTGTCGCTCAGCAGGACTTCGAGCACTGCGTCGCGGACCGATTGCTTCAGCCCGGTGTCGGTAATCGGGCAGAGCACTTCGACCCGGCGGTCGAGGTTGCGCTCCATCAGGTCGGCGCTGCCGATGTAGACCTCGGGGGCGCCGCCGTTCTCGAAATAGTAGATGCGCGAGTGCTCGAGAAACTGGCCGACGATTGAACGCACGCGAATGTGATCGCTGATGCCGGGAATGCCCGGCCGCAGGCAGCAGACGCCGCGCACGATCATGTCGATGGCGACCCCGGCCTGTGAGGCGCGGTAGAACGTCTTGATCATCCCCTGGTCGGCCACCGCATTGTTCTTGACGATCATGCGGGCCGGCCGGCCGGCCTTGGCATGCTCGATCTCGCGTTCGACCAGGGCGCGGAAGCCCTGGCGCAGCCCCACCGGCGCCACCAACAGCGCGTGGTACGACCGCTTGTTGGAGTAGCCGGTCAGCGAATTGAACACCTCGGTGACATCGTCGAGGATGCTCTCGTCGGCGGTGAACAGCCCGAGATCGGTGTAGACCTGTGAGGTGACACGGTTGTAGTTGCCGGTGGCGACGTGGGCGTAACGATGGATGCCGTCGCCTTCCTGACGGACCACCAGGCACAGCTTGCAATGGACCTTGAGGTTCATCAGGCCGTAGACCACGTGGATGCCGGCCGACTCCAGCCGGGTGGCCCAGGCGATGTTGTTGCGTTCATCGAACCGCGCCTTGAGCTCCACCAGCACCGCGACCTGCTTGCCCTGCTCGGCCGCCTCGATCAGCAGGTCGACCAGCGGCGAGTTGGCGCCGATGCGATACAGCGTGATCTTGATGGCAATCACGTTCTGATCCTGCACCGCGGCGCGCAAGAACGTCTCCACCGAGGTGAAGGAGTCGAACGGGTGATGCAGCAGGAAATCCTGGTCGGCGATCTGTTCGAACACCTTGTCGGTCTCGTCCGGCGCCCACAGCGTGCGCGGCGCCAGCGCCGGATACTTGAGCGCCGGCCGGTGGAGCTTGAACAAGGTGTGCCAGTCGCCGAACCCCAGCCGATCGCTGGCGCGCGCGACGACGTCTTCGTCGACTTCGAAGTTTTCGATCAGGATGCTCAATACGCGCTTGGGCATGTCGGCTTCGACGTGCAGCAGCGACAAGGCCCCGTGGCGCAGCTGCTTGAGGCCGCGATCGACCGTCTCCAGCAGGTCATCGGCCTCGTCTTCCTGGATCACCATGTCGGTGTCGCGAATGATCCGGAACAGGTGCGTGCCTTCCACCTGCGTCCCCGGAAACAGGCTCTGGATGTTGCGGCGAATGACGTCTTCGAGAAACACGTGGGCCATGCCGCCGAGGGGCGACAGGGCTTCGGGCAGGGCGATGAAGCGCGAGAGCATGCCCGGCACCTTGACACGGGCGAACTTGGTGCGCCCGGCGTGCCGCACCCGCACCGCCAGGTTCATGCTGAGGTTCGAGATGTAGGGAAACGGGTGGCCGGGGTCGAAGGCCAGCGGCGTCAAGACCGGGAAGATGTGGTCCTTGAAGTACTGCGCCAGCCAGGCATCGATCGCCGGCGTGTAGTCCTTCTGGTCGAGGAAGTGGATGCCTTCGGCCGCCAGCAGCGGCCGAATCGATTGTGACCAGCAGGCATTCTGCGCATCGATCTGCGCGAGGGCGCGGCTGCGAATGGTGGCCAGCTCGACGTCGGTGGTCATGCCGTCGATCGAGACCTCTTCGATGCCGGCGCGGAACTTCTTGAGAATGGTGGCGACGCGCACCATGAAGAACTCGTCGAGGTTGGTGCCGGAGATGGCGAGGAACTTGACCCGATCGAGCAGGGGGTGGGTCACGTCCTGCGCCTGCGCGAGCACCCGCTCATTGAAAGCCAGCCAGCTCAGCTCGCGATTGATGAAGAGGGCGGGTGCGGAGAGGTCGTTGGGGTCGAGCGCCGACCAGTCCCGCTGGATCGCCGCCTCGACCGGCGCGGGGCTTCCGCCGCGGCGCTTGCGGGGTCGGCGGGTGGCGGCGGTCGGGCTAGGCATAAACCCTGAGCATATACGGTGTCAGACACCGTTCCAAAAACGGCGTACCTCAGCCTGTGACGACCGTGTAACGCCGGAGGCGGCCGTCTAATTGAACCAGAGCAGGACGGCGAACAGGATCACGGTCACCGTGACCACCTGTTGCAGCCAGGCGTGCCCCTTGAGCACGGCCATCCGGACTCCGATCACGGCGCCGACCCAGTTACCGAGGGCGAGGGCCAGGCCGCGCGGCCAATCGACCTGGCCGGCGCCGGCAAACACCACCAGCGACAGAATGGTGAGCAGCATCACGCTCAGCAACTTGACGGCATTGCCGCGCACCAGGTCCATGCCCGCGGCCGAGGTGATGGCCAGGACCAGGAAGCCGACACCGGCCTGGATGAATCCGCCATAGATCCCGACCACGAAGAACCCGAGGACCACCGTCCAGTGCGTGGGGGGCTTGAGCGATGTGGCCGCGCCGGCCTGCCGCCGATGGTTGAAGAGCGACCACAGGGTCACGGCCACCATCGCCACCGACAGGATGCGGCGAAAGGCGAAGTCCGGCACCGCCAGGGCGGCCCACACTCCGAGGGCCGCACCGGCCAGGGCCGGAACGCTGGCCTTGAGCGCCCATGGCCAATCGACGGCGCCGCTGCGGTGAAAGCCGATGATGCCGCCAAGATTCTGGGACAGCACTCCCACCCGGTTGGTGCCGTTGGCCAGTGAGGCCGGCAAGCCGAAGAAGAGCAGGAGCGGCAGAATCAGGAACGAACCGCCTCCGGCGATCACGTTGATGGCGCCGGCGACGACGCCGGCGAGGGCAAGGGCGGCGAGTTCAAGCCAGAAAGGCACGCCAGATCGTATAGCATCCCGGATCACCCACGATGAGCACCTTGCGTCGCGCGATCCGGCTGCCGGCCGCCACCGCCCTGGTGGTGGGGACGATCATTGGCTCGTCCATCTTCGTCCAGTCGTCCGAGATCACGGCGCTGGTGCCGTCGCCAGGGGCGGTGGTGCTGGCGTGGGCCGCGGCCGGCCTGCTCACGTTGATCGGCGCACTGGTCTGCGCCGAACTGGCGTCGGCCTTCCCGCAAACCGGAGGCGTCTACGTCTTCCTGAAGGAGATCTACACGCCGGCGCTGGGCTTTCTCTGGGGCTGGGCCATGTTGTGGACCATGCACAGCGGCATCCTGGCTGCCGTCGCGACCGTGTTTGCCCGCTACGCCGGTTACTTTGTCCCGATGGGCGACGCGGCCACTCGCGGTGTGGCCGTCGGCGCGATTGTCGCCCTGTCGGCGATCAACTACCTCGGGGTTCGCTTCGGCGGCGGCCTGCAGTCGGCGTTCACCCTGGTCAAGGTGATCGCGGTCGCGGCCATCATCGCGCTCGGGTGGGTCCTGAGCGATCCGGCGGCCGTGGCGCCGGTCGCGCCCGACGTGAGTATTGGCGCGGGGAATTTCCTGCTGGCGGTGGGCGCCGGCCTGTTCGCCTTCGGCGGCTGGCACATGGTCACCTACACCGCGGAGGAAACCGTGGATCCGGCGCGGACCATTCCGCGGTCGTTGCTGATCGGCGTGGTGGTGGTCACCGTGTGCTACATCGGCCTGAATGCGGTCTACCTGAGCGTGCTTTCGATCGATCAGGTCATTGCCTCGACGCGGGTGGCCGCCGACACCTTCGATATCCTGCTGGGCGCGGGAGGCGGCAGTGCGATCTCCGGCCTGGTGATGTTCAGTGCCTTCGGGGCGCTCAACGGGATTGTGCTGGCCGGGCCGCGGGTCTACTACCAGATGGCGCAGGACGGACTGTGGTTCAAGTGGGCCGGGCAACTCCATCCCACCTACCAGACGCCGGGGCGCGCCATCCTGTTGCAGGCGGTCTGGTCGTCAGTGCTGGTGATGACCGGTACCTACCGCGCCCTCTTTACCCGGGTCATCTACACCGAGTGGATCTTCTTCGCGCTGCTGGCGATCGGCGTCATCCTGTTGCGGCGGCGGCCCGGGTACCGGCCGGGCTGGCGCATGCCTCTGGTGCCGTGGGCGCCGATCCTGTTCGTCCTCGCCGCCGCCGCGATCGTCGTCAATCAGGTGCGCGCCGATCCGGCCGATAGCGCGATCGGTTTGCTGATTGTCGCGTCGGGTCTGCCCGCATACTATTTCTGGACCCGGCGCCGGTAGATCCTGGCGCGGGCTGCACGGGCCGAGACCGAACTTATGAAAATAGATTTCCACAATCATTACTACCCGCCGGAGTACCTGGCCGCGGTCAAGCGCGGGCCGGCCAAGGTCCGCATGGACTTCGACGCCGCCGGCAACCCGCGCCTGCACTATCCCGGCGACTACAACATCCTGGTCCCGGGCCATCGCGACCTCGATTTTCGCGAGGGCGTCCTCAAGCAGCACGGCATTGACAAGCAGGTCATAACCTTCACGACGCCGGGCACGCACTTCGAAGCGCCCGCGACCGCGGTGGCGATGGCGCAGCACGTCAACGACGCGTTCGCCGCGGCGGTGCGGGATCGGCAGCATTTCCTGTCGCTGGCCACCTTGCCGCTCAACGATCCGGCCGCGTCGGTCGTGGAACTCGAGCGGGCGATGACCACGCTCGGGTTGCCGGGCGCCATGGTGTTCAGCAACGTCAACGGCGTGGCGCTGGCCGATGCGGTTTACGAGCCGCTCTGGCAGAAGGCGAACCAGCTCGGCGCGGTCATCTACATCCACCCGGCCCATCCCCTGGGCGTGGAGGCGATGGAGCAGTATTGGCTGATGCCGCTGGTCGGTTTCCTGATGGACACCACGCTGGCGGCGGCGCACCTGGTGTTTGCCGGCGTGCCTGAGCGCTACCCGAAGATCCGGTGGGTGCTGTGCCACATGGGCGGCGCCGTGCCCTACCTCGCCGAGCGGTTCGATCGCGGCTACGAGGCCTTTGCCGAATGCCGCGCCAATATCAGCCGGGCGCCAAGCTCGTACTTGAAGCAGTTCTACTACGACACGGTGAATTTTGACGTCAACGCGATCGAGCTGGCCGTGAAGTTCGCGGGGGCGGATCACATTCTGGCCGGCAGCGATTATCCGCACCAGATCGGCAGCATTCCGAAGATGCTGGACGCGATCGCCCGCCTGCCGGTGTCGCCGGCCGAGCGTGAAGGAATCTACGGCCGCAACGCGGCGACGTTGCTCGGCGTCTGAGCGGGCGCCCGGGCGAGGAACTTTGGCAATCGATCAAGGAGCAGACATGAAGATCAAGGTGATGGTTGGGGCGACGGTTGTCGGGGCAGTGTTCGCCGCCGGCGTGGCGGTGGGGCAGCAGACGGGCGCAAGCCGCCGCGAGCCACAGTTCGAGAACAGCGAGCTTCGCGTGTGGAAGTCAATCATCATGCCGAACCAGCCGCTGGCGCTGCACCGGCACGATCACGGACGCGCCGCCGTCGTGCTGAAAGGCGGCAACCTCGACGTGGTGGATGCGGCCGGTGCCACCAAGCAGACCTACCAGTGGGAAACCGGCAAGGCCTACTGGCTGGACGCCGACCCCGCCGGCACCCAGCACGGCGACATGAACCGCGGCAAGGAGCCGATCGAGGTCGTGATCGTCGAGTTGAAGAACGACAAGCCGAAGATGTAGCGGCGGGCGCCTGGCTGTGCAAGCGCGGTTCGCCGCCGCGACGCGCACGGTATACTTCTGCGATGCGAGCGCTGATGCTTCTTGTGGCGGTCGGCCTCGGGTTGCCGCAGGCGCCGGCCCCGGCGCCGGCCGCCGCGCCACCACCCGCCACCGACATTTACCTGGTGCCCATGGTGGCGGGCGTGGCCAGCTTGCGAAACGCCAAGCCCACGCCGCTGTCGGTGGCACCAGGCTATGACAACCAGCCGATGTTCAGTCCCGACGGCCAGCGAGTGCTGTTCGCGGCGAACCGCGACGGCAAGCAGATTGACATCTACAGTTTCGACCGCGCCAGTGGCCGCCAGACGCAGGTGACCCACACCGCCGAGAACGAGAACTCGCCCACCTTCGTGCCCGCGGGGGCCGGCGAGCCCGGCAGCTTCACCGTGGTCCAGACCGAGCCGGACCGCAGTCAGCGACTGTGGCGGTTCGACGCTGACGGCAAGCACCCGCACCTGGTGCTGGCCGACGTCAAGCCGGTGGGCTATCACGCGTGGGTCGCGCCCGATCACCTGGCCCTGTTCATTCTGGGCCAGCCGGCCACGCTGCAGGTGGGCCGGGCAGCCACCGGTAAGACCGACGTGGTGGCCAGCGACATCGGCCGCTCGCTGCATCGCGTGCCGGCTACCCGGCGCGTGAGTTTCGTGCAGCACGAGTCGAACACGGTCTCGTCGATCAAGGAGATCGACATCGACTCGCGGGTGATCACGGCGATCGTCCGCACGGTCGAAGGCAGCGGTAACTCTGACTACGCCTGGATGCCAGACGGCCGGACCATTCTGATGTCGGCGGGGACCAAGGTGTGGTCGTGGACGCGCGGGGCCAGCGGCTGGACCGAGGTGTTCGACGGAGCCGCGTTTGAGTGGGCCGGCATCAGCCGCCTGGCGGTGTCGCCGGCGGGCGACGCGGTCGCCATGGTCGTCACCGAGCCCGGGAGGCCGTAGCATCGTGTCTGAATTCCGAGTCCAGAAGCGTCGCGAGGCCGCCGAGATCACGCTCTCGACCGGCATGCCCGTGGCCGGGCACTTCTTCCTCTCGGGATCGAGCCAGGTGCACGCCGGTCCGGAACGGGTGGGTGACCTGCTCAATCTCGAGCCCGGATTCTTCCCGTTCGAGGCCGGCGATGGCCAGACGGCGTTGATTAACCGTGCCCACGTCATCAAGGTGGTCCTGCCGGAAAACGTGATCGAGGCTCAGCTCGATGACGGCTACGACGTGGCGACGCGCCGGCACGTGTCGATCCTTCTGTCCAATGGCGAGACCATTACCGGGCATGTGGCGGTGTACCGGCCGCCGGGACGCGATCGCCTGAGCGACTACGCGCATATCGACGATCGATTCCGCTACGTGGAGCAGTCTGATCGCACGTTGCTGATCAATTCCCTCCATATTGTTTCGCTTCGCGAGGTGACCGGGTAATGGCCGCAGCCGTTGATGGCTTGTTGAAGAGCATGACCGAGACCCGGGCGCGCGGATTGCGCCTGGCGGTCGGCAGTCCGGCACGCATGATCGACGCCTCCGGCACGGCGCAAGACGCCACCAGCACGCCGCTCAGCCGCCAGGAAATCCTGGCGCTGTTGAGCCCGATCATTCCCGAGCACGCGCGCCGCCGGCTGCCGCAGGAATCGACTGTCGAGTTCGACTATGTCTCGTCCGACGCCGGCGCGTTCAAGGTGACGGTGCTGCGCAGCGGCGCGGAACTGGCGGTGAGTTTCGCCCCGGATCGCGCGCCGGCCGCCGCGCCGTCGGCTGCCGCCGCGGCCACCGCCGCCGCACCGGCGGCGCCGGCCGTGACCCGGCCCGTCGTAACCACGCCGGGTGCCGATGGCGTCAATGCGATCGATACCTTGTTCCGGCTGATGGTCGACAGCAAGTCATCCGACCTGCACCTGTCGTCGACGATGCCGCCGCTCATCCGCAAGGACGGGCACATGAAGCCGCTCGACCCGGGTCTCGGACCGATGGCGCCCGACGATGTGATGGCGCTGCTGCAGCCGATCATGCCGGCGGTGAACAAGGAAGAATTCGACGGTCGCCACGACACCGACTTCGCCTACGAGATCAAGGGCCTGGCGCGCTTCCGCGCCAACATGTTCATGGATCGCAAGGGGCCCGGTGCCGTGTTCCGCGTCATCCCCGCCCAGATCCTCACGGCCGAGCAGCTCGGGTTGTCGCCGCACATCCTGCAGTTGTGCCGGCTGACCAAGGGGCTGGTGCTGGTGACCGGCCCGACCGGGTCGGGCAAGTCGACGACGCTGTGCGCGATGATCGACTACATCAACAAGACGCGCACCGATCACATCATCACGATCGAGGACCCGATCGAGTTCGTGCACGAGAACCAGAGCTGCCTGATCAACCAGCGTGAAGTGGGCACCCACACCGGCGGGTTCAAGGCCGCGCTGCGGGCGGCCATGCGCGAGGATCCCGACATCATCCTGGTGGGGGAGTTGCGCGATCTCGAGACGGTGGCGATTGCCATCGAGACGGCGGAGACCGGCCACCTGGTGTTCGGCACGCTGCACACGACCACCGCGGCCTCGACCGTGGACCGCGTGATCGATCAGTTCCCGCAGGAGCAGCAGGCGCAGATCCGCATCATGCTGTCGGAGTCGCTGAAGGGCGTGATCGCGCAGAACCTGTGCCGCAAGATCGGCGGCGGCCGCGTCGCCGCGCTCGAGGTGCTGCTGATTAACAGCGCCATCAGCAACCTGATCCGCGAGGCGAAGACGTTCCAGATTCCGTCGATGATGCAGGTGGGCCGCGCCCAGGGCATGGTGGCGCTCAACGACGCGCTGATGGACCTGGTGTCGAAGAAGCTGGTCGAGCCCCAGGAGGCCTACCTGAAGGCGGTCGACAAGGCCGGCTTCGAGGGCCTGCTGAAGCGGGCCAACATCGACACCAAGTTCGTGCAGGGTTCGGCAACCTGACGTGGCGCGGCCGGTCGAGACCGTTCAGGCGTTCCTCGGCGCGTTGCACCGCGAGGATTTTCCGTCGGCGCGCCAGTGCCTCGGCGGGCCGTTCTCGTTTGTCGGCTGGTTCGGGCAGTTCGACGACCCCGACCGCTACCTCGAAGCCCTCAGGAAGGTCCGCGGCTTCATCGTCAAGGCCGACGTCCATAAGTTGTTCGCCGACGGCCCCGACGTGTGCCTGCTCTATGACGCGCACACCAGGCGTGGCGATGTGACGCTGGTCGCGGGGTGGTTCAAGCTCAGCGACGACAAGATCACGTCAATCCGCGTCGTCTGCGACCCGAAGCCATTCGCCGAGTTGTGGGCGGCGCCGTAGGGCGCCACCGCCCTCACTCCGTCGAGGCGGCCCGGGGCGTTCTCGCTGACTCGGCGCCAGGGGGCTCGCAAAACGCCGCGACCCCGATCCGTTCGTAGCGCACCTCGAGTATCTCCAGGCGATCGCTGCCGCCAGGCGCGCGCAGGACGACACGGTCGCCGGCGCCGGCCTTCATCAAGGCCCGCGCCAGTGGCGACACCCAGCTAATGTGACTGCGCTCAAGGTCGACTTCGTCGGCCCCGACGATGCTTACCTCGCGCTCGTGGCCGGTGGCATCGGCGTAGCGCACGGTGGCGCCGAAAAAAATGTGGGCTGCCGCGCGCCCGGTGCGTGGCATCTCCGGATCCACGACCTCCGCCGCATCGATGCGCTTGGCGAGAAAGCGAATCCGGTTATCGATCTGGCGCAAGCGGCGCTTGGCGTACTGGTAGTCGGCGTTCTCGCTGCGATCGCCGTTGCTGGCCGCCCAGGTCACCACCCTGGTCACCGCCGGCCGTTCCCGGTTGAGCAGAAACGTGTGCTCGTCCTTGAGCCGCTGCAGGCCACTGGGGGTGATGTAGTTCTTCACCCGCACGGCCGGGATCGGTTCGTCGGCGGGTCTTCTGAGCGGTCTTTTCATGCGTCGGAGGCAAGTAGAATACCGCGTCGTGCAGTTCGATACGGTCATCATTGGCGGCGGCCTCATCGGCTCCGCCGCCGCCCAACACCTGGGCCGGGCGGGAGAATTGGTGGCCCTTGTCGGACCAGACGAGCCGGCCGATGCCGGCTCCGCCGTGGTCTTTGCCAGTCACTACGATTCCGGTCGTGTGCAGCGGCGGGTGGGCCACAACGATGCGATGACCCGGCTGAATCTGCTCGCCCTCGAGCACTACGACTGGTTGCAGCAGGAGAGCGGGATCCCGTTTCACGGCGGTGCCGGGTGCCTCTACGTCGATCCGGTGGGGCGCAACCCGTACCTGGACGAGGCGCCGGGGCGGGCCGCCCGCTTCGGCGTCGACGTTGAGGTCTATCAGGAGGCGCGCGCGCTGGCCACCGCGTTTCCGGAGATGAGGTTCCCGGCGGCATCCCGTGGTCTCTACGAGGCGACTCCCTCCGGGCACATCGATCCGCGGCGGTTGGTGAAGGCGCAGTTGCGGATTGTGGAACGGGGCGGTGGACTGGTCGTGCGGGACGTGGTCGAGCGACTGGTGCACCGGGCCGCCGGCATTGAAGTGCACACTCGCGAGGGGAAGGCATTTCATGGGCGCAAAGTGCTGCTCTCGATGGGAGCCTTTTCGCGCACCTCCGGCCTCACCCGGCGTCGGCTGGCGCTGACGATCAAGAGTGAAACGGTGTTACTGGCGCGGGTGAGCCGCGAGGAGGCGCGGCGGCTCGAGTCGATGCCGTCGCTGCTGTACGACATTGACGTCCCGGCCTTGGAAGGGATCTACGCGGTGGCACCCGTGCGGTATCCCGACGGGCATTTCTACCTGAAGATGGGATGCAACCTGCCTGAGGACCGCTACTTCGAGCATGAACTGAGCCACATTCAGGAGTGGTTTCGCAGCGGCGACAGTGACGCTCACCTGGAGAAGATGCGCGAGGCGCTGGCGACCATCATGCCCCATGCGAGGTTCGACGGGTTCCTCACCAAGCGGTGCATTCTCACGCGGACGGCCTCGCACGGCAATCCCTACATTGGCCAGGTCGATAAGGACCTCTATGTCGCGATTGGCAACGGCTGGTCGGCGATGTGCTCTGACGGGATTGGGCGGGTAGCGGCGCACCTGATGCGGGAGGGAGCGTTTCCCGACGGCTTCCGCGCGGTCGACTTCGAGCCTGTGTTTGCCGAAAGGGTGACGTGAGCCCACACGAGACTCTGTTTAGCCAGAGTGTCACCCATGTCTCCGGAATGGACCAAAGAAGGGATGGCATCCCCGATTTTCGCGAGTTGGAATCAGCTGGATGGGTGGTTGCGGCAGGTCGAGGCTCCGCGGCGGCTGGCATGACACGTCCGGAGGCGCGCGGACACTCCCGAAGACCATCGGTTGATATACAATGGCGTTTGTATATCACGGAGGTGCAAGCATGCAGGTCGCGAAGTGGGGCAACAGCTTGGCTGTTCGGCTTCCAGCCGCTGTCGTCGAGGCGCTCGAACTGAAGGAAGGCGACCAGATCGAGATTCGGATAGCCGACGTGAGGACGTTTGAGGTCCGGCGAGACCGGAGTCGTCAGGTCGCACTCGACACGCTGCGAAAGCTCCGTCGGCCTCTTCCCTCGGGTTTCGTCTTTGACCGCGACGATGCCAATGCCCGTTAGTCCCTTTCTCGACACCAACGTCCTGATCTACGCGGTGGCGAAGGGCGACGCGCGGTCGGAGATCGCCGAAGCCCTTCTGGCGGCGGGTGGCGTCGTCAGCGTGCAGGTCTTCAACGAGTTCGCGGCCACGGCGCGGCGGAAGCTCGGCATGTCGTGGGACGACATCACCGAGGTGCTCAATGCGGTCCGCGTCCTGTGCCCGTCACTGCGGCCCGTCTCGATCGACACGCACGACGCGGCGGTCCAGATCGCGCGAACGCATGGCTTCCACATGTACGACGCCCTGGTCGTCGCGTCTGCGCTCGCGGCGGACTGCGAAACGCTCTACACGGAGGATCTCCAAGATGGCCAGATCATCGACGAGCGGTTGACCATCCGCAACCCGTTCAAGGCTCTGGCAGGTTGACCGGCTCGTCGTCGCGGCCGGTTCGCTTCCAGCGCACCTCTGGGTGCAGGCGTCGCTCGACTACAAGCAGCGGCTGCAGCAGCAGCTGTTCTTCCCGGAGGGGCTCGCGTGCGACGGAGAACGGTTTAATCGAACCGCCGTAACCGCACCGCTTTTCAGATACTTAGCGCCGGCCAAGTGTGCTCAGGTGAGTAACCCGAGACACAGGTAACACTTCATTCCGGAGACATAGGTGACACTTCGCCCCTGGAAAGGGGGCCGGCAATGCCGTGGAAGGAGTGTCAGGTGGAGGATGAACGTCTTCGGTTCGTGGCCCGGCTGTTAGACGGCGAGCAAATGGCCGGGTTGTGCAAGGAATTCGGGATTTCCCGGAAGACCGGCTACAAGATTTTCGAGCGGTATCAGGAGCACGGCGCGCTGGGACTGACCGATCGGAGTCGGCGGCCGTATCGGCACGCGGTACCGCACTCTCGCGGCCCCTGCAGCCCAATGAGCTGTGGTGCGCGGATTTCAAAGGCGAATTCATGCTCACCGATCGGCGGTACTGTTTTCCGCTGACGATTACCGATTTCGCGTCGCGCTATTTGCTGCGCTGCGAGGCGCTCACCTCGACGAAGGAGGCCCCGAGCCTCGCCCAATTTCCTGCAGCAGCAAGCGCGCTTCGACACCTTCCTTGCGCGCTACAACGACGAGCGCCCACATCACGCCTTGGACATGCGCGTGCCGGCGGACGACTACCGACCGTCGTCGCGCCCGTATGCGGGGCTCGTGGAGCTCGAGTATCCCCTGCACGACTGGACGGCCATCGTCACCACGTGCGGACGCATCTGCTACGAGAAGCGAAAAGTGAATTTAAGTACGGTCGTTGCCGGCCAGAAGGTCGGCGTGGCCCAGGTCAGCGAGCACATCTGGCTCGTCAGCTTTATGGACTACGACTTGGGGTATTTTGATGACGAGACGTGCCGTCTGGAGCCGATCGAGAACCCGTTTCGGCCGAAAGTGTTACCCATGTCTCCGGAATGAGCTGTTACCCATGTCTCCGGTATAGACCAGGAAGGGATGGCGTCCCCGACGGGATTCGAACCCGTGTTTTAGCCTTGAAAGGGCCACGTCCTAGGCCTCTGGACGACGGGGACGCGTGGTGAGAAACAACGAATTATAGCATAGCCCTCCTGGGTCGGCCGGCGGGTAGGGGTTGCACCAGTTTCGCCTTGGCTCCGCCACCGCGCGGTGCGCGACCGCGTTACGATGCGGCGTGCGATTCCGCGAAGCGCTCGCCGCTGAACTCGACCGCCGACGGCTCAAGAACCCTCGATATTCACGCCGCGGTTTCGCGCGAACCTTGGCGGTGAGTCACGCCACCGTCTCGCGGCTATTGGCCGGCACGCGGCCCGTGCAGGAGCGAACCATTAAGTCGCTCGGGCCGCGACTGGGTCTCTCGCAATCGGAGATCGCGGCCATGGTCGCGCGCGAGGACGCCGCCGCCGTGGTCTCCGGCATCGGCCGCGCATCGTTTCGGCCCAACTCGCGCTGGCTGGCCACCATCGCCGGCATTCCCGTCGATCGGGTCAACATCGCCATCCACTCACTGTTGTGCGCCGCCCGGCTGCGCATGCCGTCCACGCAGCAATGGCAGCTCACCCAACCAGGAGAACAGAAACATGGTCGCTCCCGTCACGCAGTGGCAAATCGTTTCGAACCGGCCGGATGAGGTCGCGGCGTTCTATAAGTCGCTATTTGGCTGGACGGTCACCGCGAAAAACGCCATGGGCTACCGGCAGGTTGGGACCGGCGGCGGTCTCCCTGGCGGCCTCTGGCCGGCGCCGCCGGACGCGCCGAGCTTCGTTCAGTTGTTCATTGGTGTGCCCGACGTCGAGCAATCAGTGGCCCAGGCCGTCACCCTCGGCGCTCAAGTCGTCGTCCCCGCGACCACGCTGCCCGATGGCGACACCATGGCAGTGTTGCGCGACCCGGCGGGAGTGACCTTTGGATTAATTCGGCAGGTGTAACACGCGCCCCCGGACAGGGTGCCGCCCAGTGCTGACGCTGGTGGGCCGGGTGGGGATCGAACCCACGACCACCTGATTAAAAGTCAGATGCTCTACCACTGAGCTACCGGCCCGAATCTCCCATTGTACACTTGGGGAATGGTCAGCCCCTACCTGGATAGGTGCCTCGCGGTGATCCGGGACGCGACCGATGGTGTTTCCGAGGAATCAGCGGCCAGGCGTCACGGCGATCGCTGGTCGGTGGTGGAAATCGTCGAACACTTGCAGCGCGCCTACTCCGGGACCGCGAAGGGGTTCGAACGCTGCCTCGAAAAGGGCGCGCCACTGGCGACCACTCCCAGCGTCAAGCAAGTCATCCAGACCTTTGTCGTCGTGAACCTGGGCCGCTTTCCCGAAGGACGCACGGCACCGAAGCACATCGTGCCGATCGGCGGCGTCGCGTTGCCCGCGGTCCTCGCCGCAGTTACCCGCGATCTGCAGTGGTTGGACGATGCGGCGGTTCGCACGCGGGCGGCGCTTGGCACCGGCCGGATGCTGGACCACCCGATCCTGGGCGCATTCACCGTCGACCAGTGGATGCGGTTTCATCTGATTCACACCCGTCATCATGAGAAACAGATTCGCGCGCGGCGCTGAATACCGGCGCCATGTCGCCTCAGTCCGTTAAACGCACATTCCGGACTGCGATGTCCTACCACTACCCTCTGGCGTTCCCTTGGCTATAGAACGATAATTCCGCCGTGGTTAGAGAAGTGTCGCCCGTGGTCTTGGTGGTCGAGGACGACAGCGCCGTCCGCCAGCCGCTCGTCAAGTTCCTGCAGATGCGGCAGTACACCGTTGTGACCGCCGAAACAGCAGACGAGGGCCTCGACGCGATCAAGACCCATCGGCCGGCCGCTGCCATTGTCGATCTTCGCCTGCGGCGCGGTTCCGGTCGAGAAGTGGTGGTGTCGCTCCCGGCCGGCGTGCCGGTAATCATCTTCTCAGGCCTGCGCTCGGAATCGGCCGACCTCGAAACGCTCCGCCCCAACACCCGGCTGGTCGAAAAGCCCTACTCGCTGGTCATGCTCATGGACACCCTCGAAGACATGCTCGAGGAGTCGAAGGGCAACCAGAGCGGCTTCGGCCGCATCGCCGCCTCCTAGAACAGCTCCGTTACAAGATTCTCTTGCCGAGCGCCGACAACGCCAGTTCGGTGGCGAATTCGGCTGTGGTGTTGCGCACGTCGAGCGCGGGATTGACTTCGACCAGGTCGAACGAGGTCAACCGGCCCGACTCGGCGATCATCTCCATCACCACGTGCGCCTCGCGGTAGCTGAGGCCGCCTTTGACCGGCGTGCCGACGCCAGGCGCCACCGTGGGGTCGCAGGCATCGAGGTCGTACGAGACGTGAAAGCCGCCGGTCCCCCGTGATGCGATCGCGATGGCGCGCTCCATGACCTCGGCAATGCCCAGCCGATCGATCTCCTTCATGGTGAAGACGTGTACCTTGGCCGCGCGCACGATCTCTTTTTCGCGATCGTCGAGGTTGCGAATCCCCACCAGCACTGTGTGCCGGGCCTGGACGGCCGGGGCGTCACCGGCAAAATGCGCCAGCTCGGATGGCGCGCCGCCCAGCAGCGCGGCCAGCGGCATGCCGTGGACATTGCCCGAACCGGTGGATGCCGGACTGTTCATGTCGCCGTGCGCATCCACCCAGATCAGGCCGAGTGGCTTGTTCCGGCGCCGGGCGTGAACCGCCGCCGCCGCCACCGAGCCGGCCGCCAGGCTGTGGTCGCCCCCCAGGGCAATCGGCGTGGCGCCATCCTCGAGCGAGGCCAGCGACATCTGGAAGAGGCGTTGGCACACCCGCGCGATCTCCTTGACGTAGCGCTTGCTGGGGTCGCCGGGGCCCTTGCGTTCTGGAATCGGCGACGGGACGTCGCCCTTGTCGGTCACCGCCAACCCCAGCGCCGCCAGCTGCTCGCGCAGGCCGGCAATGCGAAACGCCGACGGTCCCATGTCGGTGCCACGCCGGTTGCCGCCCAGGTCGAGCGGTACGCCGATCAGATGCACGGCCCTCATGGCCTGACACCGGTCGGAAGCGGGGCCGGGGCGGGGGGCCAGGTGGACCGGGCCCTGCCGGTCCCGGCTGTGGCCGGTGCGACGAGAAACGCAATTCCGTGAAGGAACATCCGTCCATTCTAGCCGGGCCGCCGGGGCCGCGTGTTATAGTGCCGTGACTTTTGCGAAGCACGGCCCCTTTCCATACCGAACGGACGGTCCACCAGTGAGCCCGATTCTCACTCGCCCGGTGCGCGAGCAACTCGAGCACGATCGGGTTATTCGCCTGCTGCAGGCCCGCTACAAGCGTAAGAACGAAGTCATCATGAACCCCGGCAACGAGCTGAACCAGTCGGTGACGGTTGGCGAGCTTGTGGTCTATCCAGACCTGCTGCTGTTGACCGAGGGTGGCAAGAAGCTGCTGGGGACCATTGAAGTGGAGACCGGCGAATCGGTGAACGCGCTCGAGGCGCGGGCCGAATGGGGCGTCTTTTGTAAGTTGAAGGTGCCATTGCACTTATACGTGCCGCCGACGTCGGTGGATACCGCCCGCCGGCTGTGTGCCGAGTACAGCATTCCCATCGCCGAGCTCTGGACGTTTCACACGACCTACGATCAGGTGCGATTCACGATGATCTACCGGTCGCCTGACGCGCCGGTCGTCAAGGTCAGCTCACCGTCCAAACCCGTGATCAAGGCCAAGCCCGCGGCCAAAGCCGCGGTTAAGCCGGTGGCCAAGTCCAAGCCGGCCGCGAAAGCCAAGCCGGCCGCCAAGGCCGCCAAGCCGGCAGCGAAGGCGAAGAGCAAGCCGAAGCCCGCCGCCAAGGCCAAGCCGGCCAAGGCCGCCAAGAAGGGCAAGCCGGCCAAGCCCGCCAAGCCGGCCAAGAAGCGGCGCTAGAGGTGGGTTCGTGCCATTTCTGCGACTGACCCGCGACCGTCGCGGTACCGAGAATACCTACCTGCTGCATGCCGACCGCCCGGGTGATCGGCCCAAGCTGCTCTATTGGTATCGGACCGCTCCCAGCATCATCCTTGGCCGCTCGGCGCTTGACGAAGAGGCCATCCGGACCATCGAAGACCAGCATCCGGAAATTGATTTCGACTGGCCGGCCATTCTCGCGCTGAGCGAGGTGATGACGCCGGAAGACGAGGCCCCGGCCCGGCCGCGCCAGCCGGAAGGCCGCCGGCAGCGGCCGCGCGACTCGCAGTCCAGGCCGCCGCGGGCCGAGGCGGCGCCGCCGGCACCCATCGCGCCGGTGGATGCCGCGACCACCGAGTCACCCGAGGATCGTGCCGAGCCGCTGGTGGTCGAAGCGATCGCCAACGACTTTAGCGCTGATGAAGACGCGCCACCGGCGCCGCGCCATGTGCATGGCCTGCTCGAAGAACTGGTGGGGCGGGAGATTGCCACTCGGCTGCGGGCGCGCTATTCCGAGCTCTCGGCGCGAATTCACGAGCGTCACGCCGATGGCATCGATCGCGAGCACTGGATGACGCGCGCCGAACCGCTCGACCCGGACTCGTGGTTGACGCCGGAAGCCATCCTCGAGGGCGTGCGGCGCGCTGACGGCCTCTTCGAATCGTTACGCCAGGAATTGCTCGGCTAGCCTTCCCGCGAATAGCGGGACTCGATCGCATCGATCTTCGCGAGGCGCCGCAGGTGCCGTTCGTCACTCGAAAAACTTGCGGCCAGGAAGGCTTCGGCGAGGACGCGGGCCAGGGCCGGACCAATCACCCGCGATCCCAGGCAGAGGACGTTCAGATCGTCATGCTCGACCGCCTGCCGCGCCGAGTAAGCGTCGTGGCACACGGCGGCCCGGACGCCGGGGAACTTGCACGCGGCGACCGCCGCGCCGGCGCCGCTGCCGCAGAGCAACACGCCGCGATCGGCCTGCCCGTTGCGGATGGCCTGGGCCACCGCCTCAGCAATATCGGGGTAGTCGACCGGCGCGGTCGTGTGGGTTCCAAGGTCAGTCACTTCGTGTCCGGCCTGGGCGAGAAAGCCCGCCAGGTCACGTTTCATTTCGAAACCGGCGTGATCGGCGCCAATGGCGATGCGCATAAGAGGAATTGTAGGGCAGGTGGGGCGGGTCAGGTGGGTTGGGCGATTTTCCCACCCGGCCCACCAGCCCGCCCCGGCCACACCAGCCCCAATCCCGTCTTATACTGTCAACATGAAGACCGCAAGCTACCGCCTGGCCGCCCTTGCCACCGTGGCGCTGACGACGGCGCTTGGCGCCCAGGCGCCGCAGCCGGCGCCGGCCGGCCAGCCGCAGTTTCGCGTCGCCATCGATTACGTCACGACCGATGCGATCGTGCGCAACTCGCAGGATCAGTTCGTGGCCGACCTGACCCGGGGCGACTTCGAGATTTTCGAAGACGGCGTGAAGCAGGAGATCACCGGCCTGACCCTGGTGCATGGCGGCCGGGTCCATAACCTGGCCGCGCCGCCGGCGCCGGCGGCGCAGGAAGGCATCATCCTGCCGCCGTCGCGGCCGCGCAACGACACCGCCGGGCGCATCTTCCTGATTATCGTGGACGACCTGCACCTGGACTTCCGCAACACCGGCCGCATCCGCGACCTGTTCAAGAAGATCTCGCGCGAACTGGTGCACGAGGGTGACATGTTCTCGATCGTGTCGACCGGCCCTTCGTCACTGGCGATCGATCCCACCTACGACCGCAAGGTCCTGGACGAGTCGATCAAGAAGATTACCGGCAGCGGTTTGAAGCCGTCCGACATCATCCAGGGTGCCGAGGGATCGGATGGCCCGAGCGAAGTGCGCTACCGCGCCCACGTCGCGTTCTCCACCGCCTACGACATGCTGTCGCAGATGGAGAAGATCAACAATCGCCGCAAGGCGGTGATTTGGGTCAGCAACGGCTACGACTTCAATCCCTTCGCCGAATCGCGGCTGGGTGAAGACCCGGTGTTTGGCGGCCGCTTCGGCCAGACCCGCGAGGAAGGCCGGGAGCAGCAGGGGCAGTTCAGCGGCCAGCAGTTCGCCGACGCCGACCTGGCGCGCGAGCTGGCGGAGGTGACGCGCACCGCCAACCGCGCCAACGCCACGCTCTACACGATCGATCCGCGCGGCCTGGTGGCGGGGACCGACCTCGACGAGCAGCTCGACCCGGTGGAGTTTGGCGAGTACGTGCGCAAGTCGCAGGACAGCCTGCGCGTGCTGGCCGAGGAAACCGGCGGCATTGCCGTGGTGAACCAGAACAACTTCGAGAAGGCGCTCAAGCGCATCGACGCGGAAACCAGCGACTACTACGTGCTGGGCTACTCGTCCTCCAACCCCGATCCGCTCAAGCGCACGCGCAAGATTGAGGTCAAGCTGGTGAACAAGCCGGGCGTCAGCGTGTGGTCGCGGACGTCATACTCGCTGCGCCAGCCGCCGAAGGCGCAATAACGGGGTCGGTGCCGATGGTCTCCTGGATGCGTTCGCGCAGCCAGGCCACGGGCTGGGGATGGCGGCGGACCAGGTTCTGCCACTCCTGTTCGTTCAGGACAATTGAGATCACACGTTCACGGCTGATTTCCATGCAGGCCTCGCTTCAGGGACGGATAGGTCGATCCTAGCGAGAACTGACATTCCCAAAAATACAATGATCGAATCGGATTCATCCGATTCGATCATGTCTGGGAGACTTGCCGCCGGCCCGCCTCAGGGCGCCAGCTTCAGCTTGGGCCGGACGCGCTCGAACGCCTTGATCACTTCCTGCACCGCGCGCGGCGTCCGGCTCATCTTCGGGTAGACCCAGCCGGTTTCCCGCACCAGCGAGCGCCCCTCGATGCGGGCGCAGTGCATCTGACCGCTGGTCACGTCGCGGGCCACCGCCTGGTAGGGGATGATCGTCATGCCGAGGCCGTTGCGGACCAGCGCCTTGATGATCTCGACGTTTTCGGTCTCCATGACGATTTGCGGTTCGATCCGAGCGGCCGCGAAAAACTCGTCGACGGCCCGGCGGGTGTTGGAGCCGGGCTCGAACAAGACGAAGGGCTGGCGCACCAGATCCTGTGGCAGCACCTTCTTCTTGCGCGACAGGGGATGTTTCGCCGCCGTCACCACCAGCAGCTCTTCCTGCAACACCGGAACCGTCACCAGGTCCGGCTGCTCGACGGGAAGCGTCAACAGCGCCAGATCGCCGGCGCCCGATCGCAGGCGCGCCAGGCACTGTTCGGAACTGCCCGACATCAACTTGAGTTCGATCTCGGGGTGCTGACGCTTGAGCTCGGTCAGCAGCGGCGGAAAGACATAGAGGCACACCGTCATGCCGCCCAGCAGCCGCACCGTGCCGCGCAGCGATTCCTGGCTGTCGGTAATGCCCGCGGTCGTGTCCTTCAGGTCCTGGAACACCCGATGGCTGAGCTGGAGCAGTGCCTCGCCGGCCGGGGTAATGCGAATGCGGCGCCCGACGCGGAGAAACACCGGCTCTTTCAACTCGTCTTCGAGCAGCAGGATCTGACGGCTGATGGCCGACTGCGAGACGTGCAGCTTGTGGCCGGCGGCCGTGAACGAACCTGTTTCGGCGATCGCTCTTATGATTTCTAGTTGTCGAAGGTCCACCAAACCCTCCCGGATTGCATGAGAGCATACATCTGCGAGAGAGATGGATTCAAGGAGAACTATGGTGAGGGCTTCTTGAGCGCCGCGCGCGTCCGGGCCACCGCCTCCGCCAGGTAGTGCTCGTCGAGCTCGACGCCGGCAAAATTCACCCCGAGCTCCGCGCACGCCACCGCACTGCTGCCAAGGCCGAGGAAAGGGTCCACGGCCAGGCCGATTCGGGGCAGCCCATGCAGCTTCAGGCAGTACGCCGGCAAGCGCCACGGAAAGGTGGCCGGGTGGGGACGCTCCTTGTCCCGGCTCTGAATGGTGTCGTAGGGCAGGAACCAGGTGTTGCCACGGCAGCGCAGGCCCGACCCGGCACCCTGCCAGCGGGTCACGTTCGAGGGGTCCTGATACTTGACGCCGACCGCGCGGCGGTCAAGAGGGGTGTGACCGGTCGGGCTGAAGTGGAACACGAACTCGTGGCAGTCGTTCAGGAAGCGGTCGCTGTTAATGGGCTTGTAGTGACCGACGGCAAGGTCGCCGGCCAGGCCGGCGCGGGCGCCCGCGAGCGACTTCTCGATCGCGATCGACTTCACCCAGTGCAGGATGTTCTGCAGTTCGAGGTAGGGCCGCACCGCCTGGGCGACGTCGAGCGCCGTCCAGGGGTCCTTCGGCTTGGCACCGACGTTCAGAAACAGCGACCCCTGCCGGGCCAGCACCCGCTTGACCGCGGCAATCCACGAGCCGGTCCACTCCAAATATGCCGCCCGCGGCAGGCCATCGTCGTAGCTGCGATAGCGGATCCCCAGGTTGTAGGGTGGCGAGGTGACCACCGCGTCGACCGAGGCAGGGGCGAGCCGGCCGAGGATGTCGAGCGCGTCACCGTGGTAGAAGCGCAGCCGCTGGCGTCCACGGCGCAGGTCGGCAAAGGGAGTGGGGAGGCGAGCAGGCACGTCGGTACGATTGTACCGTGGCCTTTCCTGGCCATCCGTCGAATGCGGACGGCTGGGCAACAGGCATGGCGTCCGGCCGGCGCCAGACGGCTTGGTCTTGCCGGGGCCTTTACGAGGCCCGGGCGGTCAGCGTGGTACCGGCAACGGCGGCAAACCGCTCGCGCTCGGCCGAAACCGTGTGGTTGCGGCGGTGGGCATGGCTGTCACAGCCGACACCCTTCTCTTCCACGTAGCTGACCTCGCGCGTGCTGGCGACGTCTCGGTAGCGACCGACGACACACCCGCACGACAGCGTCGAAAACCCCAGAATACGAACGACGCTCATCGAATTGCTCCCCCCGTAACCGACAGCTAGCAAAGCTCATGCCGAAGTGCGGTGGGTGTGTTCCCCCTCGGGCGGCGGCGTGACAGGATCGTCGCGTGTGCTGAAGCGTGTCAGTTCTTACACACTGCGTAGGTCGTTCTCACACAGCGACCGGCCGGCGCGCTCACGCGGTCGGCGCAGTTGGATCAAACTTCAGGCAATTGGATGCGGGTGCAACACCCTAACGGGGCGCGCGCAATGACGCGAGTCCGTCGCGCGCGGACTGCGAGAGGGGATCGACGGTCAGCGCTTCGGCGAAGTATTGCCGCGCCAGGTCGGGGCGGCCGGCTTGAAGCTCGAGCGTGGCCAGGTTGGTATAGGTACCCGACTCCCGCGGGTCAGCTGTGATCGAGGTTTGGAACGCCGCCCGGGCGGCATCGGCCTGGCCCATGCTCGCCAGGCACGCCCCCAGCAGGTTGTGCGCCTTGGCGTTGGCCGGGTCGAGCGTCACCGCACTGCGAGCCGCCTGCACGGCCAGGTCGAGCCGGTTCTGCATGAAGAAGAGCGAGCCGGCGTAATAGTGCGCCCACGTGTTCTTCGGGGCATCCGCCACCAGGCGTGCGACCACCGGTTCCAGCCGTTCGGCGTCGCCGACGTCGGACAGGATCGACGCCAGTTGTTCGAGCGCCCGGACGTTGCCTGGTGCCGACTGCAACACGCTGAGCGGAATCCGGACCGCCTCGTCTATGGCGCCCTGGGAGGCGAGAACTTTGGACAAGGCGAGCTTGGCCTCGCCGTTGGCCGGCGACGAGGCCAGGCGGGTTAAGAGCGCTCGCGCTTCGTCGATGCGGGTCACGGCGGCAGCGGCACGGATCAGGCCGTCCAGCGAGGCCGGATCGGTGGGTTCCAGGCTGAGCGCCTCGACGAAGTCGTCGTAGGCCGGCCGGTAGGCGTCGGACTTCAGGAACATCAGTCCGCGATCGCGCCGGCTGACCGCGGTCGCGGCGCTGGTGGCGGCCGTCACGGCTGGCGGCTTGGGACTGCGGGACGACAGGTCTCGCAGCAACGCGGCAATGTCCTCGCGCGAGGGGCCGAAGATATTGCGCGGTCCGGAAAACTCGATCTGCGACCGGTCGTCGGTCTGCAGCGGCGCACCGGCCGCCCACGCCTGCAAGGCCGGGCCCTGTGCGATGAACAGCGACGTGACGGCGTAGGCATCCAGTGCGCCGACCGAGGCGAGGTCGGCCGCCACGCCGGGACGTTGCCAGGCGGCGGCGATGCCGCCGACACGGTCGTCCACCGGTGCCGCCGATCCGATCAGGAGGACATCGGCGTCGCCCACCAACCACATCGAACCGTCGGGAAACGCCGTCAGAAACGTCGCGACGATCGATCGGAGGTCGTCGCTGCTGATGTCGTAGGTGTGCGCCCACTGGCACAGCACGCCGCCGGGCGCCAGTCGCGCCTTGGCGCCGGCGAAGAATTCCTGCGTGAAGAGCGACGCGATGCCGGCCATCCACGGATTCGACGGTTCCGAGACGATCACGTCGTAGGTCTCGCGGCCAAGCATCAAGTGGGTGCGGCCGTCGCCGATAATCAGCCGCGTGCGCGGG
This sequence comes from Acidobacteriota bacterium, assembly GCA_021730945.1. Taxonomy (GTDB): domain Bacteria; phylum Acidobacteriota; class Vicinamibacteria; order Vicinamibacterales; family UBA2999; genus 12-FULL-67-14b. Next base: position 3,973 of record JAKFYH010000047.1, on the reverse strand, counting down.
TCGGCCAGCGCCTGGTGATTCTCGGCCGCGAAGAACCGCGAGGCATCGACGACCTCTGGAGAAATCTCGAGCACGGTGGCCGACTCGATCGGATGCGTCAGTGCCGAGCCCAGCGTGACGCCGCTGCCCAGTCCGAGAATGGCCACGCGCCGTGGGGCCGGGTGCAGCAACAGCGGGACGTGCGCGAGCAGCCGCTGCGTCAGCATGTCGCCGGCATTTGAGGCATCGACCTTGCCGTCGATTGCGAGTGAGACGGTGCCGGCCAGCCGCCGAACGGCGACGGTGCCCGCCGCTCCCTCGCGGTATGACAGCAGTTCGCCGGCGGCCAGAGCCGTTTCAAGACTCGGGCCGCGCTGGGCCGCGGCGTACTTGTAGGCGCCGCTCGACAGCAGGAGCGGATCCCACTGCGGCAACGCCCAGGCCCCAGCGATCATCGCCGCCGCGAGGGCGATGGCGGCGAGGCGGCCGCGCCCCTGACCGGCGCGCACGAGGACTGCAGTGGCACTGAGACCAACCAGCACGGCCACCAGGCGAATGGTGAGATGCAGGCCGACCTGCGGCACCAGCACGAACCCAGCCAGCAGCGCGCCTGCAATGGCCCCAACCGTGTTCACGGCGTAGATGCGGCCAATGTTCTCGATCACCGACTCTTCGCGCCCGGTCGCCACCGCCACGGCGAACGGAAACGCGGCGCCGAATGCCAGGGTCATCGGCAGCAGCAGCGCCGTGACCAGGAGGGCCTCGCGGGCCAACACCTCGGTAAACAGCACGTCCGGGCGCGCCACAATTCCCGCCAGCGTCAGCAGCGCCCAATCCACGGCTGAAGCCGCCACCAGCGAGAGCCCCACACTAAGCAACATGCAGGTGGCCAGGCCCGCACCGGCACTGCGCGTTCGTGCCACCATCCAGGCACCGATCGCCGACCCGCCGGCGAGACCGACGATGAAGATGGCCACGACCAGGCTGAAGGCATATGTCGTTGGGCCGAGGATCTGCACGAGCAGCCTGGTCCAGACCACTTGCAGCGTGAGTGAGGCGAAGCCGGAAGCGCCCAGAGCCAGCGCCGCCAGCCAGGGCCGGCCCATGGCCGGCGGTTCGCCGGCCACAGCGGCACGCCTGGCCGCTTTCGACGGGCGCGAGGCCCCAGGGTTGGCGGCTTCAACCGAGTCGGTGGCCGGCAGGCGCGCAATCGCCGTGGCGCCGGCTGCGGCCAGGATGTTCAAGGCCACCCCGACCCACGTCGACCCGCTCAGACCGAGCCAGGGGATCAGGACGAATCCCGCCAGTACGGCGCCGCCGGCCGCGCCAAGAGTATTGGCGGCGTACAAGCCGCCGGCCTCCTGCGCGGCGCTGGCCGCCGTGCGGACCATCCATCGCGAGGCGATCGGAAAGGTGGCGCCCATGGCCGCGGCCGGGACCGCCAACAACAGCACACTGGTTGCCAGCCGCAAGAGGGCGAAGGTGGCGCCGCCGGTGCCGTCGGCGTAGGCGCTGACCAGCAGCGGCCGAACCGAGGTCAATGCCAGCGGGAGCAGCAGCGCCAGGGCACCGATGGCCAGTTCAAGTCCGGCATAGACGGCGAGGGCGCGGCGGGGGCTGAGGCGTCCGCCCAGCCGGCCGGCGGCCGCCGCGCCGATTGCGAGGCCACCCATGAACGCCGCCAGGACGGTGCTGGCCGCGGCGATGCCGTGGCCCATCTGCAGCGTGAGCAGCCGCGTCCAGACAACTTCGTAAACGAGGGCCGCGGCGCCGGACACCGCAAACAGGATCAGGAACGGGCCACGCCGCATTGCTGACAGAGTATCAGATGGGCGCGCGCACGTCTGGGCGCGTGGGGCTCGCGCCTGCGGCGCTCGTGGGGATCGCGCCTTGCGGCGCTCGTGGGGCTTGCGCCTTGCGGCGCTCGTGGGGCTTGCGCCTTGCGGCGCTCGTGGGGATCGGGGCGGCCGTGTCGGAAACCTACGGGCGGCTGGCGGCCGGGCGGTAGAGCGTCAGGTGGCGATCGCGTTGCACTTCCTCGAGGTTCCAGGCCGCGATGACTGCGTGCGCCGACGACTCCGAGACGAAGCGCCGATCAATGACGACATAACCAAGGTCGGTGCTGCTCACAAACCGCGGTCCGCGCTCGGCGAGTGCCGCCGTGTCTTCGTCGCTCAGTGGTTGCTCCTCGCTCAATTTCATCAAAATCGCCAGGGTCGGAAATCCGCGGCGCATCTGCTCGGCGCGGCGCGCCGAGATGCGCGAGAGGTAGCCGCCGATCAGGCGCTTGCCGTGGCGCGTCTGGTTGAACTGCGAACGCGGCCGGAAGTTGCCGAGCGAGGAGACCCCGTCGCGAATGCCGAAGGGCAGCGTCAGCACCCGCACATCCCGCGGGTCCTGGGCGATGGTGTCGTAAACCGGAGAGATCTCCGCGGAGTACAGGGTGCGGGGCGCCGGCCACAATTCGACGAGCAACAGCACCGCGATCAGGGCCGTGATCGCGCGCCGCCGCTGCGGCCACCGTTCGCCGATCGCCGCCAGGGCGCCGGCCAGCAACACTGCCAGTCCGAGGGCCGCGACGATCGCGAAACGGGTTGGCATGCGGGCGAGGCTCACAGGTGTGAGGTAGCGCAGCAGCGCCCACGGCCCGGGAATATGGGTGTTGGCGTCGGCCACGAAGACGAAGGGGCCAAGCGCCAGCAGCGCGAAGCCTATCGTCAATACGACCCACCCGGCCTGCGGGCGGAACCTCGCCCAGGCGACCGCGGCGAGCACCACCAGCAGAGCCACCAGGCTGAGCGACGCCGTGTACTCGACAAACCGCGTCGGCGCTGTCAACTGCTCATCGCCGACCAGCAATCGCATCAGGGGGTGGTTGGGATTGGGCGTCACCAGCGCCAGCAGATCCACGCCGCGAGGACTGCTGCGCCAAAAGATCTGCGGGCTCACAAACCGGCCATCGGCGATTCGCCCGACCATTCCGTACAAGACCGGTGAGAGCGGACCAACGCAGGCGAGGACGCCGACCAGCAGCGCCTTGATCGGCAGCGGACCCAGGTCAGGGCGCCGCGACACCCGTGGCCGCCACCAGGCCGCGAACCGGGCGGCCACCAGGACGGTCAGGATCAGCACCGGGGTGTACAGGCTGCGCATGTGGATGGCGACCCCCAGCACGGAGAAGTCGCCGCCCCGGCCGATGGCCAGGCCCACGACCAGCCCGCCGATGCACACGATCAAGACGTCGAGCAACCACACCCACGGCCGGCGAGCCGCCGGGGCCGGCGCGCGGGTCACGCGGATCGCGACCGTCGCAAGATACAGCACGGCGATCATCACGCAGTAGATGCCGTAGTACACGTCGCAGAGCGCCGCCCAGGCCATGCACAAGCCCACCAGAGCGGCGTCGCCGGGCGTGCGGTTGCGTTCGGCTCGAACCAGCGCCCAGATGAACGCGGGCAACGGCGCCGCGGCGGCCAGACTGAAGTGGCCGGTACTACGGGCGACCAGCACCGGCGACCAGGCAAACGCCACACCGGCAAGGAAGGCTTCGATGCGCGAGGCACTGGTCGTGGCCCGGGCCAACCCGTAGGTCATAAGCGAAGTCAGGACGCCGATGGCAAGGTAGACCAGGTTGAATGCGGCAACCACGCCGACCAGGGAGATCAGCGGCAGCGCCAGCAGATTGGGGAAGACCGTGTAGTTATGCTGCGACAGGTCGAGGCGGTCGGTCAGCGACAGAATCTGCGTGGTGGCGAACGGGTTGTTGCCCCGCATCGCCTCCTGGTGGAACACCCACTGGTTCCACAGGTACACACTGGTATCACCGCCGGGATCCCCGGTGAGATGGGTCCCGAGTTGAATGGGCAGCGGCCAGGTGAAGGCAAGGGCGACCAACACGAAGCCAAGCACGACCGCGAGCCGGGGGCGGAGCTCTCGTGGCATGACAGGCGCACGGGAGTTGTATCACGGATGAGGCGGGTGGGGCGGGTAGGGC
>JAKFYH010000046.1 GCA_021730945.1 Acidobacteriota bacterium | reverse complement strand
GGCGGGTGGGGCGGGTAAGGCGGGTAAGGCGAAGGGGAAGCCTGCGCCGCCGAAGTTGTCGAAGAAGTCGCGCGCGAAGGCGGGGCCGAGGCGGTCGGGCCGTTAGAGTGCGCGTGCTATACTCCCCGCTGGACACTGCCTCGATGGCTGCACCCAAGCGCGAGCTATTCAAGGCCGCGGACGTCTGCGAAGTGGTGCAGGTTCAGCCCTACGTTCTGCGGTCCTGGGAAGCGGAGTTTCCGCAAATCGGCGAGGCGCCTGCCGGCGGCGGTCCGCGGCTCTATCGCCGTTCGGATGTCGAACTGGTGCTCCGGATCAAGCAACTGGTCTTTGACGAGGGGCTGACCCTGTCGGGCGCGCGCAAGCGCCTGAGCGAGGACGGCGAGGGCCACGCGACCGACAACGGCGCGGCCATCCTCGCGCAGGAAGTGCTCGGCGACCCCATGCGCGTGCGACTGGCGCAAGTGAAGTCCGGGTTGCAGGCGATTCTGCAGATTCTCGACCACGGCGGAGCGGCCGCTGAATTGGAACTGGTGCCACCGCCGCCGGCGACGAAGAAGACAGTAGCGAAAGCCGGCAAGAGAAAATAGACTTATTGAACCCCGCAAGTCCGTCAGCGTCGCAAGGACGGGATGTAGCGTAGCCTGGTAGCGCGCCTGCTTGGGGTGCAGGAGGTCCCGAGTTCGAATCTCGGCATCCCGACCAACAAATTCAGCAAGTTACAGGCGCGGCCAAAAGTCGCGCCCTTCTGTTTCGCAGCGTCGCCGACGCGTCCCACACGCTGACCACGCCGTCTCGACGACTACAACGTGAAAGCGTTCTCGCTGTTCGAGTCGAACGAGGCCGTTCTGGTCGGTTCATCAACGTAGTCTGTAGAATCTGTATAAATCTGCGGCTGAACTTTGTCTGCGAAAACTGCCCTTCAAAGTCTGATCATCGGCGTCGCGACGGCTGTGGCGCTGGTGCCGCCGTCGCCGGCCACGGTCGAGCGCTACTACGCGCGCGGCTGGTATCCCGCTATCCAATCGCGGCTGACCGCGCTCTCCAATGGTGTGGCGCTGTCGCTGTTCGATCTCACGCTCGCGCTCGTGGTGGCCGTGACGATCGCAGCATGGGTCTTCTGGTTGCGCAGGGCACGCAAGCAGAGGTCCTTCAAGCCGATCGGCCGTGGGCTACTCGCCACCTTGACCGGCGCCGCGGTGGTCTACCTCTGGTTCCTCGCGGCGTGGGGCCTGAACTACGGGCGGGGGTCGCTCGACACCGTGTTGCCGTACGACGCATCGCGCGTCACGCCGCTGGCGGTGCGGGAGCTTGCCGAACATGCCGTGCGCGAAGCCAACCGCACCTACGCCGCCGCGCACGCGGCTGGCTTCCCGGACATTCACGATCAACCACCGTCGCTGATCGAGGCGCTGCATCAGGTCGAGCGCGAGTTGGGGCGGCGGCGGCCAACGACGATGGCGCAGCCCAAGACGTCGTGGCTGTCGCCGTACTTTCGCGCGACTGGCGTGAGCGGCATGCTCGCGCCTTTCTACCTGGAGACGCTGCTCAATCCCGATCTCACCGGCCCGGAGCGTCCCGCGGTGCTGGCGCACGAGTGGGCGCACCTGTCCGGCTACGCGCCGGAGGCCGACGCGAGCTTTGTCGGCTACCTGGCTGCGCTACGCGCCGGGCCGGCGGCGGAGTACAGCGTGTGGCTGGATCTGGTGTCGGAGGCCGCCAATCAATTGCAACCCGTCACCGAGCGTCTGGTGTTGCAGGAATTGGCCGAGGGGCCGCGCCGCGACCAGGCGGCGATTCGCGAACGGCTGAAGGCCCTGGTGCAACCGGTCCAGCGAGTCGCGTGGTCCACCTACGATCAGATGCTGAAGTCGCAAGGGGTCGAAGAAGGTGTGCGAAGCTACAGTCGGGTGATTCAACTGCTGATCGGTACCGACGTGTTGAAGGTCCCACGATCATGACGCGCGTGCTCAAGGTGGATGCGGCGCAACCCGATGCCGCCGTGATCGAAGAGGCGGCAGCGGCGCTACGTGGCGGCCAGTTGGTCGCGTTCCCGACCGAGACCGTCTACGGCCTGGGAGCCAACGCGCTTGATCCCCATGCGGTGGCGCGCATCTTCGAGGCCAAGGGCCGGCCGGCCACCGACCCGCTGATCGTGCATATCGCGCACATTGGCCAGCTCTCGCGGTGTGCCTCGCACATTCCACCGGCGGCGCGACAGCTCGGCCTGGCGTTTTGGCCCGGCCCTCTGACCGTCATCCTGCCGAAGAAGCCGGAGATTCCCGACAGCGTTACCGCCCGACTGCCAAGCGTGGCGCTGCGCGTGCCGTCGCACCCGGTGGCGCACGCGCTGATGGAAATGGCGGGCGTGCCGGTTGCGGCGCCGAGCGCCAACCGCTTCTCGCGCCCCAGCCCCACCACCGCCGCGCATGTGCTGGCTGACCTCGATGGCCGGGTGGACCTGGTCCTCGACGCGGGGCCGACTGACATCGGCCTTGAGTCCACCATCGTGGATTTCACCGTCGATCCGCCGGTGATGCGCCGGCCAGGCGGCTTGACCCTCGAACAGATCCGCTCGGTCGTGCCCGGCGTCACCATCGCGACGGCGAACGGGAGTGCCGAGGTGGCGCAACAGGCGCCGGGCCAGTTGACCCGTCACTACGCCCCGAAGGCGGAGTTGACGCTCTATGACGGCCCGGTGCAGTCGGTGTTGCAGCGGGTGGCTGCCGATGCCCGGACGCTCGCGGCCACTGGGCACAGGGTCGGCATCCTGGCCCCGGAGGAAGACCTGGTGGCACTGGCGCCCGAACTGGCGGCGCCGGCTGCGGCCGGACGCGTCGAGGTGCAGCCTTACGGCTCCCGCAGCGCACCGGCGCGAGCAGCCCACGATCTGTTCGCCGCGCTGCGCACCCTCGATGCCACCGGTGTCAGCCACATCCTGGCCACCTCGCCCGATGCGGATGGGCTTGGACTGGCAATCCGTGATCGGCTGGGGCGTGCCGCCGACGGGCGGATCCGCCGCGTGTGAAACGGCACTGAACGATTGTTCAACCGGGTTGTCCGGCCAATCACACCGCATAGATGGTGACAGTTGGTGTTATCATGCGCAGCTATTCGGGGGGATGGCTCAATGAGTCCAGACGGCATGACAGGCGCACCGGGTCTTCAACCCGGCCACTCACGACGTAACTTCATCAAGGGTGTCATCGCAGCGGGCGCGACCGTCTCTGCGTCGTCATACCTCTTCCGCACCACGATCATGGGCCAGAACGATGGCATGGCCGGTGCGGTCGAACGTCTCATCACACTCGATGTCAACGGCCAGCAGCGCCGCGTCGACGTGCTGAAGAACGAGACGCTCGCCATGACCTTGCGCTACAAGCTGGGCCTTACGGGCACCAAGCTGGGCTGCGATCGCTCGGAGTGTGGCGCCTGCACGGTGCTGGTGGACGATGTGCCGCGATATGCGTGCTCAGTGCTGACGCACAGCGTGCGGGGCAAGAAGGTCCAGAGCATCGAGGGTCTCGCCGCTCCCGATGGCACGCTGCACCCGGTGCAGCAGGCCGTGGTCGACGGGCAGGGCTTCCAGTGCGCCTTCTGCATGCCGGGCTTCGTCATGGCCACGGTCGGCTATCTCAAGACCAACCCGAGTCCGACCCGCGCCGAACTGGCGCATGGCATCTCCGGCAACCTGTGCCGGTGCGCCGACTACAACAAGATTCTCGACTGCATGATGGTGGCAGCCGACAAGTCGAGGGGGGCGTAAGTCATGGCTGAACAGCAGAAGCCAGTCGCGCCGGCGGTGCCCGCGGGGCCGCCCAAGAAGCTTGAATTCAGGCTGCTCGGCCACAACTACGTCACGCCTGATCTGGTGGCGAAGGTCACCGGCCGGGCGAAGTACGCCGAAGACTACCGGGCCGACGGCATGGTGTTTATCAAGCTGATGCCCAGTCCTCGTCCGCACGCGCGCGTGCTGAGCATTGATGCCTCGGCGGCTCTGGCCATGCCTGGCGTCCACGGCATTTTGACGGCCAAGGATCTGCCGGTACCGGCGCCGCCGGGTCCGCCTCCCGCCGCTGCGGCCGCGGCGCGTCCCGCAGGTGCACCGGCCGCTGGTGCCGCCGCTCCCGCGGCAGGCGCGGCGGCTCCGGCAGCGGCCGCTCCCGCCGCAGCCCCGGCGGCACCGCCCGCTCCGCCGATGCCCCAGGAATATGCGCTGACCGACGAACCGGTCTACGAAGGCGAACCGATTCTTGCGGTTGCCGCCGACAGCGAAGAACTCGCCGCCGAAGCCATCGACCGCATCGTGGTCGAGTTCGAGGCGTTGCCGTTTGTGATCGATCCGCTCGAGGGCATGCGCCCCGGCTCTCCCGATGGCCGCACCCAGGGCAACGTGTTTGTCGGCCCGAGCATGAAGACGATCAAGTGGACCGCCGCCGACATGGCGATGGTTGACGCCGGCAAGTTCCCGAACGGCGCCGAATCCACGGAAACCACGGTGTTCGGCGATGTCGAGAAGGGCTTCCAGGAAGCCGATCTCATCATCGAGCGGGACATGTACCAGCAGACCACGTCGCACCAGCCGCTCGAGTCGCGATCGGCCATGGCTTACTGGCAGAACGGCAAGTGCTACATGCACGTGTCGACGCAGAGCCTGGCCCGCACGGTGGCCTCGGTGGCTGGCTGGGTCGGCGTGAAGCCGGAAGAGCTCGTGCTCATCAGCGAGTACACGGGCGGCGGATTCGGCAGCAAGATTCCGGGCGCGCAGAGCATGGCGATTCCGGCGTTGATGTCGAAGAAGCTCAACGGGCGCCCGGTGATGATGCGCATCTCGCGCGCCGAAGAGACCTACATTGGCCGCGTCCGCCCCGGATACCAGGGCTGGGTCAAGATGGGTTTCAAGAAGGATGGCCGCGTTACCGCCATTGATACCTTCATCGTCGAGGCCAGCGGTCCCTACCGCCGGCAGGGCGATCACTCGACTACGGCGAACCTCGGGTCGCTGCTGTTCCAGGCGCCGAACATGCGCTTCCGCGGCCTGTCGGTGGCCACCAACACGCCTCCGGGCACCTCGCAGCGCGCGCCGGGCGGACTGCAGGCATCGGTCTGGTTCGAGCCGCTCGTGCACGAAGCCGCCAAGAAGCTCGGGATCGACCAGGTCGCCATTCGCAAGCTGAACGCGCCGGAAGGACAGGCGTTGTTCGGACTGGTGCCGCCGGCCACGCCGGCTGGCCGGCCCCGCAACAAGCTGACCAGCTGCTTCGTCAAGGAGTGCCTCGATCAGGGCGCCGAGTTGTTCGGGTGGGAAGCGCGCAAGGCCAACAGCGGCAAGCGCACCGGCAGCAAGGTACGCGGCATTGGCGTCGGCACCGGTGCCTACACGGCTGGTTCGATCGGCGTGGACGGCCTGTGCGTGCTTCGCCCCGACGGCAAGCTGGAGATCCACCAGGGCATCGGCAACCTCGGTACGCACTCGGTGATCGACACGGCTCGCGTCATTGCCGAAGTGTCGAATGTGCCGTGGGAGAACTGCGAAGTTGTCTGGGGCAACACGTCGAAGGGCCTGCCCTGGTCGTCGATCCAGGCCGGCAGCCAGACCACCTATGCGCACACGCGCGCCAACTTCGCGACCGGCACCGACCTCAAGCGGAAGCTGACCGAGATTGCCGCGAAGGATTTCGGCGGCACGCCGGATCAGTACGACACCAACGCGCAGGGCGTCATCCGCAAGGGCGGCGGCCTCCGCCTGACGTGGGCCAAGGCGGCTGAGCGCGCGATCGCACTCGGCGGCGTCTACGACGGCACCGAGGTGCCGAAGGAACTGAACGCCATGACCAAGGCGGCGGCGGCCGCGCACAAGGGCCGCGGGCTCATGGGCGTGGCGCGCGACAACCTGCCACGCGACGGCCAGACCTACGGCTTCATGTCGGCGTTTGCCGAAGTGGAAGTCGACGTCGAGACCGGCGTGTGGAACATCATCGACTTCGTCGGTGTGGCCGACGTCGGGACGGTGATTCACCCCAATTCACTCGGCGGCCAGATCAACGGCGGCAGCCTCCAGGGTATTGGTCACATTCGCAGCCAGAAGCTGGTCTACGACCCGCACTACGGCGCCGGCCTGTCGTCGCGGATGCATCACAACAAGCCGCCGACGATTCTGGATGTCTCCATCAACGCCAAGTGGGGCGCGGTCGGGCTGCCGGACCCGAGCAATCCGACCGGTGCCAAGGGCATCGGCGAGCCGTCGACCGTGGCCGCTGCCGGCGCGGTGCTGGCGGCGCTGGCCGACGCGGTCGGTGACGACATCATCCGGCGCACCCCGGTGCAGCCGGAACACATTGCCGCGGCGCTGGCCAACGGCCGCAAGCCGATGATGGCCAACCCGCTTCAGGCGTTCATCTAATGGCGACCCATATCGAAAGCAGTCAGGGCCGTTGCGTAGCAACGGCCTCCCTAACCTCACTGAGCGGCCTGGCTCGACTCCGCCCAGTCGTTGATACGCTCCACTGAAGGGGATACGAAGATGCCACCGATTCGCGACGTAATGCCGGCATTCGAGCTCTTCCAACCCGCAAGCGTGGGCGACGCGCTCGGGGTCCTCGACCGTCACGGCGCCGATGCCTGGGTCATGGCCGGCGGGATGGACACGTTTGACTGGCTGAAGGACCGCATCAAGCGGCCCAAGGTGGTCGTCGACCTCGGCATGGTCGAGGAACTGCGCGGGATCAAGGACGCCGCCGGCGGACTGGAAATCGGCGCGATGACCACGCTGACGACCGTGGCGCACAACCCGCTGGTGAAGGAGCGGTTCCCGCTGCTCGCCGAGGCGGCATTGATCGTGGCCTCGCCGCAGATTCGCAACCAGGGCACGGTGGGCGGCAACGTCTCGCAGGACGCGCGCTGCTGGTATTACCGCGCCGGCTGGCCGTGCTACCGGGCCGGCGGCAACATCTGCTACGCCGATACCCCGACCGCCATCAACCGCGAGCATGCGATCTTCAATGCCGATCGGTGCGTGGCCGTCAACCCATCGGACACCGCGCCGGCGCTGATCGCGCTCGATGCCGAGTTCGTGATCAAGCGCGGTTCGGCCGAGCGCGTGGTGCCGGCCCGCGAGTTCTTCGTCGGGCCCGGCATCGACATCACCCGGCTCACGGTGCTGCAGCCAGGCGACCTGCTCACGGCCATCCGCATTCCGGCCACGTGGGCGGGCAAGGCGCACTACTTCGAGAAGGTGCGCGACCGCCAGGTGTGGGACTTCGCGCTCGTCAACATCGCCGCCTCGCTCAACATGTCGGGGACGACGATTAGCGACGCGCGGATGGTGGTCAACGGCGTCGCCGCCGAGCCATACCGGCTCGATGCGGTCGAGGCCGCCATCAAGGGCAAGCCGCGCGACAAGGCCACGGCCGATCTGGCCGCCGACCTGGCCGTGCAGGGCGCCGTGCCGCTGCAGCACAACGCCTACAAGATTCCGCTGGTCAAGGCGTTGGTGAAGCGCGCCATTCGTGGAGAGGCTGAATGGGCAACCTCGTAGAATGGGCGCGCAGCCCATGGGGTGAGTCGGTCCTCATCCACATTTCATGGGATCTGTTCTGGGCGGCGCTGGTTGGCGGCCTGTTGTTCCTGCTCGCGCACGGTGGATACATGCTGTTCTCCCAGCACCACAAGCGCGACGCGTCGGAAGTGGATCGCATGGAGGCCGAACGCAAGGACCTCCCGGCGAACATCCTGCGCCACAGCTTCGTGTCGCGGATGTTCCACTGGGTGATGGCGTTCAGCATGCTGACGCTGTTGTTCACAGCCTTCCTGCCAATTGTCGGCGTGCAGTTTGCCTGGGTGCAGTGGCACTGGATGGCCGGCATTCTGCTGACGGCGTCGATCATGTTTCACATCGTGCACGCCACCTTCGTGCTCGACTTCTGGTCGATTTGGGTGGGGCCGAAGGACATCCCGGAGTTCAAGGCCGAGATGTTGCGCGAAGTGGGCATTGATGCCCCCGGACCCAAGCCCGGCAAGTACCCGCTGGGCAATCGCCTCTATCATCTCGCCGTGATGGTCGCCGGCCTGGCCGTGGTCGCCACCGGCATCCTGATGATGTGGCGCGTGCGCACCGGTATTGTCGAGCGCAATCCCTACTTGCTCACCGATCCGACGTGGGGCATTACCTATGTGGTGCACGGCTTGATGGGCGTCGGCTTCGTCGGCCTCGTCATCGCCCACATCTACTTCGCGCTGCGCCCGGAGAAGCTGTGGATCACCCAGGCCATGATCTTCGGCACCATCTCGCGCCGCCAATACCTCGAACACCACGATCCGGATCGCTGGGTCGCCGACAAGTCCGGTCCCAATTGAGTTCGGCGAACCTGACGCCAGGGACGGCACGCGCCGAACTCGCACGACGGGCCGACGCCATCGAGGGCGGCTACGAACTGATGCTGGGCTACGCCGCCCAGGGACTACCCACCGATCTCGGAGCGGCCAATAGCAGCCAGCTCCGGGATCACCTCACCCGATTTGCCGACGCGCTCGTGGACCTGGCCGGCGTCTATCGCAACTGCGCCGCCGCCCTCGGCGTGGGGCCGCAGGCCGCGCTCGACAGCTTTCTCGAGGTGCTGAAACAAGACGCGACCGCCACCGAGGCGGCGTTGCGCTTGTTGCTCGGCCAGCCGGGCATCAGTTCGCAGATGGTCGACAACGTGAATGCCTCGATTCACGTCCGGGCGCTACTCACCGACGTCTTTGTCGTCGACGAGATTCTCAAAGGCGCCAAAGCGGTCTGAGCCCGGCGACCGAGCCGATGATGTGGGTGTGCGGCGCGCGCGACAGCGCGTCGCGCCCATGCGCGCCTGACAGCACCCCGATATTCCATCCCACTCCAGCACGCGCGCCGGCTTCCAGATCGAGCGTGGTGTCGCCAACCGTGGCGACCCGGTTCGGGTCGGTCACCCCGGCCTCGGCCATGGCGCGCAGGATCAGGTCGGGCGCCGGGCGCCCGCTCGCCACGTCGTCGCCGCAGACGACGGTGTCGGCGACGTGCTGCCAGGACAGGGCCGCCACCACCAGCGCCGTGATGTCGCGATCGAATCCCGTCGTGAGCGCGATCTTGATGCTGGCCGCGCGCAGCGCGTGAAAACACCCGATCGCGCCGTCGATGCCAGTCACGCCGGCGTCCTGGAACCGCGCGGCCAGTTGCTGCTGGAACGTGGCGTAGATCAGCGAGGCATCGCCTTCGTTGGTGACAAACGTCCGAATGGCCTGGCGTTTGGAGGCGCCCCGCACGCGGGTGACCTGGTCCGGGGTGGCGACGATGCCATGCGCAGCAAGGGCGGCGGTGAAGGCGGCCGGCACCTGCCCACGATCTTCCACGGTCGTGCCCGCCAGGTCGAATACGACCAGCGACGGCCGTGTCATGGGACGTCCGGCGCCGGCCCGGTCAGGTCCGGCATGACAAAGCCGCAGCGGGCGCGGTCCGACATCAACAGCGCCTTCGAGTAGTAGCGCTCTAGGACCGACGGCTTCCACGCCAGCAGATCGGGATGGCTGGCGGCAAACCCGGCCCAGTCGGCCGCCGGCTGAAGGGCGTCACGTTCCGCAATGATCAGCAGGAACGCCCACGTGATGGTCTCGTGATAGAGGCCATGGGCGCCTTTGGCAGCAGCGAACCGCTTGAGGGCCTCACTGAACTCGCCGATGGCGCCGGGCATGCCGTGGCGGCGCACGAACGTCCACGCCACCCGCACATGCTGCTCGTGATGGAACTGATCGGCGGGTAGGGTGGTGGCGACAAACGCGTCGTAGAGCGCCTCGTCGGTCACCGCCTCGCCAGCACGCCCTTCACTGCGCCTTCAATCATGCGATTAAGCGCGGCAATCGAGAGGCCACCCTCGTCGGTGGGCGGGATGGTGGCGAAGCCGATGGCCGACGCCTTCGGGTAACGGGTGAAGATCTGTTCGAACAGGCGGGCGAGTTGCTCGCTCGACGGCCCGTTCGGCACCTTGTTGCCGTGCGCCATCACTTCACGCGGGTCGAGGACGTCCATGTCGATGTGGATATAGAGCTTGTCGCTGATGCGGTTCAGGCGGTCGAGTTGCTGCCACACGGCTGGTGTCAGGTTGCGGAGATCGTCGACCGACAGCTGCTCGATGCGCGAGTCGTCCAGCAACCGCTGCTCGAGCGGATCGGTCAGCCGCACGCCGCCCATCACGATGCTCAGATCCGACATGGGCGGATCGAGCTTCGCATCGCGGCGCATGACGTGCAAGGCGCGGCCGGTGGCCACCGACACCGGCATGCCACCCAACGACCCGCTCCGCGTCGTCTCTGGGGTGTTGAAATCGGGATGCGCGTCCAGCCACAGCATGCCGATGCGTAGTGGTTCGATGGTGGTCCCCGAGCGCTGTAGCCCGGCCACCAGGCCTGGCATTGATGGGCAGGTGGCCAGTAGTCCAACCGTGAAGAAGCCGTCCCGCTCGTTCTTCGAGACGATGTCAGCGAAGTGGCCGAGGCTCAGGCCCAGCTTCTTCCAGCCGCCGTACTCCGTTTCCTCGAGCGGCGTGAGCTGCGCCTTCTCGATCCGTACGGTGGCGCCCATGCCGGTGAGGAGCTGCTGGATGCCGCCGTTGGCCATGGTGTCCGGGCCCTTGGACGGCCCGTTCGGTCCGAGTGGCTGCTGCGCCAGGGCCACGCGCAGTTTGCCGTCGCCGGCGGTGTAGCGCGATTGCGCGTCCGTGGAGACGGTGAGTGCGAGTGCGGCCGCGAAGGCCAGGGCAATGGTCGTCCGCATCGGGGTAGCTTACCCTAGGCGGGCAAGGTCAGCCGGGCGCGGCAGCCGCGGGCGTCCTGGCGGTTCTCCAGCGTCAATGAGCCACCATGCCCCTCGGCGATCTGCCGGCACAGGACCAGGCCGATGCCAGAGCCGCCGGGCTTGGTCGTGAAGAACGGCACGAACAGGTTGGCGGTGTTCGACAGGCCCGGGCCCTCGTCCTCGACCAAGATCTCCAGTCCGGCGCGGGTGCGGCGCCAGCCGGCGGTGACAGTCTGGCCGCCGACCTCGAGGCACGCATCCGCGGCATTGCGCAACAGGTTGATTAGCAATTGCTCCAGTTGGTCGGCGTCGGCGTCCACCGTGACGTCGGGTCCTGGCTTCACGACCACGGGGACGCGGCGGTCGAGTGCCGCGACGCGCTGCATCAACGGCTTGAGCACGATCGGTGCCAGCCGGGGGGCCGGCAGCCGGGCCAGGCGCGCGGAGGCGCCGGTGAAGCGGCTCAACGACTCGGTGCGTGAGGCAATCACCTGGAGACCTCGGGCCATGTCGTCGCGCCAGTCGCCCGGTGGCGGGTCGCGATGCAGCAAGGTCTCGAGGGTACCGGCGATCGACTTGATCGGGCCCAGCGAGTTGCCCAGTTCGTGGCCGATGACGCGGATCAGGCGCTGCCAAGCCTGGCGTTCCTGCTCGCGCAGGGGCCGGCTCACGTCCGACAGGACCAGCAGGTCGTGGGGCAGGCCGCCGAGGCGGAACGTGGTCTTGCGGACTTCCCACCGGCCCGGTCCGCCCCCGGGCGGGGAAACGTCGACGACCCGCGGAGCTTCGCCGAACCATTCGGTGAGTTGCAGTTCGTCCGCGGTGCGGCCGAGCATGTGCTCCATGCTCTTGCCCATCAGCCGTTCACCAGTGCGGTTGACGATGCGCAGCCGTTGCTCGGGATCGAAGGCAAACACCGCGACGTCGATCTGTTCCATCACCGTGCGGAGGAGCGCCGTGGCTTCGACGGCGCCGAGGCGCTGCTCGTGCAGCGTTTCGGCGAGGGCGTTGACCTCGATCAGCGCCGCGCCCATCGGGTCGTCAGGATTGTTGGTCCGGCCGCGGATGGAGAAGTCGTCTTCGCGCAAGGCGGCCAGCAGGTTGGCCAGCGTTTGCAACGGCACCACGACGCGGGTCCGCACCGAAGACGCCAGCCCAACCAGCGTCACCACGATGATGACGCTCAGCGTCCATTGAACCTTGGGAGTGTACGCCTCGGTCCACAGAATCCACAGCGCGGTGAGCGCACCGGGGAACCCGGCGCCGATCGCGAGGAGGAAGATCTGTTGGTCGAGTCGAGGACGACGCCACATCGGGGGTGATTCTAACTGGCTTGGGGTGGGACCTGGGCTTCAGGCCCACGACCCAGGCCTCAATCCGTTACAGCTTGTAGCGCTCGAGCCGGCGATACAGCGCGCTGCGTGAGAGTCCGAGCGCGCGTGCCGCGTGGCTCACGTTGCCGTAGCGCGCCATGGCTTTCTTGATCAGGAACGCCTCCACTTCCTCGAGGCTCATGTCCTCCAGGCGGGCACTCGATCCGCCGTCCACGCGCAGCCCCAGGTCGCCGGCCCGCACCGTGGGTCCTGCCGACATCAGCACCGCGCGCTCGACTGAGTGGTCCAACTCGCGGACATTGCCCGGCCAGCGGTGGTCGGTGAGTACCTGCATCGCGGCCGGGTCGAAACCCGACAGGCTCTTGCGATAGCGCAGTGCGTGCTGCCGCAGGAAGTGCTTGGCGAGCAACGGAACGTCCTCGCGGCGATCGCGCAGCGGCGGCAGGTGAATCTCGATGGTGTTGAGCCGGAAGTACAAGTCCTGGCGGAAGCGGCCGGCCTCGACTTCGGCGTTGAGGTCGGCGTTGGTGGCCGAGATCAGCCGCACGCTGACCTTGCGGGTCTTGGACGAGCCGAGCCGCTCGAATTCACCGCTTTCGATCACGCGCAGCAACTTCTGTTGCTGGGTCATCGGCACGTTGGCGATCTCGTCGAGAAACAGGGTGCTGCCGTCGGCCAGCTCGAAGCGGCCGACGCGATCGGCCACGGCGTCGGTAAAGGCGCCCTTCAAGTGTCCAAACAGCTCCGACTCGAACACGCCTTCGGCCATGCCGCCGGCGTTGACCGTCACCATGGGCCGGCTGCTCCGCAGCGAGACGGCGTGCAGGGCCTGGGCCACGAGGCTTTTGCCGGTGCCGTTCTCGCCGGAAATCAGCACGTTGGCGTCGGCCGGACCCACTCGCGCGATCATCTCGAGGACAGGGCGCATGGCTGCCGACTCGGCGAGGATCGGCGAACGGCCGTCCGACTGCAGGGCCTGGTTCGCCGCCTCGAGCTGGCGGCCGCGGCGAATGGCCCGGCCCAGTTCGGTCTGGGTTCTGACGATCGACAGCAGGCGCTCGTTGTCCCACGGCTTCTGGACGAAATCGCGGGCGCCGCGCCGCATCGCTTCGACGGCGACGTTGACCGATCCCCAGGCCGTCATGACAACCACCGGCAGCGACTCGTCGGCGTTGTGGATGCGCTGCAGCAGGTCGAGGCCCTCCTCGCCGGAGGTGGTGTCGCGCGTGTAGTTGAGATCCATCAGGACCACGTCGTAGTCCTTGACCTCGAGCGCGCGCAGCAGCTGGGCCGGCGAGGCGGCGGTATCGATAACGAAGCCCTCCGGCTTCAGCAGCAGCCGCAGGGCTTCAAGGACGTCGGCTTGGTCATCGGCAATCAGGATCCGCGGCGGCGGATCAGTTCTCGTCGACAATCCAGCCATCCTTCAGGTTGATCACGCGCTTGCCATAGGCGGCATTCGCCTGCGAGTGGGTCACCTGCACGATCGTGGTGCCACCCTCGTTCAGGCGCCGGAACAGCTCCATGATTTCCTTGCCCTGATCGGTGTGCAGGTTCCCGGTCGGTTCGTCGGCCAGGATCAGGCTGGGCTTGGCGACGACCGCCCGGGCAATCGCGACCAGTTGCTGCTGGCCGCCCGACAACTGGTTCGGGAACAGGTCTTTCTTGCCGACGATGTTGAAGCGGTCGAGGATGTCGGCCACCATGCCTTCGCGCTCCGATTTCTTGACGTCGCGGTAGGACAGCGGCAAGTCGATGTTCTCGTACACCGTCAGGTTGTCGAGCAGGTGATAGCTCTGGAAGACGAAGCCCACATGCTGCTTCTGTACGCGCATCCGGTCCTTGGCCGACAGTTGGTGAATCGGATCGTCGAACAACCAGTACTCACCGGTCCAGGCGCTGTCGTGCATGCCGAGAATATGGAGCAACGTGCTCTTGCCGGCGCCGGACGGACCCATGATGGAAACAAAATCGCCCTGGCGAATCTCGGCGTTGACGCGGCGCAAGACAAAGGTTTGAGACAGACCGTGACGGTAGGATTTTTCGATGCTGGAAAGTTTGATCATGTCTGATTCGGGAACCGGGAGTCGGGAGTCGGGATTCGATCCGGACAGTTATTCACTACGAAGGGCGGTCATCGGGTCGACACGCATGGCGCGCCTGGCTGGAACATAGCATGCGAGCGCCGCGATCGTCAGCAGCAACAGAGACACGCACGCATAGATAACGGGGTCGGTGGTGCTGGTGTTAAAGAGCAGGCCGCCGACCAGCCGGGCGGCGGCGGCCGCGACCGCCAGTCCGATGATGACGCCGGCGACGGCCAGTTGCACCCCCCGGCCGATCACCAGCCGGAACACCTGCCAGGGGCTGGCGCCGAGCGCGAGCCGAACACCGAGCTCCGGTACTCGCTGCGCGACGCTGAAACTGATCAAGCCGTAGACGCCAACCGCGGCCAGCAGCAAGGCGAGCGCGGCAAACGCGGCGAGCAGGAACGACCGGAAGCGCGGCTGGCCGGTCGATTCGCTGATCAACTGCTCGATCGTCTTGACCTCGCCGATTGGCAGTTCCGGGTCGAGGTCCGCCACTGCCGCCCTGACCACCAAGGCCGTCGCGCCGGCGCCCTGGCCGGTCTGCACCAGGACTCCCATGTACGGCATCACAAACTGCGTATAGGGGAGGTACACGGCGGGCTGCGGCGGCGTATCGAGCGACTGCCTGCGCGCGTCGGAGACCACCCCGACGACCGTGACCCACGTGCCGAGGTTGACGCGCGCCCCGATCGGACTGCGTCCGCCGAATGCGCCCCGTGCCGCATCGTTCACGATCACCACCGGCGGCGCGTCGGGACCATCGGCGACCGTGAAATCGCGGCCGTCGATCAGCCGCAGTCCGGCGGTGGCGAAGTAGCCATCCGAGACCATGTTGAGCTCGGCGTGGGCGTCCTCCGAGGATGGGCGTTCTGGTTGTCCCTCGACCTCGAAGTCGGCGCGAGCGTTGGAGCCGCCCAGCGGAAAGGGAAAGATCAGCGCCGAGCGGGCCGTGACCGGATTGGCGCGCAGCCGTTCGAGCGCACCGGCGTAGAATTGCCGCTGAAGCGGCTCGCTGTAGCGGGCTTGCGGCAACAGCAACTCGACCGACACCAGCTCGGTCGTGCGAAATCCGGGATCGACCGCCTGCAGCCGGGCCAGGCTGGTGATCATCAGGCCCGCGCCAATCAGCAAGACCAGCGCGAGCGCCACTTGCGCCACGACCATGACGCTGCGTGCCCCGGTTCGCGTGGTTCCCGAGCGGCCGCCGTCTTTCAGGTCGGTGTTCAATTCAGGCTGCGATGCCTGCATGGCAGGAGCCAGGCCGAACAACACCCCGACGGCCATCGTGGCCGCCAGCGTGAAGGCCGCAACCCGCCAGTCGAGCGACACCTCGTTCAGGCGTGGAATGTTGTCGGGCGCCAGGGCCATGAGCCCCTGCAGGATCCAGGCACCCGCCAGCAGCCCGAGTCCACCGCCCGCGCCCGCCAGCACCAGGCTCTCGGTCATCAGTTGCTGCATCAGCCGGCCGCGGTCCGCGCCGATGGCGGTGCGCACGGCGAGCTCGCGACGGCGGGCCGCGCCACGCGCCATCAGGAGCCCGGCGACATTGGCACAGGCGATCAGCAGCACAAAGCCAACGGCGCCGAGCAGGATCCAGAGCGCGCCACGGACGTCAGCCACCAGTGACTCGGCCAGGGGCTGGGCGTCGAAGGTCCGGTCGCGATTGGTGTCTGGGAACTCGCGCGCCAGGCGCGCGCCCACCGACTTGAGCTGCTCGCGCGCCGCGCCGATGGCGGCCGTCTCGTCCAGCCGGCCCACCGCCATGAAGTACTGCACGTCACGGCTCGACAGGCCATCGTCCGTGGGAACGGGTGAGACCGGTACCTCCAGGGGCGACAGGGTCCAGACATCGGCCACCACCGGATGGCGAAACGTGGCGGGCATGACGCCGATGATTTCGGTCGGCGTGCCGTTGATGCGGACCTTGGTGCCGATTGCCCCGGCCTCCCGGCCGAACTGCTGGCGCCACAGGCGCTCGCTGATCACGGCCACGGCAGCGCCGGGCTGATCGGTGGCCTCACGGTAGACCCGGCCGGCAATCGGTGGCGCCATGAAGACGTCAAAGAAGCCACCGGTGGTCTGCGCCCCCGGCACGCGTTGCGGCTCGCCTCGGCCGGTCAGGTCGATAATGTCTTCACGCAGCGCCGCGATGCTGACAAACGCCTTGGTGTCGCGCTTGACGTCGAGATAGTCGGCGGCCGAGAACGACCCGTCGGTGCTGCGGGCATTGACCCGGACGAGGCGGTGGATGCGTTCGGGCTGGGGGTAGGGAAGCGGCCGCAGCACCACGCCATCCACGATGCTGAAGATGGCAGTGGTGCCGCCGATGCCGAGGGCGAGTGTGATCAGCGCAACGAACGTAAAGCCCGGTGCGCGACGAAAGGAGCGGAGGGCGTACCGAATATCCTGACCAAGTACGCCCACCGGCGCCTCCGATGGTTAGACTACTGTTCCAACGTTCTCTTCGACGACGCGGCCGTCGAAGAGGTGGATGCCGCGATCGGCGTGTGCCGCGTAGCGCGGGTCGTGCGTCACCATGCAGATCGTGGCACCGCCACGATGCAACTCGCGCAGCAGATCCATCACGGCCTCGCCGTTCTTCGAGTCCAGGTTACCGGTCGGTTCGTCGGCCAGCAGGATGGACGGCTGGCCGCCGACGGCGCGGGCCACGGCGACGCGCTGCTGCTGACCGCCCGAGAGCTGCGAGGGCAGGTGCTTGGCGCGATGGGCCATGCCGACGCGTTCGAGCGCCGCATTGGCCCGCTCGCGACGCTCCGCCGCCTTCATGCCCCGATAGATCAACGGCAGTTCCACGTTCTCGAAGACCGTGAGGTCGCCGATCAGGTTGAAGCTCTGAAAGATGAACCCAATTTCTCGGTTGCGCACGCGCGCGCGTTCCGACAGCGACAGGTTGGCCACCTCATTGCCGTTGAGCGTGTAGGTGCCTTCACTGGCGGTGTCGAGCAGGCCGAGAATGGCCAGCAGCGTCGACTTGCCGCAGCCCGACGGCCCGGCAATCGCGACATACTCGCCTTGCTGGATCTCCAGGTGAATGCCGGCCAGGGCGTGGGTCTCGACCTCGTCCGTGTAGAACACCTTCTTGATGCCATTCAGGCGAATCAGGGGCTGCGCGGAAGCGTTCATCAGAAGACTCCTTATACTGCGAAAGACTACCGTAACCGAATGCGATCAAACTGATCCCATGCCGACATGTCGGAGAGGACGACTTCGTCGCCTTCCGCCAATCCGCCGAGGATCTCGATGGTGTTCACGGAGCTGCGGCCAAGCTGCACCTGCGAGCGGGCGGCTTCGCCAGTGGCCTTGTTGAGCCTGAACAGCCCGACGGTGCTCTGTTCCTGCCCGAACGCCGGTCGCCCAACATACAAGACGTTGTCCAGGCGCTCCAGTTCAATCGTGCCGTCCACGCTCAGGTCGGGCCGCGCACCGCGGGGCAGCTCGCCTTCGAGGGCCACGTCAACCGTGACCGTGCCATTGGTGGCCGCCGGGTCGATGCGAATGACCTTGCCGGGAATGATGCCGTTGCGGGTGTCCACCTGCGCGATCTGGCCGATGGCGAGATCCTTGGCCTGCGTCTCGGCGATGCGCAGTTCGGCCTTCAGCCGGGTCGGGTCGGCCACCCGCACCAGGTTGGTGCCCGGCGCCACCTGCTGACCCACTTCCACCGGCACCTGTTCGAGCACGCCGGACATGCCGGCGCGCACATGCAGTTGATTGACCTGCTGTTGACGCAACGCCAGATTCGACTTGCGCTGATCCACCAGAGCCTGTGCCGACGCCAGCTGCGCAAGCGCACTCTGTTCGGACACCTTCAGTCGTTCGGTTTCAATGCCGTCGCGCGTCCGCAACGACTCGGCCCGCACCACCGACTGGCGCAGCACCAGGTTGGAGACCAGCCCGTCCTTCGCGAGGCCCTCGTTCATCTCGCGTTCGGTCTGGGCATTCTGGAAATCGGCCTTGACGATCGCCGCCTGGGCGCGCTGGTTGAGCGTCTCGGCGTCGAGGCGCGCCTTCAGGCTGTTGAAGTCGGCTTCCGACGCCCGCAACTGCTGGTCGGCGTCATTGAGGGCCTGTTGCACCTGCGGGTCGCTCAACTCGAGCACAATGGTGTCGGGCTCGACCTGCACGCCGGGCCTCAGGACGATCCGCTCGACCCGGCCCTGCGTGGAGGCGGGCACCCACCGGCGCGCTTCGTCTACCGGCACCAGCGTGCCCAGGCCGCGGACCTGCCGCAGCATCGGGCCGCGCTTCACGGTATCGACCCACACCGTGGCGCGTTCGACGGAGGGGGCGGCGGGTTGCAGCCTGGCGAGAAACACCGAAACCAGGCCGATGACGACGAGGCCGACCACCCCATAGGTGATCTGACGGCGTTTCTTGGCTTGCGCGACGGAGGCGGGACGCTGAATGTCCATGTGTCTGATTGCCCTAGCTTAGACGGTGATCACCATCGAAAACGATGGCACCGGTTTCACCATTCATATACTCAAGTGTTGTGCCAGCCGGCCCGCCGGGCCCAACATATTGTGAAAACGAGAGTTAGAGGCGGAAGGTTCCATCCGGCCCGTGGCCGGGTGTTCGATCATGGGACGGGTGGACTCATCGATGGGACTGCGCGGTCACGTCATCCGTGCGAGGGCGGTGTGCCGGCCGGCTGTGCAGTGACGGTGTCCCACAGCGCCGGATCGGTGACGCCCTCACTGACCAGCACCAGGACGCGAGCCTCGGGGCCGAGGCCGAGCTGCGCGCGAACGTCGCGCATGCCTGGATCGCGGCACGTGGCCAGCAGGCCACCCAGTGCGGCCGATCCCGACGCGCCGGCGGCTACCGCAGCCTCGCCGACGGCCGGCCGCGCCAGCGTGCGCATGGCGTCGTGGGCCCAGATGTCGTCGATCGCCAGGTATGCCGTCACAATCGAACGCACCGCATCGAAAGCGAGCGGCGACACTTCGCGATTCCGCAGTCCCGCCATGGTCGTGGCCAGCGGGCCGTCGACGGCCACTGGCTGCCCAGCCCGTGCCGAGGCCAGCAGGCAAGCGGCGGTGGCCGGCTCGACCGACACAACCTTGCGGCCCGGCGCATGAAACGCGCACCAACTGGCAATGCCGCACAGCAGGCCGCCGACACCACCCTGGACAAAGACAATGTCGTGGCCGGCGGAGACTTCGTCCATCATGCGGGTGTAGCCAAGCATGATCAGGCGGGGGATCCGTTCATAGCCCGCCCATGAGGTGTCCGAGATAATCGTCCAGCCCTCCGCCGCCGCATCCGCGCCCAGCCGGCGAACCGCATCGTCATAACTCCCGTCGATTCGGACGACCGTGGCGCCTTCGCTGGCGATTGCGTCGACGCGCGATTGGGCGGCGTCGGCTGCCATGTAGACGCGCGCCGCGCAACCGGCCTCGCGCGCGGCCCGCGCCACCGCGCGGCCGTGGTTCCCCTCGCTGGCGCAGACCACCGTCTGTCCGGGCCGCAGCGCGCCCTCGGCAAGCAGGGTGTCGATGGCAAAGCGGGCGCCGAGCAGCTTGAACGCGTTCAGGCCGAAGCGCGCCGTCTCGTCCTTGAGCAGAACTTGGCCGACGCCGAGCGCGGCGGCCAGCGCCGGCCGGCCGTGGAGCGGAGTCGCTGCCAGATGCGGCCGGTCATCGAAATAGCGGCGCACCAGCCGATATTCGTCGGTCGAGAACAGGCCGCGTCCCGGGTGTGCCGGCGGGCTGGGAAGAAAGGCGGTGACCGTCGCTTGGGTTGGAATGGTGAAGCGATTATAGTTGCGCGCGATGAGGTTCATGCGCGCACTGGCCCTTCCGGTGGCGGCCGGACTCGGATTGGTCGTTGTGGCCGGGTGTGCCGAGCCGGTCCGCTACGACCTGGTCATTCGTGGTGGCGAGGTCATCCGCGGCGATGGCGGGCCGTCACGCCGCGAGGATGTCGGCATCATTGGCGATCGCATCGCGGCGCTCGGTGACCTGTCGGCGGCCCAGAGTGGCCAGGTCATTGACGCCACCGGCCTGGTGGTGGCGCCGGGCTTTATCGACGTGCAAGGCCAGTCGGGCACCACTTTGCTGGCTGACGGCAACGGCGAGAGCCACCTGCGACAGGGCATTACTACCGAGATCATCGGTGAAGGCAGCTCGCCCGCGTTCTGGTCGAAGGAATCGGCTGAAATCGACACGCTCACGCTGTTCGGGATGACGCTCGACTGGACCGGCTTTGGTGGCTACTTCGAACGGCTGCGCGAGCGCGGCACGACCATCAATCTCGGAACGTTTGTGCCTGCCAGCATGGTGCGACGGGCGGTGATTGGTCTCGACAACCGGCCGCCGACGCCGGCGGAGCTGGCTCAGATGGAGGCGATGGTCGACCGCGCCATGCAGGACGGCGCGCTCGGGCTGTCGAGCGCGCTCATCTATGTCCCGGGCTCGTTCGCGCAGACGGATGAACTGGTGGCGCTGGCCAGGGTGGCTGCCCGGCACCGGGGCATCTACATCACCCATGTTCGGGGGGAGAGTTTCAACCTGTTCAGTGCGCTGGACGAGGCCATCGGCATCGGGCGCGACGCCGGATTGCCGGTTGTGATCTTTCACCTGAAGGTCGCCGCGAAGGCCAACTGGGGCCGGATGGAAGAGGCCCTGGCGAAGCTCAACGCCGCCAATGCCGCGGGTGGCCGGGTCACCGCCACCATGTATCCCTACGCGGCCGGCGGCACGGGCCTGGCCGCGACCCTGCCGTTGTGGGTCCAGGAAGGGGGTCGCGATCGCATGCTCGCGCGGCTGAAAGATCCCGAGGTGCGAACGCGCGCGCGCACCGAGATCGAAACCAAGATTGACGGATGGGAGAACCTGCTCCAGGCCACCACCTTTGACGGCATCCAGGTGGCGTCGGCGCCGGCCGAGATGGACCAGTCGATCGTCGGCAAGCGCATCGCCCAGATTGCCGCCGAGCGCAAGGCCGATGTGTGGGACGTGTATTTTCAGCTACTGATCGACAGCGGCGGCCGCATCGGCGCGCTGTACCACATGATGAGCGAAGAAGATGTCGCCACCGGTCTGCGATCGGCGCTGGTGACGATTGGCACCGACTCGGCGGCGCTGCGGGCCGAGGGCGTGCTGTCTCAGGGCTCGCCGCATCCGCGTGCGTACGGGACGTTTCCGCGCGTGCTGGCCAAGTACGTGCGCGACGATCGCGTGCTGGCGTTGAGCGACGCCGTGCGCCGCATGACCGGCGCCGCCGCCGCGCAGATGGGCATCACCGACCGCGGGTTGATTCGCGCCGAGATGCTGGCCGATGTGGTGGTGTTTAATCCGGCCACCGTCAAGGACAACGCCACCTACGAGCGGCCGCATCAGTACCCGACGGGTATCGAGTATGTGGTCGTCAACGGCGTGGTGGCGCTCGACCCCAAAGGCCTGACCGGCGCGCGGCCCGGCCGGCCCGTCTATGGCCCGGCGATGCGGCCGCGCTAGGCCGCTGAAACACAGCCGCAGACTAAATAGCGGAATCCACCGCCGCAGATTGCGAATCGGAACACGGCCGCAGATTACGACCGGAACTCACGGCCGCAGATTACGACCGGAACTCACGGCCGCAGATTGCGAACCGGAACCCACAGGCGCAGATCGAGGCGCTTGTCAGAAGGCTTTCCGGCCGTTAATCCACACCTGCTCGATGCGCCGGGTGTTGCGGATGTTGTCCAGCGGATTGGCGCCAAGGACCAGAAGGTCGGCTGCTGCTCCGGCGGCGAGCGTTCCCAGTTGGCCGTTGCGCTGATGGCATCGGGCGGCATCGCCGGTTGCTGACACCAGCGCCTGCATCGGCGTCAGGCCGGCCTCCACCATCATCTCCAGCTCCAGGTGTTCGAAGAAGCCCTGGAACCGCGCCGGCGGACCGGTGTCGGTGCCAAACGCGATGCGCACGCCGCGGTCAACCAGCGCCTTGAGGTTGCGTTTGGCGACTTCCAGGCCGGCCTTGTACTGCTGCCCGGCTTTCCAGCCGGCGCTGTTGCGAATCTGCTCCTGGCGCTTGGGATCCTTCAACTGCCAGACGATGTCCGGGGTGACGCCCTGGACGAAGAACGGATCGTCCACCCAGGACGGCGTGGCGTCGTAGATGAAGGTCGAAATCTCCCGGGTAAAGGTGGGGGAGTAGCAGACATCGCGGCTCTTCAGCGCGGTGATGAAGGCCTCGTCGACCGGCACGTCTCGGACGCTGTGCGCGATGAAGTCGGCGCCGGCGGCAAGCGTGGCCTTGGCATCGGCGAGCGAGTAAATGTGGACGGCCACCATCAAGTTGCGCGCGTGCGCCTCGGCGAGCACCGCGCGCCACGCCGGCTCGGGCATCTTGCGGCTGGTGCCCAGGTTGTCGTCGACGCGAATCTTCAACAGATCTGGCTTCTGGTCCGCGACCTTGATCGCCATGGCCCGCGCCGCCTCGGCGGTGTCGCCGGTGATTACCGCGCCGGCCACGAACAGGCGCGCGCGATCGAGCGCCCCGGACATCTGCTCGTTGCGCAACGCGAAGCCGGCCGCCTGGTCGTCGCCCAGGCTGAAGACGGAGGTGACGCCGTATTGGGCGTAGGTGCGCAACTGGCGAATGAGATTGTCCCGCGTGTACGCGGCCGGGTCGGACCGAAGCCCGGTGGTGGCCGCCACGTGGCCGTGCGCGTTGACGAGCCCCGGCATCAGCGTCTTGCCGGCCACATCGATGCGGGTCGCGCCGGCGGGAATGGCGACCGCTGCGGCCGGCCCGGCTGCGACGATCCGGCCGCCGGCCATCACGATCGTGCCGGCCTCAATCACCTGGCCGGTGCCGTCGATCAGCCGGCCGCCGACCAAGGCCGTCGGCGGTTCTTGCGCGGACGCCGGGGCGGCGGTGCCACCCAGCAGGACCAGACCCAGGATCACTAATGGAGCATTGCGCATGGCGCGGATGATAACATCCGCGGATGGCAATCTTGCGCGTCCTGGTCGCCGACGATGAGCCCGTGTCGCGCACGGTCGTCGGGGCCATGTTGAAGAAGGCCGGCTACGAGATCAGTTTTGCCTCCGATGGTCAGCAGGCCTGGCAGCAACTTGCCGCGCCGCAGCCGCCCGCCATCGCCCTGCTCGACTGGGAGATGCCGGGTCTGGCCGGGCCCGAAGTCGTGGAGCGCATTCGCGCCCGCGGCGAACAGGCCCCGACCTACGTCATTCTGCTGACCTCGCGCGACTCGTCGGCCGACATCGTCGCCGGCCTCAAGGCCGGCGCCAACGACTACGTGACCAAGCCGGCCAACGAAGACGAGCTGATTGCGCGCGTCAACGTCGGCGCGCGCGTCGTCGAACTGCAGACCGCCCTGGCCGAACGCGTGCGCAGTCTCGAAGAAGCACTGGCCAACGTCAAAGCCCTGCAGACCCTGCTGCCGATGTGCGCCTATTGCAAGTCGATCCGCAACGACCAGAATTACTGGGAGAAGGTGGAGACCTACTTCCACGACCACTCGGGCGTGTCGTTCTCCCACAGCTATTGCCCCACCTGCTATGAGCGCTTCGTAAAGCCGCAGCTTGATGCGCTTGAGGAAATCACCGAGGCGCAACGGCGCCAGAAGGGACGATGATGGCGCCGGCGCTGGATACCGCGGTGATCGAGAGCTTGCGGCAACTCACGCCGCCTGGCGAACCCGACGTACTCAAGGAAGTCTTGCAGTTGTTTCTTGACGACGTACCCGGGCGAATCGAGCGGCTGCGGACGGCGTGGCAGGGCGGCAATGCCGTCGAAGTGCAGCGCGCGGCCCATTCGCTGAAGGGCAGCGCGGGAAACATCGGCGCTCACGCGCTGCACGCCATCTGCCACCAGCTCGACGAACTGGGCCGATCGGGTGATCTCGCCGAAGCCGAGGACCTGGTGCCGGCGCTGGCTGCCGAGTACGCCAGGGTTGAGGCCGAGATTCTATTGCTGATCGGCTAGCCCCGGGGGGAACCGTTCCAGTACAATTGGGATCAGCAAGCCGCCGGCGAATGTCCTGGCGATTCATCAGATGGGGTTCGAGAGAATGATCGTGCAACGCTACCCGGAACCGTTCATTGCGCCCATGCGCGCCGAGCTGGCTCGCCTGGGCTTTGAAGACCTGAAGACGCCCGATGCGGTGGAGACCGCCGTCAAGCAGGCCGGCACGACGATGATCGTGGTCAACTCGGTGTGTGGTTGCGCCGCCGGAAAAGCTCGGCCCGGCATTGCCCTGGCGCTGCGGCAGGGTAAGCGTCCCGATCACCTGGCCACCGTGTTCGCCGGCGCCGATGTCGAGGCCACCGACGCGGCGCGCGCGCATTTTGCTCCGCACCCGCCCTCGTCGCCCTCGATCGGCCTGATGAAGGATGGCCAGTTGGTCTACTTGATGGAGCGCAAAGACATCGAGACCCGGTCGTCAGACGCGATCGCAGCGGAACTGCAAAAGGCGTTCGAGCAGCACTGCTAGGTTTTCGCTACCCGCCCCGCGTGTGCATTTCCAGGTGCGGGTCCCGGCGCAGCGTGTTGACCGGAATCAGCGGCGACCGCTCGCGCAGGGATAGCCGCGCCTCGGCGCCACGATCGGTGCGCGCGTGCCACACGCCGGTCACCAGTTCGCGCAGGGCCTCGTCACTGGCGCCGCCGCGAAGCGGCCCGCGCAAGTCGACGCCGCGGGCGCCGTACAAGCACAGGTACCACAAGCCATCCGCCGTCAGGCGGCTGCGGTCGCACGACTTGCAGAATGGCTCGGTGGTCGAGGCGATGATGCCGAAGACGGTGCCGTCGGCCAGGCGATAGCGCTCCGCCGGGGCCGATGATGTCTCGGGCACGGGCTCGACCGGCCCATGGTGCGCCGCGATGGTGGCGAGCATGTCCTGCCGCGAGACCACCTGCTGCATCGACCACGACGTGGCGCCGCCGACGTCCATGTACTCGATGAAGCGAATCTCGGCGCGCCGCTCGCGGGCGAAATCAAGCAGTGGGATCAACTCGTCGTCGTTGACGCCGCGGATCATCACCGTGTCGATCTTGAAGCCCGGGAAGGTGTCGACGGCCGCGTCGATGCCGGCAATGACGCGGCCGAGTTCATCAAAGCGCGCCAGCTTGACGAAACGGTCCGGTTGCAGCGTGTCGAGGCTGATCGTCAGCCGATGCAGGCCGGCCGCCTTCAGGGCGCCAGCCACTGGCGCCAGCAGCACCGCGTTGGTGGTCATCGCGAAATCACGAATGCGCGGTTTGCGCGCCAGCCGGGTGACCAGGTCCGGCAGGTCGCGGCGTAGCAGCGGTTCGCCGCCGGTCAGCCGCACCTTATCGACGCCAAGTTCCAGGAACTGATCGACCAGCCGATCGATCTCTTCAAACTGCAGGATGTCTTCGCGCGGCAGCCAGAGGTAGTCGGCTTCCGGCATGCAGTACTGGCAGCGCAGGTTGCAACGGTCCGTCACCGACAGGCGAAGGTTGCGAAGGGGACGCTGGTGGGCGTCAAATACGGGCACGACTTGATCATAGTGCCTAAGGTGCCTAAAGTGCCTAGCTGTGCCAGAGGTACTGACAGGAGCAGGGCGGCTGCGGTCACTGGACGTGTTTCGCGGCCTCACCGTGGCGGCGATGGTGATTGTCAATAACCCCGGCGACTGGGGCACGGTCTACTGGCCGCTGCTGCATGCCGAGTGGCATGGCTGGACCCCGACCGATCTGATCTTTCCGTTCTTCCTGTTCATCGTCGGCGTATCCCTCGGCCTGGCGACCAGGGTCACCACGACGGCCGGCGTGATGCGGCGCGGGGCCGTCATCTGGGGGCTGGGATTGCTGCTGGCCGGCTTTCCGTTCTTTCACCTGGCGACCATTCGCGTCCCCGGCGTGCTGGCGCGGATTGCCTGGTGCTATGTGGCCGCGGCGCTGGTCGCACGAGCGACAGCGGCACGGCCGGATCGCTACCGTCTGGTCCTGGCCGCGGTGGCCGCCGTGCTGGCCGGCTATTGGCTAATCCTGACGGTGATGCCGTTCCCCGGCGGCATTGCCGGCGACCTGAGCGCAGGCGGGAATATCGGCGCCTGGCTCGACCGCGCCGTGTTCGGACGGCACGTGTGGAGAGGTGGCGCCTTCGATCCCGAGGGGCTGCTCAGCACCGTGCCGGCGGTCGCGACCACGCTGCTCGGCCTGCTCGCGGGTTGGCGGATCACCGGTGCGCGCGCCCCGCGGCAGATCGTGCAGGAGCTGCTGGGCTGGGGGCTGGCCGGCGTGTCCGCGGGGCTGGTGGCCGCCGTCTGGCTGCCGATTAACAAGAGCCTATGGACCAGCTCGTATGTGTTGTTCACCGCCGGCCTCGCGGCGGCCGCACTGGCCGTGTGCTACTGGACGATCGATGCACAGCCGGACGGACCCCCGCGCCGGCTCACCGAGCCGTTCGTCGCGTTGGGCCGCAATGCCATCCTGTTGTTTGTTCTCTCAGGCCTGATCGCCAAGACGCTGATCTACGTCGAGTGGCCCGACGCGGACAGGTCGATGGGGAGTTGGATCTACCTGACTACGTTCCAACCCTTCGCGCCGCCCCACCTCGCCTCGTTGCTCTACGCGAGCGCGAACCTGTTGCTGCTCTACGCGCTACTCGCCGTGCTGCACCGCAAGCGCATCTACCTGACCGTCTAACCGGCCGTCAGCACCCCAGCACCCCAGCACCCTGGTCCTACCGCCCCTGCTTCATCCGTTCAAGCAATTCGCCGAGGCGCTTGATCTCTTCGCCGTACTTGGCCCAATCGCCGGCGCGTTGGGCGTCGAGTGCGCGTTGGTAGGTGGCGCGGGCGTCTCCGGCCATCCGGTCCCAGTCGGTCGTGCTGGCTCCTGCCGCCGCGGGTGGCGCCGCGCCTGGCACGGCGGGTGTGGCAGGGGTCGCCGCCGGCCGGGCCGGGCTGTCGCCTTCGCCGAACAGGCGGACCAGCGCTTCATCCAGCGTGCGCTCCATCACGATGCGGTTCTGGTAGGCGACGATGACGCGGGTGAGCTCGGGAATGCGTCCAGCCTGCGCGCGCAGGTAGAGCGGCCGCACGTAGATCAGTGATTGTTCAATCGGAATCACCATCAGGGTGCCCTGGATGACTTGCGACCCCTGTTGGTTCCACAACGTGATCTGCGGGGAGATCACCTGGTCCTGGTTGATGCGGGCTACCACTTGCTGCGGGCCGAACACCAGCGTCTGCTTGGGGAACTGGAACACCTGCAGCTTGCCGTAGTCGGCGCCGTCGCTGCGGGCGACCATCCACGAGGCCAGGTTGTCGCGGCGGCGCGGTGTGAACGGCAACATCTGGATGAACTCGGCTTCGGTTTCACCCGGCAGCTTCATCATCGTGTAGTACGGCTCCATGCGCCGGGTTTCGCCGCTGCTGTCGACGGCGGGCGACTCCCACTGGTCTTCCTTGTTGTAGAACACCGCCGGGTTGTTCATGTGGTAGGTCGAATAGACCGAGGCTTGAAGCTGGAAGATCCCCTCGGGATAGCGCACGTGCGACCGCAGTCCGGCCGGCATTTCGCTGATCGGTTTGAACAGGGTCGGGAAGATCCGTTCCAGCGTCTGGACGATGGGGTCATTCGGCTCGGCGACGTAGAAATCCACCGTGCCGTGGTAGGCGTCGACCACGACCTTCACCGAATTACGGATGTAATTGACGCCGCCGGCCGCGGTGGCGTACGGATAGCGATCGCTCACGGTGTAGGCGTCCTGGATCCAGAAGATGCGCCCGTCGTTGACGACCGCGTAGGGGTCGTCGTCAAACACCAGGAACGGCGCGATCTTCGAGACGCGCGTGCGGATCTGGCGGTCGAACATCAGCCGGCTCTCGCTGGTGATGTCGTCGCTCAGCAGGATCTGGTATGAGCGGAAGCGCGCGGCGAACAGCAGCTTGTTCCACAGCGAGCCGACCGGCACGCCGCCGGTGCCGTTGTAGGTCGAATAGACATTGTCCTCGCCCTTGGGGTAGTGGAACTCCTGGGCCTTGCTGCGCACGATGACGTAGTCGCCGGCCAGCTCGCCGAAATAGATGCTCGGCTCGGAGATGTCGATGTCGACGGTGGTGACCGGCGGCAGGTCGCGCACGAACAGCACCGGCAGGCCTTCGCGCGTCACCTCGTTCACCGGGCCCAGGGTCAGCCCGTGGCCGTGGGTGAAGACCAGCCGCTCGTTGATCCAGCTGCGATTGGGCAGCGCCGCGGGATTGAGTTCGCGGACCGAGAGCATGACCTGTCGGTTCTTGCCGTTGATCATGTAGCGGTCGTTGTCGACCGACACGAAGTCGTAGTAGGTGCGGATTTCCTGAATTTGTCCGAAGGTCTCGAGCAGCGGCTGGTGGTCCCAGAGCCGGACGTTGTCGAGGGTGCCGCGATTGGCTTCCAGGTCGGCGCGGGTCAACGCGCCCTCGCCCGGCAACTCGCGCTCCTCGACCTGATCGAGGGCGAAGGCTTCGCGCGTCGCCTTGATGTTGTGCTCGATGAACGGCGTCTCGCGGACCTGCTCGTTGGGCGTGACCGCAAACCGCTGGAGCAGGGTGGCGTAACCTTCACCCCCCAGCATGGCGACGGCATAGAGGCCCGCACCGGCAATCAGGAACCGCGTCGAGCCGCTGATGGCCGAGGCGGCTGCGAGGCCGGCGGCCACCACCGCCGCGCCCGCCAGCAGCAGGGCCGCGGGCATGCGCGCGTGCACGTCGGCGTAGCTGGCCCCCTGGATGATGCCCGAGGTGGTGACGATCTCGTTCACACGGCCCAGCCAGGCGCCCATCGCGAGCACCAGGAAAAAGGCCGCCGCGAGCCAGGTGAGGTGTGTGCGGGCCGCGGTGTCGATGCGCACGCCGAACGGCGTCAGCGCCATCTGGCCGGCGGCGACGTAGAGCGCCGCGGCGCCGGCGGCGGCCAGCACCACCAGGCTCATGACCAGCCCGCGGGCCAGTTCAAGCGCCGGGAGCGTAAAGATGTAGAACGCGGCGTCGCGTCCCAGCACCGGGTCGACCTTGCCGAACGTGATCTGGTTCCACCACGACAGTACGGTCATCCATTGGGCGGAGGCAAATGACGACAGCAGGAAAGCCGCCACCACGACGGCCATCATCACCAGCGGGCGGAGCTGATCGCGGGTCGGCAGGGCCACGGTGAAGCCGTCGCGGGTCGTGAAGGGGACCGGCGCCGGTGAAATGGCCGACAGCGCCACGCGCACGTGCAGGGTCAGCCAGGCGACCGCGGCGGCGAAGACCGCCACCGCCAGTCCCGCCCGGGCGGTGATTTCGGTGGAGTAGACGTCGCGGTAGCCGAGTTCGCCAAACCACAGCCAGTCGGTGAGAAAGTCGACAGTGAAGGGCAGGAAGAAGAACAGGGCACCCGCCAGCAACAGGACGACAAAGCGAATGGGCACGACAGCATCTTACTCCCCCCGCTTCAACCGGCGCAGGGTCCGTCGCTGGTCCCGGTCGGGCCGGGTGGGCGGTGTCGCCGCGGCGCGATAGATCCGCTCGAGCTTGCGCAGTTCGATCTCTTCGGGCGTCGGGAGCGGCGAGGTGTCCTCGTACAAGAGCCGCGCCTCGGCGCGCGCGAGGCTGCGGTCGGCCACGCCGCGCACGGTCAGAAGCTGCTTGCGACCCATCGGGCGTTGCACTACCAGTTGATCGCCCGCCTTGACCTCGCGATGGGGCTTGGCGGTCTGGCCATTGACGCTGACCTTGCCGAGCTTGCAGGCCTTCTGCGCTTCCGAGCGCGTCTTGAACACGCACGCGACGTCGAGCCACACATCCAAGCGAACGGAATCCACGAGGACAGCATAGTGCCAAGAGTGAGGGGGGGCTTAGGGTGCGTACGGTGCCTATGGTGCCTATGGTGCCAAGGGGGTAGGTGCCAAAGGGGTGGGTGCCAATGGGTGGGTGCTATGCTTCGACGCACCGTTGCACCGTTGCACCGTTGCACCGTTGCACCGTTGGCACCGTTGGCACTAAACCCTTAAGCACCTTAGGCACCGTACGCACCATAGGCACCTCTGTAATTCATGAGCAAACGTCCTCACTCCTCTTTGGTCTTGGATGGCCCCGAACGCGCCCCGGGGCGAGCGATGCTGCACGCCGTCGGCTTTACGCGGGCCGACTTTCAGAAGTCACAAGTCGGCGTCTGTTCCACCTGGAGCCAGGTCACGCCGTGCAACGTCCACATTGACGTGCTGGCGCGGCATGCGGCCGACGGTGTCAACCGCGCCGGCGGCAAGCCGTCGATCTTCAACACCATCACCGTGTCCGACGGCATCTCGATGGGCACCGAGGGCATGAAGTATTCGTTGGTGTCGCGCGAGGTGATTGCCGACTCGATCGAGACGGTGATGGCGGCCGAAGGTCTAGACGGGCTGGTGGCGATCGGCGGCTGCGACAAGAACATGCCGGCCTGCGTGATCGCGATGGCCCGCTTGAATCGTCCGGCGGTGTTTGTCTACGGCGGCACGATTCTGCCCGGCGTGTTTCAGAACCGCCCGGTCGACATTGTGTCGGTGTTCGAGGCGGTGGGGCAGCACGCGGCCGGGAAGCTCTCCGATGCGTCTCTGGCCGACCTCGAGCAGCACGCCTGTCCCGGGGCGGGGTCGTGCGGGGGCATGTACACGGCCAACACCATGGCCTCGGCGATCGAGGCCCTGGGCCTCAGTCTTCCCAATAGCTCGGCGCAGGCGGCGGTCTCTGACGACAAGAAGCGCGATTGCACCGCGGCGGGCGATGCCGTGGTGCGGCTGATCGAACAGAACCTCCGGCCGCGTGACATTCTGACCCGCCAGGCCTTCGAAAACGCCATCACCACCGTCGTCGCCCTGGGCGGCTCGACCAATGCGGTGCTGCACCTGCTGGCGATCGCCCATGCCGCCGAAGTCAAGCTGACGCTCGATGACTTCACGCGGATTGGCAAGCGGGTCCCGGTGCTGGCCGACCTCAAGCCGAGCGGCAAGTTCGTCATGGCCGAACTGATCAAGATTGGCGGCCTGACGCCGCTCTTGAAACGGCTGTTGGAGGCCGGGCTGCTGCACGGCGAGGCCATGACCGTGACCGGCCGCACGCTGGCGGAGAATCTGCGCGACACCCCCGACTATCCGGCCGGCCAGGAGGTCGTGCGGACGGTCGCCGACCCGATCAAGAGGGACAGCCACCTGGTGATCCTGCGCGGCAACCTGGCGCCGGAGGGCGCAGTGGCGAAGATCAGCGGCAAGGAAGGCGAGCGGTTTACCGGACGCGCCCGCGTTTACGACCGCGAGGAGGCGGCGCTGGCCGCGATCCTGGCCGGCAAGATCAAGAAAGGCGACGTGGTCGTGATTCGCTACGAGGGGCCGCAGGGCGGGCCCGGCATGCGCGAGATGCTGTCGCCAACCAGCGCCATCATGGGGCGGGGGATGGGGGCCGAGGTCGCCCTGATTACCGACGGCCGCTTCAGCGGGGGTACTCATGGCTTCGTGGTGGGCCACATTACTCCGGAGGCGTTTGCCGGCGGACCGTTGGCGCTCGTCAAGAATGGCGACGCCATCACGATCGATGCCCGAACCCGGAGCCTGAGCGCCGCCTTGACGGAAAAAGAGTGGCGCGCCCGTCGCAAAGCCTGGCGCCCTCGAAAGCCCCGATACACGCGAGGCGTGCTGTCAAAGTATGCCCGGCAGGTGTCCACGGCGAGCACCGGTGCCGTGACGGACGAGGAACGATCCAAAAAATCGTAGGTCGTTGGAGCGTTCTGGTCTTGCAATGGCCAAGCCGGGTGACCTACACTCCCGCATCTTTGTTAGAAAACCGTTACAACCGGCTCGTTCGTTGAAATTGGCTTGATCTCTGCGGCACCGTTGTGTCCTTGCGCTGGTGCGGCCAGCGTTCGGACTTCTTCGATTTGGAGGAATGCGAGTATGAGGAAATCCTTGTTTCAGTGGTGCTTTCTGGCGCTGCTGATCGTTCCATTGGTCTCGACCACGGCGTGGGCGCAGACGTTCACGGGCGGTGTTCGTGGCAGTGTCAGTGACTCGGGCGGCGTCGTCCCCGGCGTCACCGTGACTCTCACCAACGAAGGCAACGGCGCCACCCGCGAAGCGGTGTCGAACGACCGTGGCCAGTACGACTTCACGGCCGTGCCCCCCGGCTCCTACTCCGTGAAGGCCGAGCTGACCGGGTTCAAGACCTACGAGAACAAGGGCGTCCGCGTGGCGACGCAGCAGTTCGTCACGCTCGACATCAAGCTCGACGTCGGCCAGTTGCAGGAGACCATCACGGTCACCGGCGAAGCGCCGATCATCGACACCTCGAATGCTTCGACCGGCGGCGTGATCGACTCGACGCAGCTGGCGTCGTTGCCGAGCGGCGGCCGTTCGGCGTTCCTCTTCGCCGTGACGATTCCGACCGTGGTGGCATCGGGCGATGCGCAGTTCAACCGCCAGCAGGACCAGACCAACGCGTCGCTGCTGTCGCTCGGCGGCGGTGCGCGCCGCGCGAACAACTACCTGGTTGACGGTGTGCCCGTCACCGACATGCGCAACCGCGCGTCGGCCAACCCGACGATGGAAGCGCTGGAAGGCGTGAACGTCCAGGTCCACCAGTACGACGCCGAGACCGGCCGTACCGGCGGCGGCACGTTCAACGTCGCCACCAAGTCGGGCGGCAACGAATTCCACGGCAGCGGTTTCTATCAGACTCGTCCCAAGTGGGGCGCGGCTAACGGCTTCTTCTCGAAGCTGGCGGGCCAGCCCCTGCCCGACATCAAGTACATGCTCGGCGGCGGCGGCTTCGGCGGTCCGATCGTCAAGAACCGCACGTTCTTCTGGTATGGGCAGGAAGGCTACTCGTCCAATACCACGCGCAACGGTTCGCTGCGCTTCCCGACCAGCCGCGAACGCAATGGCGACTTCTCGCAGAGCTTCGACTCGGCCGGCCGCCTGGTGGTGATTTACGATCCGCTCACCGGCGCCGCCGACGGCACCGGCCGCACGCCGTTCCCCGGCAACGTCATTCCCGCCAGCCGCATCAGCACGGTCGGCAAGAACCTGGTGGCGAACTACCCGACGCCCCAGAACGACGTCAGCAACGGCAGCGCCAACTACGCGACCGACGCGCAGGTGAAGGACTTCGCGATGATGTACACCGGCAAGGTGGATCACCGCTTCAACGACCGCTTGTCGTTGTCGGGGTTCTACCTCTACAACAAGACCGACGAGCCCTGCTCCAACTTCTGGGTTCCCGGCGAGCACAACGCGATCGACCCGAACGACTACCTGCTGGCGCGCCGCGTCCAGATGGTGGCGCTCAACAACACCTGGCTGCCGAGCAACAACACGGTGGTCACCCTGCGCTACGGCTGGACCCGCTTCCTCGACGACGACACGCTGTCGGTGGACTACGACCCGTCGCAGCTGGGCTTCAGTTCGACGTTCTTGGGCCAGATGCAGATCAAGAAGTACCCCAACATCACTGCGACCGACTACGGCGGTCAGGGTGCGATCGACCCCACACCGCGTAACTGGTATTCGTGGGGCGCCAACGGCGCGATCTCGAAGCTGGTCGGCAGCCACACCTTCAAGGTTGGGTTCGACTACCGCACGATCGGCAACGAGACGCAGTCGTTCTCGGGCGCTGCCGGTACGCTCAACTTCGACCGCTACTACACCTCGGCCAACCCGCTGTCGAACGGCGTGAACGGCGCGACGCCCTCGGGCAACGCGCTGGCGAGCATGCTGCTCGGCTATCCCTCGGGTGATCCGGGTAACCAGAGCCGCATCGGCATCTCGTCGCCGTTCAATGCCTTCGTGCACTACTACGGCGGCTACGCGCAGGACGACTGGCGCGTGGGTCCGAAGCTGACCTTCAACTACGGCATCCGCCTCGAACACGAGACCGGCCTGATGGAAGAGAACGACGGCTTCACGGTCGCGTTCGATCGCACCCTGAACCCGGGCGGCGCGCTCGGTGCGGTGAGCGTCAACGGCCAGCCGGTTCGTGGTGGCTTGGTTTACGCCGGTCAGAACGGCGCCAACAACTACCAGGGCAACCCGGTCGCGATGAAGATCTCGCCGCGCGTCGGCGTGGTCTACTCGTTCAACCCCAAGACGGTGGTCCGCGCCGGCTACGGCGTCTACTGGGCGCCCTGGAACTACCAGGGTGTCGGCAGCGCCAACTACGGCCAGATTGGCTACAGCCAGAACACCTTCATCAGCCAGGGGCAGTTCACGCCGACCGTGACGGTGGCCAACCCGTTCCCGGGTGGCGTGTCGCAGCCGATCGGCAATGCGCTCGGTGCCCTGACCGGCGTTGGTTCGCAGATCGAGTTCATCGATCAGGACAAGAAGTCGCCCTACATTCAGCAGTACTCGATCGACGTCTCGCGCGAGCTGGGCGGCGGCATCGCGGTCGGCTTCGAATACGTCGGCGCCACAGGCCGCGACCTGGGCTTGGGCGGTTCGAACGACGGCGTGCTGAACATCAACCAGGTGCCCGTGCAGTACCTGGCGCTCGGCTCGGCCCTGCTCGACCAGGTGCCAAACCCGTTCTTCGGCCTGCCCGCGGGGCAGGGCAAGAGCGTGACCAGCGCCACGATTCAGCGTCGTGAACTGCTGCGGCCGTTCCCGCAGTTCAACGACATCCTGATGCGCCAGACGACCGCGGGCAAGAGCCAGTACAACGCGGCCGTGCTCAAGTTCGAGAAGCGCGTCAAGAACGGTTGGGGTGCCCGCGCTAACTACACCTACAGCCACCTGATGGACAACCAGTTCGGCGAGAGCAACTTCTTCTCGCGCAACACCACCGAGGCCCTCGACGCGAACAACCTCGCGCCGGAATACTCGATCGGAATCCTCGACGTGCCGCACAAGATCACCATCTCGCCGATCGTCGAACTGCCGTTCGGCGAGGGCAAGCGCTGGGCCACCAGTGGTGTGGCCGCGCAGATCCTGGGCGACTGGACCCTGTCGTCGATCTTCTCGATCGAGGCGGGCTTCCCGATGGCCGTCGCAACCGGCAGCAACAACACCAACATCTTCACGCGCATGCAGCGCGTGAACCTCACGGGTTCAGAGCAGGCCACCAGCGGTTCGGACTACGACCGCATTGCGCCGCCCCTCAACGCCGGTTGCGTGACCGGTCAGGAGTGCGGCGTCGGGCTCTGGCTGAACTCGGCGGCGTATTCGCAGCCGGCCATCTACACGCTGGGCACCTCGCCCCGCACCGACGGCAGCGTCCGGACGCCCTCGCGCAACAACTGGGACTTCGTGGCCAACAAGGCCATCCGCTTCCCCGGTCGCGTGCGCGGCGAGATCCGTCTGGAAGTCCAGAACCTGACCAACACGGTCAAGGTTCGTGGCCCGATCCACACGATCAACAGCTCGACGTTCGGCCAGATCCGCTCGCAGTCTGGCTTCATGCGGCTGACGCAGATGATGTTCCGCCTTTCGTTCTAACGGTTGGGCCGAGCCGCTCGCGCGGCTCGGTCGGGCCACAATGTGGTTGGGCCTCTTGGCTTCGCCACTCGGTAGGGCGCTGCTTCGCAGCGTAGGGACGGGGCGCTCCAAAATGGAGCGCCCCGTTTTCTTTTTGCGCTAGGCTTAATTCACATGCGTCCGTTTCTTGTCTTGGCCCTGGCGTGCACCGCCCTGGTGACGCCGCTCGCACAGTCCAGCGCCCAACTGGGCCGCGCCACGTTCGTCAACTCCGGCAGCCCGGCCGCACAGGCCGACTTCCAACGCGGTGTCGCCTGGTTGCACAGCTTCGGCTACGAGGACGCCATCGACGCATTTCGGGCGGCCCAGAAGGCCGATCCGGGGTTTGCCATGGCCTATTGGGGAGAGGCTCTCAGCTTCAGCCAGCCGCTCTGGTTCTACGAGGAACTGCCGCAGGCTCGCGCTGCGTTGGCGAAGCTGGGACCCACGACCGACGCGAGAGTTACCAAGGCTCGGACACCGCGCGAGCAGGGCTTCCTGCGCGCCGTCGAGGCCCTGTATGGTCCCGGTGACAAGCCGGCCAGGGCCGCGGCCTATGCGGCGGCCATGGCCAAGGTGGCCGCCGGGAACCCGGCAGACGATGAAGCACAGACGTTCTACGCGCTGGCCTTACTGGCGACGATGCCGCGAGGCGATGCCTCGCTGCCGCTGCGGCGGCAGGCGGGCGCCATTGCCGAACGCGTCTTTGCGCGGAGTCCGAACCACCCCGGCGCGGCGCACTACATCCTGCACGCCTATGACCATGGCCAGCTGGCGGCACGCGGCCTGCCGGCCGCGCGCGCGTACGCCAGGATTGCGCCCGCGGCGAGCCACGCGCTCCACATGCCCGCCCATGCGTTTCTCCAGGTGGGCCTGTGGGATGAGGCCGCCGCATCCGACCAGGAGTCGTGGAACGCGTCCATCGCGTGGGCCAAACGTCGCGGGCTGCCCATCACCAGCCGCGACTTCCACAGCCTGTCGTGGCTGCAGTACGAGTGGACGCAGCAGGGACGTTTCTCGAAGACGAAGGAAGCGATCGCATTCGTCGACGAGGCGCTCAAAGTCAGTGCCGCCAGTCCAGGCACGACTGCCTTGCTGTCACCACAGCATGCGGGCGGTCACGGGTATGGCGAGAGCGACATCGGCCGCGGTAGCGGCCCGGCGGCGCTTCGCAACGACCGCGCGTCCATGCGCGCGCGCTACATCATCGAAAGCAGCCGCTGGGGCGAGATGAAGGGGCAGACCAGCTTCGAGAACATCGACGAACTGCTGGCGTTGGGCTTGAGCGCGGTCAATCTCGGCGATGCCGCGCGGGTCGCCGCTGTGATCGAGCAGCTGCGGACCGCGTCGGCACCGACGCAGCCGGCGGAGCTGCGCGAGCAGGCGGAAGTCATGTTACGAGAGATGGAAGCGGTCGACCTGTTTGCGCAGGGACGCCGGATCGAGGCGTTCGCGATGATGGACCGGGCTGTCGCCTTGCAGAACCGCATGCCACGGCCGATCGGCCGGCCGTTTCCCGCGAAAGGCGCGGACGAGCTGTACGGCGACTTGCTCCTGCAGGCGGGACGCGCCAAGGAAGCGGTGCTATGGTACGACCGGACCCTGGCGCGCACGCCGAATCGGTCCAAAGCGGTGTTGGGCCTTGCCCGCGCCTATCGCAACAGCGGCAACGCCGCCGCCGCCCGAGCGACCTATCAGCGGTTCTTGGCGAACTGGAAGCTGGCGGATCCAGGGCTGCCAGAGTTGGCCGAAGCGCGCGCGGCGGTCAAATAGAGTCCCGACAAGTAGTGCCCTCCCGACAAGAAGTGCCCTCCCGACAAGTAGTGCCCTCCCGTCAGACTTCGGCTACCGTCACCTGCCGCATGTAGTAGCCGGTCTCGAGCCGGCGCTGCGGCACCGACGGGTCGGCCACCTTCAGCGCGATGTCATAGGTGCCTGGCGCGGTCGGCTTCCAGCGATACTCCCAGAGCGACCACATGGCGTGTGTCTTGGGCGTGGGACACACCGTGAACGGCTCGAACCCCGTGCTCATGTCGACCGTGCCCTGAGGCTTGCCGCTGGCGGGCTGCAGCCTGATGGCCAGGCGGTCCACGGCCTTCGTGCCGCCCCAGACAATTCCGACGATGCGGTACTCAATACCGGCGGGCGTGCGACGCTTCTCCACGCGGACCGGGGTGGCGGCCGTCTGAATGTCGGCCGGTGTGTAATCCTTGGCCAGCTTGTAAGGCTCGGCCTGATGCGTGCGGTTGGCGAACTCGACCATCTGGGTGGTGGCCGGCTCGTCAGGTCCGACCAGCCGAATCTCGTTGACCCACTTGATCCACGTGCAGCCGTACCAGCCGGGCACCACCAGACGCACGGGCTTGCCGTGATCGGCGGGCACCGGCTCGCCGTTCATGCGGACGGCGAGGCACGCGCCGAGCTTGTCGAGCGACGCAAGCGGGAAGACCCAGCTGGCGCCAACGATCGAGCGCTGGGAGACCTGGCCGATATGATCGAAGCCACTGACCAGCACGCCGGTGGCCTCCTTTGTCGGCTTGAGGCCGGCCACGATGCCGGCCAGCGGTATGCCGTCCCATTCGGCCACGCTCATGAGCCCGAAGTTCGACGGGTTGGCGTTGCCCGAGCATTCGAACAGGTGCGGGCCCATGCCTTTCGACTGCCTGGCGATGACGTCGAGGTTGAGCTCGCCGTCCTTGGCCAGCAGGCCGCTGGTGGCCAGTGTCCACGGGCCGGTATGCGCGGCGGCGGCCGCCGGAATCTCGGTCCGGATATACGCCAGGTCGTTGGCCGTGATGAGCTTGCCGGGTTCGAGAAGGGACAGGTCCGTGACCATCCGGGCATCCAGCCCGGCCCCGCCGTACTTCACGCCGAACGCCTGCACTTGGGAGCGGTCGCGGAAGAGCGGCAAGGTGCCCAGCAGTTCGCCGGCAGGACCCGCGGTGGTGCACGGCACATCGGCGGCCAGTTTCGCCAGGACCGGCCCGGGGTCGACCAGGGCGGCGGCGCCGGTGGCCGCGAGTGAGCCAAGAACCTGTCGTCGGGTGAAATGCATGCGCCATTATACTGTCGGGATGAGTGATGGAGTGGGTGCCGGCCGAGGCCGGTGGCGGGGGCGGGACGTGATGCGCCGGCTGACGCTC
The DNA here is from genome assembly GCA_021730945.1 of Acidobacteriota bacterium. Lineage (GTDB taxonomy): Bacteria > Acidobacteriota > Vicinamibacteria > Vicinamibacterales > UBA2999 > 12-FULL-67-14b. Next base: position 63,037 of record JAKFYH010000046.1, on the reverse strand, counting down.
GGGCTGGTGCCGCTGGCGCTTATAGTCGCGCTGGATGCGCAGGCGCCGCCGGCGGCGCAACCCACCTTTCGATCCGGTGTGACACTGGTGACGACCGACGTGATCCCCCGCGATGCCCGCGGGCGGTTTATCGCCGACCTGACCAAGGACGAGTTTCAGATCAACGAAGACGGCCAGCCGCAACAGGTCGCATCGTTCACCTTGGTTCACGGCGGGCGGGTCTTTAACCTCCTGCAACCCTCCGCGGCGGCCTCCGCGCCGGAAGGCCTGGTGCTGCCGCAACGAAGCCGCGCGGCGGAGCAGGGGTCTGGGCGCGTGCTGATCATCTTCGTCGACGACCTGCACTTCGAGCCCGAGTACTCGCCCCACGTCAAGCGCTTGATCACTCAACTGGCCACCACGCTGATGCACGAAGGTGACCTGGTCGGCATGGTCTCAAGCGGACCGTCGTACATCGAAGTGCCGCCGACCACCGATCGCAAGGCGATTGCGGCCGCGGCGTCAAAGGTGCGCGGCACGCAGCCGACGGCGGCTGAGATTTTCAAGATGCTTGACACTTCGAAGGGGCCGGGCGACGTTCGCTATCGCGCGCAGGCCGCGTTCCAGACCATGTACAACATGGTGGCGTCGCTGGACGAAGTGCGCAACCGCCGCAAGGCCGTGATCTACATCAGCACGGGCTACGATTTCGATCCGTTCGCGGACGGGCGCAATTCGAGCGATCGCATTCAGGGCGGCCGCTTCGCCGAGCCCACCCGTTTCATGCAGGACACGGAGAACCCGTATTACAAGCTGGGCGCCATGTCCGCCGACATCGACCTGCACAACTACATGCGCGAGTTGACCCTGTCGGCGAATCGCGCGAATGCCACGATCTTTACGGTCGACCCGCGAGGCCTGGCCGGTGTAGTCGATGCCGGGCAGTACATCGACCAGAGCGAGTGGCGCACTTTCCTGCAAAAGACCCAGTCGTCGCTTCGCTACCTCGCCGAGGAGACCAATGGCTTTGCCGTGGTCAACGACAACGACTTTGAGACCGCCTTCAAGCGCATCGATGCGGAAACCAGCGACTACTACGTCCTTGGTTTCTACTCGACCAACGCCGACCAGGCCAAGCGAATGCGCCAGCTCGAAGTGACCGTGTCGCGCCCGGATGTGACCGTGGCGTCGCGCCGGGCCTACTCGTTGAAGACCCCGGGCACGCCGGTCCAGCCGGTGCAGCCGCCAGTCAAGCCGAAGAAGAACTAGCGGCGGACAGCTACGGCTCGCCGATCGTCTTGAGCCATTCGGCAGCCAGCGCCTGGTGCGGGCCGCGATAGTTGCGGACGGCCGTGGCGAACAGCAGACGCTGGTCGCGACTGGCGCCCTTGACCAGGCTGCCGTAGAGGCTGTGCAGCATCAGCCACTGCGCGTCGCCATCGTCGGGCGCCTCGGCCAGCCGAGGTGAGAGCACTGCCAGTGCGCCGGGATAGTCGCCGATCGCGATCCGCGTGGCGGCCACCGTGCGGGACCACGCCGGGCCGGTGGGGCCACCGGTGGAATGCGCCGCCACCAGATCGGCGGCGCGGGCGCCCTCGCCGCGACGTAGATGCGCGTTCACCAATAACGGCGCGACCAGCGACGGAGCCAGTCCTGCGTCCAGGGCCGACCGCCACGCGGCAATGGCTTCGGTGTCGCGCGCCTGGCCCGCCCGCGCGGCTCCGATCCACAGTTGGACGGGCGCAGCGTTGGCGCCCATCTGCAGGGCCCGTTGCAAGGTGACGGCGGCTGAGGTGTCACCGACGGCGTAGAGCGCAAGGCCGGCGAGCGCCGACCTGACGGCTTGTTCCGCCGCCGGCACCGTTTCCTCCACCATCAGTTCAATGAATCGCCCTGCCGCCGCCGCCTCAAGCGCGCGCTGGAGGGGCGGCGATGGCGCAGCCGGCGCCAGCAAGGTGAGCGCGGCCTGGAGAAACGCCGGCTCGAGGATCTCGTCTCGCCGGAACGGCAGTCCCAGCAGTGGCGCTTCGGCCAGCAGGGTCAGCGGCGTGCCGACGATCGAGAACGCGGCGTCGGCGGATCGCGAGGTCCCGGCCAGCCGATCGGTGACCAGGATCCTGAGCCGGTAGTCGCCACGCGGCACCGTGGTGAGCGGCGCGGCGACGGCCGCGAACAACGGGTGCCCCAGGCGAAGGTCGAAGTCAGCCGGCATCGACGTGTCACTGTAGGACTGGGGTGTCAGCGAGGCCACCAGGGTTTCGCGTTCGCCCTCGATGCGGACAATGCGGAACGCGACCGTGACGTCCGGCTTGCCGGTCGCGCCGGGCCGTGCATTGATGATCTGAAAGGCAACGGCGAGCCGTTCGGCTGGCGTGAAGCTGACATCACGCGCGGGGATGATCTCGGTTGGGCCAATCGTGTAGGGATGGGCGGCCTGTTCCGCGGGCGAGTAGGGGACGTCGCGGACCGAGACGCTGTCGGCGACGATCACGCTGCTGATGGTCAGCTCGGTGGTGGTCGCGGCCGGCAGATTGAGCGAGCGCCGGAACACCTGGATGCGAGCGGGTTTGGCGGCCGGGTCGGCCCATGCCACGAAGAGGTGGTAGTCGCCGGGGCCGGCGGTGAACGCGCGGCTGATGATGCGGTCGCCGTTGCCCGCGGTTGAGGCCGACGCCAAGTCGAAGTCTTCGAAGGGCAGGGTCTCGCGCAGTCCCATGGCCTGGCCTTCCAGTTCCGCTCGGCGCACCCGGTCGCGATCCTCCTTGTTCTGACGGGCGCGTTCGCGCTCCATTTCCATGAGCTTGAGGTCGGTCGAGCCCGACGAAGGCGTCGAGCCGCGGACGGCAATGGCGCCGGCGCCGAACGCCGGCATCTCACCGACGGCGATGCCGCGTCCGGGCAGCAGACGCGGATCGACGCGCCGGCCGACCAGCCAGTCGCGAATCGCCGACCGTTCCGTCTGGGTCGTCACGCCGGTGGCCGCTGTGGCCAGCCGCAGGTAAAGCACCACCGGGCCGGCTGGCAGCTGGTGGGGTGCGGGCGGCGCGACTGAGAACGCGACGTAGTGCGAGCCGTCCGAAGCTCGCATCACGTGGACAGGCCAGTCGAGATCCGGCGTGTCGGGTTGTGCGGCGGCCGCATCAACGGCCAGCACGACGCTTTGCAGCAGTGACCGCTGAGCTTTCGAGAGTTCCGGCGGTGCCTGAGCGGTCGCGACGGTGGCCGCACTGAGACAAACAAATACAAGCAGCGCCGACCTGATCGATGGATTCATCGCCGTGTCCCCATTGTCAGCCGTTGGGCCATCGCGTACACTGCATCCGTTTTCGTCATTCCACCACCCATAAATCAAGATGCATAGACCTATAAACCGTTACCCATGCTGCCTGCATGTTGTCGCCGTGCTCAGCCTTATCCTGGTCGCGTCCCCTGCATTCGCCCAACAGACCGCCAGCCCCACCTTTACGGTCGGGAAGCTCGCCGATTCGGCCGACGCGCCGGTCATCGACGGGCGGGTCACCGAGGCCGTCTGGCAGACCGTACAGCCGTACAGCAACTTTACGCAACAGGACCCGATCGAGGGCGCGCCGGCCAGCGAAAAGACCGAAGTCCGGGTCATCGTCGGCAAGGGCAACCTGTATATCAGCGTGATTGCGTTCGACCGTGACCCCTCGAAGATTATCGTGTCGCAGGCACGGCGGGATGCGTCCCTGAGCGAGACCGACTCGGTGGTCATCGCGCTTGATACCTTCAACGACAACCAGAACGCGTTTGTGTTCGGCACCAATCCCCTGGGCATCGAGTACGACGGTCAGGTGGCGCGCGAGGGGCAGAGCAGCGGCGTGTCGGTGGGCGGCGGCGGCGGGGCCGGCACCCAGCGCGGCGGGATTAGTGCCTTCAATCCCAATTGGGACGGCGACTGGACCGTGAAGAGCCAGATCACCGAGCGCGGGTGGGAAGCTGAAATCGCCATCCCGCTCAAGACGCTGCGCTACCAGACCGGTTCCGACCAGACCTGGGGCTTCAACGTGATGCGGAACATCCGCCACAAGAACGAACAGGTCTACCTGGCGCCGATCCCGCGTGGCTTCGACATCTACCGGGTGTCAATGGCCGCCAAGATGACGGGGCTGGAATTGCCCGCCCGGCGCGACATCAAGCTCATCCCGTACGCGCTCGGATCGGTGAACAAGGACTACACCCGGACGACCGGCAGTCAGGTGGACCGCAAGGCCAACGTCGGACTGGATTTCAAGTGGGGCATCCGTCCGAATTTGACCTTCGATGCGACGGTGAATACGGATTTTGCGCAGGTCGAAGCCGATGAAGAACAGGTCAATCTGACCCGCTTTGACTTGTTCTTTCCGGAAAAGCGGCCGTTCTTCCTGGAGAACGCCTCGACGTTCCAGTTTGGCAACCCCCAGAACATCGACCTGTTCTTCTCGCGCCGGATCGGCCTGTCGTCGGCCGGCGTGCCGATCGACATCATGGCGGGCGCCCGGCTGAGCGGCAAGGTCGGCGGCTGGAATGTCGGCGTCCTCAACATCCAGACTGATGAAGCCGAGAACGCGGCCGGTACCCAGGTGGTGGGGCAGGCCAGCAACTTCAGCGTGCTGCGCATGCAGCGCGAGGTCGGCCGGTCGAGCTACGGCGCCATCTTCGTGAACCGCCAGGGGACCGGCAGCCACGCGCCCGCCGACGACTACAACCGCGCCTACGGCCTCGACGCCAACATCCAGTTGTCGTCGAGCCAGCGGCTGTCCGGGTTCCTGGCCCGCACCGATTCAGGCGGCGCCTCGTCTGCCCTGGGCAGCGACTACGCCGGCCGCGCGTTCTATAATTTCACCAACAACTTGTGGCAGATCTCCGGCGGCTATTCACAGGTTGGCAAGACCTTTAATCCCGAAGTCGGCTTCCTGCCACGCCGCGGCTACCGGCGGCCGGAGTTTCGGGCGTTCTTCCAGCCTCAGCCCAAAAAGATCACCTGGATTCGCCGGGTCGCGCCGCACATCTCGTACAACTCGTACTACGACTTCGACGGCAACCTGCAGAGCGAGGCCTGGCACATCCATCCGTTCGAAATCCAGCCCAAGCAGGGCGGGCGTTTCGGCTGGTTCTCGGACTATGCCAAGGACAATCCGCTGTCGCCCTTTCAGGTCTATAACCGTGATGGCAAGCGGGTCGTGATTCCGGCCGGCCAGTACGACTGGTGGCAGCACGCGCTCGAGTACTTCCACAATCCCAGCGCGCGCGTTACCGGCACGATCCGGGCCCGCGTCGGCCACTACTATGACGGCGACTTCAAGTCGGTCGAGTTCAGCAGCGACTACCGCATCACTCCCAAGGCAACCGCGAGCGTGGGGTGGACCCGGCAGGCGATTGACCTGCCGTATGGATCGTTTGTGAACAACCTGGTGCCAATCAAGGCGAATTACTCGTTCACCACCCTGGCCAACGTGTCGGCGCTACTGCAATACAACGGTCAGACGGGCCAGTTCTCGTCCAATGTTCGATTCGCCATGCTGGATCGGAGCGGCACCGGACTGTTCGTGGTGTTCAACGACCGGCGTGACCTGCTGAGTTCGACCGTGGCCGAAACACTCGGCCGTTCGTTTGTCGTGAAGTACACCCGTCTCATCGACTTCTAAGCACCTGAGCACTTGGAAGGGAGGCTGCCGTGATCTCTCGTCGCGGGTTCATACGTGGAGTGTCGGGCGGGGTGTTGGCCACCGGGGCGCTTGCCCGGTCCGGCGCTTCGCTGGGGGCGTGGGAGGGGGGGCAGGTTATTGCCCCTACGCTGTCGATTGCCCACCTCAAGCCGTCCGGGCCGCTGGACGAAGCGTACTGGTGGCGGGTCCGCAGCCAGTTCAACATTCTCGATGGCATGACCTTCATGAACAACGGGACCGAAGGTCCGGTGCCGCGGGTCGTGCTCGAGGCCAATGAGCGCGTCTTTCGTGAGATTGCCGAGAACCCGTCCAATAACTACCGCCGCGAGGAGGTGGACGAGGTGCGTGCCCTGGTGGCCGGCTTCATGGGCGCCGAGGCCGGCGAGATTGCCCTGACTCGCAGCACGACGGAAGGCATGAACATCTTCACCCACGGCCTCGACCTGAAGGCCGGAGACGAGGTGGTGTACTGCAACCACGAGCACGGCGGTGGCATCGGGTGCATCACCACCCTGGCCAAGCGCATTGGCATCAAGCCGGTGGTCATCGAGATCCCGTCGCCGCCCCAGAGCGTGGACCAGATCGTCGGTCTCTACGAGAAGGCCATCACGCCACGCACGAGGTTCATCATGGTCAGTCATATGACCTATGTAACGGGCCTGATCACCCCGATCAAGGAACTGGCCGACCTCGCCCATCGGCGCGGCCTGTTGATTTCGGTGGATGGTGCCCATCCGCTCGGCATGATGGACCTCGACATGAAGGCCATGAACGTCGACCACTACGCCGCGGCGGGGCAGAAGTGGCTGATGTGCGGCACCGGCACCGGCGTGTGCTACATCAGGCGCGACATCCAGGACCGGGTCTGGCCGCTGATGGGGCCGCCCGGTGACCCGAAGGACGGCGCGAAGAAGTATGAAGCGTTTGGTCAGCGCGACGTGCCGTCGGTGCTGGGCATGACGGCGGCCGTGGAGATGCAGAAGGCGATCGGCAAGCCGAACATCGAGGCGCGAGTCCGGGCACTGAGCACCCGGTTCCGCACCGGCCTGAAGGCCATTCCGGGCGTGAAGATGTGGACGTCGGAAGACCCGCTCTTCGCGGCCGGCCTCACGCTGTTCAGCGTGCGCGACATTCCGATGGCCAATGTCCAGCAGGCCATCCTGTCGCGCGACCGGATCTATATCCGTACGATGACAACCGGAAATTTGAATGCGTGCCGGGCCGCTACACACATTTACAACCTGCCAAGCGAGGTTGATCACCTGCTCGACAGCATCCGGCACGTGTCGGAAAACGCGTCGCGCTACATGACGACGGCCGCTCAGTAGGCAGTCGATCGGCACGCCAAGGCCTCCCGTGGGTGCAATGCACTCATCGGAGGCCTCTCTTTTTGGCTTCCTTGCGATTGACAAACATTAGGTGTTCGTATAACACTATGCAGGCGTAAGCATTTCCCTCCATGGCCGGACTCAAGCTCATGACTGCGGTCGAAGCCGCGAAGGCCGTCAGCCGATTGACGGGGCGGCGCTGTACGGCGCGGCGCGTTCGTCATCTATTGGTCCAGTGCCAGCTCGGCACCGAGTTGCAGCAACGCCAGCGCGGCCAGACCAGGCTGTTCGGCGTTTTGGATTTGGCGATCATGCGGCTGGCGATCGAGCTCGATCGCCAGGGCGTCTCGTCGTGGGTCACAAGGGTCGTGTTGACGTACCTGCGCAACGAGATCGTCATGGCCTTCAAGTCCGCGGCGCCGGTTTCCCTCGCCATCTTCGGACTGCGGGGGAGCCTGCATCCGGCGCTCAAGGCCAAGCCGCCAGGGACCGTCGCCTGGGTCCCCCTGCGCGAGGTCTGGAGAGGGATCGAAGCGGAAATCGGCGAGGTGCGGTCGGCCACGCCGACGGTGTGGATGTGGCGGGACGTGCCGCTGACCGCGGTCAAGCGGTCCACGATCTGAGTGTCTCTTTGGAAAAAACAAAGGCCGCGCTATAATCGGTGTCTCTCCAGAGGCCAGGTAGCTCAGTTGGTAGAGCACACGACTGAAAATTGTGGTGTCGGGGGTTCAATTCCCTCCCTGGCCACCAACCATTGCTCGCAAACCACGAGCTTCGGTTGGCACCGGCCTCAACGATCCAAGTAAGGCCGGGCCGGTAATCGGCCTCCCACGACCAACCATCCGCACGCCAAGCCGATGATGGCGCCGGCCACGACATCGGTCGGCCAATGGACGCCGACGTAGATCCGTGACAAGGCCACCACCCCGGCGAAGGGCCACAGCGCCCATCCCAGGCCCGGCAGCAGGCGCGCACCGGCCACGGCCGCGGCGACGGCCTGGGTGGTGTGGCCAGATGGCATGGATGAGGTGACGGGCCTTCCGACGATCACCGACACCGTTGGATCGGCGTCGAACGGCCTCGGCCGCTCGAGCCACGGCTTCAGCACCACGTCGGTGAGCAGAAACGAGAAGCCGACGGCGAGCAACAAGCGCCAGGCATCGGCCCGATAACGGGGCAGCACCGAGACGATCAGCGCCAGCACGATCCAGACGAATCCGCCCCCGGCCAATGCACTGGCCAGGACCATGACGTCATCCAGCCACGGTTGCCGCAGCCGGATGACGTCGTGGAAGAGCGCGGTGTCGAAACCCACGGATTCGAGGCAACCCTAAGGGGTTGCCTCCACGCGCTGGTTCACGGGTCAGGCTCCGACGGCTGCCGGCTCTGGTTCGCGCGACATGCCGAGCGCCTTGCGCACTTTTTCCTCGATCGCTGTGCGCAGCTCGATGTGTTCCTTGAGGTAGTTCTTGACGTTCTCGCGGCCCTGGCCGAGACGTTCGCCGCCGTAGGCAAACCAGGCGCCGCTCTTCTCGATGATCTTGTGCTCGACCGCGATGTCGATGAGGTCGCCTTCGCGCGAGACGCCCTCGCCGTACATGATGTCGAACTCCGCTTCGCGGAAGGGCGCCGCCATCTTGTTCTTGACGATCTTGACCCGCGTGCGTCCGCCCACGACCGCCTCGCCGTCCTTGATGGCGCCGATCCGGCGGATGTCGATGCGGACCGACGAGTAGAACTTGAGGGCCCGGCCGCCGGTCGTGGTTTCGGGATTGCCGAACATGACGCCGATCTTCTCGCGCAACTGGTTGATGAAAATCAACGAGGTCTTCGACTTGGATACCGCGCCGGTCAGCTTGCGCAGGGCCTGCGACATCAGGCGTGCCTGCAGGCCCATCTGGGCTTCGCCCATGTCGCCTTCGATTTCGGCCTTGGGCACCAGGGCCGCCACCGAGTCGACGACGCAGACGTCGACACTGTTGGAACGGATCAGGACCTCGACGATTTCGAGGGCCTGTTCACCATTATCGGGCTGGGACACCAGCAGATTATCGATGTCGACGCCCAGCTTCTTGGCATAGGCCGCGTCGAGCGCGTGTTCGGCATCGACAAAGGCGGCCAGGCCTCCCGTCTTCTGGGCTTCGGCAATCACCTGCAGGGCCAGCGTGGTCTTGCCGGACGATTCCGGCCCGAAAATTTCGATGACGCGTCCGCGCGGGACGCCGCCAATACCCAGCGCATAGTCGATGCTGAGGGCGCCGGTCGAGATGAAGTCGACCGGGGCCACGGCCTTGTTCTGGCCGAGCCGCATGATGGAGCCCTTGCCGAACTGCTTTTCGATTTGGCCGACCGCGATGTCGAGCGCCTTGATTCGTTCCTGTCGTTCGTCTAATGCCATGTGAATGTGGTCCTTTCCGGACAGGACTGATCCTAGAAACGCGCCAAGCGAAAGTCAAGCGTAAATCCGTGCACCTGCCAGCCGCTTCAGGTTCATTTTCAACACTTTAGGGGAAACGACCACTTTCGCCTGTTTTCTGGCCGGATCGCAGGTCTTGCGACGCGGAGGTTTGACCTGTATCGCCAAAACCTCGTACGGTGAGGTGATGCCCAGCCCGGTCGGACATGCACTTGGGGGCCTGATTGTCGGGTTGGCGATGAGCCCCCGCTCCCCAGGCACCCTTAGCCCTGCTGGCACCTTAGCCATCGTCGCGTGTGCCGCGATAGCGCCCGACCTGGATTTCTTATGGGGCCGGCACAACATGGAAACCCACAGCCTGGGTGCCGCGATCGTCGCCGGCCTCGTGACCCTCGCCGTCACGCGCGGTCGCCATCCCGCGCTGGCCGTGACCGTGGCCCTGGCGTGGTCCACTCATGTGCTCTTCGATTGGCTGGGGTCGGACGACACGCCGCCACTGGGCGTCATGGCCCTGTGGCCGTTGACCTCCAGCTACTACTTTGCCGATGCCTTCGTCTTCGAGGCCATCTCGCGGCGCTATTGGCTGCCGAACTTCGTCAGCCACAATGGCTGGGCCGTGATCAAGGAGGTCTTGATCCTCGGCCCACCCTTCGCGGCGCTTACAGCACTTCGATGGCGAGTGCGACGCCGTTCCCGCCGCCCAGGCAGAGCGTCGCCACCCCCCGCTTGAGTCCACGGTCCTTGAGGGCGTAGATCAGGGTGGTCAGAATGCGCGCGCCCGATGCCCCGATGGGATGGCCCAGGGCGACGGCGCCGCCGTTGACGTTCACCTTGGCCGGGTCGATGCCCAGTTCCTGCATGACGGCGACCGCCTGCACGGCAAAGGCCTCGTTCAATTCCATCAGGTCAATGTCCGCGATCGACCATCCCGCCTTCTTCACCACTTTGCGTGTCGCTTCCACCGGCGTCATCAGCAACATCTTCGGCGCCAGCCCGCTTGTGGCCTGGGCCACGATCCGCGCCAGCGGCGTGAGGCCGAGCGAGGCAACCTTGTCGTCACCCATGACCACCAGGGCGGCGGCGCCGTCGTTGACCGGCGGCGCGTTGCCTGCCGTGACCGAGCCATCCTTCTTGAAGGCCGGCTTCAGCTTGCGCAGGATCTCGGCCGTGGTGTCGGCCCGCACCGACTCGTCCACGGCGAACATCACCGGGTCGCCCTTCTTCTGGGGGATCGACACCGGCAGGATCTCCTGCGCGAACTTGCCGGCGGCCGCCGCGGCCGCTGCCTTCTGGTGGCTTTCGGCGGAGTATTGGTCCTGTTGGTCGCGGCTCACCCTGTGGAGATCGGCCACGGTTTCGCCGGCGTTGCCCATGTGCCAGTTCTCGAACGGGCACCACAGGCCATCGTGGATCATCAGGTCAACCACCTGGCCGTTGCCCATCCGCAGCCCTTCGCGGACCTTGGGGATGATGTACGGACAGTTGCTCATCGACTCCATGCCGCCGGCCACCGCGATGTCGATGTCGCCGGTCTGGATGCCCTGCTGGGCCAGCATCACGGCCTTGAGGCCGGAGCCGCACACCTTATTAATAGTCAGCGCGGCCACATGGTCGGCGAGGCCGCCGTTGAGCGCCGCCTGTCGAGCTGGCGCCTGGCCGACGCCGCCCGAGACGACGTTGCCCATGATGCATTCGTCCACGATCGCAGGGTCGATCCCCGCGCGGGACACGGCCTCGCGAACGACCATCGCACCGAGCTGCGGGGCAGTGAAGTCTTTCAGCGTGCCGAGGAATTTGCCGGTCGCAATACGTGCTGCACTGACGATGAAGGCGCTTCGCATGATGAGACTATCTTGCCATATCGGGCGGGTCAGGCTGGTCGGGCGGGTGGGGCTGGTAGGGCGGGTCAGGCTGGTCGGGGAATCCGGCTAGCGGAATTCGAGCCGCTTCACGAGCTTCTCGCCCAGCAGGTCGCCCATCCGGATCTGAATCAGCGAAGTCGACTTGCGCACGGCGTCGATCCAGGCCTGACTCTCGGTCTTGATGTGCAAGGTGCCGTCGGCAACCAGCCGGACGGTCGTCGCCTTGGCAATCGCCGGCCCCACGGCCAGGCGCCAGGCCAGGGTCACCTTCTCGTCGCACAGCGGCCCCTTGCGAATGACTTCCGCCAGGACGGCAGGCATCACTTTGTTCACCTGAATCACGCGGCTCAAGAATATCATTCGCCGGGCGGCCGGAAGCCCGCCCTTACCCCTGGAGCGTATATGCGCATGACTGTGGCCGGTTGGCTTGGAGCAGTGGGAGTCGTGTCGGTCAGTCTGGCGCACGTCAGCGGCCAGGCGTCGGCGCCGTGGACCCTGGTGCCGCACGAGGTGGCAACCGATCTCCGCGGTGCGTATGCAGTCGACGCCGCCGACATCAACAAGGACGGCCGCGTCGATTTGATCGCCGTCGCGGGCGGCACCCAACAGTTGATCTGGTTCGAGAATCCGTCGTGGGCGCGCCACGTGATTGCGTCGGGAATTACCGGATTGATCAACGCTGCTGCGGCCGACACCGACCAGGACGGCATTCCGGAGATCGCGATCGCGACCGGCTTCGCGACCGTGCCCGCAAAGAGCACCGGCATCGTGACGGTTTACACGCACGGGCCTGATGTGATCGAGCCGTGGACGGGGAAAGAGATCGATCGCACCCCGGCCTCGCACCGCCTGCGATTCGCCGACGTCGAGGGCAATGGCCGCAAGTGGCTGATCAACGCACCGCTCGCGGGCGTCAATGCGGGGATGCCGGACTACAAAGACAAGAACATCGTCTATGCCTACAATCCCACCGACTGGAAGCGCCAGACCATCACCGACGCGGAAGACGGCGTGATGCACGGTATCCTGGCTGTGGACTGGGACGGCAAGGGACGGGAGGCGCTGCTCACGGCGAGCTTTCTCGGCGTGCACCTGCATCGCTACGGCGGCGGCCAGTGGACGCGCACGCGACTGGTGGCCGGCAACCCCGAGGAGTGGCCGTGGAACGGCGCCGGCGAAGTCGCGGCGGTGCGAAACAAGGGGGGCCGGGTGCTCGCCACGATGGAGCCCTTCCACGGCAACGCCCAGCCGTACCGGAACAACGAGGTGGTGGTCTACACCGGCAAAGGCGACACCTGGTCGAACCGCACGGTGATCGACACCGGCCTGAACTACGGCCACGCGTTGATCTCGGCGGACCTCGATGGTGACGGCGTCGACGAACTGATCGCGGGCTTCCGCGGCAAGCCGAACGGCGTCCGCGTGTATCGCATGTCGGGCAACGGCGAGTGGACGAAGACGGTGCTCGAGGACAATGCCATGCCCGGCAGCGGCTGCGTGGCCGCGGACTTCAACGGCGACAAGCGCACGGACATCGCCTGCACGGGAGGTTCCAGCCTGAAGTGGTACGAGAACCTGCCGGCGAAATGACCCTGATTCTCGCGAGCCGCTCGCCGCGGCGCGCCGAACTGCTGGTGGCGGCTGGCATCGCCTTCGAGGTCCTGGCCGCCGACGTCGACGAAACACCGCATCCCGGCGAGGCGCCGGAAGCGTACGTGGAACGGCTCGCCATCGAGAAGGCTCGCGCCGTGCTGGCGCTGCGGCCCGATGCCAGTGTCCTTGGTGCCGACACCACCGTCGTCATTGACGGGCTGATCCTCGGCAAGCCCGCCGACGCGGCCGAGGCCACGGCCATGCTTCGGCGGTTACGCGGGCGGGTCCACGAGGTGTTCACGGGCGTCGCCCTGGTCCGAGCCGGCCGAGTCGACTCGGCTGTGGAGCGCACGCGGGTCTGGTTCGATCCGATGACAGACGAAGACATCTCCTGGTACGTCGCCAGCGGGGAACCCGTCGACCGGGCCGGGGCGTACGCCATCCAGGGCCTGGCCTCCCGCTTCATCCCCAGAATTGAGGGCTCGTACGCCAACGTGGTGGGGTTGCCCGTGGCGGTGGTCAGTAGTATCCTGAGAGCGGAGAAGCCACTTCGGCTAAGTCGTTAATTATGAAGTACAAAGCGGTCAAGATTGGTCTCACGAGTTTGGTGCTTGCCATGACGTTCGGCGGCCTTCTCTACACGACGATGGCCGAAGGCACTGAGTACTACAAACACGTCGATGAAGTGATGGCGCAGCCCGAGCCGTGGTACGGCAAGAAGCTGCAGATGCACGGCTTCGTCGTGCCGGACTCGATCAAGAAGCGCCCCAACAGCCTGGACTACATCTTCAAGGTCCAGAGCAACGGTCACGTGGTGGACGCCAGCTACACCGGTGTCGTCCCCGACACGTTCAAGAGCGACTCGGAAGTCGTGCTGAAAGGCATCCTGACGCCCGAGGGGTTCAAGACACAGCCTAATGGCGTGATGGCGAAGTGCCCCTCGAAGTATGAAGCCAAGCCAGTAGGCGCGACCGCGCCGGCTGGTAAGTACTAAGGAGCCGGCATGGCTTCCCTCGGCGCCCTGATTCTGCTGCTCACGTTTGTGATCGCGGCCTACGCGGTCGCGGCTTCCGTCGCCGGGGCCCGCCGGCGGAGCACCCGCCTCATTGAAAGTGGTGTCGCCGCGTTCTACACGGTGGCGGCGCTGATGACCGTGGCGTCGGGCATCATCATCTACGCCTTTATCGCCGGCGACTATTCCATCCGCTACGTCCAGCGCTATTCCGACAGTGTCCAGCCGATCTTCTACAAGATCACCTCTTATTGGGGCGGGCTGGACGGCTCGGTGATGTTCTGGGTCTTCCTGCTGTCGCTGTTTGGCTCGGTTGCGGTCAAGGTGAACCGCGATCGGCATCGCGAACTGATTCCGTACGTCGTCGCGGTGATCGCGTCGGTGGAGATGTTCTTTCTCTTCCTGATGATCATCCACAACAACCCGTTTGCGACCTACCTCACCGAGTCGCCGACCGACGGCCGCGGATTGAACCCGCTCTTGCAGAACTTCTACATGGCGATTCATCCGCCGACCATGTACCTGGGTTTTGTCGGCCTGACCATTCCGTTCGCGTTCGGCATGGCGGCCCTCATCACCGGCCATCTCGATGATTCCTGGTTGCGGGCGGTGCGCCGCTGGACGATGTTCTCGTGGTTCTTCCTGTCGCTGGGCCTCACGCTGGGCATGATTTGGGCCTACGAGGAACTCGGCTGGGGTGGCTATTGGGGCTGGGATCCGGTCGAGAACGCCGGCATGCTGCCGTGGTTCACGGCCACCGCGTTCCTGCATTCGGTGATGGTCCAGGAGCGCCGCGGCATGCTGCGGGTCTGGAACGTCTCGCTGGTCATCATCACGTTCCTGCTGACCATCGTCGGCACCTTCCTGACCCGCTCGGGCGTAGTGCAGTCAATTCACGCCTTCGGCGAAGATCCGGAGCTGGCGCGCTACTTCGCGGCTTTCATGATCTTCACCCTGGTGTTCAGTTTCGGCTGGGTGATTTACCGGCTACCGATGCTCAAGGCACGCCACGAGCTGGACTCGTGGATGTCAAAGGAAGCAGCATTCCTGGCGAACAACTGGGTCCTGCTGTTCTCAGCCATGTTCGTTCTGTTCGCGACCATGTTTCCCACCATTACCGAGGCCATCAACGGCGAGCGCCTCACGGTCGGGCCGCCGTTCTTCAATCGCTGGATGGTGCCGATCGGCCTCATCCTGCTGGTGCTGACCGGCACCGGGCCGCTGCTGGCGTGGCGCAAGTCCACGATCATGAACCTGAAGGATCAGTTCATGTGGCCGATCCTGAGTGGCCTGGTCGTCGGCGGGGTGGTGGTCGCGATGGGCGTGCGCGTGTGGGGCTCGGGCCTGTGCTTCGCGTTGAGCGCTTACGTCATGGGCACGCTGATCCAGGAGTTCATCCGCGGCTCGAACGTCCGCCGCGGCATGACCGGCACTGACCTGCTGACCGCCATGGTCGGCCTCGTCTCGCGCAACAAGCGCCGCTACGGCGGCTACATCGTCCACGTCGGCATGGTGCTGATCTTCCTCGGCTTTGCCGGCGAGGGGTTCAGCCGCGATGTGCAACTGCTGCTGAAGCCGGGCGAGGAGGCGGTGGTCGGCGATTACACGCTCCATCTCGACGCGATTCGGGTCACCGACGATGGCCAGAAGCAGATGGTGACGGGCCACATCACCGTGAAGGACAAGAGTGGCGCGGTGATCGAGCAGATGAAGCCGGCCAAGTGGTACTTCCGCAAGCACGAGGAAGAGCCCACGACCGAGGTCGCGATTCGGCGCATGTTCGCCGAAGATCTCTATGTCGTGATGCCGGCGTTTGAAATTGAAGAGCAAACGGCCAGCGTCGAAGTGCACATCAACCCGCTCGTGAACTGGGTGTGGTTCGGGTTCGGCGTCCTGGCCATCGGCACCGGGATCGCGCTGCTGCCCGAGACGGCGATGGGCTTCGCGGTGGCGTCGATGCCGGCCGGCGCGGCGATGACGGCGTCGCTGCTGGTGTTGAGCCTGCTGCTGCCGACCGGGCTGGCGTATGCACAGCACGTCGAGACGGGGCAGGATCCCCGTCTGGAAACCGTTACTTCGCCGGAGGCACGGGAAGTCGCGCACAAGCTGGCCTGCTGGTGCGGCGGCTGTTCGAAGCTGCCGGTCGGGCAATGCTCGTGTGGGCACTGTGCCGTCGAGCGGGCCAAGATTGACGTGATGCTCAAGGAAGGCAAGAACGAGAGTGAGATTCTCAAGTTCTACGTCGATACCTTCGGGGGCAATCAGATTCTGAGCGAGCCGCCCAATAGCGGATCCGGTCGCGTAGTGTGGGCGATGCCGGTCGTCGTCGGCGTCGGCGGCTTCCTGATGGCGGCCTTCCTGGCCATGCGCTGGTCGTCGCGCCGCGGTGCGATCGCGGGCATGCCCGCCGGCATCGAAGATCCTGAAATGGCCGCGCGCCTGAACGACGAATTGCGCGATCTCGATTAATGGCGTCGACCTCCGCGAATGCCTCGGCCGGCAAGCCCATGTCACCCGAACGGAAGTTGTCAGTCGACGCTCCCGGTGCGCTCGAGGAGCCGTACCTGCAACCCTGGCAGTTTTTCCTGCTGGGTGGCATGCTGGCGGCCACCGCGACGGTGGTGGTGGCGACCGGGCAGTCGCCCGCCAACATCATCACGCTAAGCCTGACGGTGGTGTCGGTGAGCTTCGTCGGGCTCGGTGCCTACCGGATTCTTTCGCCCCTGGTGTCGCCCGATATCGACGCGCCGATCACGATTGGCGGCCGTACCCGGGTGGCGCTCGAGCGCGAGAAGGCGCTGGTGCTGCGGTCGATCAAGGAGTTGGAGTTTGATTTCGCGATGCGCAAGATGTCGCAGGCCGACTTCGACGAAATGGCCGGCCGCTTGCGGCAGCGCGCGCTCGGATTGATGCAACAGCTGGACGCCGGTGGCGGCTATCGGGAGCTGATCGAGCAGGAAGTGGCGAAGCGCCTCGCCCGTTCGGGCAACGACGGCGTACGTTCGGAGGGCGATGGCTTTAGCCGTCGCGATGACACGACGTGCGAGTGTGGTACCGAGAACGATCCCGATGCCCGTTTCTGTAAATCGTGCGGAGCGAGATTGTGATCTGCCTCTCGGCCGCGGCTAAAGCCACCGCCCTCCGAACGTCCCTTCTGGTGGCGCTGCTGGTAGCTTTCTTCTGCGCGCCGACATCGCACGCGCAGATCGCCACGCCCGATCCCGGCGCCATGGCCGGGGCGCCGCTGCCGGCGCCCGAATTGGCTGATGCCACCATCACCGTGCGGGTGCTGCGCGAGCGGATGGGCAATAACGTGGAAGGGCAGGCGGTCGCCCTTCGGGTCGGCGGCAGCTCGCGGACGGCCACCACTGACGCCCAGGGCCGCGCCCAGTTTGAGGGGCTCGCGGCCGGCACCCTGGTGCAGGCATCGGCGACCGTCGATGGCGAGCTGTTGACCTCGCAGGAGTTTTCCGTGCCGGCGCGGGGTGGCGTGCGGGTCGCGCTGATTGCCGGCTTGCAGCGGGTGGCGGAAGCCGAGAAGGCCGCGGCCGCCACGGCGGCCAGCGAACCGGCCCGTCCTGGCGTCGTGGAGTTCGGCCCCGAGTCGCGCATCATCTTCGAGTTCCAGAACGACACGCTCACGGTGTTCTACCTGCTGGAAGTCGTGAACAACGCGCGAACCCCGATCGATATTGGCGGACCCATTCTCATGGAGCTGCCTACCGGCGCTTCCGGGGTGTCAATGCTGCAAGGTTCGTCGCCAACGGCGTCGGTCCGTGGCGACATGCTGACGATCACCGGTCCGTTCGCGCCCGGCAAGACGTCGGCGCAACTGGGCTTCTCGCTGCCTCAGGCCGGGGCGGCGACCACCGTGCAGCAGAAGTGGCCGGTGGCGCTTGGCGAGCTGTTCGTCGCGGCCGAGAAGATGGACGGCATGCAGTTGTCCTCACCCCAACTGACCGACACGCGCGAGATGAACTCCGACGGCCAGGTGTTTATCATGGGCACGGGCGGCCGCCTCAACGCTGGTGACACACTGGTCTTGAACCTGTCCGGGATGCCGGCGCACAGCCAGTGGCCGCGTGATGTCGCCCTGGCCGCGGCGGCGTTGGTGTTTGGCGTCGGGATCTGGATGGCGCTGTCGCCGGCGGCGGCGAGAGCCTCGGCCGATGCGAGGCTTGAAAGCCGGCGCGAGCGGCTGCTGGCCGACGTGGTCTCACTCGAGCGCGCCCGCCGGCAGAAGCCGCTGGGGGCTGCCGAGCAGGCGCGGCTGGAACGGCTCAAGTCCGATCTTGAGAAGGTCATGGCGGCGCTCGATCTGGGACCGCGCCCTGGTGACCAGGTCACGACTAGGTGAGTAGCGACTTCGACCGGATTGCGGTCGTGGACGTGTCGCGCCACTACGGCCGGCGCAAGGCGTTGTCGCAGGTGACGTTCACGGGCGGCGCCGGCGACATCATCGGCCTGCTCGGACCCAATGGCGCCGGCAAATCGACGCTGTTGAACATCCTGGCGACGCTGCTCAGCCCCTCGCGCGGGCGGGTCGAGTACGGCGCTCGCACGGCGACGGAAGCAGGCGCCGACATTCGCGGCCGCATTGGCATGCTCGGCCACGATCTCTTCCTGTATCCCGAACTGACCGCCCGTGAAAACCTGGTGTTCTTCGGTCAGCTCTACGGCCTCGATCAGGCGGTCGCCCGTGCCGAAGCAGCGTTGACGCGCGCGGGGCTTGCGGAGCGGGCCAACGACTTCGTCTCGGGCTTCTCGCGCGGCATGCGTCAGCGGGTGGCGCTCGAGCGGGCCCTGCTGCACGGACCGCGCCTGCTGCTGCTCGACGAGCCGTTCACCGGCCTGGATCAGGCCTCCACCGAGACGCTGGTCAACCGCCTGCGCGAATGCCAGGCCTCGGGTGCCATCGTCATACTCGCGACCCACGATCTCGATATCGTTGACGGCGTGTTGTCGCAGGCCGTGTTCCTGCAGAACGGCCGGCAGGTGGGCGAACCCGCTCCGGGCACCGGCCTTCGCCAACGCTACCGCGAGGCGATGACGCGATGATGCGAGCCTTCTTTCGGGTGGCGTGGATCGTGGTCAGGAAAGACCTGACCGTTGAAGTCCGCAGCCTGGAAATTCTGTCGACGACTCTCTTCTTCGCGGTCACCGTCGTGCTGATGTTTTCCTTCGGCCTGGTGGTGGACGGCCGGCCGCTGAACGATGTCGCCGCGGCGATCCTGTGGGTCGCCATTGCCTTTTCAGGGACGCTGGCCCTGGGCCGGACCTTCGAGCGCGAACGCCACAACGACACCTTGCGGGCCTTGCTGCTGGCGCCGGCGGACCGCCCGGCCCTCTACGTGGGCAAGCTGGCCGGCATCCTGTTGCTGCTGGCGCTGGTGGAAGCGGTGCTGGTGCCGCTGGTGGGCCTGCTGTTTGCCGCGCCGATATTCGTGAACAGCGGCTACCTGATTGCCTTGCTGGCCGGTGGGACGCTGGGATTCACCGCTGTCGGCACCCTGTTCGCCGCCATGCTGGTGCGGGCCCGGAGCCGCGACGTGCTGCTGCCCATCATGTTGTATCCCATGACCGTTCCGGTCATGATTGCGGGAGTTCGCGGGACGGCGGCGCTGTTTCAGCCGACGCCGGACTTGGCGGTGGCGATGTTCTGGATTGGCCTGCTCGGGTTCTTCGACGTGGTGTTCGTCACGCTTGCGCTGTGGACGTTCGACCCCGTGATGACGGATTGAAATGACGCGATCAACTCAGGTAATGCTGGGCCTTGCGGCCGGAATGTTCGCCCTGGCACCGTGGATGATTAACGCCGCGCCCAACGAGGCCACCATGGGCCTGGTGTACAAGATCTACTTCTTCCACATGCCGTCGGCGTGGATGTTCATGGTGGCGGCCATCACCTCGGGCATCGCCAGCGCGCGCTTCCTGTTCCTGAAGCGGCCGTCGGCGGATGGCTGGGCCCTGGCGGCGGGCGAACTGGCCGTCCTGTTCGGCGCCTTTACGCTGGTCAGCGGTCCGCTGTGGGCGCGCAAGGCCTGGGGCGTCTGGTGGGTCTGGGACGCGCGCCTGACCTCCAGCCTGATGCTGTTCATGATCTTTGTCGCCTACCTGCTGCTCCGTAAGTACGGCGGTCCGGGCTCGGACAAGCTGGGCGCCGGCATGGCGCTATTTGGCATGGCCAACGTGCCGTTCATCTACGTGTCGGTGAATTACTGGCGCACGTTCCACCCGCTGACCTCGGTGGTCCCGACCTTGCCGGTCGAGATGGGCATTCCGCTGTGGTACTGCGTGACCGCATTCACGCTGTTGTTCATCGTCTTGTTACGGATGCGGACGCGGCTGGAGCACCAGCGCGTCCGGGTCGAAGCGTTGTATCTCCTCGAGGACGAATCGTGATGCGACTTCGCAGCTTGTTTCTGAGTATCTGCCTCACGGTGGTGCCCTTGGCGGCAGTCGCCGCGGCACAGCAGCCGTCGGGTGACTTTGTCCCGGTCGACGAGACCGTGCCCGGCGAGCAGATTCCCGCCCTGCCGTTGATCGCAACCGCCTACGGATTCATCTGGGTCGGCGTCCTCGGCTATGCCTGGTCGATCGGCCGCCGTCTGCAAAAAGTCGAGTCCGAGCTGGCCGAGCTGGAGTCGCGGAGCAAGTAGATGGACCTCGGCATCCCGTCCGCGTCGCACTTGATCTTCATTCCCGGCGTGCTGATTGTCGGCGTGGTGATCGGCTGGATTCTCGGTTCTCGCGCCGCGCAAGACGCCCTGGCGTCGGAGAACCGCAAGCGGGAAGAACGCGCGAAGCGCAAGACCACCTAGGACCGGACGGCTGGCGCTATCGTCCAAGCGCCAGGCGCTGCGCCAGAACCTCCGGTAATCCCTCGGCCAGAATGCGCGCCTGAGCCTGCGCCACCGGGTACTCGACGCGGTGAATCGTCACTTCGCGGGTCGCGGTGTCGACGATCGCGAACCCCGCGCGCGGATCGCCGTCGCGCGGCTGGCCGACCGAGCCAGGATTGATCAAATACCGGTTGGCCTCATCCAGGCTGATGGTGAGCGGCCGCTGCTCGTCGGCGGTCGACAAGCCAAACTGATCGCGCGACAAGTAGTGGCCGACCTGCACATGGGTGTGGCCGAACAGGCACAACGGGCGGCGCGCGGCGTGCATCGCGCGCAGGGCGTCCAGGTCGTCGAACACGTAGGCGTCCTCATCGAAGGGCGTGCCATGGCAGATTTCGATGAACTCGTCCACGATCAGCGGGCCGGCCGGCAGTGCCGCGAGCCATTCACGGTTGGCCGGCGTCAGGGCATCGTAGGTCCACCGGATGGCGCTGCGGGCCACGGCGTTGAACCCCTCCGGGCTCTCGACGCCCGATCCCACCTTGTCGTGGTTGCCGCGAATCAGCGCCTCGGGCGCCAGGGCGCGAACGCGGTCGCAGACCGCATTCGGATCGGCGCCGTACCCCACCAGGTCGCCCAGCACCAGCACCCGCTCGTAGTTGAGCGGGGCGGCGGCGGCCATGACGGTGTCATAGGCTTCGAGATTCGCATGGATGTCGCTGATAACCAGGTAGCGCATTAGGTTTTTAGCCAATCGACGATGTGATCGACGAGTCCCTCAACGGAGCCTCGTCCTGCGTCCACCCGGAAATGCGCCTGGCGGTAAGCCGCGAGGCGTTGATTATAGAGCCGTTCCATCTCCATTCGATCGGCCGCCAGCGGCCGCCGGCCGTCGAGCGGAATCCGCGACAGCACCGTGGCCAACGGGGCGTCCAGCCACACCACAGCGCCGTCCTTGAGCATCAGTTCACGGTTGGCGAGGGAGGCAAACGTCCCGCCGCCGGAGGCCACCACCATGCCGCGCTCTGGCAACAGGCTGATCAGCACCTCGCGCTCGCGGGCCCGGAAGTAGGGCTCGCCGTCCTGCCGGAAAATGGTGGGAATGTCGCGCCGCTCGACGCGTTCAATGCAGGCGTCGATGTCCTCAGTCTTCCAGTCGAGCCGTTTGGCCAGGGCGCCGGCGGCGGTGGTCTTGCCGGCCCCCATGAAGCCGACCAGATAAACCTTGTCGGCCTTCAACGCGCCAGCCTCTCCAGATCCTCGAAAAAGCCAGGGTATGAGACCGCGACCGCGTCGGCGCCTTCGATCACCGTGGGGCCGGCCGCCCCGAGCGCAGCCACCGCGAAGGCCATGGCCAGGCGATGGTCGTGGTTGGCGTGGACGGTCCCGCCGCGCAGGCGAGTCCCCGCGCGGACTTGAAAGCCATCGGGCCGCTCGTCGGCATCGGCGCCCATGGCCCGCAGTCCGGCCACCAGCTCCGCGATGCGATCGCTTTCCTTGACGCGCAGCTCGCCGGCGCCCGACACCGTGACACTGCCGCCAAATGTGCCGAGGGTCGCCAATACCGGCAGTTCATCGATGACTTCCGGCACTTCGCCGGGCGTAATGACCAGGTCGCGCATGACGCCGTGGCGGACGCGCAGCCGCCCGACCGGCTCGCCATTCCACTGCTGTTCGATCGTCGCTTCGACCTCGGCGCCGAACCGCCGCAACAGGTCGAGCAGCCCGGCCCGGCTGGGGTTCAGGCCGACGTCGGTGATGGTGACGTCCGAACCGGTCAGTGCCGAGGCCGCCACCGCCAGGAAGGCGGCCGATGATAAATCGCCCGGGACGCGCAGCCCGCGTCCCGTGAGTGGCTGGCCGCCCCGCAGGGTGATGGCGCGCCCGTCGATCATCACGGTCGCCCCGAACGCGGCCAGCGCCCGCTCCGTATGATCCCGGGTAGACGCTGGTTCGACCACGCGGGTGTCGCCCCTTGCCTGGAGGCCGGCCAGCAGGACCGCCGACTTGACCTGGGCGCTCGGGGTGTCCGGCGTGAAATTAATGCCGATAAGCGGGCCACCCTGGATGACCACGGGCGGCCGATCACCGGGACCGGCCGTGACCGTGGCGCCCATTTGCGTCAGGGGGCCGATGATTCGCCGCATTGGGCGGCGCGACAGGGAGGCATCGCCGATCAGCGTCGAGGCGAAGGGATGAGCGGCGATGACCCCGCCCAGCATCCGCATGGTGCTGCCGGAGTTGCCGCAGTCGAGCGGACCGGGCGGGGCCTGGAGCCCGTGCAGCCCGCGGCCCTGGATGGTGACGACCGGCGGATCGCCCTCGTGGGGAGCCGGGGTTCGTGAGACGATAGCCCCGAGGGCGGCCAGGCAGGCGAGCGTCGATGCGCAGTCGGCCCCTGGTGCATAGTTGGCGATCGATGACGGCCCTTCGGCAATCGCCGCCAGTAAGGCGTAACGGTGCGAAATGGACTTGTCCCCGGGAACGCGCAACGTACCGGTGACGGCATGGGTGGGGGATACGGTAATTCGGTCGGCCACTCGCATCATGTTCAACTATAGCAACTTGACCGGCTGCGAAGCGCTATGCTACTTAGAGGCCTGCGAATGACGCGCCACGCGGACTGCTGTCCTCCTGAACTCCTGTGGAGCCCGCTCATTCGATGATCCCGCCGCACACGGTCCGTCTCGAGTTCAACAGTGCGTTCGACATGCTCGACTTCGTGCAGGTCGTCAGCGACCATGTCGGCACGATGGCCGGTCTCGACGAAGACCAGTTGCACTGGGTGAGCGTGGCGGTACGCGAGTCGGTGGTCAATGCCATCAAACATGGCAACAAGAACGATCGCAGCAAGCGCGTGATCGTCGAGTTCAGTCCGGTGCCCGCGACCGGCGCCGAGGAGTTGGTGATTCGGATCGAGGACCAGGGCGACGGCTTCGTGCCCGAGGAAGTCGCCGACCCGCTCGCACCCGAGAACATCCTCAAGTCCAGCGGCCGCGGCATCTTCCTGATCCGGAATTTCATGGACGAAACGGTGCTCAAGAAGGTGCCCGGCGGCATGGAAATCCGAATGGTCAAGAAGATTGCCAAGGCCAGCTAGGCCGCCGATCAGTCACCGATTCGTGGCCCCACTCCCTCCCGAATTCCTTGCCACGGCCATCGAGGCCGTGATTCGTGCCGGCGACCTGCAGATGGCCAAGTTCGGCACGGGCATCCGCGTCGACAAGAAGGGGGCCATCGACCTGGTGACCGAAGTCGACGTGGAAGTCGAGCGGATGTTCCGCGCCATGGTGGCCCAACGCTTTCCCGGCCACGACGTGCTGGCCGAGGAGTTCACGACCGCGCCGACCGGCGCGCGCCACCGCTGGGTGTTCGATCCACTCGACGGCACCACCAACTTTGCGCACGGCGTGCCGATCTTCTGTGCCTCGCTGGCCCTGGAGATTGACGGCGCCGCCGCCGTGGCCGCGGTTTACGATCCCAATCGCAAGGAGCTCTTCACCGCGGAGGCCGGCGCGGGCGCCCGCCTGAACGGCCGGCCGCTCCAGGTGTCGGCCAACGCCACGGTGCTCGATTCCATGCTGGTCACCGGCTTTCCCTACCATGTGCAGCAAAGCCCAGACGAGTTCCTCCGGGTGTTTGGCCAGGTGCTGAAGCACGCGCGGGCCGTCCGGCGCCTGGGATCGGCGGCGATCGATATCTGCTGGGTGGCCGCCGGGCGCATGGACGGGTTCTGGGAGGCCAGCCTGAAGCCCTGGGACACGCGAGCGGCCGCGCTGATTCTCGAGGAAGCCGGCGGGCGGGTGACCGCCATGGACGGCGGAGCCTGGGTGCCCGACAACGGGGACATCCTGGCCACCAACGGCGTGATTCACGACGAGGTCCTGGCAATCCTCCGGTAGAGCGCAACGTTGCCTCCCGCGCAGACCCGTTCAAAGCCCTGAAGAAAGTCCGGCCATGCCCGCGCCTTGTGCTGCAGCATGTCGCCGCCTTCGGCCGCCTCTTCCACCAGCACCCAGCCGGTAAAAGCGACCGGCCCGTAGGCGTAAGCCGCCTGCCAGGTCGGGCCGCTGCCTTCATGGAGGAAGTCCGCGAGGTCAAACCCGGCCAGTGAAAGTTCCTGCATGTAGTGGGCAAGGGCGCCCATGCTGGCCATGATGGTCGTGCCGTCGTAGCCCTCGCGCAGGCAGGCCGTCACTGCCTGTCGTCCGATGCCGTTCTGGCGGTCCAGTTGGGCTTCGACGATCATGGGTGCGCTGCGGTCGAACGGGCGGACTTGCCAGATGACCGCGGTGAGAATGATCAGGGCGAGCGGCGCCCCACGCCTCCGGGCCAACCCGACGCCGGCCCCGATCACGGCGGCACACCCCAGCAGCAGCGGCACTTCGTAGCGAATACGAAACGGGTGGCCCGACACGAAGGCGTAGAAGGGGAGCGCCGCCGAGGCCAGCAGCGCCAGTGGCATCACGAGCGCCGCCGGGTGAACTCGACGGGAGTTCAGGAGGTCAGAAGTCATGGCGGGAACAACGGCCACGGCCGCGATCAGCAGCACGGCGGCCGACACGGCGGCCGCGAGGACCAGCCGCGTGCCGCCAAGATCGGCCACTCCGGACAGAATGGCGCGAGCCACCACCAGTGGCTGTCCCTCGAGGCTCGGGTCCGGCACGTAGAAGCCACCAGTGACGAACCACTCGCCGATGCTGGCATAGCTCATGGCCATGAAGAACAGCACCGCGCCGGCCGGATAGCGGGCCAGCCGGACCATCTGTCGCATGACCCCCGACGCCGGCGTTCCCAGGCGCCACTTCACCCAGGCGGCCAACACCATGGCGGTGCCGACAATCGGCCACGCTTCGTACCGGGTCAGGCAGGCCGCCACGATGGTCCAGCCCGTGGCGCGAGCGATCGGCCCCGCATCCGACATCGCCCATTGCGCCAACTGCAGCACCAGCAGGCTCGACAGGGCGAAAAGCAGCGGCTCGGTCATCGGCGTGCTCTGGAGATAGAGCACGTTGGGATTGGCGGCAAAAAGCGCCGCGGCCAGCGCTGCGCCCCAGGGTGAACCGGTCACCCGCAGCACCAGGGCCGAAAGGCAGGCTACGGTCACGGCGAACGAGACGATGGAGAGCAGGATGGCCGAGGCCCCGGTCTGGTAGAACCAATCCACCTGGACCGGGAGGGCGTTCAGAACATGGGGCAGAGGCAGCCAAACCGCGCCAATCTGCTCCCAGCTTGGCGTCAGGCTGTCGAGGATGCGCCGGGCCACGACGAGGTGGGCCTTGGCGTCGTAATGGCTGAGCGACAGGCCCGCTTTCCAGTAGATTGCCGCCGCCATCGTGCCCAGCAGGGCGGCTGCCGCACCGAGCGCACGCGAAAGGGGATCGAAAGAGGGCACGGCTTCGCTATATAATGCCCTGTCCCGCTCAATGATCCCTGAGCTTTCGATCGTCATCCCCGTCCACAACGAGTCGCCCAACATCAAGCCCCTCTATGAGGAGCTGACCAAGACGCTGGGCGATTACGGCCGTGCCTACGAACTGCTGATCGTCGACGATGGCAGCACTGATGACTCATTTGAGCAGTTGGCGGCCTTGCAGGCCCGTGACCCGCGGCTGCGTGTGATTCGTTTTCGGCGCAACTTCGGGCAAACCGCGGCCTTTGCCGCCGGCATCGCGCACGCGCGCGGGCGGTTGGTGGTGACCTCCGACGGCGATCTGCAGAACGACCCGCGCGACATTCCCGCCATGGTCGACCTCATCGACCAGGGCCACGACATCGTCTGCGGCTGGCGCAAGGACCGGAAAGACAAGTTCATTACCCGCCGGGTGCCGTCGGTGCTGGCGAACAAGCTGATTTCGTGGGCGACTGGCGTGCCGCTGCACGACTATGGTTGTTCGCTCAAGGTGTTTCGCTCCGAGGTGATCAAGCCGCTGCGGTTGTACGGCGAGATGCACCGGTTCCTGCCGGCCATTGCCAGCCAGATCGGCGTCAAGATCGCCGAAATGGAAGTGAACCATCGCGCTCGCCAGGCCGGCGTGACGAAGTACGGGCTGTCACGGACCATCCGCGTGGTGCTCGACCTGGCGACCGTCAAGTTCCTGCTCGACTATTCGACGCGACCGCTGCAGATCTTCGGCCTCATCGGCCTGATCGCCGGCGGACTCGGCACGCTCATCACCGGCTGGCTGGCCTACGTTCGGTTGTTCCTGCACCAGGGCATCGCCGACCGGCCGCTTCTGCTGCTGGGCGTGATGATGGTGTTCATCGGCGTGCAGTTGGTCACCTTTGGCTTGCTGGCCGAGGTGATGGCGCGCACCTACTACGAGTCGCAGAACAAGCCCACCTACGTGATTCGCGAGGTACGCGAATCGCCTGACCTCGCCGCGGTCGCGCGCTGATGGCGGCCCGCCACCCGCGTGAGCATGATCCCCGGATCACCGTGATCCAGTCGGAGTTGTTCAACGAGGGCCGCTCGAAGGCCGACAAGTATCGCGAGCTGTTCGTCGGCCGGCCCGGGCTATGGGCCTTGATCAAGTACGAAGTGGCCACCGTGCTGGCCAGCTGGGTGCCTGGCGCGATTGGCTTGCTGTTGCGCTCCAGGCTGTATCCGCTGGTCCTTGGCTCGGTCGGCAAGAACGTCGTCTTCGGCGTCAGCGTGACGTTGCGCCATCCCCATAAGATTCACATCGGTGACAACGTGGTCATCGACGAATTGTGCTGCCTCGACGCCAAGGGCACCGACAACCAGGGGATCCGGATCGGCAGCGGCGTGTTCATCGGCCGCAACACCATTCTCAGCTGCAAGAACGGCGACATCGTCATCGGCGACCGCGCGAACATCGGTTTCAACTGCGAGATCTTTTCGGCCTCGCGGGTGCATGTCGGCAAGGACATCCTGATGGCGGCCTACACCTACCTGGTGGGCGGCGATCATCTCTACGACCGCACCGATATCCCGGTGCTGCAGCAGGGCCGCACTGCCCGAGGCATCGAGGTCGGCGACGCCGTGTGGCTCGGGACCCATGTGGTGGTGACCGACGGTTCGGTGATCGGTCGCGATGCCATCATCGGCGCCGGCGCGGTGGTGGTCGGCGAGGTGCCGGAGTTCGCTATCGCGACCGGGATTCCCGCGAAGGTGGTCCGGGATCGGCGGGATCAGGGAGCCGGGAGCCGGGACCCGAAAGATCAGAGCTAGCCATGTGCGGCATCGTCGGCATCGTCGATCGTGATCTGAGCCGCCCGGTCGGCGCCGATGAACTGCAGCAGATGGTTCGGCAACTGCACCATCGTGGTCCCGACGAAGAGGGCAGCATTACGTTGAATGGTGTCGGCCTGGGCATGCGAAGGCTTGCCATCGTCGACCTGGCCACGGGGCAGCAGCCGATTCTGAACGAGAGCGGCGACATCAAGATCGTCGCCAACGGCGAGATTTACAACTTCCAGGCCTTGCGCGACGAGCTCGAGGGGCTCGGCCACACCTTCCACTCACGTCAGTCCGACATCGAGGTGCTGGTTCACGCCTACGAGCAATGGGGCGAGGAGTTCCTGGCCAGGCTGCGCGGCATGTTCGCGCTGGCTCTGTGGGACGGCCGGACCCAGACCCTGATTGCCGCGCGCGACCGTGCCGGCGAGAAGCCGCTCTACTGGACCCTGACCCCGAGGGGCCTGTTGCTGGCGTCGGAGGTCAAGGCGCTCCTCGTGCGGCCCGAGGTCTCGCGCGAACTCGATCCGGAGTCGCTGGACCAGTTTCTGACCTACGAGTACGTGCTGGCGCCGGGCACGATGATCAAGGGCGTGCACAAGATTCCGCCGGCGCACTATCTGCGCTACCGCGCGGGAGAAGTGTCGGTCCACCGCTACTGGGATGCCGCCGATGTGCCTGTGCGGGCCTGGGACGACGGTGAGGCGGCCGAGGCCGTGCGCGAGGCGCTGCGCAAGGCGGTGGTCAGCCAGTTGATGGCCGACGTCCCGCTCGGGGCGTTCTTGTCCGGCGGCATTGATTCCAGCGCGATTGTCGCCTTGATGAGCGGCGCCAGTTCGCAACCGGTGAACAGCTTCAGCATTGGTTTCAGCGACGGGACCTATAACGAGTTGCCTTACGCGCGAGAGGTGGCGGGGCTGTTCCAAACCCATCACCGTGAGCGCAACGTCTCGCCGGATCTCAGTGACCTGTTCGAGCGCCTGGTGGTCCACCTGGACGAGCCGTTCGCCGATGTCTCGATGTTTCCGACCTTCAGCGTTTCTGAACTGGCGCGCGAGCACGTCAAGGTGGTGCTGTCGGGGGACGGCGGCGACGAGCTGTTTGGCGGCTACGACGCTTACCAGGCGCAGATCCTGGCGGCTCGACTCGGCTGGATGGGCGAGGCGCTGCTGCCGGCGCTGGCGGGCGTCGCGGCGGTGTTGCCGCCGACCGGGAAGAAGAAGGGCCTGGTGAACAAGATCAAGCGCTTCACCGCCGGTGCGACCATGGCCCCTGCCGATCTGGGTCACTACCGCTGGATGGTCTACCTGGCGGCGCGTGACAAGGCTCGTCTGTATCGCGGTGGCCTGCGCGACGCCTTGCGGGCCACCGACGTCTACGCTCCCGTCCGCGCCGCTTTGACCCGCTTCAGTGGCGACGATGTGCTCAATCGCCAGCTGTACGCCGACCTCAGCCTCTACCTGGCCGACGACATTCTCGTGAAGGTCGATCGCATGAGCATGGCGACGTCGCTCGAGACGCGCGCACCGTTTCTGGATGGCGACTTGATGGAGCTGGCCTTTTCAATGCCGGGTCATTTGAAGATTCGCAATGGCGAGCGCAAGTGGGTGCTCAAGCAGGCGATGACCGGGCTGCTGCCCGATCGCATCCTGTCGCGGCGCAAGGAAGGCTTCAGCATTCCGATGAAGAACTGGCTGCGCCGCGAATTGCAGCCGCTGATGCGCGACTTGCTGTCGGCCGACCGGGTCGCGCGCCGGGGACTGTTTGATCCCGCCGAAGTGACCGCCTTGATGGATGCGCATACCAGCGGCCGCGAGAACCATGCCCACACCTTGTTCCCGTTGATGGTGTTCGAGCGCTGGGCCACCGCGCATCTGAGCTAGCCACTGAGGACACCCAGGGCCCAGAGAAGAAGGCCGCTGTGGTCTCGGTGGCCGGTCTGCGGACAAAAGAAAAGGCGCACGGTTGACCCGTGCGCCCATGATCACCAAACCCTCACTGCGCTCGTGGCGCAATGCCAGTGGTTTACTTCAGGTGCTTGCTGACCAGCTTGGTCATTTCGAACATGTTGACCGTGGCCTTGCCACCGAAGACCGGCTTCAGGTTGGCGTCCGCCTTGATCATGCGCTTGTTCTTGGCGTCCTGGAGGCCGTTCTTCTTGATGTAGGCCCAGAGCTTCTTGGTGACCTCGGTACGCGGGATCGGCTTGCTGCCGACAACTTCCGCCAGAGCGGCGCTCGGCGTGACGGGCTTCATGAAGGCGGCGTTTGCCTTACGAGCCGGCTTCTTCGCGGCTTTCTTCTTCGCAGTCTTGGCCATCTGTTCTCCTATTGGCAACCGCTCAACGACAGCGTTGCAGAGGGGAGGTTACTATAAGTTCGCACTTTTTCCCTATGAAAAGTACGTCCGCTCCCTCCTAGTCCCTGGGCAGGCGGTAGAACGCCTCGACCTCGGCCACCTCGTTACGCTGGCGCCACTCGTCCCATCCGAGCGCGCGCGCCATGATGGCCCCGGCCCGTTCGAGGGCGTCGCTCCCCGGGTGGCCGGCCGCTCCGGCCTCGGTGCGGCGGATGAGGGCGTCGGTGAGTTTAAGGGCCATTTCCCGCCGGGCGGCATAGAGGATTTCCGCGCCCAGCACGTCGCATGACCGCCCGAGCGGGCGGGCCAGGGCTGGCACGTCGCGGGCCATCTGGAGCACCCGGTCGTAGCCGGTGCCATAGGTGGTCGCGATCCGGCGCAGCGTGCCGTTGCTGATGCCGTCGATATCCCGCAGCAACACCGCCTTCAGGAAGTTGTCGACGTGGTGCATGCTGCCGCCGAGCAACGGCGTCTCGGCGGTCCGGCAGGGGGGCGGGGTGGCGTGCCCCATCGACCGAAAGACGGCGTCCACCGCCAATTCGGCGGTGTAGCGCGCCGTGGTATAGCGTACGCCGAAGACCGACACCAGCCCCGCCAGCCCATGCCGGCCGTGGTCGACGACCTGGCTCTCCTTCAGCAGGCGAACCTGGTGACCGTCGCCCGAGACGGTGGGCAGCAGGCCGCGGTGGATGAGCCGGACGTCGGCGGTCGTCAGGCCCGCGTGAGGGAACGCCTCACGGGCGTCCTTCAGGAACGCCTCGAGGTCCCACCGGGACACCTTGAGCTGGTCGGGTGAGCCGTCGTAGGCGTCGTGACTGGTGCCCACCATCGAGACATCACGCCACGGCACGATCAGCAGGTATCGTCCCCCGGCCATGCTGCCGCACGCGTGCGACCCGACGACCTTGCGGGTGACGAGGTTCATGGCGCGCGACAGCCGCGGCGGCGGCCCACCCTGCGCCGCGTGGGGCAGGTCAGTGAGCAGCGACGCGGCCCAGGGCCCGGCACAGTTGACGACGACCGAGCCGCGCACATCAAAGGTGTCGCCGGTCAACCCATCCTCGGCGCGCACGCCGGCCACGCGGTCGCCTTCACGGATGAAGCGGTTGGCCTTGACGTAGTTGGCGGCGGTCGCGCCGGCGTCGACCGCCGAGAGCAGGAACGACAGCGTTACGCGGTCGGTGCTCAGCATCTGGTAGTCGTACCACATGGCCCCCCCGGTCACGCCCTCGGGCGCGATGATCGGGTTGAGCCGCAGCGTCTCTTCCTTCGACAGGATCTGGCTGTCGGGCAGGTGCGTGCCCGGGTCGGCCAGGCCCTCGTTGCGGTCGCGGGCCACCGCGTCGTTGACGGCGAGTCCCAGCCGCATGACCAGCGAATTGCGCTTCAGCGTCCGGGAGGTGGGAATCACAAAGGGCAGCGGCCGGACCAGGTGGGGAAGGATCCGGGCCAGCGCCCGCCGCTCGCGAATGAACAGGCGCATCTGCCTGAAGTTGAGCGAGAGCAGCGACCGCAAGCCGCCGTGCAGGGTCTTGAGGTTGTTAAACGAGGTGGCGGCGCCGAAGTCGCCCTGGTCGATGATGGCGACCGACAGCCCGCGCTGGGCCGCATCCCACGCGGTCGTGACGCCGTAAAAACCGGCGCCAACCACGACGACGTCAAACTTGGTATCCGCCAGCCGGCGGAGATCGCGCGTCATTCCCGGTGTCGCTCGCTCAAGGCCTGTCGCATCAAGAGGCGATATTGTACGATACCAAGCCGTGATCGACGAGATACAAGACTACTGGAACCATCGCATCCATGACCTGGAGATGACCGACCAGCCGGTCGGCACCCTGGCGTTCTTCGACGATCTCGAGGAGTACCGCTACGACAAGTTGCGCTACTTGCCTCAGCTGGTGGACTTCGCCGGCTACCGGGGGCAGCGGCTGCTCGAAGTAGGCTGCGGAATCGGCACCGATCTGGCGCGGTTTGCCGCCGGCGGCGCCCGCGTGACCGGAGTCGACCTGGCGCAGACCGCGATCGACCTTGCACAGAAGAATTTTGCGCTGCACGGATTGACTGCGGATGAGCTTCGGGTTGCCAACGGCGAACGCCTGCCCTTCCCGGACGGGTCGTTCGACGTGGTCTACGGCCACGGGGTGGTGCAGTACACGGCGGACGCCGCGCAGTTGATTCGGGAGTGTCACCGCGTACTCAAGCCGGGCGGCACCGGCATCTTCATGGTCTATAACCGCGTGTCGTGGCTGAATGCCTTGTCGAAAGTGATGAAGGTGCCGCTCGAACACGAGGACGCGCCGGTGCTGGTCAAGTATTCGATCGGCGAGTTCACCCGGCTGCTCGCGCCGTTTGCCGAGGTGCGCATCGTGCCCGAACGCTTCCCGGTGAAGTCACGTCTGCACGGCGGCTGGAAGGGCCTGGCCTTCAACACGTTGTTTGTCGGCACCTTCAATGCCTTGCCGCGGGCCTGGGTCAGGCCACTCGGCTGGCACCTGATGGCGTTCTGCCGGAAGCAAGCGCTATGAGATTGTGCGTGGTCGTGTTCGCCGTTCTGCTGAGTGGGTGCCAGTCGGCAGCACCCACGGCGCCCACTCCGCCGCCGCCCGCCCCGCCCCCGCCAGTCGTCGTCACGCCCGCTCCGCCGACGGTCGGCTGCCCGGCGCCGATCGCGCGGTCCACGACGGGTTCGGGAGTGACGGTGTCCTTCGACACCCCCGCGGCCGAAGGGGGACAAGCCCCGGTCACTGTAGCCTGCGACCCGCCGTCTGGAGGGCTCTTTGGCATTGGCGCGACCTCGGTGCGGTGCACGGCAACCGATGCCTTGAACCAGTCGGGGTCGTGCGCATTTCCCATCGTCGTCTCGCGCATTCCGTTGCTGTCGAAGACCCATTTCCTGGCGTTTGGCGACAGCATCACCGTCGGCGTGGTGGCGACCGACAACCCGTCCGGCACTCCGCCGTACTTGCTCCGCGACGTTCCGAATGAAGCGTATCCAACCGTCCTGGGCCAGTTGTTGTCGGCTCGCTATAGCTCACAGACCATCACGGTCCGCAACGAGGGCAAGGGCGGAGAAAAGGCCGTGGACGGCGTGGGCCGCGCCCAAAGTGTGATCAACGCCCATCGCCCGGAAGTCGTGCTGATTATGGACGGCTACAACGACTTGTCCACGGCGGGCGAGGCTGGTATCGGGCCGGCGATTGCCGCCATCACCGACATGGCCAAGGACGCCCGCTTTCGCGGCGCCCGCGTGTATCTGGTGGCGTTGACCCCTCCGCCGGTGGGCGTCAACCGCGGCATCGGTAACATCACGATCGTGCGCTTCAACGAGCAGTTGCGGGCCACGGCCCGCGGCGAAGGGGCAGGCTTCATAGACGTCTACGCCGCGATGGCTGACGATGCCAACCGCTACAACAGTGCGGACGGCCGCCACCTGAGCATTGACGGTTATCGCAAGGTGGCCGAGACCATTTTCGCCTCCATCCGGGCGGACCTGGAAGTGCCCTGAGAAATGTCACGCGCGGGCGCACCTTTGCCGCTAACATGAAAAATGTTGCGGCCGACGTATGTATTTGGATCCGTTTTCGCCACTCTGGTCGGGCTGACCTACTTCGCCTGGCTCATGATGCCGGGTTTCGCGGGTAAGACGGGCAACATCTCCCACGCCCAGCGCCCCCCGGATTCCTCGTACTATCTGGCCCACGATCGCGGCGGCCACCTGGATCATGACGTGCTGTACCACGGCACCGATGCCGAGGCCCTGACCAATCTGAAGCGCGCCGACATCCTGTTCGTGGGCACCTCGCGCATGATGTTCGCCATCCGCAACCGCGTCCTCGAGCCCTGGGCCGCCGCGCACGGCGTGACCTACTATGCGTTCGGCTTCGGTTACCGCGAGGGCGATACCTGGGCGCTCGAACTGATCCGAAAGCACGACCTTCGGCCACGGCTGGTGGTGGTCAACGTTGACGGCTTCTTTGCGCGGCCGCTCAGCCCTGGGGCCCTGCGCACCCGACGGGACTCGCTGTTTGGAGCGCGCAAGCGCATTTGGGAAGGGGAGGCCGGGCACGAGGCGCGGCGCTTTCTGCACCGTGTCATTCCCAACTGGATTGATCTCTACGGACGGCCGGGGTTTCCGTTCGGCAATGAATTTATCGCCTATCGGTCGCGCCGCACCGGGGTCTGGGCGGTATCGCCGTGGCCTGAAGCCCAGATGGCGGCGGCCAGCGCCGTTTATCAGGTCGAACCCGTGGGGCCGCGCATTGGCGACGCCGCGCGCGCCTTCAAGGCCGAACTCGATGCCCGTGGCAGCCGGATGGCGGTGACCTACGTGCCCACGCCTGAGGGCGCCGGCGGCAACCCGGTGGCCATCGGCGCGATGCTGGGGGTGCCGGTGATCGGGATGAACGTCACTGGACTGACCTCGCACGACGGCAGTCACCTGAGCGAGGCGAGCGCGGTGTTCTGGAGCCGCCGCCTGGTCGAGGATCTCACGCCCTACCTGCCGGTGGTGCCTCGGTGAGCTTCGTGTCGTGGGCCTTTGCCGCCCTGTTTCTGCTGGTCATGGTCGCCCGACTGACGATCGGCCGCCGCAAGGTGGAGCCGGCCTACGTCGCCGTCCTGCTGGCCGCGAGCGTCGTCTTCTACGCGTGGCACGTGCCCGCCTACATCTTCATCCTGCTGCTGAGCGCGGGGGTCGACTACGCGGCCGCGCTGGCCCTGGGCCGCATGCCACCGGCGGCGGTCGCCCGGCGCCGATGGATTCTGGGCATCTCGCTGGCCGTCAACCTTGGCCTGCTGGGATTCTTCAAGTACGCGAACCTGCTGAACGATGCGCTGGCGCGGGCCGCCATGGCCATGGGTGTGGAGATGACGATGGCGCCCGTGTCATTGATCCTGCCCATGGGCATCAGCTTCTACACTTTCCAGTCGATGTCGTACACCATCGACGTCTATCGCGGCCGGCTGGCGCCGCTCGGCAGCTTCACGCGGTTCTTTCTCTACATCATCTTCTTCCCGCAGTTGGTGGCCGGCCCCATTGTCCGGGCGGTGGATTTCCTGCCGCAGATGACGCGGCCGCGGCGCTTGCGCCTGAAGGTCTTCTACGAAGGCATGTGGCTAATCATCGTCGGCTTCTTCCTGAAGATGGTGTGCGCCGACAACCTGGCAGTCTACGTCAACGAACACTGGGATGCCGGGTACGGCGAGCGCGCCACGGCGGCGTTCTCGCTCTGGCTGGTGGCGATGTTCGCGGGCCAGATCTTCGCGGACTTCGCGGGGTATTCAAGTATCGCGCGCGGCGCAGCCTACCTGCTTGGCTACCGCTTGCCGATCAACTTCAACGCCCCGTACGTGGCTGGGTCGCTGAAGGAATTCTGGGAGCGATGGCACATCACGCTGTCCAGTTGGCTGCGCGACTACCTGTATGTGCCGCTTGGCGGCAACCGCCGCGGGCGGCTGCGCACCTACGGCAACCTGCTGGTCGTGATGGTGCTCGGCGGACTGTGGCACGGGGCGGCCTACACCTACATCGTGTGGGGGGCCATCCACGGCGTGGCGCTGGCGGTCGAGCGGGCCTTGGGATTGCAGGATGCCCGTGGCGCCGGGCGTTTCCCGGCCGTGCGGTTGGCGTGGTTCTTCGTCACGCAGGCCGTCGTGCTGGTCGCGTGGGTCTTCTTCCGTAGCTCATCGTTTGAGAACGCCACGGCTTTCCTGGCCAACATCGCCGTCATGGACTTCGACATGCTCGATAGCTGGTCCTGGGTTGGCGCGCTCTTCCTGGTGCCGATCGCTCTCCAGCATGCCTGGGCCTGGGCCGAGCAGCGGGGTGTGGTCAGGCCGTTGGCGCCGTCCGCGCGAGCGGCGCTGGCCGCCGTCATGGTTTACGGCATCATCACGCTGTACGCCGGCACCAGCGACTTCATCTACTTTCAATTCTGAGCGCCGCCCGGCGCAACGCGAGGAGCGGTGGTTACTCCGCGGGTGACCGGCTACAGCGGCGCGGATGGGCGGGCGGCGTCGATGGCCGGCGGCGCCGATGGTGGCGTGGCGCCGTGGCGCCGCTTCTCCAACGAGGCGCGCACCAGGAAGCGCGCGTAGGGCACGACCTGCTTGATGGCGGCGACATTCATCTGGCAGGGGCTGAGGCAGGTCGGGCACTTGTGATCGCGGATGTCGCGACGGTGCGCCTGGGAGGACTCACGGAAGTAGATGGCTGCGGCGTCTTCCTGCGTCACATTCCCCATGATCTCGCTGTTCTCGCAAAAGAACAGATCGCCGTTGGGGTTCAACATCACGCCCTGGGTCTGGAACGGGCAGGGCGCGGTGCGGTGATAGCCGTTGGCGATCATGTCCGCGTAGTGCATGTAGATGTAGTTCTGTCCGTCCAGGAGCGGATCCTGCCGCACCCGGTCGAGGAAGAACTTGCGCATCGTCTGCTCTTCGGCGCCCATCGGCTTCATGCCGGCTTCGAGCTCGCTGTTGCCCAGCATGGCGTCGGTGAACCGCACCATGTTGAAGACGATGTCGAGCTTCTCTTTCTTGGCCCACGCCAGGATGTTGTCGGCGTCGTCGAGGTTCTTCGAAAAGATAGTGGAGGAGATGCCGAAGTTGAACCGGTAGGTCTTCTGCAGTTCCTGCATGGCGGCAATGGTCTTGCCGGCCTTCTCGAACGCGTTGCGGACGTTACGCACCGAGCCGTGCATCTCGTTGACGCCGTCGATCGACACCCGCATGGAGAAGATCACGTTGCGCTCGTTGCACATCTGCACCACCTTGGTCAGCATCGGAATGGCCCGATGATGGGTGATGCCGGTGGTGTTGAGCGTCAGCTTGCGCAGTTTCGGGAACTTGTCGATCATCACCCGGCAGATGTCGACCATGTCGTTGCGGGTGGTCGGTTCGCCGCCCGACAAGGACGCGTTTTCGATTTCCTTCCACAACGGCGAACTGAACGCGGCCTCGATCTGCTCGAGGGTCATGTCCTCTTTGCGATTGCCGCGCGTCCAGTTGCTGCACATCTCGCAGCGGGCGTCGCACACGAACGTGCAATGGAAGATGAACACCGTGGGGTGCAGCGGCGTGTACTTGGCGACCGCCGCGCGAACCAGGTCGCGGGGGGCGCTCATGGCCGCTTTGGCGAGATACTTGGCAGCGTAGACCTGAGCCATGCTAAGTACAAGATTCTACAGGATTTCTGTTGCCTCTGCGACAACCTTTTCCGGCTCAGGCGGGGCGGGGCCCGCGGGCGCGGAGCCATAGCCACAGGCCAGGCAGGTTGCCGGCCAGGCCGGTCAGCAGGATCAGGGTGGCCAGGGCAAAAGACGAGGCATCGGGCACGCCGGCCGGCCGCAACATCCAGACAATGCCGCCCTGGGGCAGCCCGAACCCGCTGATCGAGATGGGCAGCAGGAGCAGCAGCAGCGCCACCGGCATGAACAGCAGGAAGTAGCTGAACGGCACGGTGAGCCCGAGACCGATGCCGAGCAAGTATGCCTGCGAGATCCGCAGCATCTGCACGGCGAGTGACCACGCCATGACGTGCACGAGGACGCCGCGGCGGTTGCGATAGCGGCTGACGGCGTCGCCCAGCTTCAGGACGCGGCGAGTGACCGACCGCCCGTGGCGGTGGTCCGGCACGACGAAGCGGACCACGTCGCTGGCCCAGAAGGCCCCGACGCAGACGCCACCGGCGGTGGCGACAGCGATCGCGACACGCCAATCGGCGCCCGATTGAGACGACCAGACAGCCAGGCCGACCGCCCCCATGACCACCAGCGATAACACCCCCAGCAAGCGATCGACGGCCACCGAGGCCAGCGCCTCGCTGCCGGACGTGGTATCGCGGGCCAGGCCGTACGCCCGTGCCGCGTCGCCGCCGATGCCGGCTGGCAGGAAGCTGCCGACGAACGAACTGACCAGGAAGAGGCGACTGGCTTCGGTCACGGTAATTGCAATGCCACTGGCGCGCAGGAGCAGCACCCAGCGGAGGATCATGATGCAGCGGTCGACGCCGACCAACACCAGCACCATGCCCAGGTACGACTGCCTGATGCTGGCCATCGCCTGCGCCGAGGCCGTCATATCGATTCGGGCGGCCAGGTACCAAAGGATCGCGACCGTAATCGCAACCCGCACGGGCGTGGACCGCAAGGCGCGGCCGGAAAAGTCCAGCACTGCGGCTACCCGGCGGACGGTTTCCTGGCTACGAAGGTGAGCGTCTCAAACAGGTTCTTGCGCACTCTGAAAAGCAGGTCGACGGTGCCGGTGTAGCGCGACAGCGCGTCCAGGCCCGGCAGGTTGACCAGCAGCGCACCGGCGGCCAGGGCATCGCGAGCCAGCCCGGTGGCCATGCCGATACCGCGCTCCACATGCTGGATCTCAAAACCGCCGTCGTTGAACAACTGCCTGACCCGCCGTTCGGTGGTCACGAAGTTATGCGTGTAGTCGACGTCCCAGAAGAACGTGCGTTCCTTGAGATAGTCGGGCACCACCACGAACAGCACGCCGCCTGGCCGGAGCGCCCGCAGCGCCTCGGCGGTGAACGAGCGGGCCGCGTCGATGCCGCTCATGTGTTCGAGCACCTGATCGGCGTACACCACGTCGGTGCTGGCGTCGGGCACCGGAATGGGCGGGGCCCACGACTCGATGACGGTCAGGCCCTTGGCTCGCAGCACCTCGATCAGGATGGGACTGGCCTCGATGGCGGTGTACTGCCATCCGGCTTCGACGGCTTGTTCGGCGAGCGTCCCGTGGCCGGGGCCGACCTCGACCATCTGGCCCGGCGCTGGCCGGAAACGATGAAGCAATGCCAGCCGGTGCTGCTCAATGCGGCCGCGCCGCGAGCTGCCATAGGTGGTCAGCTTCTTTTCTGAAAACGACTTGTAGAAGGTGGACGGCTCAGCCACGCAAATTTGAGTGTACATGAAAGAGGGGTGACGGCCCTATGGCCCTCACCCCCGCACAGCGTTGACCGCGTCGTGCCTCAGTTCGGGATGAACGCGAGGGCGCCGCGTCCCGGAGGATAGACGTTCTGCGAATTGGGCAGGATGCCCAGGTAGTCGCGGTGAAAGCCATACCCATTGCCGCCGGCGCCACTGATCAAGTCCCACGCTTCCCGCGTATTGCAGCGAACGACGACGTCATCTGATGGCGGCCGGCCACCGCCGGCATCCTTGACACACCAATTCGAATCGGGGCCTGCCGGGTTCCAGCGCGCGTGCCCGTAGGCCACGGCCGCCACGGCGCCGAAGATGAAGTTCACCCGATAGTCGCGGGTCGAGTTACCGCCGAGATTGAATCGCCCACCATTGTGAATGCTGAGAATGGTCTGGTAGACCTCTTCGAAGCTCATCGTTCGTGCGGGGCCAATGGTGCCGCCGGTGGGCGTGGGCGTAGGCGTAGCGACGACGACCGGGGCGTTGGCGGTGCGGAAGATGCCCCACACCGACCAGGGGCCACGCTCGGCCTCGAGGCCGGCGCGAATGCGCCACGCGTACGGCGTGTCATACGCGAGGTCGATCTCCATCGCGTGCGAGCCGCTACCCAGGCTCTCGCCCAGGGTTCGCGCGTACAGTAACTGATCGCTGAAGTCGACGACTTCCAGCTCGTAGAAGAAGCCGACCGACGTGTGGATGCCGGTGGAATTGGTCCAGACAAACGTCGGCCGTCGGCCTTCAATCCGCTCGCTGTCATACGGGGACACGAGGCCGGGAGGGGTCACCTTGATAGTGGCTCCATCCGGGCCGGCAGACAACGTGCCGCCGGTCGTAGCCGAGGGCGAGGTCGGGGACATGGGCGTGCCGGAGCAGGACACACCGAAAACAAGAGCCGCCGTGAGGGCGACCCAGGACGCGGACTTCATCAATTCGATTCTCCTCACCCTGACAAAGACACCTAGCGCATCGCCGCTGGGAGGTGGTGCCTCGGTAGAGTTACGGGCGACAGTATAGCAAAGGTTGGTCAAATCCCTAAGCTCAACTGCCAGAACATCCCTGTTTTGTAGAATTTAGCTGGCATTTACAGTCTTGCACCGTGCTAGGATTAGTCGTTTGGGTTTCCTTGGGACCCCTTGATTCGGAGCAGTGGACACGATGCGAAAACTCGTAGCGGGATTGGTGTTGGGCGTGTTAGTTGGTGGGTCGCACGCGGCTTTCGCGCAGGGCACGCCTGCCGACCGCGTCTACCTGAATATCGGATTT
Organism: Acidobacteriota bacterium; assembly: GCA_021730945.1. Lineage (GTDB taxonomy): Bacteria > Acidobacteriota > Vicinamibacteria > Vicinamibacterales > UBA2999 > 12-FULL-67-14b. Next base: position 22,581 of record JAKFYH010000046.1, on the reverse strand, counting down.
GGCGTGGAATCCGGATCGACTGAGTCTGCCGATTCCAAGCAGTACACGTTGTATGACGAGCCGGCCACGACCAACGCGGCGGCTTCGTGGACATCAGGCAGCCTGTTTGGCGGCGGAATCGACTACCGCGTCGTGAAGAACTTCACAGTCGGGTTGAGCTATCACCAGGAAACCAATACCTCCGAGTCGATCCTGACCGGCACGGTCCCGCACCCGGTGTTCTTCAACCGCTCGCGGACCTTCGACGCCAAGGCCAGCGGCTTGTACCGCAAGGAGAACGCCACCCACATCAGCCTGGGCTGGATCATTCCGGTCACAACCAAGATCGACGTGCTGGTTTCAGGCGGGCCCTCGTTCTTCCGCCTGCAGCAGGATGTCGTCAGCGACGTGGTGATTGCCGAGCGGGGCGGGACCTTCACGGAAGTGGTCGTAGCGCCGGCGGTGGTAACCCAGAAGCGCAGCGCCACCGGCTTCAACGTGGCCGCCGATGCCACTTACATGCTCTGGCAGAACGACAGCATTCGCCTGGGTGCCGGCGGGTTTATCCGTTACACCAGCGCCAAGAGCAACGTCCGCCTGCTGGTCAGCGACGTGGACACCACGATCGGTGGCTTGCAGTTCGGCTTCGGCGCCCGCATCCGCTTCTAGCCTGCCGCCGGGCCGTCCGGCCCTAATCTTGTCGGCGCCGCCGCAGGTCGACCAGCAATAGTTGGTCGGCCTCCGGCGGTGTCGGCACCGTTTCGAACTGCGCCAAATAGTCCATCACCGCCACCCGCTGACGTTCGAGGTCATGGCGGATGACCGTGGCAAAAAACTGCGCGCCATGATGGGCACGCAGGTTCTCGATCACGACAGGCGAGATGGAATAGTCATCGAAGCTCCAGCCCTGCCGTCGAGCAAAGAAGAGCAGCATGGGCGAGTTGGCGCCGCCTCGCTGGTAGTCCACGGTGACGATGAGGGCATCGGGCGGCACCCGGGCCTGGATCGCGTTGCCAAAATGGATGAACAGGTCGGCCGGAGCGTACTCGCGAGTCACGCGATAGAGATTGGGCCGCACCCCCGATGTCAGAAACGACGCCACCGCCACCGCCACCAGGCCAGCCGCGGCGATCGCTGGGGCGTAGCGGACTTTGAGCAGTCCCGTCAGGTACGTCCCGTCGAACGCCCGCGCCGCGCCGACACCGAACGCCAGGAAGAGCGGCGGCAGGAACGGTAGCTGATGAAACTCGTGCTGGTATTGCCCTTCGGCCGAGACGACCAGCAGCGCCGCGCCTCCCAGCAGCCACAGGCCGACGACGGCGCCCGCGCCGGAGCGCCACAGCGCCGGGATCGCCAGGGCCGCGGCCAGGACCCCAAGCGGCGTCAGGTGCAGGAGCCAGAACCGCACCAGGATCTCGCGCCAGAATTCGATGCTGCTCAACCGGTCGAAGGTCGCGAAATGAGAAACCGAGGCGTAGATGGCACCGGGGGCGAGAGTCTGCGGGTACGTGCCTGACGGCCGGAAGACCGCTTGCGTCAGGCCGGTCTCGAGGTAGATCCGATCGGCATAGAAGTACCACGCCACCACGCCGGCCAGGCTCACGAGGCCGGCAGCCAGCAGGGTCCGATCAAAAACGCCCGCCCAGCGCCGGCGCGACCACGCCAGGCCGACGATCGGTGCGGCGACGAGAATCGCCGGCAACTTCACCAGCGCACCCAGCATGGTCAGCAGCGTGGCCACACCAGCACGGGTGGGCGTCGGACGATCGAAGTAGCGATCCCACGCCAGCACCGCGCCAATCATGAAGGTCATCATCGGCGTGTCTGACAGGAGGCTGCGCCCGAAGTACACGGCACTCGGCGACACGGCCAGCAGAAACGCCGCAGCGCGGCCGGCCGGACGGCCGTAGAGCCGCGTTCCCAGGTGGTAGATGGCCACCACACCGGCCACCGAGAAGGCCAGCGACACCAGGCGCGCCACCCAGTGCAACTCCGTCGTCACTATCCACAGCAGACCGGTGATGTACTGCAGGAGGGGGAACTCCATGCCGACCACGCCGTTAAGGCCGCCCCACGACACGCGGGGCACGAACAGGTTGAGCGAGCCTTCGGCGAAATGCCTCGCGATGTCAGCGTTGGTGATCTGGCGCCAGCTGTGCCCATCGACCATGGGGAAGTCGATGCGGTAGAGGCGGAAGGCGACGGCCAGGAGGGTGATGGCGACGACCGCGAAGTCGAGCGACGGTGGTCGCTTGAGTTCGCGGTCGGAAATGGTCACGTCACGGTACTTTATCAAAAAGTGCCGTGGCGCCGATGGCTATGGCAGTGACGAGCGGGGCGGCGGGTAGACGTTCTGGTTGCCCGGCAGGATGCCAATCGGATCCACGTGCCAGGCATAGCCGTTGCCGCCGGCGCCGACGATCAGGTCGTAGGCGTCGCGGGTGTTGCAGCGCACGATCACATCGTCGGAAATCGGACGGCCATCGCCGGCGTCCTTGATGCACCAGTTCGAATCCGGGCCACTGCGGTTGTACTGCGAGTGACCGAAGTGCACCACCGCCACCGCGCGCTTGATGAAGTTGATCCGCGTGTCACGCGACGAACTGCCACCCAGGTTCCAGCCTTCGGCGTCGTGAACCCCCTTGATGATCTGCATCGCCTCTTGCGCAGAAATGGTACGCGCGCCGCCAATCGGCCCCGCGGCACTGGGTGGGGTTGGCGACGGCGTCACGACCACCGGCGGAGCTGGTGTGCGGAAGCTGACCACTCCCGAGGGCGCCGATTGCACGCCGCCGTCGGTTCCATGCACGCGCCAGTAAAACGTGGTGTTGTACGGCAACTCACCGAGCGACATCGTCGTGTGTCCATCGGACCCCGGCGTCGCCGTCACCAGCGCCGTGGTCGCGGTCATGTCGGCGGTCGTCGATACGTGGAACCGATAGACGACGCCGGTAGTGCCGGAGACGGTGGCATTGCGGACGCGAAAGGTTGGCCGATTGCTGCTCAGCGCTCCGGTCGGCTCCAGCGGCGTGGGCGTATCGATGACTACCGGCGGGACCACGGTGAAGCTTGCCACGCTCGAGTAGGGGCCGGTGTTGGCGCCGTCGGCGGCACGCGACCGCCAAAAGTATGTGAACCCCGCGCCGAGCGGCTCGGGAAGCTGGTAAGCCGTGCGCCCATCGGGGCCGGGCTGCACCCGATCGGCCTGGTGGACCACCTGGGCAAAGTTGACGTCAGCCGCCACCTCGACTTGTATCCAGAGCTCGCGCGGGCCGGACGAACCGGCATTCTCAATCAGCAGCGTGACGGGTGTCGACTGGGCGGTCAAGGTGACCCCAGTGCCCGGCTCAAGCGGCTTGGGGGCGGTGATCGACACCCCCGGGATGGGGCCTGCGACACTCGGGGCCGTGGGGTTGGCACTCTTGGCCGCCTCACATGCCACCAGGCCCAGGAGGGCTGCCGCTGTCACTACGATCCGTCCGCCTCGCAGAATCACCATTTCCTGTTCCTCGCCGCCTGGTTTATCGGCATGGGCCGCTGGCAGCTTTACACCTCCGCTCGGGCGTGCTCCATTTGGCACACGGCGTAAGCCCCGGGGCGAGCCCGGTCGCTGGCGCCTCACTTGCAAAGGCTCAGCCAGCGCCATCGGCGTTTTTTCCCTTCAGTTCTGCAGATGCGCCAGAATGTGAGCGATCAGGAATGACATCGCAATTACAGAACGCGCCGCCGGTGGCCACGGGCGGCGTGCGCTGGGGCGCCTTGGGGTTGGCTGCCCTGGCAGGGGCGTCGGCCTGGGTTTCGCTCGGCACCATGGCCGTCATCAACCCAGAGACGATGGGGCGGGCGTTCGCCCTACCGGGGTGGTGGCTGCTGGCGGCCCTGACCTTCGGCAGCGCAATTGTGGCCCGGGTCGCCAAAGTCTCGATGGCTCGGCTGTGGCCGCTCGCCTTGGTCGCCCTCCTGTGGTTGCCTTTTCTTCCGGGCTCCATTCCAGCCGTCTTCCTGATCTGGGAGGGACCAATGGAAGCGGCCGTATGGCTGGCGGTACTGGTTGGGCTTGTGGTCGCCGCCGGGCCGGCCGTTCCGCCGAGGCTCCAGCAACTCGTGACCGATCCGCGATTGGCGCCTCGACTGGCCGGCGGACTGACCCTGGTCGCCGCGGTCACCGTGTTCGCGTCAGTTCGGTCCGTCGTTCCTGGCGGCGATGAGCCGCATTATCTGGTCATCACGCAGAGCTTGCTCGCTGACGCCGACCTGCAGATCGAGAACAACCACGACCGCGGCGACTACCTCTCGTATTTCGCCGGCCGGCTCCGGCCCGACTTCATGAGACGAGGCGCCGACGGCCAGATCTACTCGATTCACGCCCCGGGCCTCTCGGCGATCGTCTTGCCGGCGTTTGCCCTTGCCGGCTATCCGGGGGCCGTGGCGACCGTCGTACTCCTGGTGGTAGTTGCGTCGGTGCTGACCTGGACGACGGCGTGGTGGCTCTCGGCCAGCGTGGCCGGGGCGTGGGCGGCGTGGGCGGCCGTCTTCTTGACCTCGCCGTTCCTGTTCCACGCTTTTGCGATTTACCCTGACGCGCCGGCGGCCCTGGTCGTCATCGCCGGAGTCGGAATACTTGTCCGCCTGGAGGCGCTCCAGCCTGTCTCTCGTGCGCGTGTCTGGGTGGTCGGTGCCGGGCTGTCCTTGCTGCCCTGGTTGCACACTCGTTTTGCCATCCTTGCCGGCACCATCGGGCTCTGCCTTGCGGCTCGTTTCATGACCCGCGCCGATCGCCGTGGCCTCCTCATCGCGTTGGGCACGGTGCCGGCGTTTGCCGCCGCCATGTGGTTCGGTTACTTCTGGTGGATCTGGCACACCCCCAATCCGTCGGCACCGTACGGCCCTGATACCGGGTCGGCGCTCGCGTACGTGGGCCGCGGCCTGACCGGCCTGCTGGGGGATCAGCAATTCGGATTGATTTCCACTGCGCCGGTCTACGGCATCGCGCTGTTGGCGTCGCTCGCTCTGGCCCGTCGTATCCCGCGGCTGATGGGCGAGTTGGCGATCATCGTCGTGCCGTACGTGCTGGTCACAGCCAGCTACGCGATGTGGTGGGGTGGGATCAGTGCGCCGGCGCGGTTCCTCGTGTCGGTCATGCCGCTTGCGGCATTGCCGCTGGCGGCGTGGTGGCCACGGCAGTCCGCATCGGGACGGACGTTCACACTGGTTCTGCTGTTCACCAGCCTTCTGCTGGTGTGGCCACGCGCCTTTGTTGAGGGCGGACGTCTGCTGTACAGCGACCGCAGCGGCTTCGACCTCGCCCTGAGCTGGTTGTCGCCGTCGGTCGACCTGGCGCTCGCGTTTCCGAGTGTGCACCGCGATGCCGCACTCGGCGCCGTGCGGGATGGAGCGGTGTGGTTGGCGGCGGGGCTGCTGGTCGCCGCTTTTGCTCGCGCCGGAGTCGGGAAGCCCGCGATGTCGATGGCGACTCGATGGACCGTGGTAGTGGCGTTGTCGGCCGCCGGCTTCATGGCCGCCACCGCCGTGGTGTGGGCCAGTCACGATCGCCTCGTCGTCACCTCGAGCCGGTCGCAGATCGCGGCGCTGACCGCGGTTCGCCACCTGTGGCAGCCGGAATACATGCGGGTCAGGCCCTTCCGGATGGTGTCGGGTGAGGAGTTCCTGCGACTGGCCACTTTCGGATCGACCGACCGATCGGCGCCGCGAGCGGGTGAGCCGACCCTGTTGCGCGCCGCCGCCGTGCCGGCGGGAGACTACGAGGTGCTCCTCTCGGGTCCGCCGCCAGTTGGCGCCGTCACGATGGTGCTTGGACGTAACGATGCGCCACTCGAGCAGTGGTCGTTCGCAGCCGCGGCGCCGGGCCTGGCGGCCGCCACCGTACGCCTGCCGGTCGACGTGGCCTCGTTGACGATTCGCGGCGGTGGCGAGTCGACTGGTGCTTCCCGGGTGACGCTGCGCCCAACTTCAGTGGTACGCGCGGCAAACTCCGCTGGGCGCAAGGCCCTGCGCGCGGCGCGCTACGGCGCCTCAAGAGTGTTTGCTTTCGATGAACAGGTTTACCTTGAACCAACTGGCTTCTGGACAAGAGCCAACGGCACGGCGGTGGTCGTCATCGATCGCGACCGGACCTCCGCCAGCGATGCAGTACCGGCAATCGTCGTGCGGGCAGGAGCCGTGGCGACGTCGATCGGCTTGTCGGCCGGCGACTGGTCGGCCCGGCTGGTGCTCGAGCCAGGGCAGGAACAGTCCGTGACCCTTCCGCCGCTGCCCGCCGCAGGGCCCTGGGTGCTGACGCTGCAATCGGGCGCCGGCTTTCGCCCCTCAGCCGTCGACGCGGCCAGTGATGACGTTCGCCGCCTGGCGGCATGGGTCACCATTCCGCAGGCGGCGCGGCCTTGACAGCCTCCGATCCGTACACTACGTTCTCGACGATGGTCACCGAGCCGAATCAGCCGCTGGTCACCCGGCTGATCGCTGAGCGAGCCGAGGCCCATCGTCAGTACAACGAAGCCTTGACCGCGCTTGATCGCGCGATTCAGTCGTCGCCGGCATGGCCGCCGGCACCGTCGCCCTACGACGAACAGAAGCTTCCGGAGATCAACAACGCGTGGCCGCGATTGCCGGCCGGTGGTCCGCCGCGGCCGCCAGGGTGGCGCGGCCGCATTGCCGACGTCGCGTGGCACATGGTGGCGCCGCTCTTCGAACAGCAAATGGCGTTCAACGCCGCGCTGGTCGAGCATCTGAATCGCAACGTCGCGGCCCATCGCGAGGGCCAAGTCGCGCTCGCGGCGGCGTTGCCGGCCTTGCGCGAAGGCTTCGACGCGCTGGTCCGCTTCGAATCGCTTCTCGTCCAGTTCCTGCAACGCCTCACGCCGTTGGCCGATGCCCGGGAACGCGCCTTCCACGACGAACTGGCTGAACTGCGCCACGTGGCCGAGGTCGCGCAGCGTGCGGCGATCCTGGCGAAACGCGAAATCGATCGTGCCACCGTCACGGCCCCGTCGACGGCGGCCGTAGCGGCAGCGGCCGCCAGCGCCGAACCGGCACCGGGCGATGGTTACAAGTACATCGGGTTCGAGGATCGGTTTCGTGGATCCGAAGAGGAGATTCGGTCGCGGCTGGCCGACTACGTGCCGTACTTTGAGGGCTCCTCGGATGTGGTGGACATCGGCTGCGGGCGTGGCGAGTTTCTCGACCTGTTGCGGCAGTCGGGGATCTCGGCGCGCGGTCTCGACCTGAACCCGGCGATGGTCGATGCCTGCGCGGCCAAGGGACTGCAGGCGTCGTCCGGCGATGCCTTGGCGTTCCTGCGAGGACTGCCCGATGGCTCGATCGGCGGGTTGATCGCGGTGCAGGTAATCGAACACCTCGATCCGGCCTATCTCTCCGAGTTTCTGCAGGTGGCGTACTACAAGCTCCGGCCCGGATCGCGGATGGTGCTCGAGACCATCAACCCGGCCTGCTGGGTGGCGTTTTTCGAAAGCTACATTCGCGATCTGAGCCACGTGCGGCCGATTCATCCCGAAACGCTGCAATACATGCTGCACGCCAGCGGATTCAGCCCGGTGGAGATTGTCTACCGCGCGCCGATTGCCGAAGAGGCGCGGCTGCAGCGGGTGACGCCCAGGCCGGAGCATTTCGGCGACGCCGCCACCGATTCCATGACGGAACTGGTGTCGGCCTTCAACCGGAACATGGACCGGCTGAACGGACGGCTATTTACGTTTCAGGATTACGCGGCGGTCGCCCGCGTCGGTGGCTAGGCCCAGCGCCGCCGCAGGAACATCATTCCGCCGACCAGCGACAAGCCCATCACCAGGCCGGTGGACACCAGCGACAGGGCCACCGCGGCATCAATCGGCAGTCCGAACCGCCGGAAGAAGAAGGCGAACACCGCTTCGCGCACGCCGAACCCATTGATGGACAGCGGCGCCATCTGCATGACCAGGCTCACGGGAATGAGCACGGCTCCCAGCAGAATCGGCAACGGTACGGCCAGGCCCTTGGCCGTCAGCAGATAGAAGGCGACCATCGTCGCCTGGACCACGAGCGCGCCGGCGAAGGCACCAACCAGCGCCGACGGCGCGGCGCGGAAGCGCACAATGGCATCTTCGAGCCGCTGCACGCGCTCGTCGACCCATGGCCGCTTGAGCAGGCGCAAGGGCCTCAGCAGGTAGGCGGTGAGTGCCGGGATCGCGATGATGGGGACGGCCGTGGCAATCCCGGCCGCGGCGATGATCCACAGCCAACGCGCTCCCGGGACATGAATGCCGACCAGCGACGCCGCGAACGCGCCGACGGTAGCGACCACGATCAGCGCCGTGAGGCCCAGCACCCGGTCGACCAGCACCACCGTGGTGGCAAGCGTCTTCGACCCTGCGGGACCGGCGGTGTCGGCGATGCGGACCACGTCGCCGCCAATATTGCTCGGGAGAAAGTTGTTGAAGAACAGGCTGACCCAAATCGACTCGCGCAGCGTGCGCGTCGTCACTTCGATGTGCTGTGCCCGCAGCAGGCGATGCCACCGCCAGACCGACACCATCTGCATGAACACGAACGAGGCGAGCGCCAGCGCCATCCATGCCGGATTCATCCCCTGCACGCGCTCCCAGAGCGCGGCCAGGTCGATCGATCGCAGCACGAAGTACAGGAGGGCGGCGCTGACGACGAGGCGGACGAGGATCTTTACCAAGATTGAAAGTGCGACGCGTGGCGGAATGAAAGTGGCCGGGAGGATTCTACCCTAACTGTATTAGGCTCAGTTAGATATAATGACTCGTGCGCATCCTGATGCTCGCGCCCGAGCCGTTCTTCGAGCCGCGCGGGACCCCGTTCAGCGAATACCACCGCATCAAGACCCTCGGCGAACTTGGCCATCACGTCGACTTGATCACGTACCCGGTCGGCCGCGATGTCGAGCTGCCGAATCTGCGGATCTTCCGGTCGCTGCGGCCACCCCTGGTCACCAAGGTGCGGATTGGCCCGTCACCGACCAAGCTGGTGCTGGACGGGCTGATGCTGCTGACGATTCTGCGCCGGGTGGTGGCCGAACGTTACGACGCCATTCACTCCCACGAAGAGATGGGTTTGGTCGGCGTGTGGCTGGCGCGGTGGCTGGGCATCCCTCATCTCTACGACATGCACTCGAGCCTGCCGCAGCAACTGAGCAATTTCAAGTACAGCCAGTCGGGGCTGCTCCGGAAAGTGTTCACCTGGGCCGAAGGCCAGATGGTGCACAAGTCGCAGGTCGTGATCACGATCTGCCAGGAGCTGCAGGACACGGTCACTGAGATGGGCGCCGGCGGGCGGTCGCTGTTGATCGAGAACGTGATGGGCGGCGACGTGGACGAGCCGCCGACCCGCACGCCGGCCGAGGTTCGCGCGGCCTGGGGCATCGACCTGGCGGCGCCATTGGCGCTCTACACCGGCACGTTTGAGGCGTATCAAGGTGTCGACCTGCTGATTGACGCCGCCGCGATTATCGCCACCCGCCGGCCCGATGCGCGCGTGTTGGTGGTGGGGGGCGAACCGGCTCAGGTGGACGAGGCCCGCAACCGGGCCCGAGCGCGTGGCGCGGCGGAGGTCATGACGTTCACCGGGCAGCAGCCGGCCCGGGAGATTCCAGGATTCGTGCAGGCGGCCGATCTGCTGGTGTCACCGCGGGTGCGGGGCACCAACACGCCGCTCAAGATCTATTCGTACTTGCGGTCGGGCCGGCCGATCGTGGCGACCAACCTGCTGACTCATACCCAGGTGCTGACGCCGGCGATTGCGTCACTCGTAGCGCCCGAGGCGGAGCCCTTCGCGGCAGCAGTCCTGGCCTTGATTAATGCACCTAAGGAACGCGAGCGCATGGCGGACGCGGCCCGGGCGGTGGCACACGAGAAGTACAGCCGCGAGTCGTACGTGAGGCGCACCGCGCAGGCGTACGCGCGGCTGGCGCCGGGCAATTCGCAATCAGTCAATCCTCAAACCCAATCAGTCGATCATCAATCGGTCGATCACAAGATGGCCCGCCCGTGAGGGTCCTCGTCACCGGCGCGACCGGCTTTACCGGCGGTCACCTGGCCTCGTTGCTGGCCAGTGGCGGCGACGACGTGCGGGCCCTGGTGCGGCCGAAGAGCCGTGCCCGGTTTGACCGGTCGCCGCTGGCCGCCGCCGGTGTCCGCGCCGCCGAAGGCGACCTGACCAATGCGGCGTCGATGCGACGCGCGTGCGAGGGCGTCGAGGTGGTGTATCACATTGCCGCCACCTACCGCGAAGCGGGGCAACCCGATGCGGCGTACAGTGCCATCAACGTCGAGGGTACCCGCAACGTACTCGAGGCCGCGCGCGCGGCCGGCGCCCGTCGCGTGGTGCACTGCAGCACCGGTGGCGTGCATGGCCATGTCGCGCATCCGCCAGCCACCGAGGACGCGCCGTTTAATCCCGGCGACGTCTACCAGGAAACGAAACTCGAGGCCGAGACCCTGGCCCGGGAGTTCGGGCGGACCACGGGGCTTGATGTGGTGGTGGCGCGGCCAATCGGCATTTACGGCCCGGGTGATCTGCGCTTCCTGAAGTTGTTTCGCGGCCTGGCGCGGGGGAAGTTCCCGATGATCGGCGCCGGCCAGGTGTTCTACCACCTGACGTTCGTGACAGACCTGGTCGAGGGGTTCCGGCTATGCGGCACCGTGCCCGCGGCTGCCGGCCGCACCTACATCCTTGCCGGTCCCCGCTACACGACACTGGAGGACCTGGTGGGACTGGTGGCGAGAGAACTCGGGGTGGCGCCACCGACGACGCATTGGCCGGTCTGGCCCTTCTGGACCGCCGGTCTGCTGTGCGAAATGGTCTGCGTGCCCCTGCGGATTGAGCCGCCGATTTTCCGGCGCCGGGTGGACTTCTACACCAAGAGCCGCGCCTTCGACACCACACGCGCCAGGACCGAGCTCGGGTTCTCGCCGACGGTCGACCTCGAGGACGGCATTCGCCAGACGGCCGCCTGGTATCGGCACGAGGGCCTGCTATGAACGCCTCCACCCCGCCGCCTGCTGGTGCCCGGCGGCTCAACGTCGTCCACATCTGCGACCACCTCGGGTGGGAGGGATCCCGCATGCACGGCGTGAAGCGCCTGTTTGCGTGGATGATCCCCCGCTTCGATGCCACGCGCTTCAAGGTGTCGCTAATCAGTCTGCGACGCAAGGATCTGTCGGCCGACACGCTCGAAGAATTTGGCATCGACGTCACCTACATGGCGCGGCACAAGTTCGACCCGGCCACCTTCACGGCGCTGTTGAAAGTGCTGCGCGACAAACAGGCGGACATCGTGCATCTGCACGGCTACGGCGCGACAACCTTTGGCCGGATGTGCGCCTGGCGGCTCGGAATTCCCGCCATCTTGCACGAGCATGCGAATCACACGGACACACCGTGGTTTCAGAAACTCGCCGACAAGGTGCTGGCGCCGTACACCGATCTGGCGATTGCGGTGTCGGCGTCAACCGGCGAGTTTACGACCCGGGCACGGCTGGTACCGGCGGAGCGTACGAAGGTGGTCTACCTGGGCGCGCCGCTCGACGAGTTTGCGCGGCCGCGTTCGGCGGATGAGATTGCCGCCGCCCGCCAGGGCCTCGGCGTGGCTCCCGGCACCATCGCGATCGGGACCGTGACTCGGTTGATGCCTTCCAAGGGCAATCAGTACCTGATCGCCGCCGCGCCGATGGTGCTGGCCCGGCATCCGCACGCGCGCTTCTTCATCGTTGGCGAAGGCGAGCTGCAGCCGGAACTCGAAGCGCAGGCGCGAGCGCTGGGGTTGGGTGACCGGCTGGTATTCTCCGGTTTCACGCGCGATGTCGCCGCGGCGCTGTCGGCCTTCGATTTGGTGGTGTTTCCATCGCTCTGGGAAGGGACACCGCTCACGATGTTCGAGGCGCTGGCCATGGGGAAGCCCATGGTTGCGACCGATGCCGACGGGTTGCTGGACGTGTTGACCGATGGCGCCGATGCGCTCGTCGTGCCCAAGGCCGATGCCGATCGGCTGGCCGCCGCCATTTGCCGCCTGGTGGAAGACCCCGCGCTGGCGGCGTCGCTGGCGGCAAAATCGCGCGAAACCGGCGCGCGCTACGACATTGCCGCCTTTGTGCGCAAGATGGAGCGGCTGTACCTGTTGTTGCACGAGACCTCGCGCGCCACCCGCCGCGCAGGTATCCTGCAAGCAGACTTGAGCTTCCTGACGACTGAACGATGACACTCGACCACAGCGTTGCCAAGCGTTTGCAGGGACGGAGCCTGGCCTGGCGCCTCGGTGCCAGCAGCACCGCCGCGGTCGGTGTCGTACTGCTGACCTGGGCCCTGTCGGTTGATTTCTGGAAGGCCTCGGGTGGCGGTTTCTTTGGCGATGCCGCCACCTACTACACCCTCGGGCATAGCCTCGCGGCCGATCTGGATTTCGAGTACCAACGTGACGACTTGGCGCGGGTCTGGAAGGAAGTGCCAACCGGTCCCGAGGGACTGTTTCTCAAGCGGGGGCGCGATGGCCGGCTCTTCTATGCCAAGGCGTACATCTATCCGCTGGTCGCGGCGCCGTTCGTCTGGCTGTTTGGCACCAACGGCTTCCTGGTCCTGCACGCGCTGCTGATGACGCTGTGCTTTCTGTGCGCCTACACGTTCTTGTGCGCGCGCAGCCATCCGGTGAGCGCCCTGGTGTTTGCCGGCGCATTCCTGTTCGTCTCGATCGTGCCGGTCTATATGGTGCAGCTCGCACCGGACTTCTTCATCTTCGCCATCGTCCTGGTGGGGTACTACGCCTGGTGCTACAAGGAAGTGGCCGCCCCGATCGCCGAGAGTCAGTTGACTTCTTGGCGCACGCGGTGGCTGCTCGGGCCGCGTTCCGACCTGGTTGCTGCGGTGCTGCTGGGTGTCAGCGTGTTCGCAAAACCGACCAACCTGTTGTTGATCGCGCCGCTGGTGTTGTCGGCCCTGCTTCGAAACCAGTGGTCTCGAGCGGCCAGGATTGCAACAACCTTCGCGCTGGTGGTGGTCGCGTTGTTCGCGGTCAATACCGCCGTGACCGGCGAATGGAACTACCAGGGTGGCGAGCGCAAGACGTTCTACCGCGGTGGCGGGGTCGATTTCCAGCCGGGCTTCCCATATCAGGACGACGCCAAGACGTTTGACACGGCGGGACGGGGCAGTGTCGGTGGCGGTTCGCTGAGTGTGCTGTTCACCCGCGACGCGCTGGTCGAGGTGTTTCGGCGCAACCTCGCGTACTTCGTGATTGGCCGCCACACCGGTTTCGCCGTCTACCTGTTTCCCGGCTTGATGGCCATCATCCTGTTCCTGGCCGCCACCCGCGATCGGGCCATGTGGCAGTGGCTGACCCTGGCCGCCGGTGTCGGCACGGCCGTGGCGCTGCTGCTTTACATGCCGTTTACCTGGTCGGGCGGCGGCGGACCGGTGGGCAATCGCTACTTCCTGGGGACCTACGGCGTGTTCCTGTTCCTGGTGCCGCCCCTGCAGACGGCAGTGGGCGGACTAGTGACGCTGGCCATCAGCGGGCTGTTTGTCATGCGGATCGTCGCCAATCCGTTCTATGCCTCCACGCATCCATCCGAGCACAGCAAGTCGGGCTTGTTCCGGCGGCTGCCTATCGAGTTGACGATGGTCAACGACCTGCCGATCAACCTGCAGCCCGATCGGACCCGGCAGCCGCTCGGTGGCACGCCGCCGATCTTTGCGTATTTCATCGACGACAACATCTACAACCGCGAGCGCGACGCGTTCTGGGTGAAGGGGGAGTCGACTGCCGATATTCTGCTTCGCGCGCCGATCGCGCCCGAGAGCCAGGCGGCCGGTGTCCAGGAGGCGGTGTCGCTGCGCATCGACCGGCTGACCGTCATTCTCGAGACCGGACCGCGGCCTAATCGCGTGACCATCGACGCCGGCACCGGGCCGCGCGTGGTCGAGATGGCCGCCGGCTCGCAGCAGGTCTTTGAGGTCGAAATGCCGCGCGGCGTACCCTACAAGTACCATCCGGATTACCCGACCAACTACGTCTACAGTGTGTCGATCGCGTCGGCCTCTGGCTTCGTGCCGCTGTTCGAGACCGGCGCGAACGACAGCCGGTTCCTCGGCGTCATGGTCCGGTTGATACCGACCTACGGAGAGTCGCGCTAATGGCCACCATTGCCGTGGTCACCTCGAGCCCGCCGTTTGCCGAGGGCGGACACCTGGTGATGGCGCGCGAACTGGTGCGGGCGCTGAACGAAGAGGGCCACCACGCCGGGCTGATCGTGACGCCGCAGAACCGCTTTGGCCGGCAGGGCAGCGCCTACCTCGCCGCCTGGCTCACCGACGTGCAGATGGCGCACGAGGAGCGCAAGGTCGATCAGGTGATCAGCCTGCGGTTCCCCGGCTTCGCCGTCCAGCACCCCAATCATGTGCTGTGGTTGAACCATCGCATGCGTGAGTACTACGACCTCTGGGAGCAGTTCAGCGCCCGGTTGTCGTGGAAGGGCAAGCTCAAGGAACGGGCGCGGCGGGCAATCTTGCATCGCGTCGATCACCATCTGCTCACCCGGCTGCAACGGCGGTTTGTCATTTCCGGCACCGTACAGACCCGCCTCCAGCGTTTCGGCGGCATCCCGTCCGACGTGTTGTATCCACCACCGCCCAAGCGGGAGTACCGCAACGACGGGTACGGCGACTACCTGTTCGGCGTGTCGCGGCTGTCGCCGCTCAAGCGCTTTGACCTGGTGTTGCGCGCGCTGGCTGAGCCGGCCGCCGCGGGTATTAAATGCGTCATTGCCGGTGAAGGCGCGGAACTGGGCGCGCTGGCCAAGCTCAGCAGCCGGCTCGAACTCGACCATCGCGTGAAGTTTGTCGGACGACTGGACGAGGCCGGGCTGGTGCACCATCTGGCGCATTGCCGCGCGGTGGTGTTCCCGCCCTACAACGAGGACTACGGATTCGTGACGGTCGAGGCGTTCATGTGCGGCAAGGCGGTGCTGACCTGCACCGACAGCGGCGGGCCGTCGGAGTTGGTGCGTGACGGCGAGAGCGGCTACGTGTCAGCGCCCACCCCCGAAGCGCTGGCCCTGGCCATGCGCCGGGTGATGGACGACCGTACGCACGCCGAGCGGTTGGGCACGGCCGGCCTGGCCGTGGCTCAACACATGACCTGGCCGGGTGCGATTCAGAAGCTGTTGCTGTAGGCGACTCCCGACTCGCCACTCCTGTTACCATTTACCGTCCATGAGTTACCGTTCGCCGCTTGAAACCCGCCTGGCCAAGAAGACCACCAAGGCGATTACTGACTTCAACCTGATTGAAGACGGCGATCGGGTCATGGTGGGACTCTCGGGCGGCAAGGATAGCTGGGCGCTGATCCAGATTCTCGACGTCCTGCAGAAACGCGCTCCGATCACGTTTTCGATTGTGGCCGTCAATGTCGACTCCGGCTACGAAGGCTTTCAGCACAAGCTGGTTGGCGAGGCGTGCCGGGAACGCGGATGGCAATTCCACAGCGAACACACCAACATCGGCGCCGTCATCGATGACAAGCTCGACAGCGACGACACGCCGTGTTCGCTGTGCGCGCGACTGCGCCGAGGCGTGTTGTACCGGATGGCCAGGGAGACAGGCGCCACCAAGATTGCCCTGGGACATCACCTGGACGACTTCGTCGAGACGGCGCTGCTGAACCTGTTCTTTGCCGGCGCGCTCAAGGCGATGCCGGCGCGCCTGACCTCGGATAACGGCAAGCACGTGGTCATTCGCCCGTTGGTCTACGTCACCGAGGCCGAGGCGCGGGCGTATTGCCTGGAGCGATCACTGCCGATCATCGGCTGCTGCTGTCCCGCGTGCGGCGACCTCAGTCTGCAGCGTCAGCGCGTGAAGCGGCTGATCCAGGAACTTGAGCGCGAGCATCCGGCGGTGAAGAACTCGATGATCAAGGCGCTGGCCAACGTGATGCCGCGCCACCTGCTCGACCGCCGGTTGAACCCGGCCGGCGACATTCGCCGGACGCTGGCGACCGAACTCCAGGAGTTTGCCGATGTCCCGGCGGAGGTGCCGTTGATTCCGCTCATGCTGTCGCGGCCCGCGACCGTCGTGCCGCCGGCCTACCTCAAGACCGCGGGCTTGGGCCCGAAGCCGCCGGAGTCGTGAGAGCCGTCGTCCAGCGCGTGACCTCGGCCCGAGTCACGGCCGGCGAGCGGGTCACCGGCGAGATCGGCCCGGGCCTGCTCGTGCTGTTGGGCGTCGAGGAGGGCGACGGCGTGGCGGACCGGCAGTACGTGGTCGCCAAGATCCGCGACCTGCGGATTTTTGCCGATGATGACGGTAAGATGAACCGCTCGGTGCTCGACACGCAGGGCAGCGTGCTGGTCGTCTCGCAGTTCACGCTGTCAGGCGACGCCCGCAATGGACGGCGGCCGTCGTTTGCCTCGGCAGCCCAGCCGCAGATTGCCCGCGCGCTCTACGAAGAGGTCGTGCAAGAATTGAAGGGTAGTGGGCTGCGCATCGAGACCGGCGAGTTCCAGGCCATGATGCAGGTGTCGCTGGTGAATGACGGGCCCGTCACCATTCTTCTGGATAGCAGGAAGACGTTCTGATCCCATGAATCGCACCCTGACGGCTATGGCCCTGGCGGTGGCGGTCGCCGCCGCCGCGCTTCCCGCCCGCGCGCAGCAGCGCCCGTTGCAAACCGAAGACCCCGAAGTCATTGGCGCCGGCCGCATCCTGCTCGAGCTTGGTGTCGACCATCAACGGGATGTGTCGCTGCCGCTGGCCGGACTGCGCGGCAACCTGCTGGCGGTGCCGTCGGTCGGTATCAGTATCGGCGTCAGTTCGATCGCTGAGATTCAGATCGATGGCGGGTTGTATCAGAAGCTGGCGATCACCGAGCGGGCGCCGGGGGCGCCGCTGGCGTCGCTGTTGGACTTCACCGGCGACACCACCAGCGATGTCGAGGACATCAGGGTCGGCGCCAAGATCCGCTTCCTGAGCGAGACCAGTGGTCGACCGTCGATGGCGTTCCGGTTTTCGACCCGCCTGCCCAATGCCAGCAACGAATCCGGTCTGGGCACGGACATGCAGGACTTCTCGACCAGCCTGATCCTCGGCAAGAC
This sequence comes from Acidobacteriota bacterium, assembly GCA_021730945.1. GTDB lineage: Bacteria > Acidobacteriota > Vicinamibacteria > Vicinamibacterales > UBA2999 > 12-FULL-67-14b. Next base: position 5,485 of record JAKFYH010000046.1, on the reverse strand, counting down.
GGTACAGTCGGTGCGGGTGGTGGCGAACACTGGATTGCTGATCCTGGGCAATCCGACCGCTGTCGTGGCTCAGGACGACCTGCTGACCTATAGCCTGTCGGTGGCGCGGGCCATCAGCGCCAACGCCGAGTTGGTGGGCGAGTTCGCCGGCCGCGCCAATTTCGCCGAGATCGCCACGCCGGGGGCCGAGGACCGCGGGTTGCTCCGCTTTGGCGCCCGCTACACGAAGAGCGGCGTCCGGCTCGACGCCGGCCTGTTGCTCGGGCTCACGTCGAGGGATCCCAAAGTGGGATTCAGCGGCGGCCTGACGTGGGTCTTCAATGCCTTCCGCGTGCCCTGATGCTGACCCTCGCCAAAGCGCATGCCTACGGCAATGATTTCCTGTTCGTCCCGTCGCAGCAGGTGGACGGACGAAGGCTGGACCAGCTCACGCGGCGGTTGTGTGAGCGGCACACCGGCGCGGGTGGTGACGGCGTCATCTATTACGCCGTGGCCCCGGATGGCACGGCACAGATGCGGCTGGTCAATGCCGATGGCAGTCCCTCGGAGTTGTCGGGCAACGGCCTGCGGTGCCTAGCCGCGCTGGTCATGCACCAGCGCGCGATCGCCGGACTGGTGCCCCTGCGCGACGTGCGCGTGGCCACCGACGCCGGTCTGAAGACACTCGCGCTGGCGGGGCAGGATGGCGGCCGCTACACGTTTCGCGCCGCGCTCGGACATCCCGAGCGGGTGGTGGAAGAGTCGATTGCCGTCGCCGGTGAAACGTTGACGGTGTCGACGCTGGCGATTGGCAATCCGCAGTGCGTGGCGCTGATGACGGCGCTGCCGGATCGCGAGCGCTTCCACCGCCTGGGTCCGGGCCTGGCCACCCATGCCCGGTTCGCCGAGGGCACCAATGTCGAGTTTGCCGTGATCGACGCGCCCGACCGCGTCAGCATCCTGATCTGGGAGCGTGGCGTAGGCCCGACCCACGCATCGGGTACCGGCGCCTGCGCGGCGGCGATCGCCGCCATCGCGCACGGCGGGGCGCAGCGCGATATCCAGGTGACCGCCCCAGGCGGGACTCAGCGCGTCGAGTGGACGGACGAGGGAATCTTCCTGACCGGGTGGGCCGAGATCCTGTTCGACGGACACTGGGTGCCCTCGCTCGATTGAGGGACGCAGGAACCGCCAGTCACCAGGTCGATTAAGTTGGCGAAAACCGCGATCTCCGGGCAGGCGACCTAGCGTTTGCGCCGGACCGGCGTCTTGGCCGCCGGTGCGTCCATCTGCGTCATTGTGGCCTGAAGCGCCGCCGCCACACCCTCCAGGGCCGGCCCCACCGACAAGTAGTCGTCTTTCTCCAGCGCTGTGCGCGCCTTTTGCAAGGACTGTCGGGCGGACGCCATTGTTTGCTGTGCTGCCTTCAGCGCGCGAGCGGGCAGCGCCGCGGTCTTCAGCTGGGCTTCGGCCGTGGCCAGCAGGGTCGCCACCTGGGTCACGGCCCGCTCGGCTTCGCCACGCGCGTTGGCCCGGCCTTCGACCGCGAGCTTGGCGGCATTTTGTGCCCGTTCGAAGCTGTCGAGTGCGTGGCTGAGCGCCTGGCGGTAGTCGTCGCCGGCGGCGGCCTCGTTCGAGCGCTTGAGGGCGTCGATGGCGGCGGTGAGTTCAGCAGCGGCAAAGCGTTCGGCACCGGCGGCCCGGGCGGCCTCGATCGCACCTTGCGCGAGGTTCATTTCCTTGTTCGGGGGTTCGGCGCAGGCGGCAAAGAGGACGACGATGACCAGCGCCAGACGGCGGGCGAAACGAACCATGTCTGAGGAGTATACGACAGCGGCGTCACCGCTCCGGCCCGCCGCGACGGCAGAACCGGCGTCAATCAGCTACCATGGTGGGCCGGGATCGATGCTGCGCGTGCCCGTGGTGGACCGGCCGCGCGAGAAACTGGAGCGGGCCGGTGTCGACGCGCTGGGAGATAACGAGTTGCTGGCGCTGGTCATCGGTGCGGGAACCCGGGCCGGGGGAGCGCTGACCGTGGCGCACGATGTGATCGCGGCCGCCGACGGCCTGGCCGGCTTGTGGCGACTGGGGTTGGAAGACTTGGCGCGGGTGCCTGGCATCGGCGCCTCGCGTGCGGCCCGGGTCGTGGCCGCGGTGGAACTGGGCCGGCGGACGTTGATCCGGGAGACGCCGGATCGCCCCCGATTCCTGACGCCCGAGGACGCCGCCCACTACCTGATGCCGCGCTACCGCGACTGCGTGGTGGAACGGCTGGGCGTGATGCTGCTCGATCAGAAGCACCGGCTGATGCGGACGATCGTGGTCTCGACCGGTACGCTCGACGCGACGCTGGCGCATCCCCGGGATGTCTTCCGGGTGGCGGTGGCGGCCGCGGCGGCCAGCGTGGTGGTGTTTCATAACCACCCGTCCGGCGATCCGACCCCGAGCGCGTTCGATCGGCTGCTGACCCGCCGGCTGGAGATTGCCGGCGAGGCCATCGGGATCGAGTTGAGCGATCACATCATTCTGGGCGACGGGCACTACTTCAGCTTCAAGGAAGAATCCAAGCGGTGACTATTCTTTACTTCGACTGTTTTGCCGGCGCCGCCGGCGACATGATTCTCGGCGCGTTACTTGACGCCGGCCTGCCGCTGGATGAGCTGAGGCGCGCGCTCGGCAGCCTGGCGGTGGACGGCTGGGACGTGTCGGCGGAGCGCGTGATCAAGACTGGCGTGACCGCGACCAAGTTCCGCGTGCACGAGCGTGCGCTCGCCCAGAAGTCGTCGGTGAGCTCCGGTGAGGCCCACGACCATGGCCACCACCACCACCACCCGCACACCCATTCTCACGGTGCCCCAGGTCACTCACATGATCAAGCCGGCTCCGACGGCCACCACTCGCTCAAAGAGATCGAGGCGGCAATCAATCGCTCGGCCCTGTCGGTACATGGCAAGGCGAAGGCAATCGCCATGTTCCAGCGACTGGCCGAAGCCGAGGCCGCCATTCACGGCATGTCGGTGGACCAGGTGCACCTCCACGAGGTTGGCGCCCTCGACTCGATCATCGACATCGTCGGAGCGGTGTTCGCGCTCGAATGGTTCAACGTTGATCGCATTGTGGTGTCGCCCTTGAACGTGGGTGGCGGCATGGTGAAGTCGGCACACGGCGTCTTCCCGGTGCCGGCGCCGGCCACGGTGGCGCTGCTCAAGGAGGCGCCGATCTACTCATCCGGCATCCAGTCGGAGTTGCTGACCCCGACCGGCGCGCTGATCCTGACCGAGTACGCCTCGGCCTACGGCCCGGTGCCGCCCATGCGCGTCACTCGCGTGGGGTACGGCGCCGGCGACCGCGAACTGACAGAGACGCCGAACGTGGTGCGGGTATTGGTGGGTGAGGCTGGGGGCCCCACGACCCAGGACCCCGGCCCCAGGCCCCACAACGTCGTCGTCCTCGAGTGCGAAATCGACGACATGAATCCGCAGATCTTCGGGCACCTGATGGACGCCCTGTATGCGGCCGGTGCCCTCGAGGTGTTCTACTCGGCGGTGCAGATGAAGAAGAACCGGCCGGGCACGCTGATGACGATTGTCGCGCGACCCGAGCACCGCGAGCGGCTGACCGACCTGGTGTTCCGTGAATCGACCACGATCGGCGTGCGCTACCAGGAGATGGCCCGCGATTGCCTCGAGCGCGAGATGGTCACGGTGGAGACGGCGGTGGGGCCGGTGCGGTTCAAGGTGGCCAGCCGCAACGGCCGGGTCGTCAACGCGCAACCCGAGTTTGAGGACCTGGCGAAACTCGCCGCCGGCCGGGGCATCCCACTTAAGGAGATTCAGGCGTTGGCGCAGAAGGCATGGCTCGAGCGATGAAGTATTACCTGACAACCGCAATCGATTTCGTCAACAGCCGCCCGCATCTGGGTACGGCGTACGAGAAGGTCACCGCCGACATCATCGCGCGCTACCGCCGCCTGGCCGGGTTCGATACCCATTTCCTGATGGGTAATGACGAGCACTCGCAGAATGTGTTCCGCAAGGCGGCCGAACAGGGCAAGGACCCGCTGGCCTACTGCGACGAGATGGAGGGCGTCTTCCGCGACGTGTGGAAGCGCCTCGACGTGTCGTTCGACGACTTCATTCGCACCAGCGACAAGAAGCGCCACTTTCCGGCCGTTCAGAAGATGGCGCAGGCGTGTCTCGACAACGGCGACATCTATGAGGGCTCGTACGAGGGCTTCTATTGCGTGGGCTGCGAAGCCTTCAAGCAAGAGAAGGACCTGGTCGAAGGCAATTGCCCAATCCACAACACCAAGCCGCAGTGGATCAAGGAGAAGAACTGGTTCTTCCGCCTGTCGAAGTACCAGCAGCCGCTGCTGAAGCACTACCAGGAGAACCCCAGCTTCATCGAGCCCGATATCCGCCGCAACGAGATTCTCCGGCTGGTTGAGGGTGGCCTCGAGGATATCTCCATGAGCCGCGCCGGGCAGTCGTGGGGCATTCCCGTGCCGTTCGATCCCACCAGCGTGGTCTATGTCTGGTTTGACGCGCTGATCAACTACGCCGCGGCGGTTGGCTATGGCTGGGACGAGGAGCGATTCAAGCAGTGGTGGCCCGCCAGCCTCCATGTGGTTGGCAAGGACATCACGCGCTTCCACTGCGTGATCTGGCCGGCCATGCTCATGAGCGCCGGCGTGGCGTTGCCGAAACAGGTCTTCGGCCACGGCTGGGTCTACTTCAAGGGCGAGCGCATGAGCAAGACGATGGGGAACATCGTCGATCCGCTGGATGCCGCGGATCGTTTCGGTCCCGATCCGCTGCGGCTCTACCTCGCCAAAGAGATCCCGTACGGCGGCGACGGTGACTTCACCTGGGAGCGATTCGAGGAGAAGTACAACGCCGACCTCGCCAATAACCTGGGCAACCTGGTGAACCGTGTGGCCTCGATGACCGAGCGGTATCAGAAGGGCGTGATCCGCGCGGCTGGCGGCGGTCCGCTGGCCGCGGTTGCGGCCGAAAACATCGCTGCCTACAAGGCGGCGATGGATGTGCACGCACTGCACGACGGTGCCGCCGCCGCCTTCCGCCTGGTGAGCGCGGCCAACAACTACATTGCCGAGACGCAGCCGTGGGCGCTGGCGAAAGACCCGGCAAATGCCGACCGCCTGAACGGCGTGCTGGCAGACACAGCCGAGGCCGTGCGCATCGCCGCCGTGATGCTCTCGCCGGTGATGCCGGCGTCGGCCACCGAAATCATCCGTCGTCTGGGTGACTCGGCGCCGGCGTCTGAGCGCCGGTTGGACAAGGACGCGACCTGGCGCACGTCAGGTGAGAAACAGATTCTGAACGCGGGCGCCCTGTGGCCCCGCATTGAAGCCGACAAGGGAGTGAATGTGACTGAAGAGAACAAGGCGGACGAGGGTGGGGCGGGTCAGGCGGGTCAGGCTGGTCAGGCGAGTCAGGCGGGTCAGGCGGGTCAGGCCACTGCCGCGAGTCCGGCAATCCCACCC
>JAKFYH010000025.1 GCA_021730945.1 Acidobacteriota bacterium | reverse complement strand
TTGTTCGTCGGCACCAGCCCGACCCGCCCTGCCAGCCCGACCCGCCCTATTTCGCCCTCACGTCGTACGCGTAAACGGTGTCCTGGTCGCGGATGATCAGCAGGCCGCCGCTGATGATCGGGTGGCTCCACGTCGGCAGGCCGCTTTGTTGCGGCAGGCGGAAGCGTCCGTGCTCACGATAGCTCGCCGGTGATGCTTCGGCCAGACCGACCACGCCGTCTTCGCTGTAGAGATACAGGCGCTGGTCGGCGAAGGCCAGGGACCCCTTGCCGACGCTGCGATCGCGCCAGGCCAGCACGCCGGTGTCGAACTTGAGCGCGGTCAGGATGCTGCTGGAGAAACCGAACAGGTAATCGCCAATCAGCACCGAGCTGGCGTGGTGGTTGCGCATGTCGCGCGTGAAGTAGACCTCGCTGGCCGCGGCCTGGTTGCCGGTGGCGCGAATGTCGAGCAGCGCGGCGCCGGCGCCGTAGTCAGATGACAGGAACACCCGCGTGCCGCGGACGATCGGCGTGGCAATGTTGGCCGTGCCGTTGGCGACCTTGTTGTAGGACCACAGCAGCCGGCCGTCGCGCGGATCCACCGCCAGCGTGCGCGCGCCGGTGAAGAAGATCACCTGGTTGAGGTTGCCCGTACGCAACAGCATGGGCGACGAGTAGCCGGCTTCGTCGCTGTGTTGCTGCCACAGCGTGGCACCGTCAGCCTTGGCCACCGCCACGATCGAGGCGCGCGAACCGCCGGCGTTGACCAGGATGCGGTCGCCGACAATGAGCGGCGACTCGCTGTAGCCCCAATAGGGATTGCGGCCGCCGAACTTCTGGATCAAGTTGATCGACCAGACTCGCTTGCCGGTCGCGGTTTCGAGGCAAGTGAGGTCGCCGCTGCCGCCCAACACGTAGAGCCGATCGCCCTCGATGGTCGGCGTGCTGCGCGGCCCATCGCCACGATCGTTCTCGTAGCGGCGGCCGTTGAGGTGCTCCCACACCTTCTTGCCGCTGGCGCGGTCGAAGGCCATCACGTACTCGTTGCCGGCGCGGGCCCCGAGCGTATAGAGGCGGCCACCCGCCGATGAGAACGACGAATAGCCGTTGCCCGCACCGGTGCCGCGCCAGGCCAGCGCGGGGCCGGCCTTGGGCCAGTCTTGCAGCAGCCCGGTCTCACGCGAGACGCCGTCGCGCTCGGGTCCGCGCCACTGGAACCAATCCGCCGGCGCCTGGGCCTGCGTCGCCTTCAACGGCGCGAGCGCCAGCAGGCCCACCACGATGATCGTCCACAGTCGAGCTGTCATCAGACTCTCCAGACCAGAGAACCCCAGAGTACACAGATATCGCAGGCGGTCCCGAGAATTAGACGCTGATCGGCCCGGCCGGGCCTTGGTGACTTGCGCCGTGCGGCCGGTCTGAACCCGGCCGCCGATTCAGGCGCGGCGGTTGCGGTAGAGCGCCGGTTCGGCGACCGCCGCCATGCGCGCGACGTCGAGGCTGCCGCCAATGAACCGGTTCAGGCGCGCGGCCTGCCCTCCCGGGTCGGCCACCACCGCGGAATAGTCGGCCATCAACACCTCGAAGCAGGCACGCTGGCGCAGGAAGCGCTCGACCTGCTCCAGGTGCCGCGTGTACAACTCCGCCGTGCGATCGTCAGCAGCGCCCCGCTCTTCACCCCTGGTGTCGAGCATCTGGTTCTGCGACGCCACCACTTCACCCAGATCGCGCCGCATGAAGACGACGCGGTAGTCGTACGACTCGGGCAGATGGGTCAGGAGGAACGAGATGATCTTGACCGCCTTGCCTCGCGAATCCGCCAGCCACGCGGTGTCGCCCCCCTTGTCGAGGCCCTTGACCGGCTCGAACTCGTAGTAGCCCTTGGGATTGGCGCTGTCGGCACTGCGGATGCCGTCGGTGACGATCGGCAGCCCGCCGGCTTCGAGCATCCGCATCGCCATGGAGGTGCCCGATCGGGGCAAGCCGGACACGACGACGATGGGACGGCCGCGCCGAAGGCGGCGAAGAACGGAAATGGGGTTCACGTCGGTTGCCAAAAGGGTTCGGCCCGCCTAGAGTGGTCGTTTGAAGTTTCTGACCACCGTCGCGTTGGCCGTCATGGTGCTGCTCGCCAGCGCCACGCCGGCCTCAGCATACATCGGTCCCGGCGCCGGCTTCGCGTTGATGTCGTCGGCGTTCGTCCTGGTCACGACGGTCCTGATCGTGTTCGTCACGCTGCTGGCCTGGCCGTTCCGCGCGTTGTGGCGGGCCCTCACCAGTCCGGCGCCGCCCAAGGCCTCCATCACCCGCCTGATCGTGGTCGGCCTCGACGGCCAGGATCCCAAGCTGACCGATCAGTTCATGCGCGAAGGCATCCTGCCCAACTTCAGCGCGCTGGCCGCCACCGGCAGCTATCGCCGCCTGGCCACGACTTTCCCCTCGGTGTCGCCGGTGGCCTGGTCGTCGTTCAGCACCGGCTCACACCCGGCGCGGCACAACATCTTTGATTTTCTCGATCGCGACCGCCGCACCTACCTGCCCATGCTGTCGTCGGCGCACATCGGCAAGGTCGATCGGTTTCTGAAGGTCGGGCGCTACCGCATTCCTCTGCGCAAACCCGAGCTGCGGCTGCTGCGCAAGTCCAAGCCGTTCTGGACCATCCTCGGCGAGTCGCGCATCTGGAGCACCGTGCTGCGCGTGCCCATCACCTTCCCGCCCGACAATTTCTACGGCGCGGAACTGAGCGCGATGTGCGTGCCTGATCTGCTCGGCACCCAGGGCACCTTCCTGCTCTACACCACCCGGCCCCAGAGTCAGGCCTTCAAGGAGGGTGGGCTGCGCTTTTCCGTGGCCATCGAGAACGACGTGGTCACCACCACCTTGCACGGGCCGGACAACGCATTTGTTGAAGGCACGCCGCCGCTCACCCTGCCGCTGCGGGCGCGACTCGACCGCGAGCAGCGCCAGGTCGAGGTGACCGTCGGCGCGCACTCGGTGACGCTCACGGCCGGCACACTGAGCGACTGGATTCCGCTGACATTCGCCGCCATGCCCGGCGTGTCCGTGAAGGGGCTGACCCGCCTGCTCGTGACCGAGCTCGGCGATCACTTCTCGTTGTACGTCGCGCCCATCAACCTCGATCCCGATGCGCCGGCCATGCCGATCTCGCATCCCTCCTACTTCGCCACCTATCTCGCTAAGCGAGTGGGATCGTTTGCCACGCTCGGCCTGGCCGAAGACACCTGGGCACTCAACGAGGGTGTCACCGACGATGGCACGTTTCTGCAGCAGACCTATGACATCGACCGCGAGCGCGAATCGATGTTCTTCGCGTCGCTCGACCGCTTGCGCCGTGGCTGCCTGGTGTGCGTGTTCGACGCGACCGACCGCATTCAACACATGTTCTGGCGCGACATCGATCCCGGCCACCCGGCCGGACGCGGACGCGAGCACGCGCCCCATCGCGATGCCATTCGCGAGCTCTACCGCCGCAACGACGCCATGGTGGGCCGCGTGCGCGAGAAATTGCGCGACGGCGATGTCCTGATGGTGATCTCCGATCACGGCTTCAGCTCGTTTCGCCGCGGCGTCAACCTCAACCAGTGGCTGTTGCGCGAGGGCTACCTGACACTCAAGCCCGGCACCGACGGCAGCACCGAGTGGCTGCGCGATGTGGATTGGACCGCCACGCGCGCCTACGCACTTGGCCTCACCGGCATGTTTCTCAATCTCCACGGCCGCGAAGCCGGCGGCATCGTCAAGCCAGGCGCCGAGGCCGCCGCGCTCAAGGCCGAGATCATGGGCAAGCTGCGCAATCTCGCCGACTCGGAGAAGGCGGCCGTTGGCGTCAACGAGGCGTTCGATACCGCTGTGCTCTACTCGGGTCCGTACCTTGAGAACGCGCCCGACCTGATCATCGGCTACAACGCCGGCTACCGCACCTCGTGGGACTGCGCCACCGGCATGGTGTCGGGACCGGTGTTCGAGGACAATCTGAAGCCGTGGAGCGGCGACCACTGCATCGACCCTCGCCTGGTACCCGGCGTGTTCTTCTGCAACCGCAAGGTCACCACCGAGGAGCCGTCCCTGATCGACATCGCGCCCACCGCGCTGCGCCTGTTTGGCATCACTCCCCCGCCCCACATGGACGGCCGTCCACTGGAAGGCCTGTCGTGAAGCGCGCTATCTATTGCGCGTTGACGCTGGCGCTCGTCGCGGCCGTCGCCACGGGTGCGTGCGGGTCGCGCCCGCCCGTCGGCCGCAAGGTCATCGTGCTGGGCTTCGACGGTCTCGACTACGACCTGACCCGTCAGATGATCGCCAGCGGCCGCCTGCCCGGATTTGCGCGGCTCGCCGAGAGCGGTGGCTTCTCGGCGCTCGGCACCACCATTCCGCCGCAAAGCCCGGTGGCGTGGTCCACCTTCATCACCGGTCTCGATCCCGGCGGCCACGGCATCTTCGACTTCGTGCATCGCGATCCGAAGACGATGCTCCCGTACTTGTCGACGACGCGGACCGAGCCGGGCGGGCGAACACTCGGCCTGGGCCCCTGGCAACTGCCGCTGTCGAGCGGTACGGTCGAGTCGCTGCGGCAGGGCCAGCCGTTCTGGGAGCCGCTCGAGGCCAAGGGCATCAGCACCACCATCATCCGGATGCCGGCCAACTTCCCGCCGTCGGGCACGGCCACACGCGAGCTGAGCGGCATGGGCACGCCGGACCTGACCGGCACCTACGGCACGTTCGCGTTCTACACCTCCGAGCCCTACGCCTACGTCGGTCAGTCGCTGGCCGGCGGCGTCGTACATGCCGTCAAGGTGCGCGATGGCCTGGTGAGGGCGTCGCTCGAGGGGCCCGACAACCCGTTCCTGAAGCAACCGGAGAAGGTGCGTGCCGAATTCACGGCGCGCCTCGACCAGGCTAACCGGCACGCCAGGATCACCGTTGGCACCAACGAGATCCTGTTGGCGGTTGGCGAATGGAGCGACTGGCTCCCGGTCAGCTTCTCGCTGGCACCGACGCAGTCGATCGGCGGCGAGGTTCGCTTCTACCTGAAGGGACTCGATCCGTTTTTCGAGCTCTACGCCAGCCCGGTCAATCTCGATCCAATGGCTCCGGCGATGCCGATCTCGCATCCCGGCAGCTACGCGGCGGAACTGGCCGAGGCCACCGGGCGCTTTTATACCCAGGGCATGCCCGAGGACACCAAGGGCCTGAAGACCGGCGTGCTCACCGACGCCGAGTTCCTTGCCCAGGCCCGGCTGGCCGCCGACGAGAACCGCCGGCAGTATCGCTACGTGCTCGATCGCTTTGACGATGGGCTGCTGTTCTACTACTTCGGCAACGTCGATCAGGTGTCGCACATGATGTGGCGGGCGCGCGACCCGCAGCACCCCGCCTACAACGCCGTGACCGACACGCCCAACGCAATGGTGGTCGACGAGCTCTACCGCGGACTTGACACCATCGTGAGCGACACGCTGGCGACGCTCGGGCCCGACGATCTGTTGGTGGTGATGTCGGATCACGGGTTCACGTCGTGGCGGCGCGCTTTTCACTTGAACAGCTGGCTGCGCGATCAGGGTTACCTGACATTGATCGATCCCAATCGGCGCGACGACCCGGGATTCTTCGGCAACGTCGACTGGACCCGCACGCGGGCGTACGCGGTCGGGCTCAACGGCCTGTATCTCAATGTCAAGGGGCGCGAAAGGGACGGCATTGTCGAGCCAGGCGGGCGCGAGGCGCTGGCGGCCGAGATCGCCGGCAAGCTGCTCGGCACCGTCGACCCGGCGACCGGCGGCGCCGCCATCACCAAGGTCTACCGCCGCGAAGACGTGTTCCACCTGGCCGGTAATGAAGACATCGCGCCCGACCTGGTCGTCGGCTACGCGAAGGGCACACGCGGGTCCGACGAGTCGGCGCTGGGCGGCCTGCCGCCCGAGGTGATGGTCGACAACACCGGCGCGTGGAGTGGCGACCACTGCATGGATCACGAGACGGTGCCCGGCATCCTGTTGAGCAACCGGGCGCTCAAGCAACCGGCGGCCACCATCGAGAGCCTGGCGGCGGCGATTCTCGCGGAGTTTGGCATCAACGGCTTCCCCCGCCGTAGTGAGGAGCACTGACATGTTCTTTGGTTCGGGCATCAAGCTGGACAAGGCGTTGCTGGCGAAGGTGAAGCGCTACAGCGACCTCGCCGGCTATTCGTCGGTGGACGAGTTTGTCACGCACGTGATCGAGAAGGAGCTGGCCAAGTTCGAGGGCTCCGACTCCGAGGAAGACATCAAGAAGAAGTTGAAGGGGCTTGGCTACATTTCCTGAACGCGCCCTGGCGGGGCTCAACGCGGCGCTGGTGACGGCGTTCGACCTGACGCTCGGGCCGCTGATGGGCCTGCCGCCGCTCGTCAGCCTGCTGCTGGTCTCGCTGGTGACTGCGGCAGTCATGCTGGTGGTGGTCGCGCGCACGTCCAATCAGCCCGCGATGATCGAGACCAAGCGCGGCATCCAGGCCGCGCTGTTCGAGATTCGGCTCTACGGCGATCAGCCCGGCCTGATGATGCGCGCCTTCGGCGAGGTGCTCGTGCGCAATGGGCGGTACCTCCTGCTGTCGTTGGTGCCGCTCGCCTGGATGAGCGTGCCGTTGATGCTGGTGATCGCGCAGTTGCAGGCCTTCTATGGCTACGACGGCCTGCGGCCGGGAGAGCCGGCGCTCGTCACGGTGCAGCTGGCCGCGGATTCAGGACCGGCCGCACTGGTGCTGGAAGCGCCCGCCGAGGTCGGCCTCGAGACCGGCGCGGTGCGGCTGGCCGGTTCGAATGAAGTGGTCTGGCGCTTGCGGCCGACGGTCGAGGGGGCCTACGCGCTGACCGTGCGCGACGGCGACGCCGCGGTGACCAAGTCGCTGCTGGTGTCGCCCGCGCCAGGGCGCCGTTCACCGTTGAGCGTCGCCACCGGGCTGGTCGATCAAGTGCTCTACCCTTCGGAAGCGCCGCTACCGGCCGGCAGCCGCATCGCCTCGATTGAAGTGGCGTATCCAGAACCCGGGGTCGATCTCTTCGGCTGGCGGATGCACTGGATGATCGTCTACGGCGTGCTGTCGCTGGCCTGCGCCTTCGCGCTCGCTCGTCGGTTCGGGGTGACCATCTAGGCCGCATAGCCAGCCGCAGATTGAACGCAGATGACGACGAAGAGCCAGCCGCAGATTTGACGCAGATGACGACGAAGACCCAGCCGCAGATTTGACGTAGATGACGACGAAGACCCAGCCGCAGATTTGACGCAGATGACGACGAAGACCCAGCCGCAGATTTCACACAGACTACCGGGACAACATGGACTCATTTCTGCGATCGACTGCTGCTGGCCTTTGCCGTGACCGTGGCGGGCGAAGCGGACTCAGCGGAGGTCCGGCCGGATCCGCTTCCCGTGGTGGTGGACACCATTCGACGGCATCACGACGCGGTCGTTTTGGGAGAGAATCTTCCCGATCAGACACTGTGAACGACCCGGCCTGCATGGGGCAGGTATGATTCGAAACCAAGAGCCAACATGCACATGAGAGTCTCCCCTCTTCTTCTCCGCGGCAGCCTGATTGCGGTTGGGTGCGTCCTGGCATTGTGGTCGGGCGAGCGGCATCCGCTCGCGCAGGCGCCGGCCGACGTGATCCTCATCAACGGCAGCGTCCTCACCGTTGACGCCCGCGATTCGGTCTCCCAGGCGGTGGCCATTGCCGGCGGCAAGATCGTGGCCGTGGGCACAAGCGAACGCATCAAGACCCTGGCCGGCGCCGCCACCGAAGTCATCGACCTGCGCGGCCGGGCGGTCACGCCAGGCCTGATCGATACCCACGTCCACTTCACCGAAGCCGACGCGCTGTTCACGGTCGACCTCGGCGACGCCTCGATCAAGAGCATTGCCGAGGCACAGAAGCGAGTGGCCGACTACGTCGCGCGCTTGAAGCCCGGTGAATGGGTGCGCGGGCGCGGGTGGGACGAGGGCAAGTACGCCGAGCAGCGCTACCTCACCGCAGCCGACCTCGACGCGGTGGCACCGAACAACCCGGTGTGGCTCACGCATACGACCGGCCACTACGGCGTGGCCAACACCTACGCCATGAAGATGGCTGAAGTGCGCAAGGACACCAAGGACCCGCCGGCCGGCACCATCGATCGCACCGCCGACGGCACACCGACCGGCGTGATGAAGGAAACGGCCATGGGCCTGGTCAGCCGCCTGGTGCCGCCGCTGACGCGCGAACAGCAAAAGCAAGGGCTGATCAAGATCATCGAAGACTTCAACCAGGAGGGCATGACCGGCGCCAAAGATCCCGGCATTGGCCAGGCGAAGTGGGAGCTCTATCAGGAGCTGCTGCGCGAGGGCCGGCTGAGCGTTCGCGTCTTCGCCCTCTGGGCCGGCGCCCGTCGTCTCGAGGATGGCGCGGCCGTCATGGCCCGGGTGCAGGCCAACCCGCGGCAGGCCGGGCTGGCCGGCGACGCCATGCTGATCTCCGGCGGCGTCAAGATGTACATGGACGGCAGCGGCGGCGCCCGCACGGCGTGGATGCACGACGACTGGAACAAGAACCTGGTCGACACCGACACTGGCAACGCTGGCTATCCCTCGACACCGCCCGATGAATATCGCCAGATGGTCACCGCACTGCACAATGCCGGCGTGCACGTGAGCACGCATGCGATCGGCGACCGCGCCATCGACTGGGTGATCGACACCTACGACCGCATGCTGAAAGCCAAGCCGACGCGCGGTTTGCGCCACGGCCTGATCCACGGCAACATCCCGACCGATCGAGCCATCGACACCATGGCGCGCCTGCAACGCGACTACGACGCCGCCTATCCCGAGGCCTCGTCTACTTTCATGTGGTGGATCGGCGACAACTACGCCGGCAACTTCGGACGGCTGCGCAATCAACGGCTCAACCCGTTCAAGACCTTCTCGCGCAAGGGCGTGCAGTGGGGTGGCGGCTCCGATTACCCGGTGACGCCATTTGCCGGACGCCTCGGCCTGTGGGCGGCCGTGGCGCGCGAGACTTTGAATGGTACCTACGGGGCGACACCGTTTGGCACCGCGGAGTCGGTCGACATCAAGACGGCGCTGCGCTCGTACACCATCTGGGCGGCCAGAACGATGTTCCTCGACGAACGCGTCGGTTCGATCGAAGTGGGCAAGGATGCGGATCTGGCGGTGTGGGATCGCAACCCCTACGAGGTCACCACCGCGGCGCTCAAGGACATGCAGTGCGAGCTGACGCTGGTCCGGGGCAAGGTTGTGTATCGCGGGGCCGCACGCTGAGCGCCACGATCACGACGCGGCTGATTCCGGTGGTCGCCTCCGGCGGCATTGCCGACGGCCGAGGGCTCGCCGCCGCCCTGGCTCACTTGGGTTTTTCGTAGACCACCTTGCCGTCGAAGATGGTGGCCGCCACCACGACATCGGCGGCGGTGGCCGGCAGCCGCGCCTGGATGTCGTCGGTCAGGATCACCACGTCGGCCAGCATGCCCGGCGCCAGCGTGCCCTTGCGCTGCTCCTCGAACGACGCGAAGGCCGGCCACCGCGTGTAGCCATCAAGCGCGTCACGCATCGTCAATTTCTGCGAGGCGGCGTTCGCAGGTCCGGTTCGCGTCGCCGCCACCCACAGGCCCAGTCCCGGCCCGAGCGGCGCCACCGGCCAGTCGCTGCCGAACGTCAGCCGGCCGCCGGCATCGTGAATGCTCTTCCAGGCCCAAGCGCGTGAGGCGCGATCGGGACCGATGTTGTCGGGCCATGGACCGGCGGGGTTCGCCGAGTTCATGTCGCCAAGCGGCACGTGCATGGGCTGCTGGGAAGCGATCACGCCGAGCTTGCCAAACCGGGGGATGTCGGCGGCATCAATGGTCTCGATGTGTTCGAGGCGATGGCGCCGGCCGCCGGCCGGCGCGGGATTGGCCGCCGCCGCCCGTTCGAACGCATCGAGCGACATGCGGATGGCGCGATCGCCAATCGCGTGGATCCAAATCTGCCAGCCGCGCTTGTCGACCATCGCGACCAGGCGATTGAGCTCGTCGGCGGTCAGGTTCGGCGTGCCCGCGCTGGTGCTGTTCGTGTAGGGCGCCAGCAGCGCCGCGGTCCGGCTCTCGATCACGCCGTCCGCATAGATCTTGACCGCGCCGGTCTTCAGCGTCTGATCGTCGCCGAACTGCTTGCGGACCTCTTCCATGCGATCGAGATCGGCCTCGGTCGTGCCGGCATCTGTCGAGAAGGCCAGGTAGGTGCGGACCTTCAGCTCGCCAGCACGGCGCGCCTGGTCGTAGAGCGCCATCTCGCTGGGATCGCCTCCCGCGTTCTGCACACTGGTAACGCCGAACCGATGCGCGTGCGCCACCGCGGTGGCGAGCGCGGCCAGCCGATCGGCCTCGGTCAGCTTCGGCATGATCGCGGTCACCAGGTCGGTGGCCGACTCCTTCAAGTGGCCGGTGGGCTCGCCGGTCTTCGGATCCTTGACCACCTCGCCGTTGGCCGGATTCGGCGTGTCCTTGGTGATGCCGGCCAGGGCCAGCGCCTTCGAGTTCACCCAGATGCTGTGGCCGTCGTAGCACGTCATCACTGCCGGCCGATCGGCGACCACGGCGTCGAGCTGCGACTTGGTCGGCGTGCCGCCCGGGAAGGGCGAGTACAGCCAACCGCGGCCCTTCACCCATGCGAGGCCGGGTTTGCTTGCCGCGAAACCGCGAATCGCATCCTGGACCTGCGCCAGCGTGGTCAGACCGGCGAGATCGACATCGCCCAGCGTTTGGCCGCCGCTCAGAAAGTGCACATGCGAGTCGTTGAACCCCGGCGCGACCGTGGCGCCGTGCGCATCGATGACGCGGGTGCCCGGCCCTCGGAGGGCGGCCAGTTCCTGATCGGTGCCGACGCGGAGAATCTTGTTGCCGGCAATCGCCACGGCCTCGGCCACCGTGCCCTGCTCGTCGGCAGTGAACACCCGGCCGTTCACGATCATCAGGTCCGCGACATCACCCCCAGCCGGCGCCGGAGTGGTACTGCACGACACGGTCGTCAACGCCACTACTGCCAGGCCGACCCAGGACACCGCTCGAACTTTCATGGACCATCTCCTTCTCTGAATCATTCCGGGCCTCACGCTTCAGCGGTCGACGACCGGGAGCACCACCTGCGACACGTGCGGGCCGTCGTGATGAATGCGAATGGTGGCGCGTTGCCGCCGCGCCGACACCGTCTCGAGCTCGCCCGTGTGCAGGTTACGTGAGAAGTTGGGAAGAAAGCTCGCGGAAATCTGGACGCGGACGCGGTGCCCGCGCTTGAACAGGTTGCTGGTGATCAGGTGGTCGAGACCGATCTCGTAGATCTCGCCCGGCTCCAGCAGTTGCCGCCCCTTCTCCAGCTCCCGATAACTGGCCCGCACCACGTCGAGCCCGGGGCTCATGAGGTTGTAGGCGGTTCCGTCAGGCGCGACATCGAGAAGACGGACCCACAGGTCGGTATCGCGGCAATCGCACGAGAGGAAAATGCGGGCGACGATCGGCCCCGTGACCTCGGTGTCGCGGTCGAGCGGCGGCGAATCGAACGTCAGCACATCGGAGCGATCGACCATTCGCCGATAGTCGTGCGCGCCGGCACCATCGTAGGGATTGGCCACGGGCGCTTCAGGGTCGGAGATGAAGGTGCTCGGCGTCCCGGCCTTGGCCGGCGGCTCGGACGTCAGCGCGCCGACTCGATTAGTGGCGCCCGCCGGCGCGAGGTAATAGACCCGCGATCGTGCCGGTGGCGGCCAGTCGCTGGCCGTCTGCCACCGGTTGTCGCCCATGACGAAGTAGCGCACGGCGGGCTCGGGCGCTATATCAGCGCCCAGTCCGCGCACATGACGATCCATCCAGTCCAGCACCACATCGTCGTAGTCAATCGCCGCCGCGGGGCCAAACTCGCGTTCGCCGGACTTGGTGCGCGCCGTGGCATCCGAGCCGTGCACCCAGGGACCGACCAGCAACGCCGTGCGCGAGGGTTGCCCCGCCCGCGATCGCATCAGGCCGGCAAAGTTGGTGGTGGCGCCATCCGGGCCGTAGTTGTCGTCGTGCCAGCCAGACAGGTTGAGCACCGCGGCGGATGTCCGCGAGTACTTGCCGTTCAGCTCGGCAAACTTCCAGAACGGGTCGTCCGCCGGTCGATGGAGCCAGTCGTAGTAGTAGGGCGCGACATCGCGAAATTCCTCGAGTCGATCGAGCGGCAGCGTGGCGGCGAATTTCCGCTCGAAGTCCGGCCAGCCGGCGCGTGCTTCGGCGTCGGTCCGAGGTCCCGGCAGGTTCTTTCTGACGCGAGCGTCTGGCGCGATGTTCTGCCAGATCCAGTACGCCCAGGACAAATCCCAGACACCCCAGGTGTAGAAGAAATTCTGAGGGGTCGAAAACGTCATGGCCGGGACCATGGCCTTCAAGTGCGGCGGCGACTCGACCGCCGCCAGCCACTGCACGGCGCCGGGGTACGACAACCCGAACGTGCCGATGTTGCCGTCGGACCAGGGTTGCCGCGCGGCCCACTCAATGGTGTCGAAGCCGTCGCGGCCTTCACTTTCGTACGGCCGGAACTCCCCATCCGAGCGATAGCGGCCGCGCACGTCCTGGATCACCACGGCGTAGCCCCGCTCAACCGCGCGGGCGAACGTCGTCTCCTCACCCTGCGCCGCCAGCTTGCCGTAAGGCGTGCGATAGACCAGCGTCGGGAAGCGACCCTGATTGGATGGACGCAAGACATCGGCGCGAAGGACGACTCCGTCGCGCATCGGCACGGTCACATCGACGTCGCGGTGGAGCGGCGGGCGGATGGGCGGGGGCGCCTGGGCCGACAGCGACAGCGCCAGTGTCAGCGAACAGAGGGCGGCGACCGCGACCAGGTGACGGACAAGCGGGCGATGGGTGGAGTGCATGCGACCTTGGGCGCCGCCACGCCCACGGCGTGACAGCGCGAAGTATACTCCCGCCATGCCCGCCACCCTGGGCGCCTATCGGCGTGTGCTGCCTGACGGTCTCATCATCACGTCAGCGCGCCCCGAACACGCCAGCCAACTCGAAGAACTTCAGCGCGTCGTGTTTCCGACGCTGGCCGATGAAGAACGCTTCAAGGCGGCGCACTACCGGAAGCACATGGAGTTGTTCCCCGAAGGCCAACTGGTCGGGCTCGATGGCGATCGCGTGGTCGCGGCCACGGCGACCATTCGGTTGCACTTCGATTTCAACGACCGTACGCACACGTTTGCCGACATCATTCAGGGCGGCTGGTTGACCTCGCACCAACCGGACGGCGACTGGCTGTACGGCGCCGACATTGGTGTTCACCCGGAGTATCGCGGACGGGGCCTGGCGCAGGCGCTCTACGCCGCCCGCCAGGAGCTGGTGTGGGCGCTGGGGCTCAAGGGGCAGGTCACCGCAGGCATGATGAGCGGCTTTGGCGCCGTCAAACACGAGATTAGCGCCGAAGAGTATTACGAGGGCCTCGTGAACGGCCGGATCAACGACCCCACGCTGTCGATGCAGCAAAAGGTGGGGTTCGAGTTCCGGGCGCTGCTCAAGGATTACTTGAGCGATCCCGTCTGCGACAATTACAGTGTACTGATCGTGCTTGATGCGGCGAAGGACGTGCAGGGCGCCGCGCGTCCCGCCGCGCTCGCCAGGCCAACGAAGGAGTGAGTGATGTCATCGATTCAGCTGAAGACTGAAGTCCCGGGACCGCGCAGCAAGGCGTTGCTCGCGCGCCGCCTCGCTGCGGTACCGACCGGCCTCGGCAAGGCGACCGACGTGGTCGTTGAGCGCGCCGAGGGCGCCCTCGTGCACGATGTCGACGGCAACACCTTCATCGATTTCGTCGGCGGCATCGGCGCACTCGCCGTCGGCCACTGCCCGCCTCCCGTCGTCCAGGCGATCCAGGCCGAGGCGCAGAAGCTGATCCACATGGGCTCGCTGGTGGCGACCTACGAGTCGTACGTCCGGCTGTGCGAACTGCTGAACGAGGTCACGCCCGGCGCGTTTGCCAAGAAGACGCTGCTCTCCAACAGCGGCGCGGAGGCGGTGGAGAACGCCATCAAGGCGGCACGCGCGTATACCAGGCGGCCCGGCGTCATCTGCTTCGAAGGCGCGTACCACGGCCGCACCTTGCTGGCCTCGAGCCTCACGAGCAAGTACGGGCTGTTCAAGAAGACCATGGGCCCGTTTGCCGGAGAGATCGTCCGCTTGCCGATGCCCAATGGCTATCGGGCGCCCGAGGGCATGACCGCGGACGACTGCGTCACCTGGGCCATCCATCAGCTCGACCACGCCTTCACCGCCCAGGTGGATCCGTCGGAAGTCGCCGCGATGATCATCGAGCCGGTGCAGGGCGAGGGCGGCTTCGTCCCGGTGCCCCCGCGCGTCATGCAGCGGATGCGCGAGCTGTGCGATCAACACGGCATCGTGCTGATCGCCGACGAAGTGCAGTGCGGCTTTGCCCGCACCGGCAAGCTGTTCGCGCTCGAACACTACGGCATCGCCGCCGACATCGTGGTGACCGCCAAGTCGCTCGGCGCCGGCATGCCGGTCAGCGCCATCACCGGCCGCGCCGAGATCATGGACGCCACGCACCTGGGCGGCATGGGCGGCACCTACGGCGGCAATCCGCTGACCTGCGTCGCGGCAATCGCGGCGATCGAGATGATTCGCCAGCCGGCCTTCCTGGCGCGGGCGGAACAGATCGGCGTGATGCTGCGCGAGACCCTCGAAGGGTGGAAGAGCCGTCATCCGCTGATTGGCGACGTGCGCGGCCTGGGTTCGATGCTGGTGATCGAGCTGGTGAAAGACCGCGCCACCAAGCAGCCGGCGCCCGACGAGACGCTCGCCATTATCAAGGCGGCCTGCCAGAAGGGCGTGATCGCGATGCGGGCGGGCCTCTTCACCAACTGCATCCGGTTCCTGCCGCCGCTGACGATTACCGACGACCAGCTGCGTGAGGGACTGGGCGCAGTCGAACAGGCCTTGTCCGAGATCGAAGCGCGCGTGCTGACCCCGGCGGCCGCGGGCAGGTCCTGACCGACCGTGCGGTGATGCGGGCCGGCCCAGCCGACACGATCTTCCACCACGGCGTCCTGTGGACCGGACTGGGCGGCCATCCCGGCGCCACCGCGCTTGCGGTGTCGGGCGACCGCATCGCCGCGGTGGGCAGCGACGCCGAGGTGCTGGCGCTGCGGGGGCCAGACACCCGGATGGTGGACCTCGCCAGGCAGACGCTGTTGCCTGGGTTTGTTGACGCCCACGCGCACATCTGGAAGATCGGGCACCTGCTGACCACGCTGCTCGATGTTCGCGCAGTATCGAGCCTGGACGATCTCGCGGTGCGGTTACGCGATCAGGCCGGCCGGCTCCCGCCGGCGGCCTGGCTGCAAGGTCGCGGCTACAACGAGGCACGGTTTCCTGATGGCCGGCCGCCCACGCGCACCGATCTCGACACCGTCGTCGCCGATCGGCCCGTGGTCCTGATGCGCACCTGCGCCCACATCATTGTTTGCAACAGCGTGGCGCTCGAGCGCGCCGGCATCACCCGTGACACGGCGGCGCCGCCGGGTGGCGAAATCGATCGCGGCCCCGACGGCGAGCCCACCGGTGTGCTGCGCGAGACGGCGATGGGACTGGTGCTGCGCCACGTGCCGCCGCCGTCGGCCGCCGACTACGACGCCATGATCGCCGCCGCCATGCGGCATCAACTGTCGCTGGGCATCACGAGCACCAACGATGCCGGCGTCGGGCCAGAGCTGCTCGATGTGTACCGGCGGATGGACCAGGGCGGGCGGTTGCCGATCCGCATCAACGTGATGGCCCTGCGGCTGGTCGACGGCGTGGGCCCGGTGCCACTGCCCGCCCAGCAACACCAGTCGGACCGACTGCGCATCGATACGGTGAAGTTCTTTGCCGACGGCGGCTTGAGCGGCGCCACCGCCGCGCTGAGCATGCCCTACCGGCATGCCGATACCCGCGGCGTCTTGCGTTTCGACTACGAGACTTTCCTGGCGCTGGCCCGCGAGGCGCACGAGGCGGGCTGGCGGGTGGCCACCCACGCCATTGGCGATGTCGCGATCGATCAGGTGCTGCGCGTCTACGAGGCCTGTGGCCGCGGACCCATGCGCCATCGCATTGAACATTTCGGATTACCGAGCGCCGATCACCTGGCGCGGGCCGCCCGGCTCGGCGTGGTCGCGGTGCCGCAGACCGTGTTCGTTCACGCACTGGGACGCAACTTCCGGCAGTATCTGCCGGACGCGCTGTTGGCCCGTGCCTATCCAGTCCGATCGATGCTCGACGCCGGGGTAACGGTGGCGCTGTCGTCGGATGCGCCGGTGGTGGAAGACGACTCGCCGCTGCTTGGCATCCAGGCCGCCATGCTCCGCCGCGACGAGCAGGGCGAGCCGATTGCGCTGGACCAGGCGATCTCGCTGGTCGAGGCGCTCGCGGCCTACACCTGGGGCGCAACGGTTGCCTCAGGCGACGAGGGGAATCGCGGCCGCTTGCAGCCGGGGATGCTGGCAGATCTGGCGGTGCTGTCTGGCAACGTGATGGCGACGCCGCCCGCGGCGCTGACCTCGCTGCGAGTGACACAAACATGGGTGGGCGGACGACAGGCGTACTCGGGATAACAGACCATGACATTCACGTATCAGCAACTGATCGATGGCGCCTGGACCGGTGCGGCCGGCGGCGGCACGTGGGACGTGATCAATCCCGCCACTGAACAGGCGATTCGATCCGTCCCGTTCGGCGGACGCGACGATTGCCACGCGGCGATCGAGGCGGCGGCCCGGGCCTTCCCCGCCTGGTCGCGGCGCACGCCGTACGAGCGCGGCGCCATCCTGCAGCGCGCGGCGGCGCGCATGCGCGAGGTGGCGGACGAAGCCGCCCACGCGATGGTGCTTGAATGCGGCAAGCCGCTGGCGCAGGCGCGCGGCGAGTGGATGGTCTGTGCAGATCTGTTCGACTGGTTCGCCGAAGAGGGCAAGCGCGCCTACGGGCGAACCATCCCGTCGCGGGTCGCCACCAAGCGCATGACCGTGCTGCGCCAGCCGCTCGGCGTGGTCGGGGTAATCACCGCGTGGAATTTTCCCGCCTACAACCCGGCGCGGGCCTGGGCAGCAGCGTTGGCAGCAGGCTGCACCGTAGTGGGCCGGCCCTCGGAGTTCACCCCGCTGACCGCGATGGCCATGACTGAAGTTTTGGTCGAGGCCGGGCTGCCGGCCGGCGTGCTCAACCTCGTTAACGGCGATCCGGAAGCGATGGGGCAGGAGATGCTGGATCATCCGGCCTGCCGCAAGATCAGCTTCACCGGCAGCGTCCGCGTCGGCAAGCTCCTGATGGACGGCGCCTCGCGAACGGTGACGCGCCTGTCGCTCGAACTGGGCGGCAACGCGCCGGTGATCGTGCTGCCCGACGTCGACCTCGAGCAGGTCGCCGCCGGCGCCATCACCAGCAAGTTCCGTAATAACGGCCAGGTGTGCGTGGCGCCCCAGCGCTTCCTCGTCCACCGGGGCGTGGCCGATGCGTTTGCCGATGGCGTGGCGCAGAGGGCCGCCGGCCTGCGACTCGGCAGCGGGCTGGATGCCGCCGTGCAGGTTGGGCCGCTGATCAATGCCCGGCAGCGTGACCGAGTGGCCTCGCTGGTAGCGGGCGCGGCTGGCCAGGGCGTTCAAGTGCGAGCCGGCGGCCGCATCCCCGCCGCATTGCCAAGCGGATACTTCTTCGAGCCCACAGTGCTCTCGGGGGTCGCAGCCGACATGCCGGTGTTCCGCGAGGAGATCTTCGGACCGGTGATGCCGATTGTGTCGTTCGACGAAGTGGACGAGGCCATTGCCCTGGCCAACCAGACGCCGTACGGCCTGGCTGCCTACGTCTGGACCAACGACCTGCGCGCGTCGGTGAAGATCTCCGAGGCGCTCGAGTTCGGCATGGTCGGCATCAACGAGTGGGCGCCACATGCGACCGAGGCGCCGTTTGGCGGCTGGAAACAGAGTGGCATTGGCCACGAAAGCGGCAGCGAAGGACTGGCGGAATATCTCGAAACCAAGCTGGTGGCGATTGGCGGCCTCGGCTGAAGATCGTCAATCCACCGATCCGATAGCGGCGTCGATCGCCTCGTGCAGCCGTTCGACGATGAGCTCGAGGTGGGCGTCTTCGATGATGAAGGGCGGCGCGAGCAGGACGTGGTCGCCGGCCAGGCCGTCGATGGTGCCACCCATCGGGTAAGTCATCAGCCCACGCGCCATGCCCTCCCGCTTGATCCGCGCATGCAGTTGAGCCGCCGGCGCGAATGGCGCCTTGGTGCCACGATCGCGAACCAGTTCGACGGCCCATAACAATCCGCGTCCCCTGATGTCGCCGACATGCGGATGATCGGCGAAGCGGGCGGCCAGCCTCGCCGCCAACGACTGGCCACGCTCGCGCACGGCTCCAAGCAGCCCATCGCGCTCGATCACCTGCTGCACGGCGAGCGCCGCGGCACAGGCAATCGGGTGGCCGAGGTAGGTGTGGCCGTGCTGGAAGTAGCCGCTGCCCGCCGAGATGGCATCGACGATTCGCCGGTGGGCCAGCACCGCGCCGATCGGCTGATAGCCGCCGCCCAGGCCCTTCGCCACCGTCATCAGGTCGGGCACCACGCCTTCCTGTTCGCACGCGTGTAACGTGCCGGTGCGGCCCATGCCGCACATCACCTCATCGAGAATCAGCAGCACGCCGTGGCGGTCGCACACGTCGCGGACGGCCTTGAAGTAGCCGGGCACGGGCGGCAGGGCACCGCCGGTGGCACCACCCACCGTCTCGGCAATGAAGGCGATGACCCGCTGTGCGCCACACGCTGAGATTGCCTGGTCGAGCTCGGCGGCCAGCCGCGCGCCGTACGCCTCTGGCGACTCGTCGCGGCGCTGATCGCGATACGCATAGCAGGGGGCGACGTGCGTAACGTCGATCAGGAGTGGCGCGAACTGACGGCGCCTGGCCTGGTTGCCGCCGGTGGCCAGCGCGCCGAGGGTGTTGCCGTGATAGCTCTGCCGGCGGGCGATGAAGGCGCTGCGCGAGGGCTGGCCGATCTCGACGAAGTACTGCCGCGCCATCTTGAGCGCCGCCTCGACCGCCTCGGAGCCGCCGCTCACGAAGTAGACGTGGTTCATGCCCGCGGGTGCCGTGCGGACCAACTGATCGGCCAGCGCCTCGGCCGGCTCCGAGGTGAAGAAGCTGGTGTGCGCGTAGGCCAGCCGATCGATCTGTGCGTGCATGGCCGCCGCCACTGCGGGGTGGCCGTGGCCCAGGCACGACACGGCGGCGCCGCCACATGCGTCGAGATATTGCTTGCCCGACGCATCGGTGAGGTAGACGCCTTGGCCGGTAACGGCCACCGGCGGCGTGACCCGGAGATGGCGGTGAAGAATGTGGGTCAGGGTGAACGGCCGGGCTACTGTCCCGGCCCTCCCGTCACGGTGGCCAGCACGCGGTCGAGCGCATCGTAGGGCGCAAACTCCGCGTGCTCGTAGATGTTCCAGCCGGTGAAGACCGCGATCAACTGCAACTCGGGTACGACGATTAGGCGCTGCCCGCCGTACCCAAGCGCGGCGTAAGCATGCTTGCTGCCACCGCCGTACGGGAGCACCCACCACTGGTTGCCGTACTTGCGTGAACGCGGCTGGCCCGGACGAGTATCGACCAGCGGCTGCGTCGACGCCTTGACCCAGCCCTCGGGCAACAGACGCCGGCCATCCCACATGCCGTCGTTCAGGTACAGGTAGCCGATCTTCGCAAGGTCGCGCGCGGTGAGATAGAGCCCGCCTTCGGCGTCGGACAGCCCCTTTGGCGTGCGCTTCCAGTAGGTGTCGGTGATGCCGAGCGGGGCAAACAGGTGTTCGGCGGCGTACTCGTCCGCCTGCTTGCCGCTGACCTTCTTGATCAACTGGGAGAGCAGCATGGTGACGCCGCTGCTGTAGACGAAGGTGGCGCCCGGCTCGGTGGCCATCGGCTGGTCGAGCACAAACTGAATCCAGTCGTCGCTCCGCTCCATGCCGGCGCAACTGTTAGCCGGGTCGGTGTAGGCCACCGTGCTCTCGTCCCACTGGATGCCGGCCGTCATGGTCAGCAGGTTCTGGAGCGTGAGACCGTCGCGACGCGGGTCGGCGCCGGTGACACGGAAATCGCCGGCGAAGTACGGCATCACCTTGGCGTCGACGCCGGGCAGTTCGCCGCGGCCAATGGCAATGCCGATCAGCGCGGAGGTCACGCTCTTGCTGACCGACTGCATGGTGTGCAGATGGCCGTGCTGATAGAGCGGGTGCCAGTCGGGGTCGTAGTAGTTGTAGGGACCGCGCGCCGGATCGCGGCCGGCAAACAGGGCATCAAAGTCGTGGCGGTACGACTTATCGAACACCACCTTGCCGTTGCGGATGACGAGCATGCCGGTGATCTGCCCGCGAGTACCCGAGGCAAACTCGGCATCGAGCGCGGCGAGCTTGGCGGCGTCCAGCCCCTCGGCCTCAGGCGTGGACGTCGCCCAGGAGGTGGTCGGCCACAAAGTCGCCGGCGGCGGCTCTGGCGCCGACCCACACCCGGCCACACCTAATGCCAGTCCGATGATTAGTTGTTTACGCATGCCATGAATCCGCCACGGACGTTAACACAGACCAGCTGGGGCGGCAGCGTCATCCCGCCAGTTCGGTTGGCACCACAACTTCGGCGCTCCACCGTCGTGCATAATGGCTGCGAGGGAGGATACACATGCCTGACTCGAACGCCGACCAGAAGTGCGCACATCCGAGCTGCGAGTGCCGGGTGCCGGTGGGCACCAAGTATTGCGGCGACTACTGCAAGAAGGCTCCCGAGACTGAGTTGCACTGCAACTGCATGCATCCGGTGTGCCTGAGCAAGCGATAGCTCGTCGATAAGCGTCCAGGTCGCCGCCCATACCTGTTTCGGCGGCCTGGACCCGATGCCCTCGCCTACCGCCAACGGCCGGGGCTACAATCCCGTCATCATGACTAACGACGACCGGCAACTCGGCATGGGCTCCCCGATTACCCGCCGCGACTTTCTGAACGGCGTGGCCGTTGGCGTGGGCGCCACGGCCGCGGGGTCGCTCGTTCCGGATTTCTCGACTCTGTTCGCGCAAGGCCCGGCCGGCACCTATCCACCGGCATTGACCGGCCTGCGGGGGTCCCACGTTGGCTCCTTCGAAGTCTTTCATGCGATGAAGGACGGCGCCTTCTGGAAGACCGCCCCTGCGCCGCAAGTCACCGGCGAAGAGTACGACCTGGTGGTGGTGGGCGCCGGCATCAGCGGCCTGGCGGCCGCCCACTACTATCGCAAGGCGCGGCCCGACGCGCGCGTCCTGCTGCTCGACAATCACGACGACTTCGGCGGTCATGCGA
This sequence comes from Acidobacteriota bacterium, assembly GCA_021730945.1. Classification (GTDB taxonomy): domain Bacteria; phylum Acidobacteriota; class Vicinamibacteria; order Vicinamibacterales; family UBA2999; genus 12-FULL-67-14b. The sequence goes on along the minus strand of JAKFYH010000025.1, from coordinate 89,210 downwards.
AACGCAACGAGTTCACGCACAACGGCCGCACCTACCTCGGCTACGGCGGCACGCAGTCGATCGACAGCCCGGCGCCCTTCAGCGCGGTGTCGAAGGCGCTGGTCAGCGAGCTGGGCATCGACATGGCGCGCTACAGCACGGCGCTCGACTCGGGCCTCTACAAGTCGCTCGGCCTGCGGTCCTCGTTCTTCTTCGACAAGGAGACCTACGGCGCCGATCGCCTGGTAACGGGTGACGTCAGCGAGGAGAGGTTTCGCGCGGCCGCGCCGGTCAGCGACGCCGTGCGGCGCGATCTCACGCGGCTGCTCACCGAGCGCTTCGATCCGATGCCGGGCCTGAGCGTGGCCGAGAAGAAGGCGCGGCTGGCGCGTATGAGCTACACCGACTTCATCACCAAGCTGTGGAAGCTCGATGCCGGCGTGTTGCGCTTCTACCAGACGCGCACGCACGGGCTGTTCGGTGTCGGCGTCGACGGTGTGCCGGCGCAGGACGCCTTCGGCCTGGGCTTCCCGGGATTTGCCGGCATGGGCCTGGACGACACGCCGGGACCCGGCCAGAACTTCGACTCCATTCGCAACGAAGAAGCGCAGAACTACTACTTCCACTTCCCCGACGGCAACGCGACCGTGGCGCGGCTGCTGGCGCGGCGCCTGATTCCGAGCGCCATCCCGGGCACGACGCTGGACGATGTGGTCACGGCGAAGGCGGACTATTCGAAACTCGACATCGCCGGCGCGCCGGTGCGCATCCGCTTGAGCAGTCCGGTGATGCGCGTGCGACACATGGGGGCAACCGGGAGTGGTCAGCGCGTCGAAGTGGCGTACCTGCAAGACAAGACCCTGAAGACCGTGTCGGCACGTTCGGTCGTGCTGGCCTGCTGGCACACGGCGATCCCGTCGATCTGCCCGGAGCTGCCGGCCGCGCAGAAGACGGCGCTGGACTACGCGATCAAGGTGCCGCTGGTTTACACCAACGTGTTCATCCGCAACTGGACGGCGTTCCAGAAGCTCGGCGTGCAGCGCGTCTCGACGCCCGGGTTCTGGCACACCTCGGTCGGACTGGATTTTCCCGTCAGCCTCGGGTCGTACAAGCATCAGACCAACCCCGCCGAGCCGATCGTGCTGCACCTGACCAAGTCGGCATGCCGGCCTGGCCTGCCAACCCGCGAGCAGCACCGGGCGGGCCGGGCGGAGTTGCTCTCCACGTCGTTTGCCACCATCGAACGCAACATTCGCGAACAACTGGGTCGCGCGCTCGGCGGCGGCGGATTCGATCCGGCCACCGACATCCTGGGCATCACCGTGAATCGCTGGCCGCACGGCTACGCCTACCAGTACAACTCTTTGGAGGATGACTTCTGGTTCAAGGGCGGCGAGCAGCCGTGTGCCGTGGCGCGCCGGCAGCATGGACGGATCGCAATCGCCAACGCCGACGCGGCCGCCTACTCTTACACCGACGCGGCCATCGACCACGCTCACCGGGCCGTACAGGAATTGCTGGCATAGCTGATGGTGCTTAGGGTGCGTACGGTGCCGTGGGTGCCAAGGGGTGGGTGCCGAAGGGCGGGTGCCAAGGGGTGCCGAAGGGCGGGTGCCGATGAGTGCCGGGCCCTTTAGAATTCCGCGAACGCTCGGGTTGACCGATCTCGTCTTGCTCGGCACCGTCGCCATCGTCAACGTCAACACCGTGCCGCCGGTGGCGGGCTTCGGCCGGGCGACGCTGTTGCTGTGGGTGGTCGCCTTCGCTGCGTTCTTCATCCCCGAGGCGATTGCCGTGACCGTGCTGTCGCGCCGCTATCCGGGAGAAGGCGGCGTGTATCTCTGGGCCCGCCGCCACTTCGGCGACATTCACGGGTTCGTTTCCGGCTGGTGTTACTGGACCAACAACCTGTTCTACGTCCCGGTCCTGCTGGTCTACCTGGCCGGTGTGGCCGCCTATGCCGGCGGTGCGAGTACTGCCGGACTGGTCGATAGCAAGATGTTCGTGGCGGCCATTGCGTTCGGCTGGCTGGCAATCATCACTGTCGCGAACGTGCGCGGGATGGGCGTGGGCAAGTGGATCAACAACATCGGCGGCGTGGGCAGCCTCGTCACGGTGCTGCTGCTCGTGGTGGCGGCGATGGTGGCGCGCTGGCAGGGCGTGGCCGCGACACCACCGGCCGTCGAAGGTTCGGTGCTCGACATGGCGAGCGGCCTGGGCGTGATGTGCTTTGCCTTCATCGGCATCGAGCTGGCGTCGACCATGTCGGACGAGGTCAGGCACCCGGAGCGCGACATTCCGCGCTCGATCGTGATCGTGGGCGCGATCGCGATTGTGTCGTACCTGCTGGCCACCGATGCGCTGCTGGCGCTGGTGCCGTCAGGAGAGCTCGGCTCGATCCAGGGCGTGATGCAGGCGGTGTCGCGCGGCGCCGAAGCGGCCGGCGCCGAATGGCTGGTGGCGCCGATCGCCATCGTGATGGCGCTGTCGATCGCCGGCGCGACGTCGGCGTGGTTCGCCGGTCCGGCGCGCATTCCGTTTGTGGCCGGACTCGACAGCGCCCTGCCGGCGGCCCTCGGCCGCGTGCATCCGCGCTGGGGCTCGCCGCACGTGGCGCTGATTACCTGCGCGCTCCTCTCAGCGGGCCTCACCGCGTTGTCGTTGACCGGGTCGAGCGTCGCCGAGGCCTATCAAGTGCTGCTGCGGGCATCGGTGGTGATCAACCTGGTGCCGTTCGTCTATACCTTTCTTGTCCTGCTGACTCTCGACACCGCCACCCGGCTCCAGCGCTTCGCCGGCGCCGTAGGGGCGCTGGTGACGAGCGCGGGCATGATCACGGCGTTCCTGCCGGGGGACGATGTCGCCAGCGTGGTGGTGTTCGAGTTGAAGATGCTGGCCGGCGTGGGCGGGCCGATCGCGATTGGGCTGTGGCTGTACTGGCGATCGCGAGCGCGGCCGAGGTGACGGCGTTTCTTTCGGAGTTGGCGCGGACTATGCCGACCCCGAGTCGCGAGCAGTGCCATCGGCACGAGCTTCGAAGGCTTATTCTCAGCAACCGCGTCTGAGCGGCAGCCTAACAAGCCGCTGCAGCCGACGAGCGGCAGATGCATTAGACTCCTTCGCGTGACGGTGCCCGCCGCTCGCGGCTGAGCGGCAGGGCGTTAGCTGGTCTTGCTGATTAGCTGGTTCTCAATCAGAATCCGGCTGTGCGATTCGAAATTGTCGGGCCAATCGAACAGGTCGAGACCATCGCGACCGGCTCCGGCGTCAAGATTCAGGCATTTCTTCGGAAAGTCCACGGTCGCGGCCGGTGGCGCAAACGAAAGGGCAATGCGAGCATTCGCCTCCCGAATGGCAAACTGCGGCGGGTCGAGCTACATTGGTATGAAGCCCACGGGGTCGGCAAACGAGACTTCAAGATCAAGCGGTACCTAAATAAGCCATGAGACGAGTAACCAAGCGATTTGCGCTGTGTCTCGACAACACCGGGAGTGAGGCATCGCTCATTCTGGGCAAGGTGTATCGCATTATTCCGGACGCTCGCGCCGCTAAAGACGACTTGCTGCGAGTCATCGACGAAAGTGGCGAAGATTACCTGTTCGCGAAGGGTCAGTTCGCATTTGTGGCTCTTCCGCAGGCCGTGAAGAAACGCATTCTCGCGTTCGAAAGAGCCAGCTAGCCAGCCGCTGCAGCCGACGAGCGGCGGCAACTTCTGACGCACTAGAGTACCTAAACCGCCGCTCGCGGCTGAGCGGCCATGCGTCAGAACGGAGGATCCACATCCCGGGTGCAAACGGAGGTTCCGTGAGGCGAGTCACGGGAATCGGTGGCATAGATCCGTCACTATGCCTGGCGTTCTCGAGCTGACGACCTTGATTTCGTAAGGCTAAACCTTGGAGGTTCCTCTTGTCCGACAACTCGTCCGGCAGTTCGTCGGCCCTTGCTGACTGGCCGATCCGCCTCATTGCGCGCGTAATGGACGGCTTGGTTCTGGGGGCCATCGGTGCCGCGCTCGGCATGTTGATCGGATTCGGCTTCGACTGGCTGCTCCTGATCGCTGTGGTCGTCCTCGCGTACTTCGCGGTCCTCGACGTCCTTGCCGGCGCCACTCTGGGCAAACTGGTGATGGGCTTGCGGGTCATCGGCGACGACGGAGAGCGGACGTCCTTCCGGCGTGCACTGACCCGGGAGGCTTTCACGGTGTTGGGCGCAATTCCCTTCGCCGGGCCCTTCCTTGCCCTCGCTGCCTGGTTGTGGATCATCGTGACGATCCGGTCGAATCCGCTTTACCGAGGCATTCACGACCAGCTCGCCGGCACCCGAGTCGTCCGGGCAGTGGGTCATCCAAGTCGCGAGCGATAACCGACGGTTTCGACTTCTGCGAAGATTGCAGGCTAACAGCCACTGCAGCCGACGAGGGGCAAGCGTTGGCAGCGGCGACACGGCTCGGCCGTTCTGAGGAACCCATGGATACGCACCGGATCTTCAAGATGTCGTTCGCCAGCGTCTATCCGCACTACCTCCAGAAGGCAGAGAAGAAGGGGCGCAGCAAACAAGAGGTAGACGCAGTCATCTGCTGGCTGACAGGCTACAGCCCGCAGGCTTTGGCGGCGCAGATCGCGCAGAAGACGGACTTCGAGACGTTCTTCCAGACCGCACCATCGCTCCATCCCAATCGCCGCAAGATCACGGGTGTCATCTGCGGCGTCCGCATTGAGGAGATCGACAACCCGCTGATGCGGGAGATCCGGTACATGGACAAGCTGGTGGACGAGTTGGCGAAGGGCCGGCCCATGGACAAGATCCTGCGCCAGTGATCCGCGCGTTCAATCGCGTGATCCACCATGAGTCGATCCACACCGCTCTTCACGTTCGGGCTGCTCCTGCTGGCAGCAGTGGCTTTCTGGCCGATGTATCTGTCGCAGCCCTGGACGACGATCGACCGCTACACACACGCCCATGCGCTACTAGGCACGCTGTGGCTGGTGATGCTGATCCTCCAACCAATCCTGGTGCTTCGCGGCTCCAGGCACCTGCATCGAATTGTCGGACGAACGTCACTATTGCTTGCGCTCGGCTTCGTCGTGTCTGGCTTGCTGCTGACTCACTTCCGCGTCAGCCGAATGAGCGAAGACACGTTTGCGAGGGATGGCATCTACATCTACCTTCCCCTGTCTGTCGCGCTCCTCTTTGCGACCGCCTGTGTCCTGGGCTTCTATTGGAGAAGATCAACCCCGGTTCATGCGCGCTTCATGTTGTCCACTGCGCTGCTGGTGATTGACCCGGTGCTCGCCCGCATCATGCTCTTCTACCTGCCGCCGCTGCCGTCAGAAGATCTCTACCAAGGCATCACCTTCACGTTAATCGCGGCCGCAATGTCATTACTTGTGACGTCGCTGCCGCTGCAGGCGCCCGGCCGCACCTGGTATCGAAACTACTGCATCGGGGCGGTCGCAACCCTCGCACTCCTCTTTGCGGTCCCATATTCCGGTATCTGGTTGTCGTTGGTTGACTGGTTCCGTATGCTCCCACTGACATGACGCGCCCACCCGCTCGCCCAGCGAAACGAGGGTCCCACTATCTCTGGCTGTGCCTCTCAGCCAGCATCGTGACGTTGCTCGGATTCTCGTTCACCTACTTCGGCCCCTTGTTGGCGGGCGAGTACCCTGCGGTCTCGCCGACCGTCCATCTCCATGGGTGGAGCTTCTTCGCCTGGTACCTCCTACTCCCCTTCCAGGCAGGCCTGATCGCCGCCGGCCGGCTCCGACTCCACCGGGCAGCCGGCTATGCCAGCATCGCGCTCGCCGCCGTGATGACCTTCACCGGTATGGTGGTCATCGGGGTCCAGATGGAGTCGGCGCAGCAACCAGACGGGTCGCCGTTCTGGAAGTTCCTCGGGCCGGCAATCTTCATCACCCTTGTCCTGTTCGTGGTGTTCTATGCCCTCGCTCTGCTCTTTCGAAAGAAAAGGGATGTCCACAAGCGGCTGATCCTGCTCGCGAGCACCGCGGCCCTTGGGGCGGCGGGTTTCCGCGTGTTGGGCCGGGCCATCGGCTTTGGGCCAATGGCAGGTGTCGGCGGAATTCTTCTTCCCAACCTCATCGTGGTGGCGGCCATCCTGATCGAGTGGCGGCGCGGGGAAGGCGTCCATCCGATCTATCGCTGGGGTCTCCCCCTTTCCGTGTTCGTCGAAGGCAGCGTGATTGTCGCCACGCCGACCGCGGCCGGGCAGATACTAAGCACGTCGCTGGCCTGGCTCGGTGCCATGCTGGCGCCGCTGTACTAGTGGGCACCCGTGGCGGTAGTCAGGGGCCTGGTCACGTGAAGGAGTCCTGATGGTTTCCCATCGTCCACTCGCCGCCTCGCTCGCCGCCATCGTCCTCTTCGTCGCGGCGCCCGGCGCCCAGGACCGCGCCACGCCGCCACCCATTCGCGGCTTTTCGGCCGACGGCTCGGCGGCCCAGCGCACCACCGAGCGTCGCCTGCGCGAGCTGCCAACCGCCGACTCGATCAAGGCGTGGCACCGCTACTTCACCGCCGAGCCGCATCCGGCCACTTCTCCGCGCACCCTCGAGGTCGCCAACCACATCGCCGCCCAGTGGAAGGCGCAAGGCCTGGACGAGGTGGTGGTCCGGCGATACGACGTGCTGTCGTCCAATCCGAGAAGGGTCCGCGCCGAACTGGTGGCGCCGATCCGCTACGTGCCGTCGCTGCGGGAGGATCCCTACAAGGAAGATCCGGACTCGTCGCAGAAGGCCATCAGCGGCGCGTGGTTGTCGTTCTCGGCCTCCGGCGACGTCACCGCGCCGGTGGTCTACGCCAACAGCGGCAATCCCGCCGACTACGACCTGCTGCGCCGTAATGGCATCGATCCCAAGGGCAAGATCGTCATCGTCCGTTACTCGAACCCCTACAGCTATCGCGGCTTCAAGGCGCTCACCGCCGAGCGGGAAGGTGCGGCAGCGATGATTGTCTACTCGGATCCGCAGGAGGACGGCCACGTGAAGGGCGAGGTGTTCCCCACCGGGCCGTGGGGACCGGCCAGCCACTTCCAGCGTGGCGGCATCGCCTACGACTACCTGGTGCCAGGCGACCCGCTGACACCGGGATGGGCATCGACGCCCGGCGCCAAGCGCATTCCCATCGCCGATGCGGTGTCAGTGCCGAAGATCATGGCCATGCCGATGTCGTATCGCGACATCCAACCGATTCTCGAACGGCTGGGGGGACCGCTGGCGCCGGCCGAATGGAAAGGCGCGCTGCCAATCGAGTATCGACTGGGCGGCGAGGCGGCGCGCATGCGCCTGCAGATCGACATGCGCACCGACGTGCAGCCCAACTACGTGGTCGAAGGGCGCATCACCGGCAGCGAGCTGCCCGACGAGTGGGTGGTGCTCGGCAATCATCACGATGCCTGGGTCTTTGGCGGCGTCGACCCCTCGAGCGGCACCGCGTCGATGATGGAGCTCACCAAGTCGCTCGGCCGGCTCAAGCAGGAAGGCACGCGCCCGAAGCGGACGCTGGTGTTCTGCGCCTGGGACGGCGAAGAGGTCACGCTGACCGGCTCCACCGAATGGGGGGAGCAGTTTGCCGCGGAGCTCAAGCAGAAAGCGGTCGCCTATCTCAACGTCGATTCGTCCGCATCAGGACCGCGGCTTGACCTGTCGGCGGTAGGGTCGCTGGCACCGATGGTGGTGGAGCTGACCAAGGAGTTGCGCGATCCGTCCGGCGTGTCGCTCTACGAAGCGTGGCGGCGCCCCGAGGGCGGCAGCGACGGCCCGAAGGAAGGAGCGCTGCCCGACCAGGCGCTGGCCGTCACGAAGATTGGCAGCGGTTCGGACCACACGGTGTTCATCAACCATGTCGGGCTGCCGGTGATCGAAATGGGATTCACCGGCCCATACGGCGTCTACCACTCCGCCTACGACAGTCACTACTGGATCGAGAAGATTGGCGATCCCGGCTACCGCTACCACCAGTTGATGACCGAGCTCTGGGGCTCGTTGGCGCTGCGGCTCGCCAACGCCGAGATTCTGCCGCTCGACGTGGAGTCGTACGCGGGGTCCGTGCGAGAATTTGTCCGCAGCCTCGACGCCATCCCGGGCGCCGGCGATCACCTCGACCTCTCGCGGCTGGTCAGCGGGGTGAAGGCGCTTCGCGCCTCTGGCCGGAGATTGAACGCGCGCCTTGAAGCGACGCTGGCCACGGGCGGACCGTCGCGCGAGGCCGCCAGCCGCGTCAACCGCAGCCTGCGGCAGTTCGAACAGAACTGGTTGCACGATGAAGGAATTCCCGGACGGCCGTGGTTCAAGCATCTGCTGTATGCCCCGCGCTACACCTACGCCGCCATGACCCTGCCCGGCATCACCGAAGCCGCCGAACAAGCCGACTGGACGCGGGCGGCCGCCCAGCTCTCGCTGGTGGCCGACGCCCTCGCGCGTAACACCGCGCTCGCCGACGCCGCCGCCGCGGAGCTGCCGGCCGGCGCCGTGGCCACGTCGCTCGAATCACGTCTGCGGCAGGTGCGCGACGAAGTCGACGGCCGCCTGGCCATTTACGTCGAGAACGTCGCGACCGGCGAGCGAGTCGCCATCGATGCCGACTCGCCCTACGAAACCTTCAGCGTGATCAAAGTGCCGTTGATGGCGGCCGTGCTCGAGCGGGTGCGCGACGGCCGGCTGTCGCTCACGGATCGCATCACGCTGACCGCCGACCAGCGGCGGATCCCGTCAGGCGTGCTCTACGCTCTCGACCCGGGGCTCCAGCCCACCGTGAAGGACCTCCTCACGTTGATGATCGTGATCAGCGACAACGAAGCCACCGACGCGCTGGGCGACCTGGTGGGCCGTGACGAGGTGACACGCCTGATGGCGCGCCTGGGCTTGCCCAACACCATGCTGCGGTTCTCGGATCTCGAGTGGGACCGGCTCTGGCTGTCGCAGTTGGATCCCACCTACCGCGACGCCGGCGGCGACCGCACTGTCGGGTTTCCATTCGCCAACTACGGCGACGCGGCAGTCAGCGAGGCCTTTCGCACGGTGATCGAAGACACCGGCCTGTTCTTCGGCCGCAGCACGGCGCGGGAAACGGGACAGCTGTTCTCGCTGATGGCCAGGGGCGAGCTGGTGTCGAAGGATGCCTCGGCGCTGATGGTGTCGATCCTCAAGCGCCAGCAGGTGAACAATCGCTTTCCGCGCTACCTGGGCGCCGACATCGAGATCGCGCACAAGACCGGTGACGGGCAGCCGTGGGTGGCCAACGATGCCGGCATCATGTGGGTGAAGGGGACGCCGATCGTGCTGGTGGCCTTTGCCGGACACCATCGCGGCACCACGGCGGAGATTCACGACGCCGAAGCCCGCATCGCCGCGATTGTCGCCGACCACTTCGGCGGCACGGTCGACCGATCGGTGATTGGTCCCTCGCCACGCCGGTGATTGCCGGGCGATCGACGGGCGGCTACGGCGTGAGCGGGCCCGTGATCACTTGTCCGGGCCTGGCGCCGGTCGTGCGGGGCTCGTCCCACACCAGCGTGCCATTCACCCAGACATTGCGAATCCCCGTGGACAGCTTGAGCGGCTCACTGAACGTGCTGTTGTCGATCACGGTGGCCGGGTCAAACAGCACCAGGTCGGCCCAGGCGCCGGGCTTGATCGCACCGCGGTCGCTCAGCTTCAGGCGCGCCGCCGGCAACGAGGTCATCTTGCGCACGGCATCTTCCAGTGTCAGCCACTGGCGCTCGCGGACAAAGCGGCCGAGCACGCGCGGAAAGGTGCCGGCGCCGCGCGGATGCCGGAAGCCAATCCCGCCGTCGCTCGAGATCATGGTCCAGGGCCAGCGAAAAAACGTGCGCAGGTCATCGTCGATCATCGAGGTGCAGACGACGGAGGCGCCGCCGTCCTTGACGATCTGGATGAACTGCGCGACCGGCGTCACGCCGCGCGACTTGGCCACGGCATCGAGCGTCTTGAACTCGTAGTCGGGATGCGCCGCGTGCCTCGTGATCAGCACGTTGGCGGCGCCGCCGACATCGGCCAGCCCCCTGGCGACGTCGACCGGATCATCGTAGCGCTTGCTGGGGATCAGCACGGTGATGGTCGACGACCAGGCGTTGTAGGGATAGGCGTCGGCGGTGACGTCGAGGCCCCGTGCCCGCGCGGCGTCGAACAGGCCGATCGCCTCCCCTGCCTGCCCCCACACGCCGACGGTGCCGAGCTTGATGTGGGTGTTCTGCACCGCCACCTTCGCCTCGTCTGCAATGGTCACCACTTCCCGCATCGACTCGAAGGCCTTGTCGGCCTCGTCACGGATGTGCGAGATGTAGAAACCGCCGAGCCGGCCGGCCACCCGCGCGAGGGCCACCACTTCACCGGTGGCGGCGTAGCTGCCCACCTCGTACTCAAGGCCGGATGAGAGGGCGATGGCCCCTTCGCGCATGCCCTGCTCGACGAGCGCCTCCATTCGCGCCAGTTCGTCCGCGCGCGCGACGCGCTTGAAATCGTCGCCCATCACGCGTTGCCGCACCGTGGCGTGACCCACCGCCGTCAGCACATTGAGCGACGCCGGCTCACGCCGGAGCCGATCCAGGTAGTCGCCGATCGGCCAGGGTGAACTGCCGTCCTGCCCCACGACCAGCGTGGTGATGCCCTGCGAAATCTGGCTGGCCGCCAGCGGCTCGGTCAACAGTCCATCGGTGGAGTGATTGTGGGTATCGATGAAGCCGGGTGCCAGCACCAGGCCGCGCGCGTCGACCACGCGGTCAGCGCCCACCGGCCGAATCTCGCCGACTTCAGTGATGCGGCCATCAACCACGCGGACGGCGGCCCGCCGCGATGGCGCGCCCGTCCCGTCGACCACGTTGGCGTTGACGATCACGAACGAAGTGGCCGACTGCGCAGTCGCGACCAAGCGCCACGGGTGCGAGGTGACGAGAAGGCTGAGAAGAAGCAGCAGCCCCAGCCGCAAGCCGCAGGCCCCAAGCCTGAAGGGAGCGGGACGGGCCAGATTACGGAACGTCGATGGCGTCGGCAAGTCGGGCAATCTCCTCGAGGGTAGTGACAAATCGCGTGAGCGCCTGTTCCAGGCGAGCGGTCTCGCGGGCGACCGCTGTGGCGTCGGCTATGCGAATCGCCTCGGCCAGGCCGGGCAGCGGCTGGCCCTCGTACAACGAATAGATGTTCCAGCCGTAGATGACGTGGCGGTACCACCGCGTCTCGGGCGGCTCCGACTCGTCCAGCAGTTGCTGCTCGAGCCGGACGAGCGCGTCGTTGATTCGCCGGCCGCGGACCGGGTCCACCGGGCCGGCGGCGACGCGGCGATTGAGCCGTGCCTCAATCGCCGACGCCGTGGCCACTGCCCGCGTGGCGAGGCCTCGCGCTGCGGCCAGGTTGGTCGCTACACGACGCCGGCCGGCGTCATCGACCGCCCAGCCGCCCGCGCCGTCGATGAACTCCTCCATCTTGCGCGCATAGTGCGAATAGCGGAACGGCAGCAGCTCGGTTGACGCCAGGCGCATCACACTCAAGCCGAGCACGCGCGCCAGAGTCTGACCGACCTTGAAGCCGGGGTCGGTGTGCCGCTCGACGTACTGCCGGGTGTCGTAGTTGGAATGGTACGGGCCGTAGCTGCCCTCGAAGTCGAACTCCATCTGCAGGGTCGGCAGACCCAGGAAGTCCTGGAACGCCACGAAGTCGGCGCCGCTGCCCAGGGCCGCCAGTTCCACCTCGAATCCATCGGATCCGCGACGCCGCCGCTCGAGCGGCTGGCGCCCAAATTCGTCGGCCCGCCAACGCTCGTAGACCGATCCGCCGCCGTCGTAGTGCGGCACGTCGCGCGTCACCTGCACGAGGAAATCGCGGAGCGAAGGTGTGCCGCCGCCGTCGAAGCGGCCGCGCATCGACAGGTCGGTGTTGATGTAGACGATCGCCTTCTCGCGCAACTCCGCCTGCATGGCCTCGGCGTACTCGGTCGATCCGATCAGCCCAAACTCCTCCGCATCCCAGAAGGCAAAGACGATGGACCGCTCCGGTGTCCAGCCCGATCGCGCGAGGGCCGCCAGCCCGCGCGCCACCTCGAAGGCCGGTCCCAGCCCGGTGCCCGGATCCATTCCGCCAAAGCTCCACGCATCGTGGTGGGTGCCGAGCACGATCCAGCGGTCGGGATCGCGGCCGGCAATCTTCCCGATCACGTTGCGAATGGGCCGCCGGCTCGCCTCCATCTGCACATCGAGGCGCACGGTCACCGGCCCGGGGCCCAGTCGGTAAGTGAACGGCAGCCCGCCCTGGAATCCGCCGGGCACCGCTGGACCAGCCAGCTTCGACAGAATCTTCGACGCCTCCTTCCACGACAGCACGGCCGCGGGAATCTTTGGCAGCGTCGGGGCGGTGGCCGGATCGAGCGCCGGGGCATCGCGCGTCGCGCCGACCCCGGGCGTGAGCGGATCACCGTGCCAGAGCCAGCTGTACTTCGCATTGCCGCTCTGCGCCTGGAAGTCCGCGCGCCAGGGTCCGTCGGGCCATTCCACGCCGCGGGCAAAGCCGTCGTCGGCCGGGTCGGAATAGATGATGATGCCGGCCGCGCCGGCCTGCTCGGCGGTGTGCACCTTCACCGCGCGATGGCTACGCGCGTAGCGCGCGATCACGATCTTGCCGCGCACGTCGACGCCGGCCGCGGCCAGGCGGGCATAGTCGGGCGGCAGGCCATAGTTCACGTAGACCACCGGCGCGGAGACCGTTCCCGACGCCGAGTAGGCGACAAACGCCGGACCCAGCTCGGGATGGGCGCCATCAGGATCGCGTGGGTCGACCGGCTCGCGAACGGTCAGTGATTCAGCGACCGGCGACACTAAGTCCACCGTTACCGACTTGGGCGTGGACAGATGGACGACGTACTCGCGCACTTCGGTCTGCAGACCCGCCGTGTCGAGCGCGCGGCGCACGCGATCGGCCACCTCCATTGAGCGCACCGATCCGGCGATGTGCGGATGCTCGGTCACTTGCCGGTGCACGGCGCTGATCGATTCGGTCGAGACGCCGTCCAGGAATCGCTGTTCGATCGCGGTAACGCCAGGCGAAGGCACGGTCGACTGGCGTGGCACCACGGGCAGCAGCAGGCGCGACGGGTGCGACCGGTCGTGGAGAATTGTCTGCGTGGCGCTGACCACCGTGGCGTCGTGTGCGAAGACACCTCCGGTATTGGGATTGCGGTCGAAGCGCGGAAAGTTGCTGCTCGATACCTCGAGACGAATCCGGTGCCCCGCGCGAAACAGGTTGGAGGTGGCACCGAGGTCGATCGTGATCTCAGTGGGCTCGCCGGGCGTGAGCAGGGCCGGCGCGGTCTTGCCGGCGCGGTATCGCGCCCGCAGAATGCCGTCGGCCAGCGCACGGGCCGTGCCGTCGGGGAAGACATCCACCAGCGTGCCCGTGAAGTCGGTGTCGCGCGCGCTCGACGCGATCCAGAGTGTGAGCGCGAGGGGACCGGTGACTTCGAGATCGGCGGTCAGCGGAGCGCTGGTATAGACGAGCACGTCAGAGCGCTGCTCCATCGTCCTCCGATCGATCGGCGCGCGCGAATAGCCACCGCTGGCCCCCGTCGGCACCGGATCCTTCGGATCGTAGACATATCGATCCGGTGGCTCCTGACCTGGGGCCGCCAGGTCCAGGCGGCCGTCACCAGCGAGCGTGGCGGCCCGGCCGCCGCTGTGGAGAAAGTACTCGGTGGTGCGGGCCCGCGCGAGTGGCCACTCCTGCTCGTCGCGCCATCGGTTTTCGCCCATCACGAACAGGCGCACCGGCGCGGTGTCTACGGCGGCGCGATCGGCGCCGCGGAGCCAATGATCGAACCAGCCCAGCATCGCTTCGTCGGCCGCGAAGCCGGCCTCGGGGCCAAAGTCGACGTCGCCGATCGAGGTGGTGCCCTGGTTCGGCCGCGCGTGAGTCCAGGGCCCGACCACCAGGCGCTGATAGCGGCGGGCCGGCTCGGTAGCGGCGCGGGCGCGCAGGCCGGCGAAATTCCGCAAGGTGCCGGTGAGTAACGTGTCGTACCAGCCGGTGAGGTGGAAAGCCGGGACCAGGAAACGGTCGTGGCGCGACTCAATGTCGCCGGGATCCCAAAACGCGTCGGCTTCTGGATGGGCGAGCATCTGCCGGTAGCCCGGCGCGTAGCGATCGAGCTCGAGCTGGTTGAACCCTGCCAGCGGAAGTTGCCACAGCCAGGTCGACCTGAGCAGGGTCGACTGGGGCGGGTCGAGGCCAATTGGGCCATCCCGGTCCTGGTCCGGCGTCAACACCCGGCGACGGACATCAATCGCCTGGCCGAGATTCCACCCCAGGCCGTCGCTCAGGTAGAACGCGCCGCCCTGAAACACCATGTCGTGGCGGCGGCTGTAGGACGAAGCGGGAAACAGCGCGACGAGCGCCGGCGGCTGGCGGGTGGCGGCCTGGAGCTGGGTGGTCGCCAAATAGCTGCCGCCGAACATGCCGACCCGGCCATCAACCCCCGGGAGTGAGGCCGCCCATTGCACAGAATCGTAGCCATCGTCGGCTTCATCATGGGGACGGGCGACGCCGTCGGAGGTGTAGCGCCCACGGGTGTCTTGCACCACGACCACAAACCCGCGGGCGGCGATGGCACTAAATCGCCGGGCCGAATCGCGATCGTTCTTGGAATAGGGCGTTCGCTGCAACAGGGCCGGTAGCCGGCCGGGTAGCGCCGGGCGGTAGACGTCGGCGCGCAGGACGACGCCGTCGCGCATGCGGGCCGGCACGTTCTTCTCCACCCGGACCTCCGGCGCCGGCTGGGGCAGCAACGGTGGGGGTGGAGCGGCGGCCAGAAGCAGCACCGCCAGGACCGGGACGACACGACTGGTCATGGGAAACCGGAGTTTGGCCCCCTATTTCCCAGGTGTCAATCGGGGTTGATTCTCAGGGATGAATGGCAATGCCACCAATAACGCCCGTTGACACCGCCCCACAACGGCCGGATAATCCGCTTCGTTGTAATCGCATGTATTTTGCATCGGTCGCAGTCGCGACGACGATGCCCCGATTAGTGTGTCGGATTCGGAGGTTGAGATGCGGCGTTTAGCTTGGGTCTTTGCGATGGTCGCGCTTCTGGCCAGTCCGGTGCCCATCTGGGCCCAGACGACCACCGGTGTCATTCGCGGCGTGGTGACCGACTCATCGGGCGCGGTGCTTCCGGGCGTCACTCTCACCCTGAGGGGACGTGCCGTGCCGGGCACGCCGACGACGGTGAGCAACGAGACGGGATCGTATCGATTCCCGAACTTGCCGCCGGGTTCATATGAGGTCACAGCGGAGCTCTCCGGTTTCACGACCAGCGCGCAGACCGGCATCCAGGTGTCGCTTGGCGGCACGGCGGAAGTCGGCATCTCGCTCAAGGTCAGTACCCTGACAGAGACCGTCACGGTGGTGGCCCAGTCGCCGATCGTCGATTCCAGCACTTCGCAGGTGGCGACCAACTACTCGCGTGAGTGGGTCGAGAACGCCCCGGTGCGCCGCTTCACCTTCTTCGACCTGATCAACGCCGCGCCAGGCGTCAGCCCGTCGACCTCCACCAGCTCGCGGTCGCAGTCGTTCGGATCGGCCACCAACGAAAACGTCTACCTGATTGACGGCACCGACTTCACGGCGCCACTCACGGGTGCGGCGTGGCCGTGGCCCAACACCGACGCGATCGAAGAGGTGCAGGTGCTGTCGCTCGGCGCCCCCGCCGATTACGGCAACCTCGGCGGCGCGGTCTTCAACGTGGTGACCCGCCAGGGCAGCAATGCCTTCCACGGCGACGCCAACTTCTACTTCATGAACCAGAGCCTGACCGGCCGCAACACGACCGATGCGCAGGACGACGGGCTGCCCTACAACCGCGACGAGTTCAAGGACTCCACCGTGCAGTTGGGCGGTCCGCTCATGCGGGACAAGTTCTGGTTCTTCGGGTCGTTCCAGTACCAGAAGGATGCCGACTCGCAGCCCGGCACCGACCCGGCGTTTCCGGCGCGGTCGTCGGCCAAGCGCTACTTCTACAAGTTGAACTACCAGCTCAACCAGAACCACCGCCTGCAGTTCCAGATGCACGACGATTTCTACCGCATTCCGGCGCGCGCCTCGGCCAACACGGCGCCGAGCACGTTGTCGGTGGAAACCGGCCACAACCCGTCGCCCGGCCTGCTGTGGACCTCGGTGCTCAACCCGACCACGGTGCTCGAAGCGCGCTACTCGGGCTTCTACGGCGTCGATCACGGCGATCCGCTCAATGGCGGCGCGCGCGTCGCGCCTCGATACAGCGACCTTGACACCGGCCAGATTACCGGTGGCATCTACTCGTGGTACGACGGCAAGAGCGCCAAGACGGCGTTTTCGACCAAGGTCACCAAGTACGCGGATGACTTCATGGGCGGCAGCCACGACTTCAAGCTGGGCGTCCAGTACAACAGCGGACTCGGCGAGTACACCTACGGCCCTAACGACTACATCTACACCTACGGCTCGACGCCCGCCTACGGCTACACCCAGTTGCCGTTCACGCAGGGCGGACGGCTCCGGTCGATGGGAGCTTTTGTCGACGACACCTACCAGGCCGGCCGTGCGACGCTGAACATCGGTGTGCGCTACGACGACAGCAAGGCCTATATCGCCGCGCAGGATCTGCTGGATGCCAAGGGCACGGCGACCGGCGCGAAGTCCAGGGCAATCGACGAGGTCTTCCGCTGGCGCGTGGTATCGCCGCGCATCGGCCTCAACTTCAAGGCCAACGAGAGCGGCTCGACGCTGCTCAAGGTGCACTATGGCCGCTACTACCGTGGCATCGTGACCGGAGAGTTCGACAACATCACGCCGTCGATCTCGCCCAGGTACACGTTCTCGGGCCTCTACAACGCGGCGGGAGTCCCGCAGGACAAGGAGCTGCTCTCCGACAACACGAGCTTCTCGGTCGACGGCGGCCTGAAGAATCCGTATACGGATCAGTTCATTGCCGCCTGGGAACAGCAATTCGGGCCCAACATCGGGCTCTCGGTCAGCTACGTGTACAAGCGCAGCGAGCAGCAGACCGCGTTCCCAGACATTGGCGGCACCTACCGCCTGGTCTCCTACACCGCGCCGGCCGGCGCCAACGTGTCGCAGGTTTACCAGTTGACCAACGGCGCTGATTCGCGCCGCTTCCAACTGCGCAACGACGACCGCATGTTCTCGCGTTACAACGGTGTGGCGTTTGAACTCAAGAAACGCATGTCCAACCGCTGGCAGGCCAACTTCGGCCTGACGCTGTCGAAGTCGACCGGGCGCCAGGGATCCAGTTCGGCGCGGTCGACACCATTGTCGTCGCAGATCAGCACGGCAAGCACGTTCGGCCAGAACCCGAACGACTTCATCAACACTGACGGCCGACTCGTGGGCGACCGGCCGGTGGTGCTGAAGACCCAGTTCCTGTATCAGATGCCGTGGGGGATCATGTCGTCGGTGAACTTCATGAGCCAGAGCGGCAAGCCAATCTACGAGGAGATTCGCCCGTCGAGCTCGCTCACGGGCATCCCCGGGACCAACCGCGTCGTGGCGAATACGGCCGACGGCGAACTGCGAACCAAACTCTGGCAGACGATCGACGCCCGCGTCGAGAAGTCGTTTGACCTGGGACGCGGCGCCGAGTTGGCCGTGTTCGGCGACTTCCTCAACCTGACCAACAGCGATGCCAACGAGAGCGTGCTCGACCGGCGCCTCGGCAACGTCAACTACAACGTGCCGTCACGGTTCATCCTGCCGCGCCGGCTGATGATCGGCGGCAAGTTCCGGTTCTAGGACGGAACCAGACAGAAGTCCAGGAGGTCAGGAGATTCGACCAACCATTCTCTTGAACTCCTGAACTCCTGTCATCCGACGCAACTTACTGCCCGGGGCGCCGATAAGCGGCACCCCGGGCAGTGATCTGTACGGCCAGGTCACTGTCGCCCTGGGCCGTGGCCAGCGCGGCGGCCCTGGCATTGGTCGCGGCGGCCTCACCCAGCCGGCCATTGGCGGCCAGCGCCGCGGCCAGCGTCGCCAGTGCCCCCGGATCACGTTGGCCGGTAGCCTGCACGACTGCATCGGCCAGGCGCAACGCCACCACCGCGTCGCGCGGGTCGATCTCGCGACCGGTCGCCAACAGGCGCGCCAGGTTGTGGGCGAGGTTGATGTCGTCCTGGTGCCGCGCCAACGCGGTTTCGATCACGGACCGCGCCTCGCGCACCTGCCCCGCTTGAAGTAACAAGACGCCGAGGGCATTGGGCACCGCCGGGTCGTCGGTGCCCAGCCTGACGGCCTCCCGCAAGGCCGGCACGGCTTCGCTCACGCGACCGAGACTGGCGAGCGCCATGCCCATGCCGGCGTGCGAATGCGTTCGCTTGGGATCGAGGATGACGGCCTGGCGGTATCGATCGGCCGCCGCGCTCAAGTTGCCAGCGGCCGCCAGGTCGTTGCCCTCGCGTTCGCGTTCTGTGGCCTCGAGACGATTCAGATTCGCCCTGGCGTCGGCGTGATCGGGGGTGACTGCGAGTACTTGCCGATAGCGGGCGGCCGCCTCGTCTTGGCGCCCCGCCTCGGCCAGCGCCGCACCAAGGTTGTACAACCCGACATCGTGGGCGGGCTCCAATGTCACAACGCGGGTCCAGAGCGATACCGAGTCGGCCCACGGCGCCAGCGCCCTGCGCGACGCAAGCGACGAAGCCACCACCAGAACCAGGCCGACGGCGACGGCAAAGTATGACCGTTCGCGGCGTCCTGCCGACCAGCGTGCCCCGGCGCCCGCCGCCACGATCGCCACGACAACACCCGGCAGATACGTATAGCGATCGGCCGTGAGCTGCAGCCCACTCGGCACGAGTCCAGCGGCCGGAGCCAGCAGCGCCAGGTAGGCGGCCCAGGCCGCGGACACGCCCGGCCATTGGTGACGCCACCACCAGGCCGCGACCGCGGTGGCCGCCAGCGACAGCAGGGCCGTCAGTAGCACAGTGGGACTGGCGACCGGATCGATCGGCAGCAGCGCCAGCGGCGTCAACGCCACTGGAGCGATGGTGTGCCAGAGGTACACAAACGGGGCCGTCGCCGCCGCCTGCAACCGGTACGGCCACGGCGTGTCGTTCAAGCCGGAGGCTCGCGCCATGCTTTCGATGACCGCTGCGGCCACGGCCAACAATGCAAACGGCAACACCCTCGCGAGGCTCGCGCGCGGACGCCGCTTGAGCAAGGCGGCATCGACGATCAGGAGCACGGCCGGAAAACCAAGCGCGATCGGTCTCGCCCCAAGTGAGGCCGCGTAGAACAGCAACGACGCGATCCACCACGGCGTCGACAGCCGGGCGGTCGTGGACTCGCCGGCTTCAGCCGCGCGCAAGTACGCGAGTAGCGACGCGAGCGTGAGAGCGAGCGCGAGGCTGTAGGGCAACGCGCTGACCCACGCTACCGGCTCGACCCTGAGCGGGTGCAGACCATAGAGTAGCGCCGCCGCGAGTGCGGCCCCGTCGAGCCACGGTCCGCCCAGCGCCGGCGACGATCGCGCCAGGACCCGGCGGCTCACCCAACAGACCATCACCACACAGACAAGATGGGCCAGCACGTTCGCGGCATGGAATGCCACCGGGTCGAGACCGAAGCGAACCTTGACCGCCGCCCATGCCAGCCAACTGAGCGGCTGGTAGTGCTCCATGAAAGTGGTGCTGAACGCCCAGGTCGCCACGCGGTAGTCGAGCGACGGGTTCTGCACGATGCCGGCCTGGTCGTCCCAGTTCAGGAACGCAAAACCGACTGCGGGCAGGTAGGTCCAGGCCACCGCCGCCAACAGCACCACCAGCGCGACGCCCCTGCGCACCAACGGGAAGCGCGTGGTCTCTGTCAATCGCGGTCCTACCGCAGCTCCGCCAGCCGCTGCCGCGCCGCCGCAAACTGTGGATTGAGTTCGAGCGCGCGCGTGAACTGCACGGCTGCTTCGTCACGCCTGTTCTGCCTGATCAGGGCCAGGCCCAGGTTGTAGGCATACTGCGCGCTGGTGCCATCACGGGTAGCCGCCTGGCGAAACGCGTCTTCCCCACCGCGCAAATCGCCGCCACCGGCGAGGATCATCCCGAGTGAATTCCAGTACGACGCAGCGGCCGGGTCGAGGTTGAGCGCTTCTCGCAACAGGCGCGCCGCGTCAGCCGGCCGCCCGGTATCGCGGTAGAGCTCGCCCAGCTTGACCCGCACCAGTGCATCGTTGGGCGCCATCTGGGCGACCCGCTCGTAGGCGCGGGCGGCCAGCTCACCGTCGCCCAACTGGCGTCCGAGGTCGCCCTCGCGTTCGACCAGCCGAGGATCGTCGGGCGCAGCTTTCTGCCCGCGCCGCACGGCGTCAAGCGCCAGCGCCGCCTTGCCGTCGGCCACATGCACATCGGCAAGTCCCAGGTAGGCGGCCGAGTACGACGGCAGCATTTTGATGGCGCCCTCGTAGTTGGTGGCGGCCTCGCGCCATCGCTTGAGTCCGCCGAGCGCGCGCGCCGCGTAGTAGTGGGTCTCGAAGCTGTTGACGCCGCGGTCGAACAGGCCGCGGAAGCGTTCGAGGCTGGCGGCGTAGCGGCCTTCGCGCAGGTTGATCAGCCCCTCGCGCATCAGCGTATTGAGGGTCTGGTACTCGTCGATCTTGTCCTTTGGGTCAGCGCCGGCCGCCTTGCTGTTCGCGGGGCCGCCGCTGCTGACGTAGCCCAGCGCGCCGAGTTTCTCGAGCAGATCGGCCGGCACCGACGCGGTGGTGTTGCCGGGGTCGCGCACCGCCGCCTGCTCCTGGCGCAACCGCTGCTCGATGCCCGCCCGGTAGGCGCGCGCCCGCGCCGGTTCCTGGTCAACGAGGTTCTGCCGCTCGCCCGGATCGCGATCGAGGTCGTACAACTCAGGCCGCGGCGCGAGGATGTACTTCCACCGGCCATCACGCAGCGCCCTCAGGTCGCTCCACCCGTAGTGAATGAGCGGCGTCAACGACTCGGCAAACGTCGGTTCATCATCGAGGGGCGCACCGCCAAGGGCGCCGGCCAGCGATCGGCCCGAGACCGTCGGCGTCGCGTCCTTCAGCCCCAGCAGCTCCAGCACCGTGGGAACCACGTCAATGGTGCGAGCGACAACGCCAAGCTTGGTGCCGGGGACGATGCCGGGGCCGCGCGCGATGAACGGCACGCGGAGCGTCGTCTCGTAAACAAAAAATCCGTGCACCGCCTCGTTGTGCTCGTCCAGCCCTTCGCCGTGGTCGGCGGTAACGAGCAGCAGGGTGTCGTCACGCAGGCCCGCCGCGGCGAGCGCGGTGTCGAGCCGTCCCACCAGCTCGTCCGACCAGGCGACTTCACCGTCGTACGGCCGGCCGGCGTAGCGTGACGCGTACGGTTCGGGCGGCTCGTAGGGGTCGTGCGGATCGTAGAGATGCACCCACCCGAAGCGCCGCTCTGATCCAGGCTCGGCGAGCCACGCCACCGCCTCGGCCACGGTGGCATCGCCACGCTTCTGGATCGTGTTCAGGAACCGGGCATCGTCTTCACCAACCTCGAACCGATCGGAATAGTGGGCGAAGCCCCTGGCGAGTCCGGACTGCCTTGACAGCACGATCGACGAGACAAAGGCGCCGGTTCGAAACCCCCGCTGCTGCAGGATGTCAGCGAGCAGGGGCACGCTCTTGCCAAGCGGCGGCGCGACGTTGTCGCGAATGCCGTGTTCGGCCGGGTACAACCCGGTGAAGAGCGAAACGTGGGACGGGCGCGTGAGCGGCGCGTGGGCCGCGGCGTGAAGGGCCATGGCGCCTTCGCGGGCCATACGATCGAGATTCGGCGTGGCCACGGTCGTATTGCCATAGGCGCCGATGCGGTCGGCGCGTAGCGTGTCGATGGTGACCACCAGCACGTGCCGCGCGGTCCGCGCCGGTGGCGCCGAGGGCGCCGGTGCACACGCCGCGCCGGCGGCCAGCAACGCCGTCGCCACGCCGAGCCGGATCACCGGTATCGAACTCACCGGCGCCCCTGGTTCCCGGCCCTGGCTTCGGCGCGCTTGCCGGCCGCGGCCTGCCGCGCCGCATCGGCGTCGCGACCCTGGCGCGAGTAGATGTCCGCCAGCACATAGTGACCGAGCGGGACCATGCCGGCATCGGGTTTCGCGGCCAGCCCACGCGTGGCCGACGCCTCGGCGGACTTCAGATCACCGGCGTCCAGCTGCGCCTTGGCCAGGTAGAGAAAGCCGGTGCCGAACTCGGGATTGAGATCGACCGCGGCCCGATAGTGCGTGAGCGCATCGGCCGGCCGGCCGCCACGGGTCAGCAGCTTCGCCAGGTTGAAATGCGGCTGGTACAGCTTGGGGCTCACCTTGACCTCAGCTTCGTATTCCGCGGCGGCGGCCTGCCACTCGCCACGTGCTTCGTGCACCAGGCCAAGGTTGTAGTGGGCCATCGATTGATCGGCGTTGAGCTTGACGGCTTCGGTCAGCGCGGCCTGGGCGGCGTCGAGCTGGTTCAACTCGAGACGCGCTTCGGCAATCTTGACGAGAAAGACCGCGCGGTCGCCCAGGTCGAGGCCCTTCTCCAGCGTGGCCGCCGCGCCGGCAAAGTCCCCCTGGCCCATCGCCAGGGTCGCCAACTGGTACAGCGCTTTCGCGCCACGCGGGTTGAGCTGAAACACGCGCTCGAAGCCGGTTCGGGCCTCGTCCAGTTTTCCAGCCTGCCGGTAGGCCAGCGCCAGGCTCCACGCCGCGCCCTCGTGCTCCGGATCGACCGCCAGCGCCTGCTGGTACGCCTTGATTGCATCGGCAACCCGGCCGGCCTTGATCTGAATGTTGCCCAGGATCGTATGCGCCTCGATCACTTCGGGGTCGGCCGCGAGGACGGTGCGAATCTTGGCGATCGCCTCGTCCAGCCGGCCGGCCACCGAGTCGCTGCCGGCGAGCTTCAGCAGGTTATAAAAGCCGATCATGTCCTTGGGATCGCTGCGCGGCCGTTCCACCAGCGCCGCCCGGCTGATGGTGGTGGCCACGTAACCAAGCGCGCGCAGGCGTTCCTCGGCGGCAGGATCGATGGCGCGCGGGGCCTGTGGCTTCGCCGCGATCGCCGTACGCGCGGCCATGTCGCGGAGGGCGCGCTCGAGCGCATCCGCCATGCGCGGGTTAGCCGCCGACAGGTCGTTCAGCTCGCCCGGGTCGGCCTGCGTGTCGTAGAGCTCACGGCGAGGCGCGGCAATGAACTTGAACTGGCCGTTACGCACCGCCGTCAGCTCGCTCCAGCCGTAGTGGTAGCGCGGGTACCAGGTCTCGCTGAAGCCCAGTAGCTCCAGCTCTTCGCCCCGCCCCAGCGGCAACAGGCTGACGCCCTGCACGTCTGACGGCACGGCGGCACCGACCAGTTCCAACACGGTCGGCATGACATCGACAATCCGGACCTGGTCAGGCACCGCGCGGGCCGGCACGCCCGGACCGGCCACGATCAACGGAATGCGCACCGCCGCGTCATAGACGAAGAAGCCATGCTGCTGCTCGCCGTGTTCGCCCAGCGACTCGCCATGATCGGCGACTACGACGACGATCGTGTTGTCGAGCCGGCCGCTCGCCTGCAACGAATCGAGGAGCCGGCCGATCTGTGCGTCGGTGGCCGCGATCTCGGCATCGTAGGCGCCCTCCATGGTGGCGGGAAAGCGCGATCGATACGGCTCGGGCGGCGTATAGGGGCTGTGGGGATCGTAGAGATGGACCCACGCAAAATAAGGCCGGTCGCTGTCCTCGCCGAGCCACGACAAGGCGTGATCGACCACCTCGCTGCCGGGGCGTTGCGCGGCATCGAGGCCGGCGGCCATGTCGTAGTTCGACAGGTCGAACCCGTCGAAATAGTGATCAAATCCCTGCGCGATGCCCCAGCGGCGGTCGAGCACAAAGGCGCCGACAAATCCACCGGTGCGATAGCCGCGAGCCTGCATCACCTCGGCGAGCGTGGTGATGCTGTCGTTGACATAGAAGCTGCCGTTATCGCGTACGCCGTGAAAGGTGGGAAAGGTTCCGGAGAACAGCGAGGCATGGGCCGGCAGCGTCAGCGGCGCCACGGTGGCCGCCTGCTCGAAGCGCAGGCCGCGCGCCGCCAGGCCGTCAAGCACGGGAGTCGATGCAGCCTGGTAGCCGTAGCTGCCCAGCCGATCGGCTCTTAGCGTATCGACACTGATCAGCAGCACCGACCGCGGACCGCTGGTCGACAGGCCGCCGAACCAGCCTTGCTGCCAGCCCAACCAGCCGGCCGCGAGACCAGCGACCACCACCAACGCCGCAACCAGCCTGCGCATGTCGTAATGGTATCAGCGGCGATGCCTCGGCTGCCCGCCGCTCATCCCGCCGCCAGCACGCCGCGAAGCATCACCAACCCAATCACCAGCAACACAGTGCCGATGATGGCTCGCAGCAGGGTGTGTGGCAGCCGGGCAGAGACGGCCGCGCCCACCAGCGCCGCCGGAATCGAACCCGTCAGCAGATCGCGCAGCAGCGCGGCGTCGATGCCGTTGATCGCGAGGTGACCGGCGCCCGCACAGAGCGCCAGCGGAATGGCATGGGCAATGTCGGTGGCCACCAGCCGCTGCGGGGTGAGGCGCGGGTAGAGACGAACCAGCAACACCACGCCCAGCGCGCCGGCGCCAACCGACGTGAGCGTCACCAGGCCGCCCAGGATGGCGCCGGCCACGACGGTCGCAGCCGCCGGGTATCGGGCCGCGTCAGGCAGGGTGGGCGGCGTCGAGGCTCGCGCCGCGAGCGCCCGGAGTGGCCGGTCCGCCAGCAAACTCGCGGCCGTCAGGCACACCGCCAGCGCGATCGCCGTCTTCACCCACACCAGGTGCCCATCGTCCGGCTGCCGATCGGCCATCCAGGCCAGCGTCAGTGCCGATGCCGGCAGGCTGCCCATCCACAGGCGCGTCACCACCGGCCAGTCGATCAGGCGTTGTCGCAGGTGAAGGCCGGAGACGGCCAGCTTGGTGATTGCCGCAAACCAGAGGTCGGTGCCCACCGCCACGAGCGGCGCGGTACCGAACCCGAGCAGCAGGATCGGCGTCATGAGCGCCCCGCCGCCAACGCCCGTCATGCCGACCACGAATCCAGTGAGGGCGCCGGCGGCGACCTGCAAGCCGTCCATGGTCACAGCAACCGGGCGAACACCTGCTCGGCGCACTCCTCCGGCGTCCGCCCGGTCGTGACCAGGCGTACTTCGGGGGCCTCCGGCGGCTCGTACGGACTATCGATGCCGGTGAAGTTCGGCAACCGGCCGCTGCGGGCCTTGGCATACAGGCCCTTGGGATCGCGCCGCTCGCACTCCTCGATCGGCGTGTCGACAAACACCTCCACGAACGTGCCGGCCGCGAAGAGATCGCGCGCCGCCCGGCGCTCGGCGCGAAACGGCGAGATGAAGGCCACCAGCACGATCAAGCCGGCATCGACCATCAGCCTGGCCACCTCGGCGACCCGCCGGACATTCTCGGCGCGATCGGCTTCAGTGAAACCGAGATCGCGATTGAGGCCGTGGCGAACGTTGTCGCCGTCGAGGAGATAGGTGTGACGGCCGGCCGCATAGAGGCGCTGTTCGAGGCGGTTGGCGATCGACGACTTGCCGGATCCCGACAGCCCGGTGAACCAGAGGCAGCGCGGCTCCTGCTGCTTGAGCGCCGCCCGCGACGGGGCCGAAACTTCGAGCGCCTGCCAATGCACATTGGAGGCGCGGCGCAGGGCGAACTCGATCATGCCGGCGCCCACTGTCTCGAAAGTGAGCGGGTCGATCAGAATGAAGGCACCGAGCGTGCGATTCACCGCGTAGGGTTCGAACACGACCGGCTGGGCAGTGGCCAGGTGCACGACGCCAATCTCGTTCAAGGCGAGGGTCTTGGCCGCCAGTTGCGCGTCGCTGCCGATGTCGATCCGATGCCGGATGCTGGTGACCGAGGCGCGCACTTCCTTCGCGTGCATCTTCAGCAGGTACGAGCGGCCGGCAATCAGCTCGTGGTCGCCCATCCACAACAGGCGCGCCTCGAACTGGTCGGCGACCGCAGGGGGCGCGGCGGAGGCGACCAGCACGTCGCCACGGCTCACGTCCACTTCGTCGCCGAGCGTGATCGTGATCGAGTCGCCGGTCTCGGCCTGGGCCCGCTCGCCGCCCCAGGTGACGAGGCGCTGAACGCTGGTCTCGACGCCCGACGGCAGCACGCGGACCCGGTCGCCCGGGCGCACGACGCCGGCGCACAACCGCCCGGCGACGCCACGAAAGTCCGGACCGGGACGGTTGATCCACTGCACCGGCATGCGCATCGGCCCCGACGCCGGGGCAGCGGTGACGTCGACGGTTTCAAGATACGAGATCACCGTCGGGCCCTCGTACCAGGGCATGTGAAGGCTGCGCGCCACCAGGTGATCGCCCTCGAGCGCGGAGATTGGGATCGGCTGGATCACTGTCACGCCGAGAGCGGCGGCAAATGGCGTGTAGGCGTCGACGATCGCGGTGAAGACCTCGCGCGAGTAGTCCACCAGGTCCATCTTGTTGACCGCGAGCAGCACGTGCCGGATGCCCATCAAGGCCGCGATCCGGGTATGCCGTCGCGTCTGCGTGAGCACGCCCTTGCGGGCATCAACCAGGATCACCGCCAGGTCGGCAGTGGAGGCGCCGGTCGCCATGTTGCGCGTGTACTGCTCGTGGCCCGGCGTGTCGGCGACGATGAAGCGGCGGGCGGGCGTGGAGAAGAAGCGGTAGGCGACGTCGATGGTGATGCCCTGTTCGCGCTCGGCCTGCAGGCCGTCGACCAGCAGCGCGAAGTCGAGGCGATCGCCCTGGCTGCCGAACTTGCGCGAGTCGGCCTCGAGCGCCCTCGCCTGGTCATCAAACACCGCGCGCGAGTCGTGCAGGAGCCGTCCAATCAGCGTCGACTTGCCATCGTCCACGCTGCCGCAGGTAATCAGCCGGAGCAGGGGGAGGCTCAAAAGTATCCCTCCCGCTTCTTCTTCTCCATCGACGAAGGCTGGTCGCTGTCGATCAGGCGGCCCTGGCGCTCGGAGGACGCCGCCGCCAGCGTCTCGGCGATGATCTCGGCGATGGTGGTGGCGCGGCTTTCAATCGCGCCGCTCAAGGGGTAGCAGCCCAGCGTCCGGAACCGGACCGATCGATGCTCGGGCTGTTCACCGGGTGCCAGCGGCAGGCGCTCGTCGTCGACCATCACCAGGGTGCCGCTGCGGTGCACGACCGGGCGCACGGCGGCGAAATAGAGCGGCACCACGGGAATCGACTCGCGTTCGAGGTAGCGCCAGATGTCGAGCTCGGTCCAGTTCGACAGCGGAAACACCCGCATGGTTTCGTCGGGGCGCAGGCGCATGTTGTAGATCGACCAGAGCTCGGGACGCTGCGCCTTGGGGTCCCACCGGTGGCCCGCCGAGCGGAACGAGCAGATGCGCTCCTTGGCGCGAGAGGCCTCCTCGTCGCGGCGGGCACCACCGAAGATGACGTCGAAGCGGTGGGCATCGAGCGCCTGCTTGAGCGCCTCGGTCTTCATTACGTCGGTGTAGTAACTCGACCCGTGCGTGAACGGGTTGACGCCGGCGGCCAGCCCGGCGTGATTGGTATGCACCAGGAGGCGCATCGCCGATTCGGCGGCCACGCGCTCGCGATGGGCATACATGTCGCGGAACTTCCACGTCGTGTCGACGTGCAGCAACGGGAACGGTGGCGGCGCGGGATGGAAGGCCTTGCGAGCCAGGTGCAGCAGCACCGACGAGTCCTTGCCGACCGAGTACAACAGCACCGGCCGTTCGGCACTGGCGACGGCCTCGCGAAAGATTTCGATGCTCTCTGATTCCAGGACGTCGAGCGTCATCGGCGCCCCAATCATGGCACGACTGCCGCCACCCGCCGGATCGACGTGGCGCCCACGGGTGGCGGCGGAAATCCGGCGCGTCATCTGCTACGATCTGGGTCGATGAAACCGGCACCGATGATTGGGGTGGGCATCGCGATCGCGGTCGCCCTGGGCGTGGTCTTCATGAGGGGCGGAGCGGACAAGGCGCCGGCCGTTCCGGTCGAGGCGCCGGCACCCGCACCGGCGGCGGCGCCCGTGGCTCGCGCGCCGGAACCCGCACCCGCGCCGGCCACCGAGCCGGTCGCGCCACGGCCCGCGCCCAGGAAGGCGGCACCGGTGGCGGCACCCGTCGTGGTGGCGGCGCCGACGCTCGCGACGCTGACCCTCGAATCTGATGTCCCCGGCGCGTCGGTGTTCATCGATCGCCAGTTCGTCGGCAACACGCCGCTGACGCTCGAGAAACTCGAACCCGGCACCAAGCGGCTGCAATTGACCGCGACCGGTTTTGACAGCGTCCAGAAGACCGTGGAGCTGGTGGCCGGTGCCAATGCCGTCACCGTGCGCATCAAGGAAGTCAGCCTCAACACCCGGGTCCCGGTGGTGCACAAGCACGGCATGGGGTCGTGCAATGGCACCCTGATCGCCACCCTCGACGGCCTCAAGTACGAGACCGACAACAAGGGCGACGCCTTCACCCTGGGCTACGCCCAGGTCGAGCAGTTCGCGGTGGATTACCTCAAGAAGAACCTGCAGGTGAAGCAGAAGGGCGCCAAGACCTGGAACTTCACCGACAAGAACGACAACGCCGACGCGCTGTTCGTGTTTCACCGCGAGGTCGAGGCGGCGCGCAAGAAGCTGGCCGAGGGGTACACCCCGGTCCGCTAACCATCGACTTTATCGAAGAGTTGCGGCCAATTTACGTATTTAGCAGCCGCCGCCGGCTTTGCTATCCTTGACCATTATGAAACGCATCGTCTTGTTCCTGGCCACCAACCTGGCCGTCATGATCACGCTGTCGATCGTGCTCAGCTTGCTGGGCGTCGGCGGCTACATCACGCCGTCGGGACTCGATTACTCGGCCCTGATGGTGTTCTGTCTCGTGTGGGGCATGGGTGGCGCGTTCATCTCGCTGCAGATGTCGCGCTTCATGGCCAAGATGGCGATGGGGGTCAAGCTGGTGGACGGCCAGAGCGGCCAGGCCGAACTCGACTGGCTGCACCAGACCGTCGGCCAGCTCACCCGCAAGGCCGGCTTGCCGATGCCGGAAGTCGGCATCTACGAGTCGCCCGAAGTGAACGCCTTTGCCACCGGCCCGAGCAAGCGCCGCAGCCTGGTGGCGGTCTCGACCGGCCTGCTGCGGTCGATGCGCCGTGACGAGGTGGAGGGCGTGCTCGCGCACGAGGTCGCCCACATCCAGAACGGTGACATGGTCACGCTGACGCTGATCCAGGGCGTAGTCAACGCGTTCGTGATGTTCTTCTCGCGCATCATCGCCAACATCGTCCGGCAGATGGTCGACGAGAAGATTTCGCACCTGGTGTTCTTCGTGACCACCATCGTGTTCGACATCGCGTTCGGCATCCTCGGTTCGATGGTGGTGGCGTGGTTCTCGCGCGCGCGCGAGTTCCGGGCCGACGCCGGCGGCGCCACCCTGGCCGGCAAGGCCAGCATGATTGGCGCCCTGCAGCGGCTGATGCAGAACAAGGAGATGGTCGACAACTCGCAGCCGCAACTGGCGACCATGAAGATTGCCGGCGGCAAGGGTTTCCTGTCGCTGATCTCGACCCACCCGCCGCTCGAGGCTCGCATCGCCGCCTTGCAGCGGGCGCCGATCCTGTAAAAGGGATCTGCCCGCCCTACGGCGGTTTCGGTCAGAATAGGAGGGGCGAAAGCCCCTCTTATGGTTTCTGAAACAGTTGAAGCGCAGGGCCACCTGATCGACACCGGCAATTTCCAGTCGATCCTCACCACCGTCGTCGAGCACGGGTCGGAATACGAGATCCTGCATTTTGACGTCGGCCGCAAGAACGAGGAAGGGTCACACCTTTCCCTGCGGCTGACCAGCGACACCCCGGCCCGGCTCGAGGACCTGCTGGCCCGGCTCTCGGTGTTTGGCTGCTACGTCAAAGACACGCCGGCGGTCCTGCTCCGGACCGCCGACCTGGACGGAGCGGCGCCCGAAGACTTCTACTCCACCACCAATCACCGCACCTCGGTGTTTCTCGGCGGCGCCTGGGTGACCGCGGCCGATCAGCGCATGGACGCCGTGCTGATCGTGCGCGACGGGGCGGTGGCCTGCCGCAAGTTGCGCGACATCAAGCGCGGCGACCAGGTGGTGTGCGGCATGCAGGGCGTGAGGGTCTCGCCCGACGTGCAGCAGCGCGACAAACCCAGCTTCGGCTTCATGAGCAACGAAGTGTCGTCCGAACGCCGGGTCGAGACGGTGGTCGGCAAGGTCGCCGACATGATGCGGCAGGTCAAGGCCGCCGGCGGCCGGATCGCCTTCGTCGCCGGTCCGGTCGTGGTGCACACCGGAGGCTCGCAGTACTTCTGCGACCTGATACGCCTGGGCTATGTCGACCTGCTGCTGTCAGGCAACGCCCTCGCCGTTCACGACATCGAGGTGGCGCTCTCGGGCACCTCGCTCGGCATCGACCTGGGCAGCGGCCATCCGGTCGAACACGGCCACCGCAACCACATGCGTGCCATCAACGCCGTGCGCCGCGCCGGCGGCATCGGCGCCGCCGTCAAGTCCGGCGTCCTGGCCACCGGCATCATGCACGCCTGCCACACTCACAACGTCACCTACATCCTCGCCGGCTCGATCAGGGACGATGGGCCGTTGCCGGAGACGATGATGGATCTGACCGCGGCGCAGGATGCCTACGGCAAGGCGCTGGCGGGTGTCGACGTGGTGGTGATGCTGTCATCCATGCTGCACAGCATC
Organism: Acidobacteriota bacterium; assembly: GCA_021730945.1. Classification (GTDB taxonomy): domain Bacteria; phylum Acidobacteriota; class Vicinamibacteria; order Vicinamibacterales; family UBA2999; genus 12-FULL-67-14b. The sequence continues at coordinate 58,440 of JAKFYH010000025.1, read as the reverse complement.
GGCGTCGGTAACATGCTGCCCTCGTGGGTCAAGGTGATCTGCGTCGACATCAACCCCGCCGTGGTCACGAAACTGTCCGACCGCGGCTCCGCGCAAACCGTCGGCGTCGTCACCGACGTCGGCTTGTTCCTCCATCAACTGGCGGAACGGCTTCGGACCTGACCACCATGCATACCACCCTCGTCTCGCCCGCCGACCTGGCGCCGCATGTGAACGACCCGTCCTGGGTGATTGTCGACTGCCGCTTCGACCTGACCGACACCGGCAAGGGCGAGCTGCTGTATCGGGCCGGACATATTCCCGGCGCGCGCTACGCCCATCTCGACCATCACCTCTCGGGCGCCAAGACCGGCACCAACGGCCGCCATCCGCTCCCCGCTCCCGACCAACTGATCCGGACTTTCAGTGAACTGGGTATCAGTCCGAACAGCCAGGTCGTGGTCTACGACGCCGACAGCAGCATGTATGCCGGACGGTTGTGGTGGATGCTGCGCTGGATGGGCCACGATGCGGTGGCCGTGCTGGACGGCGGCCTCGCGCGATGGCAACGAGAAGGACACGCGGTGCGCGAGGGCGAGGAAACGGCGGCGGCGGCGCACTTCAAGGGCGCGCCGCGAGCGGGCTGGCGCCTGACGGTCGATGAAGTGGCGGCCGGGCTGGGCGATCCGTCGCGGTTGTTGGTGGATGCGCGGACGCCGGATCGCTATCGCGGCATCGGCGAGACCCTCGACAAGGTCGGCGGCCACATCCCGGGCGCCGCCAACTACTTTTTCCAGCAGAACCTGGCCGACGACAAGACTTTCAAGTCGCCGCAGGAGCTCCAGGCGCAGTGGGCCCAGATTCTCGAGGGACGGGACCCCAAGGCCGTGGTGATGTACTGCGGATCGGGCGTGACGGCGTGCCACAACCTGCTGGCCCTGGAACACGCCGGAATCCACGGCGTCAAGATTTTCCCAGGATCCTGGAGCGAGTGGTCCGCCGACCCCTCCCGGCCGGTAAGCACGGAGGGATGAAAGGGGCCAGGCCCCCCTTTTCATCCCCGACCAACCCCCGGACGCGACTTCCCGTCCAATCCCCCATGACCCTACGCATCCTGTTCACCCTGGCCATCCTGGCCGGGCTGGCCGTCGCCCCGAGCGCGCAGACCTTTCGCTGGGAGCCCAACGGCCGCCAGACCAACCTCGGCGAGCGGAACGAGCGCGCCCTGCAACGAGCCCGCCAGCAAGTCGACCGGCAGATCGACCGCGCCGTCAGGCGCTCCAGCCGGGTTGCCACCGAGGTTAATCGGCAGATTCACGCGCGGGTGGCCCGGCAGGTAGCCGCGGAAGTCAGGGCGTCGGCACGTGTCCGCATCGCCGACGTCGGCCGGACCGATCGGATCGCCAGCTACCTCGATCAGTCAGGCACCGACGCCGACCCGTGTAGCGGCCGGCGCGACGACGGCGACTATCGTCAGCACTGCGAAGTTCGCGACTCCACCCTGCCCGCCGGCCCCCTGACCGTCGACGCCGGCGACAACGGCGGCATCACGGTGGACGCGTGGGACCGTAACGAGATCCGCGTGCGCGCCATCGTCCGCGGCGCCGCCCGCACCGAGGAGCGCGCTCGCGAGATCGCGGGTGGCGTACAGGTGCAGGCCGGCGGGGGCCGCGTCTCGGCCTCGGGCCCGGACTACGGGCGGCGCGAGTGGTGGTCGGTGAGCTATCGCATCAGCGTGCCGCGCAAGAACGACCTCGACCTTCAGGCCAGCAACGGCGGCATCACCATCGCCGGTGTGACCGGGAACGTGCGCTTTGACACCACCAATGGCGGCGTCAAGCTCACTGACCTCGGTGGCCGCGTCAACGGTTCCACCAGGAACGGCGGACTGACGGTGAACCTGGGCGGCAGCCGCTGGGACGGCGACGGCATTGATGTCGAGACCAGCAACGGCGGCGTGACCGTGGCCGTGCCTGACGGCTACAACGCGCAACTGGAAACCCGCACGGTGAATGGCGGGTTCCGCAGCGACATTCCCATCACCATCCAGGGCGAGTTGTCGTCGCGCCGCGGCATCTCGGCGCAGCTCGGATCGGGCGGACCGACGGTTCGTGTGCGCACGACCAACGGCGGCTTGAAGATCGGGCGGCGGTAGCTTCTGCGCCGGTGGGGCTTCGGCTTCGAAGCGGCCAAGCCCTACCCCAGCAGCTCGACCGCGTCGCCCACGGCAATCTCGCCGTCGTCCAGCACCTCGCCGAACGCGCCGCCGCCCCACGGCACGCTCATAGCCTGTTGCAGGCCCGGCGTCACGGCTTCCATCTGCTCGCACGGGCGGGTTTCGCCGTAGATGCGAATGCGGACCGGCCCCACGTGCAGCACCTTGCCGCGCGCGTCGGTGAAGTCGATGTCGGAGACCAGCAGGTTGGCCCGCCGCATGCGCGGATCGGGCGTCGCGCCGAGCGGCGCCGTGACAGCTTCCCAGTTCCGGTTCGACACGATGGTGACTTGCCGCCTGCCGCCCTGGTTGGCGTTGCCGACGATGCCTCGTCCGGCCACCACCGCCGCTTTCGACGCCGGATCCATCGGCCCCTTGTGCATGCGCTTGATCCAGATTTGGGTCAGCTCGCTCATTGAGAACATTATATTTCGCGATCTCGTGATCTGGCGGGTTGGCGATTGGGGTCGCGAACCTGAAGACTTGAGCGCGAGGGATATTGGCGATTCGGCGACAAGTCGCAACGTCGCAAAATCACCAAATCCCTGACCCAACTCACCAACTCACCAAATCACCAAATCACCAAATCCGCGTTAGAAGTTCATCTTCAAACCCACCTGAATGATCCGCGGGTCGTAGGTCGAGGTGATGGTGCCGAACGCCGCACTGCTGCGGTTGCCGTTCGGCGCGCGGTAGTTGACGCGGTTCAGCAGGTTGAAGAACTCCCCGCGCAATTCGAGCGAGCTGTTTCGCCACGGCATCCGGAAGCGCTTCGACGCCACCAGGTCGACGGTCCAGGTCAGCGGCCCGCGGACGCTGTTGCGCGGCGCGTTGCCGAACGGCTGGCTCGGATCGGTCGGCACCGTCACGGCCGTTTTGCTCAGCCAGTTGGTGATGTCGCCGGTACCCACCAGCGCGTCGCCATTCACATTCGGGCGATAGTTGTTCGCGCCGCGGAAGTCCTGCTGGATGCCCGACACCTGCTGCGCCGCGGTGGGTGTGTAGGTCAGCGTCACCTGTTCGCCTGGAATCACCGTGTTGATGCCAGCGATCTGCCAGCCGCCCAGCAGCGCGTTGACCACCGGGTGGGCGTTGGCCAGGTACTTGCGATCGCGGCCAAATGGCAGGTCGATGATGAAGCTGGTGGTGCTGTTATATGGCTGGTGGTAGGCCGACAGGCCGTAGTCGGCGTCGAGGTTGGTGGCATCCTGCGGCGCCGGGAAGTTGCCGTTGCTGTTTTCGAGCGAGCCGGCACCGTTGTCCTTCGATTGCGATAGCGTCAGCGAACTCAGAATTGACACGCTGCCGCCCATACGCCAGTTGAACTTGGCCTGCAGTGCGCGATACGCCGACCTGCCGCCGTTGAAGGCGTAGGTAATATCGGCGAATTCCGGAATCGGCCGCCGTTGCTGCAGGGTCAGCGTGCCGGTGGCGTTGTTGGGCGCCGCCTGGTTGTAGTTGGCGAAGAGCAGGAGGCCGTCTGCCCGATTGCCGACATACGCGACGTCGAGTAGCGCCCCCTGCCACAGCTCGCGTTGCACCGACGCGAACCAGCTTTGCACCCGGCTCGAGCGATAGTCGCCCGGCATGTAGGTGATGTTGGCCGCCAGCGGATTGAACCGCGACGGGTTAGTGAGGTCGGCCGGGTAGCCCTGCTGGGTGGTCCGGAAGTCGGCCTGGGTCGCGGTCTGCACCACCACCGCGTTAATCACTTGCGGGCCGTTGATCGGCAGCACGTTGCCGCCCCCGGCGCGGTGAAAGTGCACGTAGCTCACGCCGTAGCCGCCGCGGAGCACCGTCCGCGGCGCCAGCGTGTAGGCCAGGCCGAGACGGGGCCCGAAATTATTGCGATCGGGATCGATGGTCGACCGCTCTTTCAGCGAGCCGTCCTTCGCCAGCACCATCGTCCCGGTTGCCGGATCGAAGTTCGAAAGCACGTTGTGTTCCTCCACCCACGGTGTGGCGTACTCGTAGCGCAGGCCGGCGTTCAGCGTCAGCCGATCGTTCACGCGCCAATCGTCCTGGAGGTAGAGGAAGTGCATGTTCTGCACCAGATCGGCAACCAGGATATTGCTGAGCGCGTAGGTCGAACGCAGACCGAGCATGAAGTCGCCGAGGTTGTAGAGGTTGTTAGAGGCGGCACCGGCCGGACGCGAGAACTGGCCGGCGTAAGTGTCTCGCCCGTACAGCGGGTTCACGTCCTGCACCTGGGTCTTGATGTTCTGGAACTCGTAGCCAGTCTTGAGCGAGTGCCGGCCGCTCAGCCACGAGTAGTTGACCTTGGGATTGAGCACGGTGGGGTACTGCCACTGCGGATTGGTCGCCTGGCGGCCCAACTCGGAGAACCCGGTAATCTGCTGCGTCATCAGTCCGCCCGACACGCGCGGGTCGGTGGGCAGGCCACTGATGCCGTAGGCCTCGAGCGCGCCAGGCTCGCCGTTGACGATCGCGTTGGGATCCTTGCCGGCCTCGGTGCTGGACCAGCCCAGGCGAACCTCCAGCAGCGAGGTTCCCCCCGGTTGATAGGTGACGCCACCCGAGGCCTGCTGGTTGCGAACGTAGGTCCGCGAATTGCCGCCGCCGCCCGAAGCTCCGGGAATCGAGGGCGTGTCGAAGATGTCGACGTCGCGCCAGCCCACCCGGACAAACGCCGACAGCCGCGGGTTCAGCTGCAGGTCGATCTTGCCGCCCGCCTTCGGCGTGTCGTTGGTCTGATTGGCCAGCACCATGAAGTTGTTGGCGGTGCCGGAGTTGATCGGCGCCGGCAGGTCGTTCAATACCTTGCGCGCGAACGCGCTCATGGGAATGGGCGTGCCCGCCGGATACACCTCGCCGGTCAGCGGATTGCGCACGTCGACGGCCAGGATGCCCTGGCGCTGGGCCACGGTCGGCAGTGACGTGAAGACGTTGCCGCCGCGGGTCTGCGTCAGCCGCTCGAAGTCCGAGAAGAAGAACACCTTGTTCCTCACAAGCGGCCCGCCCAGGACGCCGCCGTACTGGTCGCGGTCGAACGCCGGCTTGATGCCGTTGGCCGGACGGAACGCGCCGGTGGCATTGAACTCGGTGCGGCGCGCAAACTCCCAGGCCGAGCCGTGAAGGGCGTTGGTGCCGCTGGCGTAGGCGACATTGACGGTGGCGCCCGCCGACCGGCCATACTCGGCACTCATGTTGTTGGTGACCACCTTGATCTCCCCGACCGCGTCGGGCGCCGGCTGCATCACCTGGTTCGAGTAGCCCTGGTTGCTGGTGCCGTAGGCATTGTTGTCGACGCCATCGATCAGGAAGTTGTTGAAGGTCGAACGCAGGCCGTTGATGTTGAACGAACCCTCGCGCGACGAGCCGATCGCCGACTGCCGCGCTCCCGGCGAAAGCAAGGTCAGCGAGGAGTACTCGCGGCCGTTCAGCGGCAGGGCGCGGGTCTGGTCGGCGGTGATGATCTGGCTGCGGTCGCTGGAATCAGTCTGCAGCAGCACGGCCCGGGCGCTCACCTCGATCCGCTCGCTCAACTGGCCCACCGCCATGCTGAGGTCCACGCGCTGGCGGGCGCCGACCGTCACGGTGATGTTGTCGACCAGCGCCACCGAGAAACCGGCCTTCTCGGCCGTGATCACGTAGGCGCCAATGCGCACGTTGAAGAATTCGTAGGCGCCGTTGTCATCGCTGGCGCGTTCGGCGGTTACGCCGGTCTGGGTGTTGGTGAGCGTGACTTTCGCCGCGGGCACGACCGCGCCGGTGGAGTCCTTCACCACGCCGACCACCGTGGCGGTTTCAAACTGCGCCCAGGCGGGCGTGGCCAACAAGATCAGGGCAGCTAGTGCAAGCAATACGCGTCTCATCGTTTCTCCTCGACGAGACAGTAGCAATCAGAGTTGAACGAATCGTGACGCTGGCACTACGGCAGAGTGACGAGATCGACTCCCGACTCCCGGAGCTTGCTACAGCCCCAGCATGGCCATCGGCAACCACTCCTTGAGCTTGGTCGCGTGCGGCTTGACCAGGGCGATATTGGCCTCCGGCACATCCGGCCGCGGAATCGCCGGGAGGGCGACGCCGTCCTTCCCGGCGCTGTCGCGGGCCAGGGCTTCGATGGCCGAGGTGTCGATGCTGCCGGCCAGTTGCATGCCCGCAGCCTCATAGACCCGCATCCGCACCCACGAGAACTCCTCGTCGGAGAACTTGTGGACGTTGAGCGCATTCACGTGGGCCTTGCGCGCCTCAAGATAGATGTTGGTGAAGTCGGAAAAGATGCCGCCAATGTCGTTGAGCGTCCATTCGGACTGTGTACTGTCGGCCTTCTTGCGGAGCGTCTCGGACTTCTTCTCGAAGTCGGTCCAGCGATCACCGAGCTCCGACCGCACGCGCGTCTGCACGGCCAGGAATCGATCGAGCTGCGCGGCAGTAAGCCGGCTGTCGGCCGGCGGCGCGTAGGGCGACTGGTTCCTCACCTCGTCGCTGAGCTTGGCCAGCTCGCGAGCCTTCGCCACGTAGTCCGCGGCGCTGTCGATCATCGGCCTGGCGGCGCGATAGGCATAGAATCCGGCCACGCCGAGTCCCACCAGCGCGATCACGAACACGATCAGGCAGCCGCCCAGAATCTTTTTCATACGGTGTCAGACACTGTTACAGGATTTGCCACGCTCAGAGTGTCCCATAGCTGGCAAATTTTGTAACGGTGTCTGACACCGTCGCGTCAGCGGCGCAGCCGCCGGGCGTGGGCAGTGGCCTGCCGCTGCAGTTGGCCGCACATGATGTCGCACAAGGCAAACACGCTCGCCTCGGACAGCTCGTAGACCACATACAGACCGTCGCGCTGACGCGACACGAACCCGCCGGCGTGCAGCAACTGCAGGTGCTTCGACAAATTCGCCTGGTTCAACCCCGTCTCCTCGATCAGCTCGCCGACATTCAGCGGACCTTCGCGCAGCACGTTGAGCACCAGCAGCCGCGCGGGCTCGGCCAGTACCTTGAACCGCAGAGCGACTTCGCGGATGGTCTCAGGGGTGAGCGGCTTGCTGCTCATGGCTGCCCTCCACCGGCAGGCCTGCTGCCACCCAGGCGGCATAGCCGCCGGTCAGGTTGATCACGCCCGGCACACCGAGACGCTGCAGCACTGACGTGGCAATTGCCGATCGCGCGCCGGCCTGGCACTGCATCACGATGGGTTTGGTGGTCGGCAAATCGCGGCCACGTCCGGCCAGGTAGCCCAGGGGAATGTGCATCGCGCCCGGCAGGTGCCCGCCCGCCCATTCGCTGGCACCGCGCACATCCACCACGGTCACCGCACCGGCGGCCAGCCGCCCCTGCAGCTCGGTGACCGACATCTGCGGCGTGCTGCGCAGGACTTCGCTGGCCGTGACCGCCGACGTGTTGATCCAACCCGCGATCCGATCGAGCCCGATCAAGGCCAGCAGGCGCGCCACCTCCGGCAGCCGGGCCGCGGTCGTCTCGTCGACGATCAGGTAGAGATCGGCATCGGCCGCCACCAGCCATCCCGCCCACGACACGAACGATCCGTTCAGTGGAATGTTGAGGGTCCCCGGCACGTGCTGCGCCGCAAACTGATCGGCCGGACGGGTATCGACGACCAGCGCGCCGGCCTCCAATACGTCCGCCAGCTTGCCGTCGGCGAGGCGCGGCGGCGCGTGAAAGCCGCCAAGTAGCGCCGGTCCGGCCTTGTTCACCCGCTTCATGTTGGCGAAATAGGCAGGCGGTTCGGGCTGCCCCTCGAGCACGCGCGTCACGAACTCGGCCTCGGTCTTCACGCCGAACGCCCAGTTGAAGCGCCGCTCGTAGCCGAGCGTCGACGAGGGAATGGCGCTGATACCCTTGCCGCACGCCGACCCGGCGCCGTGCCCCGGCCAAATCTGCAGCCAGTCCTCGTGCTTCGCGAATGCCTGCAGGCTCTTCCACAACGTCTTCGCTCCCACCTCCATCGTCCCCTTGATGTTGGCGGCGCGCTCGAGCAGGTCGGGCCGGCCGACATCGCCAACGAACACGAAGTCGCCGGTGACGGCGGCAATCGGCCGATCGGCAGCGGCGCCGTCCGTGATCAGGAACGAGAGATGTTCCGGCGTATGCCCGGGTGTGTGGAGCGCCTCGACCGCGATGTTACCGATCTGCAGGCGGTCGCCGTGATGAAGCGGCTTGCCTTCGCTGATGAAGGCGTACTTCCAGTCGGCGTCGCCCTCATCCGACAGAAACAGGGTGGCACCGGTCTTCTTCGCCAGCTCCCGCGATCCCGACACATAGTCGGCATGGATGTGGGTCTCGGTCACGTGCGTGATGCGCAAGCCCTCCTGCGCCGCCGCGTCGATGTACTGATCCACGTCGCGATTGGCGTCGATCACGATGGCTTCGCCGTTGGCGACGCACCCAATCAGGTAGCTCGCCTGCGCAATGGACGGTTCGTAGAATCGTTTGACGAACATGTTGACTCCTGGAAGATCACGAACGAAGTAGGACCCACAAGGCGAGCACCACCAGTACTGCCGCAAACACCTGTTGCAGCCGCCGCTGCGGCAGGCGATGGCCGACCATGCCGCCGGCCAGCGTCGCTCCGGCAGCCACCAGTGCAAACGGGACGATGAACGGCAAGTTCAGGGGCGTGCGGCCGACATAACCGGCGAGACCCGACACCGCGGCCATGGCGATCACCACCAGCGAGGCCCCCGCCGCCTCGCGCATGGGCAGGCCAGCCCCCAGGACCAGGGCCGGCACGATCAGGAAACCGCCGCCGACGCCAATCAATCCGGTCAGAATGCCGAGCGGGAACCCAATCGCCAGCAGCACCGGCGCCGCCCTGCGTGCCGCCGGCACCGCGCCGGCCGCCGGACGCCAAAGCATCAGCGTCGCGGCCACCAGCATCACGACTCCAAGGATCCGGAGCTGCGTGGCATCAGCCAGGCCGGCGCCGATGTAACTGCCGACCACCGCGCCCGCGGTGGCGGCCGCACCCACGATCAGCCCGGCGGCCAGGGGCAGCGTGCCACGCGCGAAATTGCCCACCGCGCCGACCGCCGCGGCAATCGCCACCACCGACAGGCTGATCACCACCGCTTCCTTCGCCGGGAACTGCAGGAAGATGGTCAGCGCTGGCACGGCGATAATCGACCCGCCACCACCCAGCATGCCCATAACCAGGCCCATCGCCGTTGCCAGGGCCGCGGCCGTGAGGGTCATGATCGCACGCGGCTGTCGTGGGCGATGAAGCGCTGGACGATGAGGTCGGTGTCGCAGGTCATGGCACTGCGATTGTATGGCAGCCGAATGGACTTCATATATATCGCTATATAACCATATAGTAATATAATTGCCAAACCGCGCGAAAATCTGGCCGTCGGCTCAGATGGCGAACACGTCGCGGTAGAAGGCCAGCTCCTCGTCGAGGGCGCGGATGATGTTCTCGGCCTTGCGGAAGCCGTGCTGCTCGCCGGCGAAGGTCACATACTGCACCTTCAGCCCCTTCTGGCGCAGGGCGTCGGCCATCATCGCCGACTGGTTGGGCGGCACCACCTTGTCGTCGAGCCCCTGGAACAGGATGATCGGACACGACAACCGATCGGTGAAATGGATCGGTGAGCGCGCGAAATAGACGTCGCGCGCCGCCGGATACGGCCCGATCAGCGACTCGTTGTAGCGCGATTCGAACTTGTGGGTGTCCTGCTGCAGCACTTCAAGGTCGCAAATGCCGTAGTAGCTGGCGCCGGCCTTGAAGGTGTCGTGAAAGGTCAACGCCGCCAGCGTGGTGTAGCCGCCGGCGCTGCCGCCGCGGATGATCAGCCGCGCCGGATCGGCCTTGCCGGCCGCCACCATCGCCCGCGCGCCGCCCACGGCATCCTCGACATCGGCAATGCCCCACTGGCCGTTCAGGCGCTCGCGATAGGCGCGGCCATAGCCGGTGCTGCCGCTGTAGTTCACGTCAAGCACGGCAAAGCCGCGGCTGGTCCAGAACTGGCACTTGGGATCGAGCACATCGAGCGTCGCGCCGGTCGGTCCGCCGTGCGTCAGCACCAGCAGCGGCGGCAAGTCGCCGGCCGGCGCCGCCACCTCCGGGTTGGCCGGCGGATAGTAGAACGCGTGCACGTCGCGACCGGCCGCAATGTAGGTCACCGCCTCGGGCACCGAGATCCAGGCCGGATCGATCCGTTCGGCCGACGCCGAGCGCAGGTTCGTCGTCGAGCCGTCGGCCAGCGCCAACCGGGTAATCGACATCGGCTCAGTGGGCGAACCGCCAATGAAATAGACGAGCGACGCGTTCGCGCGGATCGATTCGAGCGGCTCGACTGACAGCGCGACCGGCGTGAAGGTCTTCGCCGCCGTGTCAATCAGCGCCAGCCGCCACCGTCCGTCCTCGGTGTAGGTGGCGGCAATCCGGCCGGCATCGACAAACGCGTAGGTGACCATGCTGAAGGTCCACTGCGGCTTGCCGAACTCAGCAGCCATTGCATGCACGCTGTCAATCGCGCCGGCGTCAGCGCGATAGAGATTCCACCAACCCGATCGATCGGACACAAAATACAGCGCGCCGTCGGGCGACCATTCCGGCTGGAAAATTGACTCGGCCGCTCCGCCGGCCACAATCACTATCTCGCCCAGCGTGCCGTCGGCGTTGAAGGGCGCACAACACAACTCGGTGCCGTCCCACGGCAGGTTGGGATGATGCCACTGCAGCCACGCCAGCGTCGCGCCGTCAGGACTGATGATCGGATCGGAGTAGAAATCGGCGCCAGTGGCCAGCACCAACTCGGCGTCGCCAATTGCCACGATCGTGTTCACCGCTTCGCCCGCGCCGGTGTGGTCTTCGCGCACGCTGATCAGGCGATGGCGGGTCCGGTCCACCCGGAAGTCGGCATAAAAGCAGCCTTCGGGGGTGATCGGCACCGGCGCGTGGCCGGCCGACTGGCGATAGACCCGCTGATCGGCAAAGTTCGAGAAGTAGACGATGCCGCGATCGACGGTGTAGGCGGCGCCGCCATACTCGTGCACGCGGGTGCGGGCGTTGAACGGCGCCGGCGTCACGTCGCTGATCACCCCGTTCGGCGCGCACTTCACGATCACCGATCGGCCGGCCTCCGACGCCCGTCCCTCCACCCAATACACATCGTCGCCATCCAGTTGAATGTGATCGAGACGCAAGGCGCCGGCGGTGACGCGAGCGGCGGTGAGGGGCGACGGCCAGGCGCCGTAGGGAGCAGTGGATTTTGTCAAAGTACGCAGTTCCTGCGTCATTTTCGCATTTTCGGTGCCTGCCCCCTTTACAATCTCCGGCGATGACCCGGCGGGAGCTGATTGCAGCGTTGTTGGCCACACCGTGGGCGAGCCGCCAACCGGCCGCGCCACCGGGCGACTTGACGTTGCTCACCATCGCGCAGGCCCGAGTCCGACTGGCCGCCCGCGAGTTCACCGCCTTGGAACTGACCACCGCCTATCTGGCGCGCATCGACGCGCTTAACCCCGATCTCAAGGCCTTCATCACCGTGACCGCCGCTCACGCGCGAGACGATGCCAGGCGGGTGGAGGCGGGCGCGTTGAGCGGCATTCCCATCGCGCACAAGGACCTGTTCGAAACCGCCGGCATCCGCACGACGGCGGGCTCCATGCTGTTCGCCGATCACGTTCCCACGCAGAACGCCGCCATCGTTACCGCGCTCGAGCGAGCCGGCGCGGTAATCCTTGGCAAGACCAACACCCACGAACTGGGTGGCGGGGTCACGACCATCAATCCCTTCTTCGGCACCACCCGCAATCCCGTAGACCGCACGCGGATTCCCGGCGGATCGAGCGGCGGCTCAGCCGCGGCAGTGGCCGCCCGCCTGTGCGCCGCCGCGACCGGCAGCGACACCGGCGGCAGTGTCCGCATTCCGGCGGCGTTGTGCGGATGCGTCGGCTTCAAGCCCACGTTTGGCAGAATCAGCACCCGCGGCCTGCTCGGCGCCTCACCCACCTTTGATCATGCCGGCTTCCTCACGCGCACGGCCCACGACGCCGAGATCATGTTCCACGCCGCGCTCGGCAACCCGACCAGTGGTTCCCTCCCGACGGGCAGTTCCCTCCCGACCAGCAGTGCCCTCCCGGCCAGCAGTGCTCCCATCCGCGTCGGCGTCGCGCGCAACTACTTCTTCGACAATCTCGATCCCGCGGTGGCGGCCGGCGTCAGAAGCGCCCTCGATCGCCTGCGGGCGACCGGCGCTAACGTTGAGGACATCGCCTTTCCGGTCGACGCCGGCACCATGGCGCGGGTCTTCGATCCGATCGTCGCCTTCGAGATCTGGGGACGCTACGGCCCTGACTGGCGCCTCACGCCCGGCTTGTTCTCTCCGTCGTTCTCCGGCTTCTTCGCCACCGAACGGCCGACCGTGAGTGAATACGAATCCGCTGGTGCACAACTCAAGGATTATCAACAGGCGGTCGACCGGCTGTTCGACCGGGTGGATGTGATCGTCACGCCTACCGTGGCGGTCACCGCGCCGCCGATCGCCGGTCCGATCGACGGCACGCGCATCCTGCGCAACACGTGGCCGATGAACGCGGCCGGCACACCCGCCATCTCACTGCCGTGTGGCACCGATGCCGCCGGGCTGCCGATTGGCCTGCAACTGATGGCGCGGCGTGAAGACGACGACAAATTGTTACGAATCGCGCGCCGTTTTGACGGCTCCTGACTCCGCGGGCAGGGCGAGAGCACGCGCGCGCGGAATATACTCGTGACATGCGCCTGACACTTCGTTCCGCCTCGCTGGCCTGCCTCGTCCTGCTCCTCTCCCTGGCCGCGCCCAATGCTCAGACACCGGCCGCGCCCAAGGTCACGACTCCGCAACAGTTCTTTGGCCACCAGATCGGCGCCGACTACGTGCTCCCGAACTACACCAAGTTCACCGAGTACGTGCGCAAGCTCGACGCGGAATCGGATCGCATGGTCGTGCAGTCGATCGGCAAGACCGCCGAGGGCCGCGACCAGTTGATGGCGATCATCACCGCGCCCGAGAACTTCAAGAAGCTCGACCGCTACAAGGAGATCTCGCGCCGCCTGTCGCTGGCCGAGGGCCTGACCGACGACCAGGCCAGAGCGCTGGCGAAAGAAGGCAAGGCGGTGATCTGGATCGACGGCGGCCTGCACGCCACCGAAGTGCTCGGCGCCCAGCAGTTGATCGAGACCATTTACCAGTTCGCCAGCAAGAACGACGAGGAGACGCTCCGCATCCTGAAGGACGTGATCATTCTTGCCACCCACGCCAATCCCGACGGCATGGAGCTGGTCTCCGACTGGTACATGCGCAAGCCGAACGAAAAGGAACGCAGCACCGGCCAACTGCCGCGGCTCTACCAGAAGTACGTCGGTCACGACAACAACCGCGACTTCTACATGATGAACCAGCCGGAATCGACCAACATGAACCGGATCCTGTACCGAGAGTGGTTCCCGCAGATCATGTACAACCATCACCAGACCGGTCCCACCGGCACGGTGATGTTCTCGCCGCCCTTCCGCGATCCGTTCAACTACGTCTACGACCCGCTGGTCGTCAACACCCTCGATCAGGTCGGCGCCGCCATGCACACGCGCTTCGACGCCGAAGGCAAGCCGGGCGTAACCACGCGGTCGGGATCGAACTACTCGACCTGGTGGAACGGCGGCCTGCGTACCATGGCCTACTTCCACAACCAGGTCGGCCTGCTGACCGAAAGCATCGGCAACCCGACGCCCGAGACCATCGGCTTCGTGCCCGATCGCATCATCGCGCGCGGCGACCTGCCCTTCCCGATCACGCCGCAGGTGTGGCATTTCCGCCAGTCGATCGACTACTCGATCACCGCCAACTACGCAGTCCTCGACTTCGCCCAGCGCTATCGCGAAAGCCTGCTCTACAACATCTACCTGGCCGGCCGTAACAGCATCAACCGCGGCAGCACCGACAACTGGACCATCTATCCCCGCCGCATCGCCGAAGTGAAGGACGCCATCGCCAGGGACCAGAAGCTGGATGGCGCCACCGACTCGCGCATGGCCATGGGCGGGCGCATTGCCACCGTCCCGGAAAAGTACTACGCCATTGTCCGCAAGCCCGAGTACCGCGACCCGCGCGGCTACATCCTGCCGGCCAACGAGGGCGACTTCCTCACCGCCACCAAGTTCGTGAACATCATGATCAAGAGCGGCCTCACCGCGCACCGCGCGACGGCGCCGTTCACGGTCGCCGGCAAGGCGTATCCAGCCGGGTCGTTCGTCTTCAAGGGGGCGCAGGCGTTCCGGCCGCACCTGCTCGACATGTTCGAGCCGCAGGATCATCCCAACGACTTCCAGTACCCGGGCGGCCCGCCCATTCCGCCGTACGACAGCGCGGGCTGGACGCTGGCGTTCCAGATGGGCCTGAAGTTCGACCGGGTGCTCGAGGCGTTCGATGGGCCATTCGAGAAGATTCCCGACCTGATCAAACCGGCCCCCGGCAAGGTGACCGAAACCGCCGGCGCCGTCGGGTATGTCGTCAATCACCGCAACAACGACGCATTTATTGCAATCAACCGGCTGATGAAGGCGAACGAAGAAGCGTACTTTGTCGGCGATCGCAGCTACCAGAGCAGCGACGGCACCGGCGTCATCTTCATTACCGCCAAGGCTGCGACTGGCGCGGTGCTGGCGAAGGCGGCGGCCGAGCTCGGCCTGAATTTCACGGCCGTGACCACTCGTCCGGCGGGCACGATGTACAAGCTGACCAAGCCGCGCATTGGCCTATGGGATCAGTACGGCGGCTCGATGCCGTCGGGCCACCTGCGCTGGCTGCTCGAGCAGTTCGAGTTCGACTTCGAGCGCGTGTTCCCGGCCACGCTTGACGCCGGCAATCTCAAGGCGAAGTACGACGTCATCCTGTTCCCGGACGGTGGCATTCCCGAGACCGACAATGCCGGTGGCGGCTTCGGTGGGCGTCCGCCCGCGGCGCAGGATATCCCGGCCGAGTATCGCGACCAACTGGGCCGCGTCTCGATTGGCAAGACCGTGCCGCAGCTCAAGGCGTTCGCCGAGGCCGGCGGAGTGCTGGTGGCCTTTGGCGGATCAGCGGTGCTTGGTCATCACCTGGGCCTGCCGGTGAGCGATCACCTGGTGGAAGTGGCACAGGACGGCACCGAGCGTCCGCTGCCAGGCACGAAGTACTACATCCCTGGCGGCGTGCTGCAGGTGGCGGTGGACAACACCAACCCGGTCGCCTTCGGCTTTGACAAGACGGTGGATGTGTTCTTCGACAACAGTCCGGTGATGGAGCTGGCGCCGAATGCATCGCTGGCCGGCATCAAGCCGGTGGCTTGGTTTGATTCGAAGGCGCCACTGCGCTCGGGATGGGCCTGGGGCCAGCACTACCTCGAGGGCGGCGCCGCCGCAATCGAGGCCCGACTCGGCAAGGGCAAGGTGTTCCTGTTCGGACCGGAGATCACGTTCCGCGCCCAGCCGCACGGCACGTTCAAGTTCCTGTTCAACAGCATCTACTACGGGACATCCGTGCAGTGATGCCCGCGCCCGAGACCGTCTTCTCATTCGCGACGTTCATCGCCCTGTTCGGCTGGATCCTGCTGGTGACGGTCCCAGCCGATCCTCGCGCGAAGCTGCTGAGCGGGGTGATCATTCCGCTGACGCTGGCGGTCGTCTATCTCGCCTACATCTTTCTGCACTTCTCGGATGCCCCCGGCGGCTTCGGCACGCTGGCGGAAGTGAAGAAGCTGTTCGGCAAGGACGAGCTGTTGCTGGCTGGCTGGGTGCACTACCTGGCGTTCGACCTGTTCATCGGCGCATGGGAAAGCCGCGACTCGCAGCGTCTCGGCATCCCGCGCCTGGTGATGGTGCCCTGTTACGTGATGACGTTCATGCTCGGCCCCATCGGCCTGCTGTTCTACTTCTCTATCCGCACCGCGAAGACCAAGTCGCTGGACCTGTGACGGTGTCAGACACCGTTCCAAGAATTGCGATCTTCTAGGGCGGACCTTCGGTTGGCATCAGAGTTGCTCGCTACCTCTGGACCATGGGACGACCACGCCGGATACTACCCGCGGGCACCATCGCTCACGTCGTCAATCGCTCGGTCGATCGGCGAACCATCTTTCGCGACCGGATGGACTACCAGGCCTTCGCCGACCTGCTGGCCGAGGGCCGCGACAAGTCGTGGGTGGATGTCCTTGGCTACTGCGTCATGCCCAACCATTGGCACCTGATCGTGCGGGCGCTGGCCGACAACAGCATCTCCAAGTACATGAAGTGGCTGACGGCAACGCACGCCCTGCGATACCGTAATTTCCACGAAAACCTAGGCAACGGCCACCTTTATCAGGGACGGTTCAGATCGGTCGTGATTGCCGGCGATGAGCATTTCCTCACCGCACTGCGCTATGTCGAAGCCAATGCGTCCAGAGCCAGGCTCGTCAGGTGGGCCGAACACTGGGAGTGGTCCAGCGGGTTCGAACGACGGCGGCAGGGCCGCCACATCATCGGGGAACTCCCGGTCGAGCTGCCACCCGATTGGTACAGACTATTGAATCAGGACACCTCGCCGGAAAAGAAGGCGGAGAAGGAACTACCCGATGGGGAACCGAATTGACTCCGAAAGATCGCAATTTCTGGAAAGGTGTCTGACACCGTGACCGAGCTGCGCGCCCGCGACCCGCTGCTGTTCTGGACCGGCGCAGCCATGCTGCTTGGCCTGGTCGTCGTCACGCTGCTCTCGATCGGCGACCAGCGGCTAATCCTGGGGATCAATCCCTGGGTCAAGCCGATGAAATTCCTGATCTCCATCACCATCCTGCTGTGGACCATCGCGTGGTTCATGCCGGAGACCGATCCCAACCCGGTGCGCCGGGCGCTCGTGCGCTGGACCGTGGCCTCGGCCATGGTGATCGAGATTGTCCTGATCGGCACGCAGGCCATGCGCGGTACCACCTCGCACTTCAACGCCGCCACGCCCTTCGACCTGGCGGTCTTCAACATCATGGGCGCCGCCATCACGGTGAGCAGCATCGCGGTGGCGCTGTTCTGGTGGATCCTGCGCCGCGACACGCCGTCCAACCGCGCCGGCTACTTGTGGGGCATCCGGATTGGCGTCGGCTTGTTCATCCTGTCCAGCGTGATACCGGGCTTCTGGATGGTGGCCAACAACGCCCACTCCATGCCCGGCCCCGACGGCGGACCCGGGCTGCCGTTCGTGAACTGGTCGGTGCAGTTCGGCGACCTGCGCACCGCGCACTTCTTCGGCATGCACGCCATGCAGGCACTGCCCCTGCTCGGCTTCCTGCTCGACAAGGCGATCGGCAGCGATCAACCAAGCATCCTGATCCCGACGGCGCGTAACGTCGTGCTCGTCGCCGGCGTCATATGGTTGGTCGCGACCGGCGCACTGCTGACCATAGCCCTGCTGGGCCGCCCGATAATGACGCTATAGTTGGAGGCTAGTCCCGACCAGAATTACCCTCCCGACGGAGCCTTCGTGAGCTCCCGACGGTGGCCTGTCCTCTTCCCGAAAGGTTTCTGACATGATTTATTACGGACCGTCGAATATGGCCGAAAGCTGGCGCACCGTTCGCAAGAACACCATCCAGGTCGCCGAAGACATTCCCGAAGACAAGTACTCATTCCGCGCCGCACCCGACACCATGAGCGTCGGCGAACTGCTCGCGCACCTGGCCGCCACCCCGCACTGGGCCAACCAGTGCCACTTCGTCGACCAGAAGGTCGCCATCACCATGGACGACTTCGGCAAGTGGATGGGCGAGGTCGGCGCCAACTCGAAGTCCCTCACCACCAAGTCGGCCATCGTCGCCGCGCTCAAGGCCGACGGCGAGGCGTTCGCGGCCGGTCTCGAGTCCATGACCGACGCCAAGCTGGCCGAAATCGTGAAACTGCCAAACGGCGAGAAGACACGCTTCGAGATGCTGCTCGGCGTCAAGGAACACGAAATGCATCACCGCGCACAGTTGTTCCTGATGGAGCGCATGATCGGCATCGTGCCGCACCTGACCCGCGCCCGCCAGGCAGCCCGGTAACCCTTGAACTGGAGACAGGCCTGACCACCTGCCTCCATTCCTCAACGACCATGATTGAGTGGTGGGCCAAGGGCCTGATCTTCGAAAACTGCGCCTGCACGCTGGTGTGCCCCGGGCACATGCATTTCAGCCAGCTCTGCACGCACGAACGGTGCAAGGGCTACTGGGCGCTGCGCTTCGACGCCGGCAACTTCGGCGGCGTGCCGCTCGGCGGCCTGCGCGCCGTGATCGGGTTCGACACCCCGCAGCGAATGATCGACGGCAACTGGATCCAGTCGCTCATCATCGACGACAGCGCGTCACCCGAGCAGCGGCAGGCCCTCGAAACCCTGCTCACCGGGAAGGCAGGCGGCCCCTGGGCCAAGCTTGCCTCGTTTGTCGCCACCCAACTCCCCACCGAGTTGCGCCCCATTGAATTCGTCGACGAAGGCGCCACCAAGCGCGTCACCATCACCGACCGCCTCAAGGCCGCCGTCACTCAGATCCGCGGCCGCGACAAGTCGAAGCCGGTGCTGTTCGAGAACATCTTCAACCAGATTCACGCCCCCACCCAGGTCGTTGCCCTCGGCGACAGCGTCTACGACGATGGCCGCATCGTGTTTCGCCACACCGAGACGCACGGGCTGTTCTCCGACTTCGACTGGCAACACAGATGACGAAACACACACCAGGGCCACAGACGCCAGGGCCGCAGACGCCAGGGCCACAGATGACACAGATGTCGCAGATTCAACGACCAAGGCCTGATCCTTTTTCTGACCGAACCCGATGAGCCATCTGCATCTGTCGTTGGGGTCGCTCGCCGGCATGTGGTTCGGCATGATGGCGCTGATGATGGGGCCGACGGTGTGGCCGTGGATTGCCGCCTTTGACCGGATCGACGCGGCGAGCACCGGGCGGGCGGCCCGAATGGTGGCATCGACGATCTTCGCGAGTGGCTACCTGGCCGCCTGGCTCATTTATGCCGTCGCAGCCGCGGCGGTGCAACTGCTGCTCGCGCGCGCGGGCACCCTTGATGGCCTCAGCAGCCTGGCCCCGGCCGCCGGCGCGGCGATCCTGGCCTTTGCCGGCCTCTACCAGTTCACGCCGCTCAAACAGGCCTGCCTCACCCACTGCCGTAACCCGCTCAGCTTCTTCCTCACCCGGTGGAGGGACGATGCCTCCGGCAAGTTCAGGATGGGGTTTGGCCACGGCGTGTTCTGCGTGGGGTGTTGCTGGGCGCTCATGGCCACCTCACTGGCAGTGGGCGTCATGAGCCTGTGGTGGATGGCCGCGCTGGCGCTGCTGACCTTCGCCGAGCAAGTCACCCCCTGGGGCGAACGCCTGCGCACGCCGATCGGCGTTGCCCTGATCGCCGGAGCGGGACTCCGGCTCTGGGGTTAACAGGAGATCAGGAGATCAGAAGGTCAGAAGATCAGGAATTAAGGGCCGCACGGCCAGGTTTGAATTTGTGATTTCATTCCTCCTGTTCTCTTGATCTCCTGTAAGCAGTGGATAATCACCGCAATGACACTACTGTGCGCCGGCGAGGCGTTTGAGGACCTGGTGTTCTTCTCGCTCGATCGCCTCCCTGAACTGGGTGAAGAGATCAAGACCGACCACTTCACCGCCACGGTGGGCGGCGGCGCGGTCATTACCGCCGTCCATGCCGCCAGGCTGGGTGTGCGCACCGGCGTGATCAGCGCGCTCGGCGACGCGGCGGTGGCCCGCCTGAAGAAGGAAGGCGTCAGCGTCACCAATCTGAGAAAGCCACGCGAGCCACACGCCATCACCGCCGCGCTCTCCACCGGCGAGGACCGCGCGTTTGTGACCTTCAACGGCGTGAACGCACAGTTGGAAGGCCGGCTGGCAAAGGCCTTGGGCCGGCCGATCCCGCCCAAGCCCGCGGGGCGACGGCCGTCGCACATTCATCTCTGTTTCTACCCGCACGACTGCGCACAGTGGACGCGCCTGGCCACTCGCCTGCGCCAGCAGGGCGTGACCACCTCGTGGGACTTCGGCTGGAACGAACCGCTGACGAGTGATCGAGGCCTGACGGCGCTATTTGACGCGCTCGATTTCGTGTTCGTCAACGAGCTCGAGGCCAGGCTCTACACCGGTGAAGCCACGCTTGCCGCCGCGCTGCCTCACTGGCGCCAGCGCCAGTGCATCACCATCGTCAAGCAGGGTGAGCGCGGCGCCACCTGGATTGCACCTGACCGCGACATCCATGCCCCGGCGAGAACGGTCAGGGTGGTTGACACGACCGGCGCCGGTGATGCGTTCAACGCCGGCTTCCTGGCGGCGTGGCTCGGCGGGCGGTCGCCGGCACAGTGCCTGGCCGCCGGCAACAAGATCGGAGCCGCGTCAACGCGGCAGGCGGGCGGCATTTGAAGATCGCGATCATCGGCGGCGCCGGCGTCCGCGTCCCACTCTTGACCGGCGGCCTGGCGCGATCCGATCTGCGTATCTCGCAGATCGACTTGTACGACATCGATCGCCATCGGCTTGGCGTGATCGCCGGCCTGGCGCAGCAGATGGCGCCGGGAATCCGCGTGGCCGGTCGCGACACCGCCGAGACCGCCATCACCGGCGCCGACTTCGTCATCACCAGCATCCGGGTGGGCGGCGCCGCCCAGCGCGCGAAAGACGAAGCCGCCTGCATCGCACTTGATGCCGTGGGCCAGGAAACGGTGGGACCGGCCGGCTTTGCCATGGCGGTCCGCACCATTCCGGCCATGGTCGAGTACGGCCGCCTGGTGGCGCGCCTCGCGCCTCGGGCCTGGCTGATCAATTTCTCGAACCCGGTCAGCCTGATCACCCAGGCCGTGCACCAGGAGACCGACACGCGGCTGATCGGCATCTGCGACACACCCATGGAGATGTTCGAAGATGCCGCCCACGCACTGGGTCTGCCGGCATCGGTGTGCTCGTACGACTACTTCGGCCTCAATCACCTCGGCTGGCTGCGCGACGTGCTGTTTGAGGGCAAGGGCGAGCTGCATCGGCTGTGGGACAGCGATGAACGGCTGCTCGCCGCCTACCGGTCGCCGCTGTTCGAACCGGAGCGACTGCGGCAACTGAAGCTGCTGCCGACCGAGTATCTCTACTATTACTACCGGCCAGAAGTCGCGCTGGCTCACATGAAGCACGCCGGCTCCACCCGGGGCCAGGCGGTGGCGCAGCTCACCGAGGCGTTCTTTCGCGATGCCGGACCGGTCGCGGCCGATGACGATCCGCTGGCCCGCTATCAGCGCTACCTCGCCGCCCGCGACGCCAGCTACATGCAGCTCGAGACCGGCACCACGGCCCCGCGCATCAAGCCCGACTGGGCGGAATTGTCCGGCTACGATCGCATCGCCCTGATGACCATCCGCGCCATCGTCCACAACCAGGGCGCCATCATCCCGCTCGATGTGGCCAACCGCGGCACCTTGCCCTTCCTGGACGATGAGGACATCGTCGAAGTGCCGTGCCGTGTGGACAGCAACGGGCCGGCGCCGCAGGCGGTGGCGCCGATTCCCGATCATCCGCGCGAGTGGATCGAGCGGGTGAAGGCTTACGAACGAGCCACGGTGAAGGCGGCACTGACCGGCGATCGCCATCAACTGATCGACGCGCTGGCGCTCAACCCGCTGGTCGCGTCGCGCGAGCATTCAGCGCGACTGGTCGAGACGCTGCTGTGACAACGGAGCTGAAGCGGGGCATGGGCCTGCTTCAGGCCACCGCGACCAACGTCATCTCCATGGTCGGCGTGGGGCCGTTCCTCACCATTCCGTTCATGGTCGCCGCCATGAACGGACCGCACGTGATCTACGCCTGGATCGCCGGGCTGGTGCTGGCGCTGGCCGACGGCCTGGTCTACGCGCAACTGGGCGCGGCCCTGCCCGGCAGCGGCGGCGGCTATCTCTACCTGCGCGAGGCGTTCAAGCCGTTCGGCCTCGGCCGGATGATGGCGTTTCTCTTCATCTTCCAGACCATCCTGATCGCGCCGCTCTCGGTGGCCGGCGGCGCGGTGGGGTTTGCCGACTATCTGCAATTTGTCTGGACCGGCATGTCGACGCTCGAGCATCACCTGATCGCCGCGTCCGTGTGCGTGGTATCGACGGCGCTCTTGTGGCGCAACATCGAAGACATCGGCCGCCTCGCCGTGGTGATGCTGGTGGTGGTGCTGGCCACCGTGGGCTGGGTGATTGTCGCCGGCCTGTTCACCTTCTCGCCGGCGCAGGCGTTCGCGTTTCCGGCCGAGGCGTTCACGTTCGATCGCAGCCTGTTGATGAGCGTGGGTGCGGCGTCGGTGCTGGCGATGTACAGCTACGGCGGCTACAACCAGGTGTGCAACATCGGCGGCGAGATCAAGGACCCCACGCGCACCATCCCGCGATCGATCGTGCTCAGCACCTTCCTGGTGGCGACGCTCTACATATTGATGACCGTGGTGATCCTGGGCATGATCCCGTGGCAGGAAGTGCGCGAGTCGCGCACAGTGGCCTCGATCTTCATCGAACGCACGTTCGCGGATCCGCAGACCGGCCGGCTGGCCGGGATCGTGATGACCGGGCTGATCCTGTTCGTGGCGGCTTCGTCACTCTACGCCACCATCCTTGGCTATTCGCGCGTGCCCTACGCGGCCGCGAAGGACGGCGACTTCTTCCAGGTATTCGCGCACGTGCACGCCACCAAGCGATTCCCGGACGTCTCGCTGGTGACGATCCTGGTGGTCTCGATTCCGTTCTGCTTCTTCTCGCTCGGCCAACTGGTGAGCTGGCTGATCCAGGTGCAGGTGCTGCTGCGATTCATCTGGCAGTGCGCGGCGGTGGTGCTGCTGCGGCGTTACCGGCCCGACATCCCCCAACCATTCACCATGTGGCTCTACCCATGGCCGGCCATTCTGTCGGGAGCCTTGTGGCTGTTTATTTTCTTCACCGGCCCCCTGGAAGGCATCGTGTTCTCGTTCAGCTTCCTGGCCGCTGGGGTGCTGGCCTACGGCGTCTTCCGATCGCGGACGTAAGTTCGTGTCAGGGCGTCTTGCTGAGAGCCAGCAGGTTGGCGGTGATTCGGTAGGCGCCGGCCACACCGTATGGAAGTTGACGATGGAGGGCGTAGGCGAAGTAGGTCCAGTGTCCCTGCCCGACCTTCGCGGTTAACCAGCCGCCGCTCTGGGGCGCTTGGCCCTTGTCGAACGTCGAGATCATCGGCGCATAGGCCGCGTCCCACTTGGTAAAGAACTTCGAACCACGCTGCTCGACCCAGCCGTCGAAGTCGGCCGCCGTGATGCGGTTGGGCCAGGTGAACGACTGGTGGTTGGGCGCCAGGATGGTGACCGGCGAATCCTCTTCCGACACTTCCTCGGCGCTGCGCGGCAGTTCACCCTGGAACGGCGCAAACGCGCTGGGCACCAGTTCCTGCGTGTTGTAGAGCACGATCATGTTGCCGCCGGCCCGCACGTAGTCGAGCAGGCGCCCGTTGTAGGTCTTGAGATCCTCGCGCACCGCGTAGGCGCGCGTGCCGGTCATGATGGCGTCGTAGCCCGACAGGTCGGCGCTCGCCAGTTCAGGCTCGCCAAGCAACGTCACCTCCGCGCCCAGTTGCTGCAGGCCCATGGGCACCTGGTCGCCGATGCCCATGACATAGCCCACCTTCAGCCCGGGCACGGTCGCGACGTTCACGCTGCGCACCTCGGCGGTCGCCGGCCGGTAGAGATACCGCACCTCGAGGTCGCGGTGATCGATCAGCTCGTAGCCCTCGCGATACTCCCGGCCCGCGGCGATCGCGACAGCTTCAACAACGCCCGATTGGCCGGCCGTCTCCCCCGCCCCGCCTGCCGGCAGCGTGACGGCAAAGCGATACCGGGTTCGTTCACCAGCGCGCGCAAATGAGAACGGCACAGACGCGGGGTCGCTGTGCCAGCCCGCGGGCATCCGGAGCGTCACGGCGCCTTCAGTCGGCGCATCGGCGTTGTGCAGCAGCGACACCTCGACGCTCACCCGACCACCCGGCGCAGAGGCCGGCACGATGGCATGGGACGGCGTGAGCGACACCGCAATGCGCGGCACGCTCCGCACTTCGCGGACCACCTCGCCGTACGGGAGCTTCGCCTCCCGCCGCTTCACCGTCTCGCGGATCTCCACCGGCACGCCGTTCAACTGGTAGCGGGCTACCGCAGTCAGCGGTGCGGGGGTGACCGGCCGGCCGAACTGCGCCGGATCGCTGATCGTGTAGCGGCTGGCCTGCAAGCCTTGCCGTGAGAAGTACGGCTTGGTACTGATCGCCACATCGCCTGCCAGCGTCACGCGGAAGGAGCCCGCGCTTGCCGCATCGACGCGCCAGCCGGTATCGCCGGTCAAGGACGTCACTGGCGACGACACCGGCATCCGCCCCCGCACGTCGAATCGCACATCGACATTGAACGCCTGGCCGGCCACCGGCGCGGCCATCTGTGGCGGGTTGGTGACGGCCCGCAGCTCGGCAGCAAGCGCCGCGTTGATCGCCCGCTGGAACTGCGCCTCCTTGATCAGCAACAGATCGGCGGCCGCTGGCGATGCACCTGCCAGCGCGGCCCGCACCAGCCTCAGCCCGTCCGCCAGCGCTGGTGCTGCCGCCGATGGGTCGGTCAGGGTGAATGCGGCCATTGCCGTCGCCACCGCCCTATCGATCGGCCGGCCCGGCGCACCGACTGCGGCTTCGATGGTCGTGTCGATGCCGTCAAACAACGTGGCCTCGCGCGAGCCCGTGGCGCCGGGCTGCCTGTAATAGGAGTAGTTCGCGCCGGCTGCTGGCGTGAAGCGGCCGCTGTTTTGTGATCGCTGAAAGCTCAAGCCGTAGCGAGCTACGTTGTCGTACGAATCGCCCAGCACCGGATCGAACTCGCCGCTGTTTATGCGCACCGTCCAGTCTTCGTTCTCGCGCACGCCACCGATGTAGACCTTGGCCGCCTGCCATGGCCGCAACCCATCGGCGATCTGCTCGGGAAACCGGGTGGCATCACCGGCGGCGCGAAACGCCTCAACCGCCATCAGGCCGGCGGTCGAATGATTGCCGTGCCCATCGCGCTCGTTGCCCTGGAACCGCGACAGGATCACCGTGGGACGGCTCATGCGGATGATGCGGACGACATCGCGGAGCACGGTGTCGCGGCCCCACTTGCCGAGCGACTCTTCCAACGTCTTGGAGTATCCGTAGTCCACCACCGACGTGAAGTACTGCTCGTCCACGCCGTAGTAACGATTGGCCTGCAGCAACTCCTCGGTGCGGATCAGCCCCAGGGCATCGAACAGTTGCGGACCAATGGCGTTGTCGCCCGACTCGCCGCGATTGAGTGTCAGCAGCGCCACGCGCGCGCCATCGCCGCGGCTCAACTTCGCCAG
Organism: Acidobacteriota bacterium; assembly: GCA_021730945.1. Taxonomy (GTDB): domain Bacteria; phylum Acidobacteriota; class Vicinamibacteria; order Vicinamibacterales; family UBA2999; genus 12-FULL-67-14b. The sequence goes on along the minus strand of JAKFYH010000025.1, from coordinate 32,883 downwards.
CACGCCGCCATGCTCATCATCTGGATGGGCAGTGATGTGCATGACGCTGGCGGTGGTGCGCAGCTTGAGCAGGGCCTGCCACGCCGCCACGGCGCCGCTAGTCTGAGGGACGGTTTGAGAGCGAGGGCTGGCGACGAGAACCGCGACTAGTGAGACAGCAGCGATGGCTGCGCGATGCATGTGTAGCTTGTAGCACGCACACCGCACCGCCGCACCCTTGGCACCCGGCACCAACCGTTTGGCACCCTTAGGCATCTTGGCACCCGGCACCAACCCTTTGGCACCCGGCACCAACCCTTTGGCACCCTTAGGCACCTGTACGCACCCGAGGCACCCTACTTGCGTAGCGAGTCAATGCTCCACTTGCCGGAGCCGAAGGCGGCGAAATACAGGAACACGAAGCAGAAGAGCGCGGCCAGTTCGCCGCCGTTGGTGAGCGGCCACATGCCACGCGGCGCGTGGGCCTGGAAGTAGGCCACCGCCATCTGCCCGCTGGCCACGAAGGCCACCGGGCTGGTGAACAGGCCCAGGGCAATCAGGCCGCCGCCAATCACTTCGATGATGCCGGCCAAGCCCATTTGCGACATTAATTCGGCCGGCGCGCTGCGGCCGAAGCCGCCAAACAACTTCGGGAGTCCGTGCAGGCAGAAGAGGAGGCCGGCCGCCATGCGCAAGAGGGCGTAGATGTGAGGGCGAAACGGGGCGAGCACCTTTTCCATGCACGGCATACGCTGCCGGTGTCACGAGTGCTTACAAGAACACGCGGCGGAGGGGAGCGCCGCGTGTTTCCTGGACCCTACTGGTCCCGCAGCGCAATCATCGGATCCACCCGCGTCGTCCTGAGGGCCGGCAGCACGCTGGCGGCCACCCCGGCGATCATCAGCACGCTGGCGGCCAGCGCGAACGACGGGAGGTCGAATGGGCCGACGCCGTAGAGGATGCCTTGCATGGAGCGCGCCAGCAGCGTGGCGGCCACCAGGCCGACCGCGCCGCCGATGGCCACGAGAATCACGCTGCTCCTGACGACCAGCGACACGGTGTCGCCGCTCGAGGCCCCAAGCGCCATGCGCAGGCCGATCTCCCGGGTCCGTTCCGACACCGAGTACGACAACACGCCGTAGATACCGAGCGCGGCCAGCAGCAGTGCCGCCACCGCGAACAGCGCCAGCAGCGTCGTGCTGAGGCGAGGCAGGAAGACCGCCCGCGCCAGGATCTGATCCATCGTGCTCAGCTCGTAGATCGGCTGGCCGGGGTCAACATCCCAAATCACGCGCTGGATGGTGTTGGCCACCGTCATCGGATCCTGGTCGGTGCGCGCCACCACTGCCATGCCGGCGGTGGGGCTCTGCTTCATCGGCAGGTAGACCTGCTTCCTCGGCTCGCGGTCCAGTCCCTGGTTGTGCACGTCGCCCACTACGCCCACCACTTCGCTCTTGCCGTGCGGGTTCTGGATGATGAGCCCAAGCGGGCTGCGGTCCGGAAAGTACCGGCGGGCCATCGTCTCGTTGATCACGCTGGTGCGCGGACCCACTTCGGCATCGCGCTCGTCGAGGAAGCGGCCCTCGAGCAACTTGATCTTCATGGTCTCGAAATAGCCGGGCGCGACTATGCGGACATCGGCCAGCGGATCTTCGGTGGGCGGCGGCTGCTGCCCCTCCACGTTGAACGGCAGCGCGCCGGCCGCGCCGACATCGTGCAGCGGCATGGCCGACACCGCCGAAGCAGCGGTGACGCCCGGCGCGCGGCGCATCCGCTCGATCACGTCTTCGTAGAATCGCACCTGGGTCGCGCGCTGATACTTGGTGGTCGGCAACAACACCCGCGCCGCGATCAGGTTGGTGGAGTCAAAGCCAGGACTCACCTGCAGCAGTTTCGTGAAGCTGCGCGTCATCAGGCCGGCGCCCACCAGCAGCACCAGCGCCAGCGCCACTTCCACCACCACCAGGCCGCTCAACAGGCGGCGCGCGTACGGACTGCCGGTAGTGCCGGACGACTCCTGGATGTTGTCGCGCAAGTCCTGCCGCGAGGCGTGCAGCGCCGGCAGCAGGCCAAACAGCAGCGCCACGCCAATCGAGATCGCCATCGTGAACAGCAGCACGCCGCCGTCGAGGCTCAGGCCGTCCATGCGCGGCAACTGGCCTTCAGGAAGATTCGACAGCAGGCGCAACCCGCCGAACGCCGCGGCCAGGCCGAACACGCCGCCGGCAAACGACAGCAGCAGGCTCTCGGCCACGATCGGCTTGGCCACTTCCCACCGGCTGGCGCCAAGCGCCCCGCGCACCGCCATCTCGCGCCGGCGGCTCGACAGCCGCGCCAGCAGCAGGTTGGCCATGTTGGCGCACACGATCAACAACAGGAACCCGACCGCGCCCATCAGCACCATCAGCGCCGGACGCGACGCGCCGACCAGTTGCTCGTGGGCGGCCACCACCCGCGCGCCCCAGCCCTCGTTGCTGTCCTTGAACTCGGCGGCAATGCGGCGGGCCAGCACGCTCACTTCTTCCTGCGCCTGTTGCGCCGAGCTGCCCGGCGCGATCCGGCCCACCACGGTGAGCGACCGCGCCCGGCGCGAACGGCCGTGCATGTCTTTGGGATCAAAGGCGAGCGGCGTCCATGCCTCCACCTTGGTGCTGGTCGGAAACTCGAACGCCGGCGACATCACGCCGACCACCGTGAACGGTACGGTGTCGAGCTGAATGGTCTGGCCGATGATGTTGCGATCGCCGGCCAGCACGCGCGTCCAGAAACCGTGACTGAGCACCACCACGCGGTCGGCGCCCGGCACGGCCTCATCGGCCGTGAAGGTGCGGCCGAGCACGGCATTGCTCTTGAGCACGTTGAACAGGCCGGGCGTGGCGCGCAAGCCGCGCACGTTCTGCGGATCACCGGTGCCCTTGTAGGAAAAATCCACGTGCCGATAGGCGGCGAGCGATTCCAGGCTCTTGCTCTCGCGCTGCCAGTCTTCAAAGGTCGGAATCGACACCGGCCCCTGGTTGCCGTCCGGGTTCACTTCCCACAGGATCGCGATCTTCTCGGGATCCTCGTACGGCAGCGGGTTGAGCACCACCGTCTTGATCACGCTGAAGATGGCCGTGTTGGCGCCAATGCCGAGCGCCAGCGTCAGAATCGACACCAGCACGAAGGTGGGCTGGCGGCGCAGCGTGCGGAAGGCGTAGGTGAAGGCGGAGGCCCAGTCGGACATGGGCACATTGTATAGGTGCTCGGGTGCTCGGGTGCTGGGGGGCTAGGGGGCTCGGGTGCTTAAGTGCGTGCCAGGTAGGCTAGCCCGATGGCCACCACGTACACCGCGGCGATGGCGCCGGTGTCCCAGGCCACGGCGAAGCGTTTGGTCAGCACGCGGTAGGTGAGGCCAATCAGGAACAGGCTGTACATGGCGCCGACGGCGACGATGGCAATGGCGTGGCTGGGGTGGGAGCCGGCCAGTAGCGGTCCCTGCCGGTAGAACACGTCGTCCAGACCGAGGATCAGCAGGTTGAACAGGTTGCTGCCCAGGATGTTGCCGATGCCCAGATCGATCGCGCCGATGCGCACGGCAGCCAGCGACACCACGATTTCCGGCAGCGAGGTGGTGAGCGCAATGAAGAGGCTGCCGACGAATGCTTCGCCCAGGCCGGTCTGGCGCGCGATCTCGGCGCCCAGTTGCGGCAGCACCAGCGCGGCGCCGACCACCAGCAGCGCGCTGACCCCGTAGTGCACGACCGCGGTCTGCAGCGGCGTGGCCGCATACTGCAGTTCCTCCGCCACTTCCTGTGTCTCGCGCATCCGGATCTGCTTCTGGTGCGTAAAGACCACGCGCATGGCGACGAAGTAGAGGACGATCAGCACCGGTGTGGACACGCCGATCCAGCCAAGCGGCGGCAACCGCGCGCCGCCGAGAATGCCGAAGCCGGCCACGCTCACCAGCAGTACGCCGAACCCGATCGACAGCGCATGCCCCTGGTGTGCGCGTGTGCTGATCGGCTCGGGCTGAATCGCATCCATGAACGACAGGATCAGCAGGTTGAACATGCAACTGCCGAGCACGTCGCCGATGGCGATGTCGGGCAGCGACGCCAGCGCGGTGGCGCCAAAGCCGGTGAAGAGTTCCGGGAGGCTGGTGGTGGCCGCAAGCAAGACCAGGCCGGCCCAACTGCGGCCCAACCCCATCTTCTCGCCCAGCACGTCGCCGTTGCGAGCCAGCCGCACGCCGGCAAAGACGATCACCAGCGAGACCGCCAGGAACTGAATCCAGATCATCGAGTAGTACTCCCGCGCTCGTGGTGTCGCCAGGCCAGCCGTGCCGCCACTTCCGCCAGGCCCAACGCCAACAGCGCCCCACCCAAGACTACACCCCAGAGTTCCCACCTAATCGCCGCGTGGCCGAGCAGGCCCGACGCCACCGGCATGTTCGCCACCGCCAGCTGGATGCCGACGCCGGCAGCCACCGCCAGGTGCAGGTACCGGTTCGGCAGCGGATGCATCCAGGTGTGGCGCGACGGATAGGTCAGGAGCAGTTGGCCGACGGCCATGAAGTGGAAGGTCACCGCGCGGGCTTCATCGAGCGAGTAGCCAAGCCAGGGCACAAGACCGAGCAGGGCCAGCGCCAGCAGCGCCTTCATGCTGCCGGCCCAGATCACGAATCGCACCGACGGCCGATCGAGCAGCGGCGAGGCGGCCGGACGCGGCGGTTGCTGCATGACACCCGGCGTGCGATCAAAGGCCAGCGCCAGCGCCGGCGTGCCGTCGGTGATCAGGTTGATCCACAGAATCTGCGCCGCCGTCAGCGGCAGCATCAGGCTGCCGTCGCCGCTGCGGATGTCGAGCGAGAAGGCGAGCAACGCGCCACTGGCGACCAGCAGCACTTCCGACAGGTTGGTCGAGAACAGGAAGCGCAGGAACTTCTGGATGTTCTCGTAGATCGATCGCCCTTCTTCGATGGCGCGGACGATGGTGGCGAAGTTGTCGTCGAGCAGCACGATGTCGGCCACTTCGCGGCTGACGTCGGAGCCGCGCTGCCCCATCGCCACGCCGACGTCGGAACGCTTCAGGGCCGGCGCATCGTTGACACCATCTCCGGTCATGGCCACAATCTGCCCCTGCGCCTGCAGCGCCTCGACGATCTGCAGTTTCTGCTCAGGACGGACGCGCGCGAAGACGTTCACTTCAGTGAGCGCATCGACCAGCGTCGCGCCTTCGTAGCGATCGAGGTCCTCTCCTGTGAGCACACGCACGCCGGGGATGCCGACCAGGCGCGCCACCGCCAGGGCAGTGGCCGGATGGTCGCCGGTAATCATCACCACGCGGATGCCGGCCGCCAGCGCCGATGCCATCGCGACCGGCACTTCCTCGCGCGGCGGATCCCAGAACAGGGCAAGGCCCAGCAACGACAGGTGCTCCTCGGCCCGGCCCTCCGCCCACGCAATCGCCAGCACCCGGAAGCCCTCGTGCGCATACGCATCGGCCTTCTCGCGCCACGACTCGCGGTCGTCGTCGCCAAGCGCGCAACGGCCCAACAGCACTTCCGGCGCGCCCTTGAGGTAACTGGCCAGGCGATCGCCGTCTTCGCGCACCGTGACCCGCGAAAACTTCCAGGTGCTGTCGAACGGACGTTCGTCGACGATGGCGTGGGCGTGCCGCAACTGGTGGATGTCGACGCCGTGGGATTGCGCGTGGCGCAGCAGCCCGAGTTCGAGCAGGTCGCCCGCGCCGGTGGCCAGGTCGGCGTCGTTGGCCAGCACGATGGCCTTGAGGGCCAGCGGCAGATCGGCGACATCGAGCGACCGCACGTCCATGCGGCTCTCGGTCAGCGTGCCGGTCTTGTCGGTAGCGATCACCGACACCGATCCGAGCGCCTCGACCGCCGACAGTCGGCGGACGACCGCCCGGTGGCGGGCCATGCGCTCGACGCCGAGTGACAAGGCCACGGTCAACACGGCCGGCAGGCCCTCGGGCACCGCCGCCACCGCCAGGGCCACGGCAAAGATGATCATCTCGGGCGCGTGCGCAAGGCCTTCGCCGAGCACGCCGATCAGGCCCAGGCCGCCGGCCAGCGCCAGCACCCAGCGCGCGATCTGCCGGCCCAGTTGATCGACCCGGCGCTCAAGCGGAGTCTTCGCCGCCTGGATGTCGCCGAGCATGGTGGCCAGCCTGCCCATGGCACTGGCGGCACCCGTGCGCGTGATCTCGAGGTAAGTCCGGCCGCGAATCACCAGCGTACCGCTGAACGCCTCGTCGCCGTCCGCCTTCTCCACCGCCAGCGATTCGCCGGTCAGGATCGACTCGTCCACCATGGCGCCGTGCACGTCGACGATGGTGCCGTCGGCGGGTACGCGGTCGCCGGCTTCAAGCCGGACCCAGTCGCCCGGAACCAGTTCCGGCGTGGGCACGTGCACCAACTGACCGTCGCGAAGCACCCACGCCTGGGCGCCGGCCAACGACTTGAGCTCGGCCATGGCCGATTCAGACCGTTGTTCCTGGTAGAGACCGAGCGCGGCGTTGAACAGGAGGATCAGGCTGATGGCGCTGGCTTCGAGCGGCCAGCCGCGGGCGCCCTCGTAGAGCCACAGGCCCAGGTCAAAGGCGAGCGCGAACAGCAGGATGTAGATCAGCGGACTGGCGAACTGGCGCACGAAGCGCCGCCACAACGGATCGGGGCCGCGTTCGGGCAGGGCGTTAGGCCCCGCCTGAGCCAGCCGGGCAGCGGCGGCGGCGGTGGTCAGTCCCTTCATTGGTTCGGGTACCTCGCCAAAGCTGCATGCCACGTGCCAACGATTCGTGATCTCGCCGGGCTCGTCGCGCGCCGGTCGATCCGAGGTGCCGCCGTGGCGCGTTGAGGGAAAGTCCCCGGCGGGTGGGAAGAATCCCGATGTTCCCCAAACCGATCGACTGCGGTCACGGGCCGCGTTCGTGGCACGTCACATGCTTTACAGGAAGTCGATCATGCGGTCGAAGCTGCTGTGGTTCGGCGTGTATCTGGCGCTGGTGCTGGCGCCGCTCGCCGTGCTGCTGCTCGAAGCGGAGCCGCCGGGCACGGGCTTTCAGTGGGACCTGGCCATCGCGCTCGGGTTCGCCGGCCTGGCGATGATGGGCGTGCAGTTCGTGTTGACCGCGCGCTTCCGCCGGGCCACCGCGCCCTTCGGCATCGACATCATCTATTACTTCCACCGCTACCTGGGCGGTGTGATCCTGCTCACCATCGTCTTGCATCCGGTGTTGCTCCTGACCGACAGTCCGGATCTCGTCAGTTGGCTCAATCCGCTTGAAGCGCCGTGGCACATGACCGCCGGCGTCCTGTCGATCGTCTCGCTGGTCACGCTGCTCGCCACGTCGGCGCTTCGCCGGCAGTTCCACCTGGCCTACGAACCCTGGCGCGTGGCGCATTCGCTGCTGGCGATCGCCGCGGTGGGCCTGGCGCTCGCGCACATGGAAGGTGTGCAGCGCTACGTGGCCAACCCGTGGACCCACGCGCTGTGGCGCGCGTTCGCGCTTTCGCTGATCGCCAGCGTCGTCTTCGTGCGGATCGTCAGGCCATGGCAGTTGCACCGCCGGCCTTACCGCATCGTCAACCGGGTGGCGGAGCGCGGCGACGCGTGGACGCTGACGGTGGAACCGATCGGGCACCGCGGCTTCGAGTTCCAGCCGGGCCAGTTCGCGTGGCTGACAATCGGCGGCAGCCCGTTCCGGATGCGGGAGCATCCGTTTTCGTTCTCGTCGGGTCCCGCGCCGGCCGACGGCCGGCTGCAGTTCACGATCAAGGAGTTGGGAGACTTCACCCGCACGGTCGGCCGCGTCTCCATCGGCACGACGGCGTATGTGGACGGGCCGTACGGAGCGTTCACGATCGACCGCCACCAGGCAGCCGGCGCGGTGTTCGTAGCCGGGGGCATCGGCGTGGCGCCGATCATGAGCATGCTGCGGGCGCTGGCCAATCGCGGTGACCGGCGGCCGCTGCTGCTCTTCTACGCCTACCGCCGCCGGGAGCGGCTGACCTTCTACGAAGAGATCGAGACGCTCAAGACGCGGCTCGCGCTCACGGTGGTCTACCTCCTGGAGGAGCCCGACGAGGAGTGGGCGGGCGAGCGGGGCCGGATCACCCGCGAGCTGCTGGCACGTCACCTGCCGCCCGACGACGTTCACTGCCAGTACTTTGTGTGTGGTCCCGAGGCCATGACCCAGGCCGTCGAGCGGCAGCTGAACGCACTCGGCGTGCCGATGTCACGCGTGCATTCGGAGCTGTTCCAGTTGGTGTGACGCGGCAAGCGCGTCACCGATGCTACGGAGGATGTGTTCATGCGCAGCAGACTGGCCAGGCTGGCGGCCGTGCTCACCGCGGTTGCGGTGGCGCTGATGGCGATCGCTTTCGCGCTGGCGCAGCGCGGCTGACCGGCGCCCGGCCGGCGGCCGCTCCGTGCCGCCGCACAACTTCCTGGCGCCAAAGTCCGTAGAATCATCTAGTGACCGAACCGTCCAGCGAACCCCCTCCGATTGCCGATGGCCTCGAGCACCGGCTCGATCCGCGGGTCATCCCCCTGCAGCGCATCACCGGCGGCCTGACGGTGGCGGCATTTGCCCTGGCTTCACTGGGGGTGCTCGCCATCGTGCTGACCGTGGGCGACGACATCCCCACCGCGGTGCGGCGGCTGCTGCCGGTGGCGTGGCTCGTGCTGGTGGCGACCGCCTCGGTCGTGGCTTACCGGTGGCCGTCGCACCACTATCCCTACACGTCGTACCTGGTCGACGAGCACGGCATCGAGATTCGCAAGGGCGTCTACTGGCGCGCGGTGATCAACGTGCCGCGCTCGCGGGTGCAGCACATCGACGTGTCGCAGGGGCCGCTCGACCGCCGCTACGGCCTTGGCACGCTGGTGCTCTACACCGCCGGCACCGATCACGCGCGGGTGGCGCTCGACGGCCTCGAGCACGGACTCGCCCTTGGCATCCGCGAACACCTGCTGCCATCGGGAGCCGACGATGCGGTCTGAGCAGCGGCTGCATCCGGCGACGCTGCTGTTTGACATGGCCGGACACGTCAAGCGGTTCGCGGTGCCAGGCCTGCTGGTGCTCGTCGGCGCGTCGCGATCGTCGGCCGGGCCGTGGGGCATCCCTTCGGGATGGGAGCCGTGGCTGTTGGTCATGCTGGTGCCGGCCGTCCTCGCCACCGTTGCGCGCTACCTGTCGTTCCGGATTCGCTACGACGAGCGCGAGATGGTGATTCGCTCGGGCCTGGTCTTCCGCAATGAGCGGCACGTGCCCTACACCCGCATCCAGAATGTCGATGCCAGCCAGAACCTGTTCCACCGCTTCTTCCACGTCGTCGAAGTGCGCGTGGAGACGGCGGGCGGCGAGAAGGAAGAGGCGCGGCTGAGCGTGCTGGCGCAGGCGGCGTTCGACGACATGAAGCGGCACGTGCTGCAGGCCCGGGCGCCGCTGGCAGTGGAATCAGTGGCGGAGCCGGCGACGAGCGAGGAGCGCGGAACGGAGGGGACGCCGGCCGGCGAGACGCTGGTGCACCTGCCGCTTCGTGAGTTGCTGCTGTGCGGCTTGCTCGAGAACAAGGGCATGGTGCTGATTGGCGCGGCCTCGGGCGTGATTTGGGAGAGTGGCCTGGGCAACAGCGTGATGGGCCGGGTGATGGGCGATAGCGAGTCGGTGGGCCGCAGCTTCGTGCGGGCGCTCATCAGCTGGTTTGTCGATGGCGGTCCGCTGCCGCTCGCGCGCATTGGCTTCGGCCTGGCGGCGTTGCTCGTGTTCCTGGTGGTGGTGCGGATTGTCTCGATGGTGTGGGCGTTTGTCCGGCTCTACGACTTCCGTCTCACCCGCATCGGCGATGACTTGCGGACCGAGTACGGGTTGTTCACGCGCGTCACGGCCACCGTGCCGATTCGCCGCGTGCAGACCGTGACCGTGGCGGCGGGGCCCCTGCATCGCTGGTTGAAGCGGGCGACGGTGCGAGTGGAGACCGCGGGCGGCGTCGGCACCCAGCAAGCGGGTGCGAGCGTCCGCGAGTGGCTGGCCCCGCTGATCCACCAGGACGCGGTGGCGGGGCTGGTGGCGCAGGTGGTGCCGGGCGTCGCGCTCGAGTCGCTTGATTGGCAGCCGGTGCATCCGCGGGCGTTCCGGCGGGCGATCAAGCCGAAGCTGATCGGCATCGTCCTGATCTCGCTCGTCGCCGCCATCGTCATCGGCCGAGGGGCGACGGGTCTGGCCTTGCTCATGCTGCCGTGGGCCGTGTTCACGACGCGGCAGTTTGTCGCGCACCTGGGATGGGCGGAGTCAGACGAGGTGGTGGCCATGCGCAGCGGGTGGATCTGGCAGCGGCTGACGCTGGCCCGCGTCAACAAGATCCAGGCGGTCGCGCTGCGCGAGTCGCCGTTCGATCGCCGGGCGGCCATGGCGCGGGTGCGGGTCGACACCGCCGGCGCCAGCGAGTTCACCCGCATCGACATTCCCTATCTTGACGGCGAGGTGGCGCGTCAGTTGTCGGGGCGCCTGTCGGCGCAGGCGGCCAGCACGTCGTTCAGGTGGTGATGCCAGGCGGGTCGGGAGCGCGGCCGTCGAATTCGTCGGTCAGGTAGTCGGCATACAGTTGCTTGGCGCACGAGGGGCAGACGCCGTGCGAGAACTGGGCATCGCTGTGCTCGTGGACGTAGCGCTCGATCGCCTGCCACTCGCCCGCGTCAGTGCGCACCTGCTTGCAACTGGCGCAGATGGGAATGATCCCGTGCAGGGTTTTCAATTGGTGGAGGGCCTGGTCGGCCAGCTGCCGCGCCGTCCGCTCGCGCTCCAACGCCTCTGCCTCCTGCCGCCACGATTCGGACACCTGGTCTTGCAGCGCAAGCCGGCGCTGCACCGTGAGGATGCCAATGACGTTGACCGTCATCACGACCAGGAGATCGGCCGCCAGGTGCTGTTCGGATGTCCCGTCCAGCCGCCACAGGTAGGGACCCGCGACCAAGACCGATAGCAGCAACGGGGGCAGGACCTGGCGAACGAACGTGTTGGGCAGGGCCCCGTACATGATGACCAGGAGGAGCAACAGGCTGGGTATCACCAGTGTCGAGCCGGAAGACTGTTGCAGTTCGAGGATGACGACTACCGGGACGGCAACCAGCGTGATGGCAAACACCGCGCGCGAGAGCGACTGCGGGGTGTGGCGGCCGCGCGTCAGCCACAGGCCCAGCGCCGGCAGCGCCAGGCTCATGACCCTGGCCAATGCCCGGCTGGTGAGGCCGTGATCGTTGGGCGCGTATCCCAGCAGGTCGTAAGCAGTAAAGAACGCGATCGGAATCACGCCGACCAGGAGCACTGTGCGAATCAGCCGCCGGTCACTCTTGACTCGCAGCAGTTCAAGACGGGCCGGCACGGGGGGCGCAGCCATTTGGCTTTTCGTGAGCAACAGCCGTGCCAGCAAAAAGTGCCAGTAAGACACGGCACCAGCGTCCCGCTCCGGGAAATATTCCGCGCCTCGCGGGATGATTGGGGCCAGGCCCCCATTCTCACCACCAGGATGGATGATTGGGGCCAGGCCCCCATTCACCAAATGGTGGATTGGGGTCAGCCCTCCGGGCCCTGAACTGTCAGCCTGCCACACCCGATAACTTCGCCGATATGCCGCGTAACGCCGAAGTGATCCGCCAGTGGAAGCTCCTGCTGCACCTTGACGGCCTGGCGCATGGCCGCTCCGTGGATGAGCTGGCCGCCGAATTGGCCGTCAACAAGCGGACTGTCTGGCGCGACCTGGCCGCCCTGCAGGAGGCCGGCTTCCCCCTGGTCGACGACAAGCGCGATCGCAAGACCGTGTGGCGCGTGATGCGCTTGCCGCTCAAGTCGCTGACCGACGCCGGCCTGTCGGTGACCGAAGTGTGTTCGCTCTACATGAGCCGCGCGCTGCTGCTGACGCTGACCGGCTCGCCCTTCGAGGCCGGCCTCAACTCGCTACTGAAGAAGGTGCAGAAAGCCCTCTCGCCCAAGACGCGCCAGTTTCTCGACGAGCTGCCCAACGTCGTGCGGGTGCGGCCCGAGCCGCGCAAGAACGTGTCGGCCGGCTACAACGAGATGGTCGCCCGCCTGATCGAGGCCTCGACCCGGCGCAAGGCGATCGAGATGCGCTACTTCTCGGTGAGCAGCAATCGCCAGAAAGATTACGCCGCTCATCCCTACGTGGTGGAGTACTCCGATGGCGGCCTCTATCTGCGCGCCTATGTGCCCGAGTACGACGAGGTCAGGATGTTCGCGGTGGAACGGATTAAGAACATCCGGATCACCGACCAGTCGTTCACGCCCGTGAAGACCGTCGGCGACGAGGACTTCGACCCGTCGCTCGGCCTCGGCACGGCCAGGCCCGAGCGCGTGGTGCTCGAATTTTCGGCGCGAGTCGCGCCCTACGTGCGCGAGCGGGTGTGGCACAAGTCGCAGCAGATCGACGAGCTGCCGGATGGCGGCCTGCGCCTCAGCCTCAAGGTGTCCCACGACTGGGCGCTGCACGGCTGGGTTCTCAGCTGGGGGCCGCACGTGCGCGTGACCGCGCCGTCCACGCTCGCCCAAGCCATCCTCGCCATGCTGGACGATGCGCGGGAGTTCTACGTGCCGAGACTGCAGTTCGAGCCGGCATTCAGTCCGGCTGCTTCTTCCGCCGCGCTGTCCCTCCCTCTTCGCGGGAGTGCGCGATCCGGTAAGCGGCGAAGTGTCTCGCCTTCATAGCGAGGGGTGACATCATCTCGCCGAACTCCAGTTCGTCGTGATGCAACTGGTCGATCAGGGCCAGCACGCCCTTGTCGCCAGGTGCCATCGCGCGAAGGTCATCGACCATCTGCCGCAGGATGCGCTTGGCGTCCGCGAAGTCACCCCTGCGATTGGCCACGAGCGCCAGGTCGCGGGCGCGCTGGGCGAGCATCGACGCCACGGCGAGACGCACATCGCGATTCACGGTCTGCCCGGCGTCCTCCACCGCGGGCACCGCACGCCACGTGACCGGCATCGGCTCGCTCACCAGCACCTGGCCACGGTCCCGAACGCGGCACTGCACGCCGAGACTTGCCCCTTCGGGATGCGCGCCCTTGAACGCCACGGCGACGATCAACTCCAGTTCCTGGCCGGCCACCAGGTCCCCGCACTTCACGCGCAACCGGCCGTCGACCGATTCGGCGGGCAGCTCATTCAGCGCCATGGCCTCGACGCCGGGGTCGCACGACACCTCGAACACCACGTCGCGGGCCACCACCTCCAGCGTTTCCCCCAATTCGCTGGCGAACAGGTCGGGGATCTGCCGGGCCTTCTCGATGAAGTAGAAGTGGCCGCCTCCTTCCGTGGCCATGCGCGACAGCAACCGTTCGTCAAAGTCGGCGCCCACACCAAACGTGGACGTGATGATGCCGTCCTGCCGCAGCCGCGCGGCGCTCGCGATCATCTCGCCGTGGTCGGTCACGCCGTGATTGGCCAGGCCGTCGGTGAGGAGCAGCACCTTCGACACCGCCTCGCCGCCGGCATCCGCCGCCCGGGCCAGTTCGGCGCCCCGCTGCCAGCCGCCGTGCAGGTCGGTTGACCCGCGCGCGTCGATCGACCGCAGGCGCTTGGTGGCCAGCGCCTTGGCTTCAGGCGTGGCCGGCGTGCGGTCGAGCACGGTCGTGACCTGCTCGTCGTAGCACACCACGCCGAGGTGATCGACCGGCTTGAGTAATCGAATGGCGTGCGTCACCGCCTCGCGGGCCATGGCCAGCTTGTGGCCATCCATGGAGCCGGAGCGGTCGAGCACGAGGGCGATGTCGACGGGCTTGCGAGCGGCGTCAGCCGCCGTGGGCGGTGGCGGAGCGCTGATCGCGACGTGGAGATAGCGGACAGCCGGCGTGCCGGCGGGAACCAGCGCGCGATCGGATTGGAGGTGCATGAGTCCAGTGTGGCGATGGAGCGCGACAGCCGAGGTCGCAGGTTGGTGGGCCGGCGATGTGTGACCCGGGGTGTCGCGCTCACCGAGCAGTATGCCGTGATGATTAAATCGCTTCGACAGGCCGCCTGGATTGCCGCCGTCGCCATTTCGGCCGGCGCATGCAGTGGTGGCAACGCCAACACGCCCACCAGCTCCACGCCCATCATCGCTACGCCGCCGCCGGCGACCACCACCGTCGCGCCGCCAGTCGCCACGCCACCGGCGACGACACCGGCCCCGCCGGCCACGCCGTTCAGCGGGCGGTGGTCGGGCAACTACATCATCGACCGCTGCGATGGCACGGGGTCGGTGCAGGACCTGCTGTGCGGCAACGCGCGGGGACTGTTTCCGCCCGGCTCGTCGTTGCCCATCTCTCTCGATCTCACGCAACACGGCTCGACCGTCTCCGGCACCATCTCCCTCGGCCAGATTACCGGCGTCGTCAACGGCGCCATTCGCACGTCCGGGTTGCTGACGCTGAGCGGCATTGCCAGGAGCGGCACGGCCACGGCGACCCTCACCTACTGGGACACGCGTGCCTCGGGCAACGCGATGGACGGCTTCTTCGAATTCAACGCGACCTACAGCAACATTCCTGGCATCGCGGCGATTAGCGCGCGGCTGGGGAGCGTCAGGAAGTAGGGATGATTGGGGCCAGGCCCCGATCATCCACCGATCATCCCTTCGCAATAATTGCCATCTCGCGGTATCGGCAGAGCGCGTTCGCCAGTTGCATCTGCCGCGGCGTGCGGCATTCCGGCTCGAACAGCCGCGGCGATGCCACCAGGAACACCGCACAGCGCGCCCGAGATGTGGCCACGTTCAACCGGTTGAGGCTGTACAGGAACTCCAAGCCCCTCGGCGCATCCTCGGGACGCGACGTGGCCATCGAGTAGATGACGACGGCGCAGGTTTGCCCCTGGAACTTGTCGACCGTGCCGACGGGCACGTCGCCGTGGGCTTCGCGCAGGCGTTGGGCAATCCGGTTCACCTGCGCGTTGAACGGAGCCACGATGCGCAGGTCAGCGGCCGTGAGCGGCTTCTCGACGCCGTGTTCGTCGATCCACATCGATCCCGGCAACAGCAGCCGCCCCACGAGACTGGCGACCACCTCCACTTCCTCGTCCGACGCGCTCCGGCAGCCGTCGTGAACCACCGGCACCATCCAGAATCGCGATCCGGCCAGATCATCGATACCGGCAAGCACCTGGCGCTCCAGGCCGGACTTGGCCGTGAGCTTCCCCTCGTAGAACAGCTCCGACGTGAACGCGGTGAGCGCGGGCGACATGCGCCAGGTGACGGGCAGGAAGATGCCGCGTTCGGCGAGCATGGTCTCGGCGGCGCCCAACACGTGCTGCAGCGCCGACACGCCGACACCGTCAGGATGACTGCCCTTCGACGGCTGCGCCAATTGCCGAGGATCGCCCAGCAGCACCACGCTGTTGGCCGCGTGCGACACCGCCAGCGCGTTGGCCAGCGACACCTGTCCGGCCTCGTCCACGAACAACACATCGACCGCGCCGGCAAACTCCGGCCGCGACCACAGCCACGACGTGCCGCCAAGCACGTTCACTTCTCCACCGGTCACCTCGGCGAGCGCGTCTTCGTTCTTCTTAATGATCCGGATCAATCCGCTCGCGTCGTCCTCATCCCCCTTGGCCGCCACGCGCGCATCGTCCTCAGGACGCGACTGCTTCAGCACGTCCTCGAGCAGGTTGTGGATCACCTTGTGGCTGTGCGCCGTCACGCCCACCTTCTTGCCGGCCCGCACCAGCGCCAGGATCATCTGCGCGCCGATGTAGGTCTTGCCGGCGCCTGGAGGTCCCTGGATGGCGAGCGTTGTGCGATCGAGATCGGTGACGATGCGGATGGTGAAGTCCTGTTCCGACTCGCCGGCCTTGCGCTCGAACGGTTGCCTGAACAGGCGAGGTGCGTGCCCGTGCAGCAACTGCATGCCGCAGGTCTCCAGCCGATCGGGGCCGACCGACTCCGCCATCTGGATCACGGCCTCTTGTTGCACATCGGTCTGATACGCATCGAAGGCAAATGCCGCGGACGGATGGTTCGCGGCCGCCGCCTTGCCCTTCTTCACATCGAGCGTGCGCTCTGAGCGATCGTGGGCCATCACCTCGCCGAACGTCTCGTCGATCTGCAGCTTGAGGGTGTCGCCCTCTTCAATCTCGACTTCCTGCGGCGAATACGAGTAGCGGTCGACGATAGAGCTGGTGGCCCTGCCCTTCTTGCCGAGGAATGGACCCACATGCACCACATGCCGCAACCCGGCGACCGCCTTGCGCTCGTCGAACAGGTCTTCTTCGGGCAGATCGCGCAACCGGAAGTATTCCCACCACCCGGCGTTGTATTCGCGCCGGTGCCAGTCGACCAGATAGGCAAGCAGCCACTGCGCGTGGTCCGCGTGCCCAGCGGTCGCGGCCTCTGTCGGAATGGACGCCAGGATGCGTGCGCGCACGGCTTCCGCGCGCTGCTGCAGCGCGACCGTCTTCTCCTGCGGCGCCTTCACCTCCACTGTCGGGCGCGGCACATCTGCGCCACCGGCGATCGCCTCGGTCCTCAGCCGCTCGAGCCAGTCGCGCAGGAACTGCGTCGAACGACAATCGTCCTCGTTGTAACCCTGCACGGCATCGCGGATCTCGGTGGTGATGAGCGTGGGCGCTTTCGCATCAAGCGCCAGTTCCACCGCCATCAGCGGATCGTGAACGCTTTTCAGCTCCACCTGTCGCGTGTATCCGGTGTATTGCTCGAGCTTCTTGATCGAGTAACTCTCGACGCCGGCTCGCACGGCCTGGCGGACGATCGGGTAGAGGTCCACGAAACGTTCGGCGCGCAGCAACGCATCAAGCGCCTCGACGCGGGTCACGTAGCGGCCCGCCAGCTTCTTGAACGCGGTGGGCTCGTAGTGATTGAAGTGATACACGTGCATGCCGGGATCGGCCTCGCACGCCTCGGTGATGAGGTCCATTACCTCCTCAAACGCGGCTTTCTCCTGCGCATCGTCCACCGCCCACCAGGCACGGTACCCGGCACCCGTGGCACTCACCCCCTTGGCACCATAGGCACCGTACGCACCATAAGCACCAAACAGATATTCGCGCCCGTCCTGGCGAGCGAAGCGAGCCCCCTCAAGATCCAGGAACAGATCTCGCGGTGAAGGAGCAGGCAGCCGTCGCAACCCTGCTCCTTCTTCAATCGGCAGCATCTCGACGATCGGCCTCCCTTCACTGCGCTGCAGATGCTGCACGCGCGCCTGATCGCCGATGAGGTTGTAGGTCTCCCTTGCGCCGCGCGAGGGCTTGAATTCCACCGGCACCGCCATCCGCGCCGCCGCCGTCAACGTAGTGATGCCCTGGGCGGTGAGCTCAACCCGGTGCGATCGTCCCGCCCCCGCGATGTAGGAGAGGTGATCATCCTTGCGCCGCCGCGTCTCGCATCGCCCTTCCCACGCGCACAGCTGGCAGGCCTCCACCGGCTCGGGGTAGTAGGTCTCGAGCAGCGTCTCGTGGCCCTTCGCCACTTCAGCGCGAAGCGTGGCGAGGACCATCCGGTAATAGGCGGCGTAGTCTTCAACGCGGTAGCGTTCGGTGGCGACCGGCGTCACCACGTAGAAGTGCTCCGGCCGTCTTCCCTGAATGCGGCCCACCATGTCGGAATAGGCGGAGAGCTGCAGGATGGTGCCGCCCTTGGTTTCTTTCGCCAGCTTGGTGTCTTGCACCTCGTACGACCAGCCGCCCAGATCGCTCGGCTGCTCCACCCGCAGCAGCACGTCGGCGTAGCCCGCCATTGCCAGTTCGGCCGGCCGGCCCTCCGCCGGCTTTGCGAGTCTTGCCTGCACAATAACCTGCGTGCCTGCTCGCATGGCCTCCAGCGTCAGCCGCGTCGACTCCTCCGCCGTCGTCTTCTGGTTGGGCTTGGCATTGACGATGGCGAGACCGCGGGCGCGGAGGGATTCCACATAGGCCTGCTCGTGATCCTGGCCGTGCTGACTCAACATGGCGGCGTAGGGATCCTCGTAGCGGGGCTTGTCGAACACCTTGCGCGCGGCGGCCAGATCGAGTCCGGCGCGGTGGCGGCAAGTGAGAAAGTTGGCGAGGTCGGAGGGAGAGAGGACGAGTTGGTCGTCGAGGATGCGCATGGGCAGTGGCTACTCTATCCGCGAACCGTGACAGGCCGGGTCACGCAGGCACCACCGCCACGGCATTCCTCGTTCAACCCGCGCAACTGTGCTCGCGCAGGCGGCACAGGGCGAAATTGATTGAGCAACTGGACGAGCGGCTGACCGCTCTCGAGCTGGAAGTGCGCGGGGCTCCGGTGGAGGTGTTGCTCGAGGAGTTTGCTACCGCCAAGGCGCGCCGCGATGCGAAGCAGGCCGCCATCGACGACTATCGACGCGCCCAGGAAGTGGAGTTCTTCAAGAGGCTCCCTGAACTCAAAGAGGCTTCCGACCGGGAGAAGGCGAAGTACGAAGCGTTCATGCGGGAGCGCGGGTTCAAGCCCTGACTCTTCCACCAGCCGTGGTCTCTGGTAACGCGCAGTTCTTGCGATTCTAATCGACCAACTGGTACGCAACATCTGCGGCATGTGAACCCGCGAACCGCAAGGACGTTCGGGATCTCGCCCTATCTCGATTGGCCCTCCGTTAGCAGAACTTAAGCCACGGAGGACGATGCTAGTATGGCCAACGAAGATCGGATCAAGAAGATGCGCCAGGAATTCACGGAGCTTCGGCAAGCGATTGCGAGCGACATCGACGAACGGTTCGCGGCCAGCGAACAGCGTGTTACCGAGAAGCTCACTCACGTCATTGTGCAGCAGCTAGAGACTGCCCAGGAGCATCTAGAGGGTCGTTTACAGGTCCACATGGAAGACTTGAAGGGCCTGGTGACGACGACTGCCGAAGCCTACGGCGGGACGCTGGACGGGATCGCGCGCAAGCTCGGCGAGATGACCGAGAAAATGGATACCAAGTTCTCGGACCACGACAAGGCCCTCGGCGATCACAACCAGCGGGTGATGACATTGGAGCGGGCGCGACGCCGAGGCCGGCGCAGCTAGTTCCCGGCGGGCTTCAAGCCGGCAGCCAACTCCTCCACCGTCCCAAGCCAACCCAGCAACTCCACCAAGGTAGGCGGCAGCTCATAGGGATGCTGGTGGCACGCACCGCTGAGCCCTGCCCAAGCGTAGGAGACGCGTTCGGCGAGCTCCTCATCACCCAGGTAGTGAGGAAGGCACAGTAGCTGCGCCTTCATCGAGCAGTGCTCCACACCAGGCGAGCGCTTTCGCCAGAAGTCATCGAGCGCACCCTCTAGCGCCTGCCGGGCGAGCAGCGCGGTAGCCCGCGGCCACAGGCCGGCGGTGGCCGGGTCGGTGCGTTCCATCAAGTCGCGTGCGGCGATGACGAGGGCCGCGTGTCCAAGCATCAGAGCGCCTGAATCCTCTCCGCGAGCTTCTCGCTGTCGTTGATCAACTGCTTCAGGTCGCCGGCATATTCCTTATGCGCGCCCTCGTTGCACTGCTTGAACGCATCGCCGGCCCAGCCGCCGTATTTGTTCAGGCGGGCCATTACCTCGCTGCCTCGCTCACGGTCGTCGAAGAACGCGAGGGCGGCGAGTGGCGTCAGCTTCCCGCCCTTGGCCAGAGCTTCGTCCACTTCGCCGTGGGTCTTTCCGGCCAGGAGTTGCCGCTTGCGGATCACGCCGATCAGCGCGGATTCAAGTGCCGCCCGGCAGAATCCGGGCACGGTGCGTCGCAGCACGGGATTCGGCAGGTCGGTGGTGTGCACCAGCGCCAGCGCATCCTCAATATGCGCGCGGACGGGGTCGAGCGACTTCCTCACCTCCACCACGGACCCAGGACGACGGGTCACCATGAACATGCGGCTTTCGATGCCGAGGCGGCGGACCGCTTCGGGCAGGCGTTCGTCGTGGGTGAACACGATCACCTGGCGCGTGCGCGCGGTCTCTTCCAGCGCCCTGGCCAGGCCATCCACGCGCGAGGGGTCCATGGATTGCACCGGGTCGTCTATCACCACGAAGCGGAACGGGCTTTCGGGCAGGGTGGCGCGTGGCAGGAACAGGCTGAGCGCCAGCGAGTGCAGTTCGCCCTGGCTCATCACGCCAAGGGCGGCACCGGCGACGCCGTCAACGGTGACGTCGAGCGACACCTTGCGCTTGGTGCCCGTGCCCACCAGTTCGATCTTGCCCAGCGTGACGTTGCTCTGCTGGCGCAGGTGCTCCCACGTCTTCATGGCCTTGTCGGCGATGGGCGCGAAGCGCTGGTTGCGGATGTCGGCGGATGCGTCCTTCAGCCACTTCTCGGCGTCCTTGATGCGCGGGATGTCTTCCGCCTTCGCGCGCGCGTCGCGAGCAAGGTCGATCCAGCCGGCGATGGACTGGGCGATCGGCCGCCAGCGATCTTCCCGCCGCTTCAGCTCCGCCGCCGCGGCCGTCTTCAGGTCATCGAGCGCATCGGCGAACGCTTCGTGATGGCTCTCCAGGTGATTTGCGAGTTCAGTCAGGTCTTTTATGGATGCGCCGGCGTGCCAGGCGTCCCACTGCTTCCGCGCGGTGTCGAGTCCTTCGACGCCAATCTCGAAGAGCTGTGCCAGCAGCTTCGATGGCGCCGGCATCATCTCTATCGCCTTCCGGCGCGCGCCCTCCGCTCCCCTATGCGCATCGTCGCTCGCCGCCGCGGCGATCTTCAGGCGATCGATCTGCGCGCGGCTCTGCTTGGCCCACTTGGCGTTCAGACCAGGCTTACCGCCGCACACCGGGCAGTCGGTGTCGCCGTGGCCGGCGTGGAAGTTGAGGGCGGCTTCGAGCAGGGATGCCGTCTGCCGCGCGCCATCGGCATCGCTGCCGGCAACGGCCTTCAGCTTCGCATCGGCGGCCCTGAGCGCGGTCACGGCGGCGGCGACCAGTGCGGGATCGCCGGCATCCAGCGCCACCGCGCGCGTCAGCACGGTCACGTCCTGGGTCGCGGCCGGGACTGCGCCCGCGCTCGCTATCTTCTCTACCGCATCCAGTCCCCAGTTCTTCGTCGTCAGGGCATCCAGGCACGCCGATGCGCGATCGTCGGGCTCTTCAGCGATCAGCGTCTTCAGTTGCTCGACGAACTGCTCGCGCGCCGCATCGGAGATGTCGAGGGGTTTCTGCCGGGCGAGACGACACTCTGCGAGCGCTGCCTGTGCCGTGACGAGGTCCTCGAGGCCCAGCACCAGCGACAGCGCGTCGTAGAGTTTCGAGGGGCCTTCGTCCAGCATGGAGCCCAGTTCGTTGTAGGAGAGGAACGGGCGATACGACTCAAGCGCATCCGTCCATCCCATTGCCTGCAGCGTGGTCTTCGGCTTCCCTTTAATCTGCGCGCCAGTCTTCTGCTCACTAAGGTCGCCGCCAGCATCCCAGGAGCAGCTGACCGTCGCCTGTCCGCCGCCCTCCAGATCCAGCTTGGCTTCGATCGCTGCGGTCTTGTCCTGATGCAGATTGCGCCAACCGTCTTGCCAGACCTTTGAGCGACCCTTCGCCCAGCGCTTGTTGTCGCTGGTGAGCAGCACTTCCAGCGCCTCGGCGAAGCTGGACTTCCCGGAGCCGTTTCGCCCGACGATGATGGTCAGGCCGGGGGCGGCGGTCAGCGTGAGGGTTTGCCTGGGGCCGATGCCGCGGAAGCCTTCGACGGCGAGGGCGGTGAGGTATGCGCCTGTGCCCTTTGTTACCGTCGATTTCTCGGTGTCCGGAGGTGCCGCCTTGGTGTTGCTGAGAACGCCGGCCAAGGCGTCTTCGCCATCGCATGCGGCGAGGACGAGGTTGCTCCAGTTCTTCTGGACCAGATCCTCGGAAACGAGACGGTCGTGGACAAGGCGTCGCAGGTCACTGTTCATGGTCAGTGCGCCATAGTAACCCTTGGGCGAGACTTCTGGCTCCGTGGGTGCCGGACCGATTTGGCTGACGAGCGACCGGCGACATCGCTGGTTGCTGCACGCTTCTAGAAGATTAGAATCCGTCAATGACCGACGTGAATCCAGGGCCCACGGCGCTCGACGCGATCTTCACACGAATGCTCATTGATGAACAGTGGAGCATTCGCGACAGTCGCCGTTTCAGGTGGTGGAGTGGCCGGTACTGCCAAGAACTAGTGGCGTCTGAAGCCACTATGTCGAATGGAATCCTCGTCTCTCGCTTGATCGCGCGAACGCCCATCGCGACGGGCGTTGCCTTGGAGGACTCTTCCTACCAAGTGCTGAGCGAAATCAACGCTGCAGCCGCCACCGTAAGCGCAGTAGTCCTAGGGAACGATGGTGTTGTGAGTTTGATCGCCAGCGCAATTGTCCATGAGGCTGTCCTTTCATGGTTGCCCGACCACTTCGCGCTCGTCGCAGCGATTCAGGTGGCGGAAGCCGAACACATGGGCCCCGGCATCGCCTCTTTACTTCGCGGTCACGCTGCGGCGACGGGACACCCGACCTCGGGGCCTAGGCCTACTCCGGACGACCTGACGACAATGGTGAATAGCATCCGTGCGCGACAGAGCGACGAGCCGTCTCAATGGAGCGGGGAGGCAATGACGGATGCGCTGGCAATCCTACGGCGGGCCAGTCTGCTTGCGACCGGTGACGACACGGGCGCCAACGTCGAGTTTCCTTATCGTGACTTCAGTTCTCTGCTTCAATTCGACACGCAGAAACGGCACCCCAACGTTGGCAGTGGACTGCATGTGACACTCAAGCTCTGGTCGCCTCCGTTCGACCGAACTCCAGCAGAGAATGCCGCCCTACTCAACCTGATAGAAGCGAAAGGGGTATCGCTGATGAGCTGTTTGCACGGCGGCTGGTGTGTTCCTCCGGACGGAAAAAATGACACGGTGGCGTTCAATGCATTTTTCCCGGACATTTTCTATCGCAAGGGCCTGGCAACGAACATCGCCCTCTGGATGACTGGCAAAGCCCAGTGGGTTGCGTCGCTCAATGATCCGAGATCCGACGAAGAGCGGCGAACCGAAGGCCGGCCCGCGATCGCGCACATCCTTGATTGGGACGACTTGGAAGTTGGCGAAGAATGAGCCGCCACCGATGCGTTCCAGGCACGACCGAGTGAACTCTTTGCGGCAGGTCAGTGTTCATTGCGAACCGTCTTCCAGATACTGTCCGGGACAAGAGCGGAAAGCTGCCATTTCACGGTAATTGGCTTGTCGCCCTCCCATGAAACGAAGCGCACGTCACCGCAGTAAATGAATGGCGCTGAACCACCACCGGGACGCTTCTTCTCACCGCGCACGAACAGATGCACGACGAAGCCCTCCGCTGCATGGTCTCGGATCGCTCTACCAACAGGGCTATCTTGTGACGTTCGGTTCTGGCTCTGCCACTCGAACTCCGTCGGACTGATGAACCGGTCGTGATACTTGAAGTCCTCCGCATGGCCAGACTTGTCGAGAGTGACAAGCAGGAAGAGGTGGCCAGGCCTTTGGACAAAGCCGGCGTTCCAGATCGCGGTCGAGAACTCCAAGCCAAAGAGCCCGGGAATCTCTTCGCGCGAGTAGCTCTGCCAGAGTTTGAGCTCGCCCCGTCGCCGGCCGAGCGGGCTCAAGTGCCATTCGGAACCCTTCAGCTGAAGCGAGACCGCGTGCCCGGTCCCCGGTGCGCCCGCGTCCGCTCCGAACCAGCCGCGCAAGATTCGCGACAACTGATTCGCGTCGTCTCCATCTTTGCGCACGACATTCACGGCAATCTTCACGAAATTGGCCTGGTAGGTCTCGCCGTCGATCTGGAGAGGCGTCCAGCCATTGGGGAGATCTGCGCGCTCGTCGCCTGTCGGAAGGAAGAGGATGGGACTGCCGCTTGAATGGCTCACCTTGAGGGTCGTAAAGTCGGCTTTGTCTCGATGAGCCCGATCCAGGTATTCAGCCAGTCGCCACTCCGCCAGTTCACGAGCAATCTCTTGAACCGCGCCAGCCACATCCTGCCCATCGCCGAACGATGTCTTGAAGGTGCCGTTCTCGTAGGCGAAGTATGAAACACCGCCGGTGCCCCGCCCACCCGACCATGCGGCGATTGGGTTCTGCTCGAGCAATCGAATGAGCGCCCGCCTGTCACCCAGAGCCTGCCCCAAGTCTGCGCCTGCCAGCGTGGTTCGCGTCGCCAGCCGCTCGACCTCGCCCGCCAGGTCGTCGATGGCGATAGCACCGGGAAATCGATCGGCGCTAATCATCGCTAACAAGACGAGCATCTTGTAACTCTTTACCATCTCAGTCGCATCGAGAGATGTGATGAAGCCTTTGTAGAGTTCTAGCGCTCGCCGTTGTTCCGGCGTGAGGTCTCCCATGGCGGCGACGAACTGCGTCCACGAGCCCGAACGCTCGCGAACAGACCTCGGGTTGTAACCATCGTGGTAGGCTTCCACCGCGGTCGGGCGGACGCCATGGACAGTTCGGAAGTCCTCGTAATACCGTTGAAGCGCTTCGTCTTGGGTGGCGCTTCGACGGAGCAGCGACTTGAGGATGTTGATAGCTTCGAGTTCGTAGGTGACTTCACAGCCCGGCGGCAGCTCTTGGGTGTGGCTCTGCAGCCGCTCAATCAGGTTGTACACCTCCCGATCGCCCGGCGGAAGGTTGAACAGCGTCTGAGGCTTCAACAGGAAGACCCGATGGTTGCCGATGTAGTCGATAACAGTGAGCCGCTCTTTTCCAGGCGAGAGTCGTAGACCCCGACCGAACTGCTGAAGCCACAGGATCTTCGACTCTGTGGGACGAAGCATCATCACCGTATCCAGGGTCGGCAGGTCGACACCCTCGTTGAACATGTCCACGGCAAAGACGATGTCGAGCTCGCCCTTTTCGAGTTGCTCGAGCGACAAGGCGCGTGGCGCAGACGTGGGTCCGGAGTGCACAGCCACCGCGCGAACGCCTTGGGCCGAGAAGAATGAGGCCATGAAATCCGCGTGCCTCATCGAGACGCAGAATCCCAGTGCTCGCTTGGCGGCGCGTAAGCGAAACTGCTCAAGGGCATTTGCCGCCCGACGTTGTGTCGCCACGGCGGTGGTCAGCGCTTCCTCGTCAAAGCGCGTGCCGCGCCAGGGAATATTCACGTAGTCCACTTCGTCTGGTACGCCGAAGTACGAAAACGGCGATAGCAGCGCTCGCCGAACGCCTTCAACCAGGTCACACCGATAGACCAAGTTCTGCTGACACAGCGCCAAGAGGTCTCCACCGTCACTGCGTTCAGGCGTCGCCGTAAGGCCCAGCAGGAACGTGGGGTTGAAGTAGCTGATCAGCTTCCGGTAAGAGGCAGCAGAGGCGTGGTGGAACTCGTCGATGACGATGTAGTCGAAGGATTCTGGAGCGAACTGTTCCAGGTGCTCGCGTCGGCTGAGCGTCTGAATCGAGGCGAACAAGACATCCGCGGTCCCCTCCTTCTTTTCGCCCGTAAAGTGCCCAAGGTTGGCTCCGGGTCGAATCCGTCTGAACGTGGCGTGGGCCTGGTTGAGAATCTCCTCCCGATGCGCGACGAAGAGCACCCGCTTGAACTCAGGTCGATTCGAATCGAAGGCTGAGAGCCAGGTCTTGCCTAACCCAGTCGCAAGCACGACTAGGCCGGCGTGGTTGCCCTTGGCACGTGTCGCCTGCAGAGCCTCCAGAGCTGCAACTTGCACTTCGTTCGGTTCAACCGGCGGCTTTGGCGCCTCGGGTGCCACATCTACGGCTTCAACAATTGGCCGCTGAATCGCTCGCCTGGTCCGATACTGCTCAATCCAATCGGCATCCAGCTGCTTGGTCGACGGGTGGCGGAACAGGCTTTCAAACGAGCCAACAATTTCCGCAAATCCACCATGGTCGCTAGAGGGCACCACCCGGTAATTCCATTCCACGGCGCTGGTCAGGGCGGACGCGCTCAGGTTCGAGCTGCCCACAAACGCCGCGCCCCAAGCTCCGTTCGTAAAGATGTACGCCTTGGGGTGAAAAGAACGCACCATGCGCGCCTGCCCAGGAGCAACTGGGGAGCCCGTCTCGTAAACGCGGCGAATCACGTTGCCTTCGAGGTCAAGTAGACGCATTAACGCGTCAGGCTCGCTAATGCCGAGGTAGTCGCCGGTCAGGATTCGGAGTTGCCCGCCACGGTCCAGCAGGTCTCTCAGGTGCTCAAAGACCCTGTCAACGCCACTCTCCAGCACGAAACTGACGACGATGTCGGCACGGTCGGCGGTGGCCAACGCAGAGACGATGTGAGGTAAGAGTGGATCATCGCCACCTGTGACCAGGCGCCTATCTGAGCCACCCCACAAAGTCGGGGCGAGCAAGTAGTTGCCGCGCCCTGGAATGACATGGCGAACGCCGCCACGGGGATCCGAAACGTCACCGGAATACCGGGGAATGACGTGGACGTGGAGGTGTGGAATCGTTTGGCCCGCTGCCTCGCCGACATTGATGCCAATGTTGAAGCCGGCAGGTGCGTGAGTACGTTGCACAGCCTCGCGGGCCGTGGCGATGCCCTCCGTCAGGGCAGCTCGCTCAGCTGGCGTGGCATCGAACCAGCTCGCCACATGGCGGCGTGTCACCACGAGCGCATGACCGTCCGAAACGGCAAAGGCATCCCACACGCCGAAGACTAAGCCGGTCTCGAAGATGATTCGGTCAGTCGCGGGATCGCAAAAGGGGCAGGGCGAATCATTCATATGAACACTAACCAGGGCTGCGCTCGACTCTCAGCAGTCCGTCGAGTCCAATCGACCGGCATTCAGGGCAGCGCCACCGGGGCATCTGCCGAGCCGCGCGCTTCGAGAAGTGACACACGGGACAGGTGTGCAGAAGGGCCCGCTTCGTCGCCGGCCGCCTCTGCTTTGACTGCCCGCAGCGGACGCGGGAGGCTTTGGGCTCGAACCCAGCCTGTTGGACCAGTGCCGCCCATTCCGGTCCATGGGGTCGCAGTACCTTGCGGCGCCGTTGCAACACAGCAAAATGAGCCGCTTCGTGGCAAATGACCTCCCGCCAGTTCCGTAAGTCGAGTGCCGCAACCGTCGGGTTTAGCTCGATCACGCCTTCGTGGACCATCAAACGGGCGACGGTTGACACCAAGCGCGGATTGATCCGGATTCCCAACTCGGCGACCCGAGTGTCACCCCATGCTCCGGCCAGGGAGCGCAGATAGGCCTTCGTTCGAAAGGGCGACGAGGCCGCTGCCACGGGTGACTTCTTACGTTGGCTGGGGGTCAAGTTAGTTCAAGAACGATCGGGCAGTGATCGCTCAGTTGCCAGGCCGCTTCGTCATGAACGACACGGCACTCCTTAAGCTTCGGCGTCATCGAGTTTGAAATGAAGGCGTAGTCGAGCTGTGTAGGGCGGCTGCTGGTGCGGTTGCCAAGCCGGAACGTCTGGACATGAGAGCAGTTGTCGCCGTCAGAGCAACTACAGTTCGGCAGGCGTGGCCTACTTGTCCGAGTATGGCTTATGCAATCCGTCAGGCCCCACGCGCGCAAGCGAGCGAAGGCCGCTGCGGCTCCGTCGGTCTCAGCCTGGGTCTGCTTTTCGTACGCTACCTGCGTTGTCAGATTCAAGTCTCCGGCTACGACAACCGGTTTACGGCGCGAAGTGGCGAGCACCCCGGTCAAGTCCGAGATCATTCGGTGAAGTCGCGCGCAGGAGTACATCTGGCCGTTCCCCATTACCTCCCACTGACCGTAGAGGCTAATCGCCGTGAATAGGGTCTGCCCATGTGCGCCCAGTACATCTGCCACGGCGCATGCCCCCGGGTGACTGTCTGGCAGTTCGTTCGCTGCCACCGGTTTCATCTGACAGTCCGCAAGTGGCACTCGAGGACGCTCGCGGAGAACCAGATCTGGGCTAAGAGCGACGACCGCTGAACCCCATCTGTAGCGCGGATGCTTCTCGTTGATCGGATGGTAGACGGACATGAGGCCCTTCGGCGGCGATGCCTCTTGCACAATTGCGAGGTCTGCCTTCAATTCGTCCCGCAGGTACTCCCACGCCAGCTTGCGCGCTGGGATTGAGCGCAGGCAATGATTCATGTTCCAGCTTACGATCCGCATCTCGTCTCTTCAGCCTCTCCATCGTTAGTCGAGGTAGCGCTCCGGACTCGTCGCATGGCCTACGGCCACGGCCCCTTGAAGATCTCGATCCGATGGAACTCCATAAAGCTCTTCTGCTCTCGATTGAAGTCGCCAACCCGCGTACCCGGGTCGATTCCCCACTTTTCCAACAAATCGGCTTTCACCTCCGGCACGACTAACAGCTCCTGACTATTGGAGAAGCTGATGTAGCCCTTGTCAAACAAGTGGTCGATATGCGGCGAGAGAAGGAGCCCATTGAAGCCGCTCAGGCGCTCGGAATCGTTCGCTACCTTCCACGGCTTGATGTGGCTCGCCCTCAGATGCTTGGGATCGCTGACTCCCGTGACCCTGCATGACTCTTCGGTGAGCAGCACGTTCGACCGGAACACACCCTGGCCGCGTCGAGCCTTGATCAGCTGATCTTTGAACGTCGGTCCCATGTCAGGGCCAAACGTGATGTCATCCGCTTCTTCAAGGTCTGGCGCAATCGGGAATCCGGTCACGACGGCTAAAGCGTCGTAGAACTGCTGGCCCATCAACCCAATCAGAGCGTTCGCGAGAGGCTCCGGGACGACGGTCAGATAGACGCCCTGAAGGCCGTCGCCGCTCAACTGGAGCGGCGAGTATCGGCTCGGAAGAAACGGTCCGATGATCGCCATGTGGTCCTTTGGACGGATTGGCAAGTCGAACGCGCAGTAGTAGACCGGGACGTACCAGCCTTCCTTCGACCAGTTGGAGCCGGCACTGCCAAAGTCTGGCTTCGGCGCTGTCTGGGCCGGGCCAGTGACCACCCCCAAGGCCTTGATTCGCGTGTCGCAGAAAGAGAAGACGATGTCACCGACGGCGACCTCGCGCATGAAGTCATAGAAAGGATTGCGCGCACCGTTAGCGTTGGCCTTCGGCGACCACATGAAGTTGCCGCGAACCTCAGTGGTGTAGGTCTGATTCTGGTTTACCCACCAGTAACGCATTGCGATCGCCCGCAGTGTATTCGATTGGAAGGTCGGATGCCGCCGGTTCAGCAAGGGATGGCATAATCCGCCGTCATGGGCTCGAAGAACAGCTCAGAAACACGTGTCCGGCCCGTCTTCAATGACCTGCTCGACCGCTGGCCCACTGGCCGCGGCTGGTTGCAGGAGCTTTGCGAACTGGCGGCTGCTCAGGGCGGAAACGCCACCGTGGTTGGCGACATGGGAGAGCTGTTGCCTACCGAAACGCCTCGCGCCAGGAATGCCCGTCTTGGGCGAGTGTTCGAGCGAACGATTGCGCCTCCAGGACGATTTCTCCACTGGCTGCTCGAGCATCCGAACGAGATGCAGGTCGCAGACCGCACGCAGCTTGGCGCGAGTAGCCCTACAGCTGTGGAATGGCGTCGACGACTCTTCTCCGACGACTCATCCGAAGTAAAGGTCGCTCAGTTAGAAGGGGTGACCCAGCTCCTCCAGTGTGGCGCAGATAACAGCCGGCACCAATGGTGGGCATTTGAAGGGTTCACCCACACCGACTGTTGCCTCATGACCGATTCCTGGTTGTTGCTGATTGAAGGGAAGAGGACCGAGACCGTCTCCGCATCGACACGATGGTTCAAGCATCGAAGCCAGCTTTGGCGGAACGTGGAGAGCGCCCAAGTTCTGGCGGGCGGACGGCAGTTTGGCGTAATTCTCGGGGTCGAAAACGAGCGCGACGGCGTCGCGGGGATGGCCGAAGCCCGCTCAAGTCTCGATCGCAGCCTTCCCCATCTGTCGCCGGTTGAACGTGCGTCGCTTTCTCATCGCCTGCTGGGCTTTGTCGTCTGGTCTGATTTGGTTGAGCGGTTCGGGCTGTCCGAAGGATGTTTACCCGATACTGTGAATTCCAGTCCGACCGATCAAACATAGCTCGTCTCTGGCCTGACACGTGGCATGGTCAGACATCACTCGACCTCCCGATCGCATCTCGAATCACTCGAAATGCGTAGTCAACGTCGGCCTGGCCCGCTACTCCGCACGTCCAATTCCAGCTACCTTTGGAGGTCGCACGCGTTCGCCCTTCAGGGTCTTCTACGCCGTCGCCAACAAAGAAGCACTGGATGGCAACGTCGGTGAAGGTCAGTTCCACCGCCAGCATAGAGCTCCAGTACCTGACTCGGTTCTTGCCGTGAATTCTTTCGTCAAGGCCAATGCCCTTTAGGCGGTACCTCAGGTCCTCAAAGGCCAGTCTTGCCGCAGGCGTGGTCTTCGCGAGATGCTTGTCCAGTGAATCGTCTTTGCTGACCTTTGGGTGGGGTCCGCCACCGATCAGGCCTCGTTCAACTTCACGTATCCAAACGTTATTGTCTTCGCCATAGCCGTAATGCAGGAGTGTCACGGCGGCTTCTTCGTATGAGATGGGAGGATGGTCCAGTCGGAATCGGTAGCCCACCGCTACGCTATGCAGCTCCTCCCACTTGACGCTGGCGCCTTGTAGCTGGGACTTAGCCGACTCTTCGAACAACTCGCGGTGATCCAACAACCAGTGTCGATACTTTTCGAGCTGGCTCATGGCGCCACCATCGACTTCGTCATGCTTGTACTCGACAATGACCGGAATACCATCCGCACTCACCGCCGTCGTGTCTATTCTTCCTAGTCGCTTCCCTGGTTGCTCAGAACTGGAGACGACTTCAAATCCAGAGCTCGGCAAGACGCGGTCCTCGACAAACCGCTGCAACTGAACTTCGTTGGCAAACAGCCTCGGTTCTGGGCGGCGCAGCTGCGCTTCGTTCGGGATGACCAACTTCATGCGATCCTCATTGACGTCAACATGCTGCGCATTCTAGCCGGTTAAAGGCCCCGGTTTCACACGCGCTCCGCACCTGAGATAGGATGCGACACCAAGCAACACGCAGCGACTGGGAGGTCCCTTGGGCGGTTCCGTAGCAGGCATATCCGAGATCGAGCTCGTTCCGCCCTTTGACGACCGCGAGGTCGTCCGGAGGTTGCAATCCTCTCTGCGTCAATCCACCTCCATGCGTGCCGCGGTGGCGTACTGGTGCGTGGACCACAAGAGGGTTGGCGCTGACCTCATTCGGTGTCTCAGCGGTGAGGGATATCTCTGCGTCGACATTCATCTGCCGACCGACATCGACCGACTGTGCGAGATGGTCGTGGCCGGCGCGAAGGTATTTCTCTACCTCTTGAGCCCGGTACCTCAGCCTGGCGAGCTCAAGTCGCAAGTCCCACTTCACCTGCTCCACCCCAAAATGCTTCTCTTTGATGGTGCAGGGGCGTCAGAACTGTGGGTCGGAAGCCACAACTGGACCGCCCGTGCGTTGACAGGCGTGAATGTCGAGGCATCTCTCCGGGTCACGTTGAACCGAGATGCTGAACTCTACGGGAGCTCAGCAACGTTCCTTGACCAGGTCCGCTTGAAGTGTGAGCCCTTTGACCCCAATGCGGTCGACTACTACAAGTGGCTTCAGGGCATCCCTCCCGAGGAGCCAATCTTGGTGCTTGAACTTCGAGGCTCACGTGCCCTCCTCGATGCCCACCGCAGACTGACTGTGTTTGGGCGATCTCAGGAGGACTACAAGAACCTCAAGAACGTCGACAAGAACATCGTCGTTTCGCTGCTCGACGATGAGGGGGCTATTGAGGTCTTGTACGAAGCGACCATTAGCGATACCGGTCATCTGACTGGTGCCGGGGTTGAGTTTGATTCGCGTGTGTACGCAGCCCACGACGGGTCTCCTCGTCCTGAGATCAAGGGGCCCGCGCTTCCTCCGGCCGATGTTCTCTCTGCAGCTTCATCGTGGGCGACGGTGACGCTGCTTGACGAGCTCTTCGGTGCTACCTATGAGCTGCCCCCGGCACAGCCGTGGGCGCCGGCCGATGTTGAAGAATCAAACCTGAGCGTCCCTCCAGAATTTCGCAACTGGTTTGCGCGTCCGGATCGTCCCCTGGTTCAGAGAGCTGTTCCAAGAGCCTTGTTCGAGCGCCGAGACTTTATGGAATCGGAGTCAGCCGGCATGCTGGATGCCAACTCGCCTCTTATGCTGTCGGAATCATCCGAGGTGTCGCGACGTTCGACTCCCAGAGTGCTAAGGCGGAAGGCCGTTCGTGCCAAACGTCGATCGGGTGAACTCTTCACGCTTTCCAAGAAGCGACCGTAAGGTTTCAAGTCGACTCACCGCAGACACCCCAAGAGGTCAATTCGTGGCACAGCTCAAGCTGAACGGATCGTTTTACGTCCCCTTCACCAGCAATCCAGACAAGTTCAGGACGGACGACCATTCGTGCGTGCGCGAGACCGTCGAGGCCTTGCTGGACACGACAACCACGGCGGACCATCCCGGGATGTTGCTGGGGAAGATCCAGTCCGGAAAGACCAAGACCTTCCTCGCTGTGACGGCCTTGGCTTTCGACAACGGCTTTGACATTGCGGTCGTCCTCACCAAGGGCACGAAAGCACTTAGCGAACAAACGGTTACTAGGGTCAAGAAGGACTTCAGCACATTCGTTCAAACCGACAAGCTGCAGGTCTTCGATGTCATGAATGTCCCCGAAACCCTGACGCCGTATGAACTGAATCAGAAGCTGATCTTCGTCTCCAAGAAGCAGCCAGATAACCTGGACCGATTAAAGAGCATCTTCGCGACCAAGTACAAACAGCTCCTGACACGACGCGTCCTTCTGATTGACGACGAAGCGGACTTCGCAAGTATTGGCTTTAAGCGTACTAAAGACGAAGGCATCGTAATCAACAGAACAACACATCAGATCAACGACCTTCGCAAGACCTTGGCAACTTGAGCTTGACCCGATTTCGTGGACACCTTCCGAAAGGTGGATACGATGGCACGTATGGGATCAAGCAAGGCCGGCCGACGAGTCCGGCGGCAGTTCAGTGACGAGTTTCGAGCCGGCGCCGTTCGGC